>NZ_JBFAAJ010000009.1:0-253402 GCF_040639695.1 Amycolatopsis sp. NPDC023774
TGGGTGCGCCGCGGGGCGGCGGGCCCCCCCCGCGCCCCCCCCCCCCCACCCGGGCGGCCACCCGCCCGCGGGGCGGCCCACACCCGCGCCTCGGCGGAGCGAGGCAGAAAACTCAGAACAAACCGGAGCCCAGCGTGTGGGCGTTGAAGAAGCTCCAGATCACCTGCTGAGCCTTCACCGTCTGCGTCGCCGAGCCCGGGCCGCTGTCCACGAGCTCGCCGGGCCAGGTGTGGCCGGCGCCGAGGATGCGGTAGTGGGTGACCGAGGCGTTGACGGCGCAGTTCTGCCAGGAGAACTGGATCACGTCGGAGCCGATCGGGGTGCTGACCGGCGTCGCGGCGCAGTGGTTGTGATTCGCCCAGTTCTGGGCCCAGTCCATGAGGTACGGGATGGGCTCGCTGTGGCTGGTGCCGCCGTTGTACTCGATGGTCGGGTCGGCGGTGCCGTGGAAGTCGACGATCGGGGCGGGGACGCTGGACGAACAACCCACCGTGGTGCCCGGGTAGAAGGCACCGGCGATCGTGGCGAAGGCGGCGATGCGCATCGGCAGCTGGCAAGCCAGCAGAGACACGAAGCCGGCGCCGTTGGACTTTCCGGTGGCGAAGATGCGCAGCGGGTCCACGCACAGCGTCGCCTGGAGGTGGTCGAGCAGGTCGCCGACGAAGCGGACGTCGTCGACGCCTTCCGCGGCATACGGGGCGCTCTGCCAGGCGCGCTGATCGTCGAGACCCTTGGCGCCCACCGGGTAGACGGCGATGGTGTCGAGGCCGTCGATGCCGGAGAACTCTTCGATGTCGCTGCCGTCGCCCTTGCGGCCGTGGAACGCCATGACCACGGGCTTCGGGTGACCCGGCTGGTAGTTCGCGGGCAGGTGGATCAGGTAGTCGCGGGAAAGCCCGCCGGAGGTGATGTTCTGCGTGATCGTCTGCCCGAGCGGCAGGGAGGTCGAGTGCGCGGTGCAGCCCGTCGAAACCCTGGGGTGGTTGCGCACGGAGGGAGTCGCGGACGCGGTCTGCGGCACGACCGCCGTGGCGGTCAGCGCAAGCGCGGCGACAGCGGCGAGCTTGGCGAATCTCATTCAGAGCACCTCGTCGAGGAAGGACCGGAGCCGGTCACTGCGGGGGGACTCGAAGAACTCGGTGGGGTGGGCGGCTTCCACGAGCCGTCCTTGGTCGAGGAACACGACCTGCTCGGCGACCTCACGGGCGAACCGCATCTCGTGCGTCACCACGATCATCGTCATACCGCGGGAAGCCAGGTCGCGCATGACGGCGAGCACGCCTTTCACGAGCTCGGGGTCGAGTGCGGACGTCGCTTCGTCGAACAGCATCACCTCGGGGTTCATCGCCAGCGACCGCGCGATGGCCACGCGCTGCTGCTGGCCGCCCGAGAGCTGCGAGGGCCGGCGGTTCTCGTACGCCGCGAGCCCGACCGCGGCGAGGTTCGCCCGCGCGGTCTCCACAGCTTCGTCGCGAGACACGCCGAGCACCTGCTGCTGGGCGAGCGTCACGTTGTCGAGCACCGTGTGGTGCGGGAACAGGTGGAAGTTCTGGAACACCATGCCGACGCGGGTGCGGATGCGGTCGACGTCCGCGCCCTTGTCGGTGATCGCCTGATCCCCGATGAAGATGCGCCCGGCCGTGGGGATCTCCAGCAGGTTGGTGCAGCGCAGCAGCGTCGACTTGCCGGAACCCGACGGGCCGATGATGCACGTGGTGGTGCCGCCGGGCGCTTCGAGCACGATGTCGTGCAGCACCGGGGTGTTGCCGAAGGTCTTGTCGATGTGCTCGTACCGGACGGTCGTCCCGGTGGTGCGGGCGGTCTCGGCCGCCGCGGTGCTCGCCTGCGTCATACCAGTGCCTCCTCGGTGCGCACGGCCGCCGGCGCGGTGGCCGCGGCGGGCCGGCCTTCGCGCATCCGCTTGTCCCACTTGTTCACCACGTAGGTGAGCGGCACGGTGATCGCGAGGTAGAACAGCCCCGCGGCGACCAGCGGCGAGAGCGACGCGTTGTTGGTGGACGTGTCCTGGGCGATCGCGAACATCTCCCGCTGCCCGGCGGCGAGGCCGAGCAGGTAGACCAGCGCCGTGCTCTTGATGACCAGGATGAACTGGCCGGTGAGCGCCGGCAGCACGCGGCGGAAACCGATCGGGATCACGATGAGCCGCATGGTCTTCGTGTGCGACATCCCGAGGCTGCGCGACGCTTCGACGATGCCCTTGTCGACACTCTGGAAGCCCGAGCGGAAGATCTCCGCAATGTAAGCGCCTTCCATGAGCCCGATCGCGAGCGCCGCGTAGCCGTAGGTCCAGTTGCCGAACATCGTGAGCCCGGCCAGCGGCAGGCCCTGGCCGATGAGGTAGATGCTCAGGATGTGCGGCAGACCGCGCAGGATGTCGACGTACCAACGGCAGGGCAGGCGCAGCACGCGGAAGCGCGACATCAGGCCGCTGGCGAGGAAGATGCCGACCACGAGGCCGATCGCGCTCGCGAGCACGGTGAGGAACAGGGTGTTCAGCAACCCCTCCTTCAGCAGCGTGGGGAGCGTGCTGCCGATGAGGTCGAGGTCGAAGAACGTGTCCCAGATTTGTTTCAGGCCGTCCATGGAACTGTCCTTTCAGGACCCGTCGGCAGCGGTGACGCCGGGGCGCTGCTGCATGCCGGGGTAGGCCTTGAGCATGTCCGACGGGATCGCGATGCCCTTGGGGTTCCACTTGTCGAACAGCTTCGTGTACGTGCCGTCGGCGATCACGGCCTTGAGCGCGTCGTCGAGCGCCTTCTTCAGCTCGGGCTTGTCCTTGGCCACAGGGAACGCCGTCATGCCGCTGGTGATCGCCGGCGAGGCCTGGTAATCGGGGTGCTTCTCCAGGAGGTCGTTCGTGGTCGCGACGCCGGTGAACAGCCCGTCGACCTGGCCCGCGGTCAGCGCGTTGGAGCTGGCCGCGATGTTCGGGAACTCCTTGACCGTCACGGTCGGCACGCGCTTCTTCACGAGCGGGATCAGCTCGCTGCCGCGGGTGATCGCGATGGTCTTGCCGCCCGAGGCATCCACAGTGGCCAGTGGTGCGCTCTTGCGGGAGATCAGCTGCGCCTGTCCGTAGTTCACCGGGGTGGTGAAGTCGGTGACCTCCTGGCGCGGCGGCGTGACGAGCGTGCCGAACGCGGCGGAGTCGTACTTGTGGTTGCGGATGTTGGGCAGCATGCTCGCGAAGTCGGTCGCCGTGTAGTCGGCGGCCAGGTTCATCTTCTGCGCCATCGCCTGCGTGAGCTCGATGAGGAAGCCGGCGGGCTTGCCGCCGTCGATGAACGACGTCGGCTTGTCGTCGGAACGGAAGGCGAAGTGGACCTTGCCGGGGGTGGCGGTGCCGAGCGGGTTGGCGGCCTGGTCGTCGCTGCCACCGCAGGCGGTCAGCGTGAGGCCGGCCGCGAGCACGAGGGTGGCCACTCCGAGACGGCGTCGGGTCGGGGCGGTCATGGCGTCTCCTGGGGAATGCGGGTGAGGGTGGGGGCTGACTGGCGTTCCGGCAGGTCGAGGAACTCCTGCAGGAAGCCGCTGATGCGCTCGACGGTGGCTTCCACCAGCCGAGCACCGATCTCGACGGACGACTTGGTGGCGTCGCCGAGCGTGCCGGTCTTGCTCAGGTCGTGATAGGACTGTGGAAAGTGGATCCCCGGCCGCGAGCGGCTGAGCTTGCCCGCCTGGTCGAGGTCGTCGAAGGTCGAGCTGCCGGGCGTGAGCCGCTCGGGGAGCACGAGGTCCGGGTCGGCGAACATCGCCTGCGAAGTCTCGATTTCGCTGGAGTGGCCGCCGATCCGGCTTTCGGACAGCTTCGACACGAGGTCCGAGACCACGGGCGTGATCCCGCTCCACGCGATGTGCAGGTCGGGCAGGTCGGTGCGCAGCCGCGTGACGGCTACCTCGACCGTGGCGTTGTTGCCGCCGTGGCCGGTGAGCACGTAGACCTTGCGCCAGCCGTGGCGGTGCAGGCTGGTGACGAGTTCCACGATCACCTGCTGCAGTGTGATCGGCGACAGCGTGAGCGTGCCGGGGAAGGCCATGTGGTGCTCGGAGACCCCGACGGGGATCACCGGAGTCACCACGACCTTCGGCGACAGGTGTTGTGCCACAAGGTCTGCGACGACCTCGGCCCGGGTGGTGTCGGTGCGCTGCGCGAGCCCGTGGCCGTGCTGCTCGGTGGCTCCGAGCGGCACGATCGCCACGGGGGCGTGCGGGCGCAGGTCGTCGATCTCGGGCCAGGTGAGGTCGGCGAGGCGGTGTGAACGTGGTGCGATCGGCATGGTGTCTTTCCCGGTCATTCGGCCCGCCCGAGCTGGCGGGCCACTTCGGTGCGGAGTTGTTCGAGGTGGTGGCGGGTGTGTTCCTCCGCGCCGGCCGCGTCGCCGGAGCGCACGGCGTCGAAGATGGCGAGGTGCTCCTCGTAGTCGCGCCGGCGGTCTTCGATGAGGGCGCGCAGGGCTTTCTGCTCCCGGCCACGCGCGGCGAGCAGCGAGTCGACGACCTCGAAGAGCACCTGGTTGCCCGAACCGCCGGCGAGCTCGCGGTGGAAGTTCAGGTGCGGCCGGTGGTCGGTGCTGTCGCGCTTGGCCGTGTCGAGCGCGAGTTCCAAGCGCTGCAGGCTTTCCTCGCTGCGGTTGGCCGCGGTCAGCGCCGCGATGCCGGGCTCGATCGTGAGCCGGGCGTCGACGAGCTGGAGGATCAGCTCGTCCTTCATCGGCGCGGAGTTCGGGTTCGGCATGAGCGTGCGGTGGATCCCGTCGCCCACGTAGATGCCCGAGCCGTGGCGCATGCGCACCGCGTCGGTGGTCTGCAGCCGGCGCAGCGCTTCGCGGATCGTCGGCGTGGTCACCGAGAACCGCTCGGCCAGCACGCGCACGGTCGGCAGGCTGTCGCCCGGCGCCAGTCGCTTGTCGGCGATCAGCTCCAGCAGCCCTTCCACGAGCTGCTCGGACAGCCCGGGTTTCGGGTGCGCTTCGGTCATCGGTGACTCCGTTCTGCGAGTGAATTGACTAAATCACTTGCTCAATTTGAAGTCAAGGATTTCGCGGTGAACGTGTATAAGCGCAGGTCCAGAGGTTTTGGGGGATCTTCGGGAGTGCGGGCTACGCCGTGCCGTCGGTGGCAAGCCGGCGAGCGGCAACGTGCTTGGCGGTGCGTTCGAAGGCCGTCAGGTCCGGCGTCGGGGTGCCCTCGGCACGGCCCAGCACGAGGGTGCTGCCTGTCTGGCCGACGACCGGGACGGCCACCACGGCGTCACCGACCCGGCTCGCGGCGCTCTCGCCGACGACCACCACGGCGCGCCGAGTGCGACGCGCTGCGGTCGTTGGGTGCGTCGCCGGGTTCGTATGGCTCGGGACTGGCGCCGCGGGTTCGTGCGCTGGTTCCTTCCGGTGTCGACGCGGTGCTCGACACGGTCGGGCGGGGCGCGCTTTCGTCTACTTCGGACTTGGCCGCGGCGGATGTGCGGGTGGCGTCGATCGCGGAGGTTTCTCTTCCCGGCACGGTTCCGGTGTTCGTCCGACTCGACCAGCGGGACCTGCTGACCTTGGTCGAACTGGCCGAGGCGGGCACGCTTTCGGTGCGTGCGGCGCGAACCTTCCCGCTGGCGCAGGCGGCCGTGGCGCAGCGGTTGCTGGCGGAGGGTCATGCGCCGGGGAAGGTGGTGCTGGTGCCTTGGTTTGCGAGGGGTGTTCCGAAAGGCGACTTGCCCGCTTGGTGGCGAGGGCTTGCGGCGCTTGACGCTGTCCTGGTGGGGTCCCGTGTGGAGGGTCCGGTCTGTGGTTCGGAGGTCCTCCGGTTGGCTCGGTGTCGAAACGCGACCGGAGGATTCTCCGATTCGTGGCCGGGGTTGTTCTGGCTGGCGTCGGTGACGGGTCTTGCCGACTTGTCCACAGTGGCGCCTGGTTCGGGCGCACCTGTGGACAACTCGGCTGCGCCCAGGGGTTTTGTCGGTGGGGGGCGATAGGCTGGGCATGGGTACGCCCCCTGGGAGGGCGGGGCTGTGTTCGGGCGGGGCTGTGTTCGGGCGGGGCGCGGCTTGGTCGACCCGGGTGGCGAGGTCCGGCGGTGGGCGGGCGAAGGCGCGCGCGGCCGCGGGTGCGCAGGTGTTGCGGCGAACCCGGCGAGACGGGCGCGAGCGGGGCCCCTCGGGTGAGGGAACAAGGCAGAACCCGCTTCCTGAAGCGGTGATCGCTCAGTCGGGTTCGGTGGGGGCGTGGTTCACTCGGCGCCGGAACTCAGGAAGCGAGTGGAACCATGGTGCGCATCACGGCGCCGGGCTGGAGCGTTGACGTCGGGGACGCCGAGGTGGTGTTCGGGCGTACGTTGCGGCCCGGCGAGGGCGAGCCGGACCTGCCGCGGGTGTGGGCCGGGCGCGGGCTCGGGCTGCGCGACGAGGACGTGCCCGCGTTCGTGGGCGCGCTGGGGGACGTGATGGCGACGTCGCAGTTCTGGCACGCGCGGCGTTCCGGCGCGGGGCTCGGAAGTGAGCAGATCTGGTCGGTTCCCTTGACGCGGAACGGCTTCACGTACGTCACCGGACCGTGTGGACGGTGGAACAACACCGCGGGACACCGGCCGGCGGAGACGTTCTCGGTGGCGCTGGCCGACGTGCGCGGGTTGCGGATCCGGCTGGCGGCGCACCTGCACACGGGGTGAGCGATCACGCCCGGCGCTTGATGAGGAAGACCGCGTGCCGGATGTGGCCGTCGACCGGGCCGGACTGGTCGGTCAACCGGTACCCCGCCCGTTCGTACATCGCGATGTTGCGCTTGCTCGCGGCGCCCGTGAAGAGCTCGAAGCGGTCGGCCGACGCGGGCGCCTGGCTCTCCACGTGCTCCAGCAGCCGCCGGCCCAGGCCGCGCCCGGCGAGGTCGGGCGCGACCATCAGGCGGCCCACCTCCCAGGCGCCCTCGTCGAGCCGCCCGCGCACGGAACCCACCAGGCGAGGGCCCTGCCGCAAAACCCACACCCGCCACGTGCGGATTCCCTCGCGGACCTCGTCGAGGGTCTCGTGCAGCGCGGGGATCTCCAGGGTGTTGTTGAGCAGGGCTTCCTGCACCCAGCAGCACCGCTGCAGCACGAGCAGTTCGGCAGCGTCGTCGGCAGTCGCGTCGAGCAGGCGGAGGTCCACGATGCCTGTTTAGCGGTCGGGAGGGCGGCGGCGCAATCGAGTTCGAGCGGGGCGGGCCGGTTCGGGTGGGCCGGGTTCGGGAAAGGCCCCCCTCGGCGAACGGTGATCGGGCAGGATGGGTGCCATGGGGGACAACAATTCCGACCGCACGGCCGTGGCAGCTCACGGGGACGCGATCACACCGGCTTTGGTCCAAGCCATTGTCCGGTCGGCTCCGCAGGTGGCGGCCGCGGTTCCGGTGCCGACGGCGGCCGCGCTCGGCCGGTGGCGCGGAGGGCAGGAACACCGCGCACGGTCCGGCATCACGGAGCCCGACGCGATCCGGGCCCTGCGGGAGCTGCCGAGCTGGCTGGTGGAGCGCGTACACGGGGCGTTGGAGCTCACCGCGCAAGCGTTGCCGCCGGTGGCCGGGGCCGGGGCGAGTCTGGGCAGTGTCGCCTCCGGCAGGCTGGGCTTCGCGTCCCTGTCCACCGAGGTTGAAGCTCTTCGCGAAGCCCGGCGCTTCGCCGCTCTCCGGCCAGGCGCCGTGGAGGTGATCGCCGGCCTCGTGTCGCGGCTGGTCGAGGACAAGGCCGTCGCCGCGATGCTGGGCGCCGATGTCGTGGGCGATGAAGAGGCTGTCGCCGCGGCGCACGGGGCGGCGTACCTCGCGGTCGCGGTGGTCACGGCCGCCGCAGTGTTGGGCGACGCCGGGTACGACAGGGTCGCGGCGCAGCTCGGGGTCGGGCTGGGCACGGCGGCCGCGCTCCTGCCGAGCCGGAGCATGCCCGTGGTGTACGGGGAAGCGGTGCTCGCCAAGAAACGCGTCGAGTACCTCCTGCCGGCGTACGGCCACATGCAGGTGGAGGTGCGGGACCACGTGTTCACCCTGGCCGAGGGACCGGTGTCCGCGCCAGGCGGATTCGCGGACAACGGGCTGGTCGAAGTCGGCGAAGGCGGAGTGCGCATCCGGGCGGGGCGGGAAGACGGCGTGCTGAACGCCCGGCTGCGGGTGCTCGCCGAACCTCCGGCGGACGTGGAGACGAAGGGCTGGGACGAGGTCGTCGAGGTCAGCTGGCCCGCCCGCCGGGGCGACGCGACCCTGGTGGGAGCGCGGCTGCAGCACCGCCGGATCGCGACGCCGCCGTGGCCGGGTGACCTGAGGGTGCGCGTGCACGCCTACGGTCGCGACGACGTCGACTCCGAGGAGTACGAGCTGGTCGTGTGGGAAGCGCCGGCGGCACCGGCGGTGGTGCATGCACGAGCCGACCGGCTGGGCCACCGGCTGCGCGGCGAGCCGGAGCCACCGGGGGTCGATCTGCCCGAGGCGGCGTACCGGTGGATCGGGCAGAGCATGCTGTCGGAGGCGGCCACCGTGACTGTGGTCGTCGGATTGTCGTTCGAGCAGGTGCTGCAGGCTTTCGGTGCGGACGTGGAAGAGCCGGAGCCGCTCGACGACCTGCGCGACTTCGACTTCGGCTACCGCCCGTCGGTACTGGTGTCCGAAGTGGACGGAGCTGTGCTGGCCGTCGAGGAGAACGGGTTTCGCGGTGCGCAGGGCGAGGTGCTGGCCGAACTGTCGCGAGGAGGGCGCGCCGCGAGCATGTTCTGGAACGTCAACGCCGTCACGCGGCTCTCCTTCGCTCGCGACGGCGAACTCCTCGCTTCGGCGGAACTCGGGCTACCGCTCGGCGCAGATCCGGAAGTGGCTGCCGCCATCGCGGGCTTGGACTTCGACGACCTCCGCGACCGGCGGCCGAAGGGGCTCGTGGCCGCCGAGCGGTTCACCGGACGGGGACTGACGGTGGAGGATCTCGACGAGATCGAGGAGGCCGGCGTGGGCTACCTGCTGGCGGAAGAGTGACGGCCTCGGCCGATCCGGAGGAGTGTGCCGGTGCCGCCGCCGGGGTGAGGTGACACTGGACGCATGAACTTCGAGGCACTCCGCGCCTTCGTCGCGGTCGCGGAGGAGGGGCAGTTCCGGCTGGCGGCCGGGCGGCTGGGGATCAGCCAGCAGGCCGTGTCGAAGCGGGTGGCGGGGCTGGAGGGCGAGCTGGGTGTCGTGTTGTTCGAGCGGGTGGCGGCCGGGGCGACGCTGACGGTGGACGGGCGGACGTTCCTGCCGCGCGCGAAGGCCGTGCTGAGTGCGGTGGCCGACGCGGTGGAGTCGGTGCAGCGGGAGACACGGCCGTTGCGCGTGGACGTGCTCGGGCGGCGGCTGGCGGCGGCCGAGCTGTTCCGGGAGTTCCACCGCGCGCACCGCGACGTGCCGATGGAGATGCTCACTTCCAGCGGCGCGGCCGAGACACTGCGGGAGCTGCGCGCGGGCGCGGTCGACGCCGGGTTCACGTACCTGCGCGAGCCGCCGGAGGGACTGAAACACCTGTACGCGTACCTCGAGCCGTTGCAGATCGTGGTCGGGCCGGGGCATCCGCTGGCCGGACGGCGGGAGGCGCGCCTGGCCGAGGTCGCCGAGCACCGCGCGTGGGTGCCGGGGATCCGGCGTGGCAGCGAGTGGGAGGGCTTTTACGCCGAGCTGTCGGCCGAGTTCGGCGTGGACGTCGACCCGACCGGGCCGAACTTCGGGCTCGAAGCTCTGCTTGACACCCTGGCGGAGTCGCGCACGCTGTTCACGTTCGTCGGTGAGAAGATCCGCATCGCGTGGCCCGAGCGGCACGATCTGCAGCGCATCCCGGTGGTCGAGCCGGTGCCCTGCTACCCGTGGTCACTGGTGTGGCGTCCGGGGACCGGTCACCGCGGGCTGGCCGAGCTGGTCGCGTTCGTGCGGCGCGGGTGGGCGAGCCCGGCCGCCGCGAGCTGGGTGCCGGAGCACGTGCGCCGTGACCTGGTCAGGGGCGCGCGATCAGCGTGAAGCCGGTGCCGAACGGGTCCGTGACGGTCGCCATCCGGCCGTACGGCGTCCCCGCGACTGAAGCGACTTCGCCGCCGGCGTCGCGGACCTTCGTGGCCGAAGTGTCGGCGTCGGCGACTTCGAAGGTGGTGGCCCAGGCCGAGGTCGGGGCGTCTCGAAGGGCGAAGATGCCGCCGACCTCGTGGCCGTCGGGGCGGCGCAGGAAGGTGAAGTCGGCGTCGGGCAGGTCGTCGTTGCCGTCGAGCGTGAAGCCGAAGACGGTGCAGTAGAACTCGCGCGCTTCGGCCGCGCCCGGGGTGACGAGGTCGTTGCGCACCAGGGTGTCGGGCTCGTTGACCACACAGGAGCCGGGGAACGCGTGGCCCTCCCACAGACCGAAGCGCGCGCTGGACGGGTCGACGGCGAGCGCGGCGCGGCCGCGGTCGCCGACATCGTGCGGTTCACGCAACAGTGTGCCGCCGGCCTCGGCGACGGCTTCGGCGGTGCCGGCGCAGTCGTCGGTCGCGAGGTAGACCTGCCAGCCGGGCGTGGGGTCGACCGTGTGGTGCAGGCCGGCGACGGGGACGCCGCGCAGGAGGCAGTCGCCGCCGTCGAATTCCCAGCTGAAGACGGCGCCGTAGAAGACCCGCGCGCGGTCGAGGTCGGGCACGGCCAGGTCGATCCAGACCGGTGTGCCGAGCGGCTGGTTGGTCTCGACGGGGCTCATCGGAATCCTTTCGACGTGGTGATTTCGGACGGTAGAACCCCCTCCGGCCAGTCTCCGGCCTGATGTGCCGGGGTCGCGGCTACCCTGACGTCCTCGACGCGAAAGGGGTCCCCCTCATGGCAGAGCTGGTGCGCACCGACGGCGGGGTCGACCTCGTGCTGCGCCGCACGTTCGCGACGTCGCCCGAAGACGTGTGGGCCGACGTGACGCAACCGCACCGCACGGCGCTGTGGTTCGGGCCGTGGGAAGGCGAAGGCGCGCCCGGGAAGACGATCCGGGTGCAGCTGGCGTTCGAAGAGGGCAAGCCGTGGACCGACATGCGCATCGAGGCCTGTGAGGCGCCGCGGCGGCTGGCTTTGCTGGGGATGGCGGACGCCGGCGGGTGGCCGCTGGAGCTGCTGGTGTCCGAAGTGGAGGACGGGACCGAGGTGCGCCTGGTGCACCATCTGGCGAACACCGACGGCATCGGTGAGATCGGGCCCGGCTGGGAGTACTACCTCGACCTGCTGGTCGCCGCCCGCGACGACACTCCTCGCCCGTCGTTCGACGACTACTACCCGGCGCTGAAGGAGTCCTTCGAAGCGTTGCGAGCGTAGTTCGGCGGGCCGGACCCCAGCATGTGGGATCGGGTGGCAGAACGGCTGGCCACCGCCGCATTCTGGAGTGTCGCTCCGTCTACGAAATGGCAGGCAGGATGAGCTCGTCGCCGCTCGACAACCCGGTGTGGGCAGCGCTGACCGGACCGCACGCGCACTTGGCCGAGCAGAAGGGCCAGGTCCTGCGCTACCCCGCGGACGTCGCGCCGTTCGTCGCCGTGCCGGATCAGCCGGACGAGGACGTCTGGCACGACATCGCCGATCTCGCCGGGCCTGGCGCGACGGCCGTGATCGCCGGTGCCACGGGTTCCGCGCCCGCGGGCTGGACTGTGCTCGGCGAAACGCCGGGCGTGCAGCTCGAGGGCACCGGCCTGGCGGCGGCGCCAGACGCGGAAGCCGTCCGCCTCACCGAAGCCGACGTGCCCGAGATGCTCGACCTCGTCGCCCGCACACAGCCCGGCCCGTTCCTGCCGCGCACCATTTCACTGGGTGCTTACCTCGGCATCCGCCGCGACGGCGCCCTCATCGCGATGGCCGGCGAACGCTTCCACCCGCCGGGCTGGACGGAGATCAGCGCGGTCTGCACCGACCCGGCGTTCCGCGGCCAGGGTTTGGCGGCGCGGCTGATCCGCGCGGTCGCGGCGGGCATTCGTGAGCGAGGTGAGCTGCCGTTCCTGCACGCGGCCGGGTCGAACGTCGGCGCGATCCGGCTGTACGAGCACCTGGGCTTCCGGCTGAACCGGACGTTGGTCTTCCTCGCGGTGCAGGTGCCCGAAGCGGACAAGCGCTGGTTTCCGGTTACTGGCGAGAATCCGGTGGAACACGGCGATCCAGCCGGTTCCGGGCGGTGAAACGCGAGGGCTAGCGTCAATGCCGTGAGCAAAGTCTTCCTGTCGATCCACGTGCTGGCGGCGATCCTCGCCGTCGGGCCCGTGGCCGTTGCCGCCAGTATGTTCCCCGCCGCGCTGAAGCGGGGTGATCGCTCGACGCTGGCGTTGTTGCACCGCATCTGCCGTGTCTACGCGTGGGTGTCGATCGCCGTGCCGGTGTTCGGTTTCGCCGTTGCCGGGACGATGAAGGTGACGGGCCAGACGTGGGTGCTCGTCTCGATCGCGCTGACAGCGGTGGCCGCGGTGGTGCTGCTGGTGTTCGTGCTGCCGGGCCAGCGGGCCGCGCTGGCGGGACCCGCGGGCGACGGTGCGGTTCCTGCCGAGTCTGCGGTGCCTGCCGAGTCTTCCGTGGCAACCGCGCCGGACACCCGCCTCGCCGGGCGGCTGAGCATGACGACAGGGGTGTTCAACCTGCTGTGGGCCGTGGTCACGGTGCTGATGATCGTGCGGCCGGGTTCTTCTACCGGAGTGTGAGGCTCCTGAGCACGTCGGCGAGCTCCGCGGCGCGCACCAAGGGGCCGACGTGGCCGGCGTCCAGCGAATGGACCTCGAACGGGTTGGCCGGCGTGAGCGCGTCTGCCTCCTCGATGAACCGGTCCTGCAGTGCGAGCGGCAGGCTTTCGTCGCGGGTGAGCCGCACGTAGGTGTGGGGCACCCGGCCCCACGTGGCCGCGTCGGCGCGGTCGTTGCCGGCGTCGAGGGACTCGTCCGGGTCCAGGCCGGCCAGGAACGACAGCAGCTCGGCGTCGGTCCCGTCGGCGAGCATCGCCTGTTTGAGGGCGGCGAGGTGGGCGGGGTCGGCGGATCGCCAGTTCATGCGGATCACGCCGAGCTGCGTGGGATCACCGACCATGACCTTCGCCGCTTCGGCGAGCGCGGCAGACGCGTACGCCGGGTTCCGCAGGTAGCCGGCGGGCGTGTCGGCCACGCAGCACCAGGCCGACACGTAGACGGTCCGGTGCAGCAGCTCCGGCACGGCGTTGGCGACGCTCGTGACGGTGAGCCCGCCGCGGCTGTGCCCGACGAGGATCACCGGACCGTGCTCGTGCGCCCGCCGCACGACGTCCGTCACCGCCGCCACCGCGTCGGCGTGGGTGACCCCCGCGAGCGGCGACGGTTCGGTGGCGAACGTCGCCAGGTCCTGCGCCTGGTAGGCCGCCGAGAACCCGGCCGCGCCATGGCCGGGCAGGTCGACCGCGAGCGAGCGGTGGCCGCGCAGCGCGAGCTCGCGCTGCAGCACGGAGAAGCAGCGGCTGGTCGCGTTGGAACCGTGGACGAGAACGAAGGTGGGCGCCATATCGGCGATTCTGCCCGAATCGGTCAGGCCGCCGTGGCGGTTTCGCTTTGCCCGCCGAGGAGTTCAGGCCGCGGCGATGCTTCCTCCGCCGTCGACGCGCAGGATCTGGCCGGTGATGAACCCCGCGTCCTCGGAGAGCAGGAAGCAGATGGCGTGGGCGATCTCCGCCGGACGCCCGAGCCGGCCCACCGGCAGCTTCTCCAGGAACCGGGCTTCGCCTTCGGACCCGACAGGCGTGCCGCGGCGGAACAGCTCGGTTTCCGTCGGGCCGGGCGCGACGGCGTTCACGGTGACACCGCTCTGCCCGAGCTCGACGGCCCAGATGGCGGTGGCGGTCTCGAGCGCCGCCTTCGAGCCCGCGTACGTGGTGCGAAGCGGCGTGCCGAGCGTGACCATGCTGGTGACGTTGACGATCCGGCCCCGCCCGGCGGCGAGCATCCCGGGCAGCACGGCCTGGGTCACCTGCACCGCGGTGCGGAAGTTGAGGTCGTGGGCGTGGGCGACGTCGTCGAGGTCGATCGACCCGAGCGGCGCCAGCTTGGCGAAGCCGACGTTGTTCACCACGGCGTCGACGGGACCTTCCGCGAGTACCTTCTCGAGCGTCGCGGCGGTGGCCTCGCGGTCGCCGAGGTCGACGGCGTGGAAGCTGCCGGGGAACTCGGCCGGTGCGGTGCGTGCCAGGCCGATCGGGTGGTGGCCCTCGGCGGCCAGCCGGTCGACGACCGTCCGGCCGATGCCCTTCGACGCCCCGGTGATCAGCACTCGCATGACAAATGACTCCTCTTGTCTTCCTCGGTTGCACCATGACGGTAATGTTCTGGGTGAGCCGTGGGAAATGTCCTTCGCGTTATGGCGGTATGCCGTGGCGAACATGGCGGGAGGTCCTCGTGACGACGATGCAGCAGCTCAAGGTGCTCCTGGCCGTGGCCGACCATGGTGGCTTCACGGCCGCGGGCGAGCGCCTCGGCATGGCTCAGCCCGCGGTGAGCCGCTCGGTCGCCGCGCTCGAAGCCGAGCTCGGTGCCCCGCTGCTCACCCGCCAGCGCACGGGCGTCACCCTCACCGAAGCCGGTGAACGCGCCGTCCGGCGAGCGCGCGAGGCCGTGCGGCAGGTCGATCTGCTGCGCGCGGAGGTCGCCGAGGTGGCCGGGCAGATCACCGGGACACTGCGGATCGCCAGCCTGCCCACCGCCACGGGGACACGGCTGCCCGCCGTGCTGCGGGCGTTCACCGAACGCCACCCACTCGTCGCGGTGCGCCTGATCGAGGGCAGCGACCAGGAGGTGCGCGACTGGCTCGACCTGGGGGTCGCCGACGCCGCCGTGGTCACGCTGCCCGCGCCCGGCCTGCGGACGGTGCTGCTCGACAGCCACGAGATGTGCGCCGTGCTGCCCACCGGCCATCGGCTGGCGGAGCGCGAGGCCGTGTCCTACGCGGATCTCGCCGAGGAGCCGTTCGTCCGCCCCACCGGCGGCTGCGCGCAGGTGTTCGCGGCCGCCGCCGAGCAAGCCGGGGTACACCTGGAGCCGACGTTCGAGGCCCGCGAGATGTCGGCCGTGCTGGAGATGGTGCGGGCGCGGCTGGGCGTGAGCATCCTGCCTTCCGTCGGCGTGCCGCGGCTCGACGGCACGGTGCTGCGCCCGTTGGTGCCGCGCACGGCGCGGACCGTCGCGGTGGCCGTGAGCGCGAGCGCGTCGCCGGCCGCACGGGCGTTCCTGGAGCAGCTCGAGGACTCCGGGAGTTGATCCTGGTGTCCGTTGTGGATGGTCTGGTCGGGAGCGCTCAGGGATCGTCTGCCCACGCTGCGGCGGGCTGGCCTGGGGCGTCGAGAAGTGGCCGGGTGCGCCTGTTTCGATGTGCCAGATGGGCGCCGGGTTCCCCTCGGCCCTGACGGGTATCGGCATCCGGAGGTCAGCGCCGCGTCCAGGTCGCCGGTCCTACAGCAGCGCCACGCCGGTTTGCCGCGCCGCTACTTCTGACGCGGTGGCGAAGTACGTGATCGGGCCGGACGTGGCGATCCGGTTGGCCGAGGAGCGGGCCGTGATCGGCGCGGAGCACCAGTTGCTCGCGCCGACGCTGATCCGCTCGCACGCGCTGTCGCTGCTGTACGCGCGCGTGCGCAAGGGGGAACTGACCAAGAAGGACGCCGAACGCCACCTCGACTACGTACGCGGGCTTCGGATCCGGCTGCTCGGCGACCGCGTGCTCCAGGCCACGGCGTGGCAGGTCGCGGACGAGCTCGGCTGGGCCGACACATTCGTCGCCGAGTATGTCGCGTTGACGCGGCTGCACGGCGACGCGCTGGTGACGCTCGATGCGAAGCTGGCCAAGGAACTCGCGGGTTCGGTTCCCCTTGCCCGCTTCACCGCGTTGAGCTGAAGCCGATTCCACAAGGCCGGGTGCCAGTCGGGGGCGGTTCGCTGTCCCGGCACGGTAATTCTCGAGTTCTGCCGGGAGCCCGGAATCAGGCCGGGTGGCCGTCCGCTTTTCCCGGTGGCCGGTGATCGTCGAAGATGGCGGCATGTCACGACGTGAGCTCGTGGTGCTCGGGTCGGCGAGCCAGACGCCGACGCGGCACCGCAACCACAACGGGTACCTCCTGCGTTTCGACACCGACGGCGTGCTGTTCGACCCGGGGGAGGGCACGCAGCGGCAGATGACCCACGCCGGCGTGGCCGCCGCGGAGCTCACGCGCATCTGCATCACCCACTTCCACGGCGACCACAGCCTCGGCCTCTCGGCCGTGCTGCAGCGGCTGTCGCTCGACGCCGTGCCACGGCCCGTGCGTTGCCACTACCCGGCTACCGGCCAGGCGTTTTTCGAGCGCCTGCGCTACTCCACCGCCTACCACGAGCGCGCGGAGGTCGTCCCGCGGCCGGTATTCGCCGACGGCTGGACCGACGGCCCGATGTCCGCCCACGTCCTCGACCACCGCATCGACTGCTTCGGCTACCGCTACACCGAACCCGACGGCATCCGGATGCTCCCCGGCCGCCTGGCCGCGGCCGGGGTCCGAGGTCCGGACATCAGCCGGCTGCGGCGGGCGGGTTCGCTGGAGATCGACGGCCGCACCGTTCACCTCGCCGACGTCAGCGAGCCGAAGCGCGGCCAGGTCGTGGCGTTCGTCATGGACACCCGCCCGTGCGCGGGAGCCCTGGACTGCGCACGCGACGCCGACCTGCTGGTCGCCGAGTCGACCTTCCGCGCCGCCGACGCCGATCTCGCCGCCCGTTACGGCCACCTCACCAGCACCGACGCCGGCCGCCTCGCCGCCGAGGCGGGCGTGCGCAAGCTCGTGCTGACCCACTTCTCGCAGCGCTACCCCTATGCGGAGGCCGACGCGTTCGGGGCGGAGGCGGCGGAGGTCTTCGACGGGGAGATCCACGTGGCGCGCGACTTCGACGTGATCCCGCTGCCCCGCCGGCGCTGACGGCTCGCCGGCCGTGACCTGGCGGTCGGCGTGTCGGTGCCCGGGGTGGGCGGGGCGCGCCGGCGGTCGTGCAAGACTTCCGGGCGATGTACACGCCGTCCGATCTCGCCGATCTGCTCGAGTGCGAGCACCGGAGCGTCCTCACACAGGCACTGGCGGCGGGGCTGCCCGGCGCGCCGAAGCCCGGTTCGGGACCTGATCAGCTGGCGGTGAAGCACGGGCGCGCGCACGAGGAGGCGACGCTCGGGCGGCTGCGGGCCGAGCGCAAGGTCGTGGAGATCGACGAGCGGGATCCGGTCGTCGCGGCGAAGGCAACGGAGGAGGCGCTGCGCGCCGGCGCGCCTGTGGTCTACCAGGCGGTGTTCCACGACGACCAGTTCACCGGCCGCGCCGATTTCCTGCTGCGTGACGACGAAGGCCGCTACGAGGTCTACGACACCAAGCTCGCGCGCCACGCCAAGCCGTCCGCGGTGGTCCAGCTGACCGCGTACGCCGATGCGTTGCGCCGGGCCGGGTGGCCCGCTGGTCCGGACATGCACCTGCTGCTGGGCGACGGCACCACCCGCACGCTGCGCGTCGACGACTTCCTCCCGCTGCTCGATCGCCTGCGCTCGCGGCTGCGCGACCGCCCGGCCCGGCTGCCGCTGCAGCTGTGGGCCGACGAGCGGCCGGCGTGCGGAGCCTGCGGTTTCGCGCAGCACTGCTCGACGGCGCGGGAGGCGGACCGCGACCTGTCGCTCGTCGCGGGCATGCGCGGCGACCAGCGGCGCAAGCTCGTGACAGCCGGTCTCGCCACGATCGACAAGCTCGCTGCCGCCGGGCCCGACGACCGGCCGCACGACATGTCTGCCACCACCTACACCACGCTGCGCGCGCAGGCCGCGATCCAGGTGCGCCAGGACGAGACGGGCGAGCTCGCCTACGAGGTGATCGACCCCGCCGCGCTCGCCGAGCTGCCGCCGCCGAGCCCGGGCGACGTCTTCTTCGACATGGAAGGCGACCCGTACGCGTTGGCGGGCACCGGGCTCGAGTACCTGTTCGGCGCGGTGACGGACGACGCCGACGGCCGGCGGTTCACGCCGTTCTGGGCCCACTCGCGGGCGCAGGAGAAGCGGGCGTTCGAGGAGTTCGTGGACTTCGCCACCGCGCGGCTGGCCGAACACCCCGGCGCGCACGTCTACCACTACGCGCCGTATGAGGTTACCGCCATCAAGCGGCTCGCCGCCGTGCACGGCACGCGTGAGGAGGCCGTGGACGAGCTGCTGCGGGGCGGCGCGCTCGTTGACCTGTACGCGGTGGTGCGCAAGGCTTTGCGGGTCGGGCAGCGGTCGTACTCGATCAAGTACCTCGAGCCGCTCTACATGCCCGCCGCGCGCGAGGGCGACGTGAAGACGGCCGCGTCGAGCATCGAGGCGTATGAGGACTACCTCACGCTGACGGCCGCCGGCGAGCCAGAGCGTGCCGGCGAAGTGTTGCGCGGTATTGGTGAGTACAACGAGTACGACTGCGTGTCCACCTTGCGGCTGCTGGAGTTTCTGCACCGGGTGCGGGTGGACGAGGGCATCGAGCTCGTCGTGCCGGAACCTGAGTCCGATGTGGACGCTCTGCTGCGGGAGACCGAGGAAGACGTCGCGGCGCAACGGCGGGCGGAGCGGGCCGCCGCGATGGCGGCGCTCGTCGATCCCCTGCTCGACGGCCTGCCCGACGACCCGGCCGAGTTCACGCCCGACGATCACGCCCGCGCGCTGCTGGCCGCGTCCGTCGGCTACCACCGGCGCGAGACGAACCCGGCATGGTGGGAGTTCTTCCGGCAGCTGGCCGCGCCGCTCGGTGACCTGGAGATCGACACGACGTGCGCGGTGCCCGTTTCGGTGTCGGCCGGTGAGTGGGTGCCGCCGTCCGGCCGGCTGCGCACGGCGAAGCGGACGCTCGTCGTGGCGTGCGACCCGGACCGGCCGCACCCGTTCGCGCCGGGGGACGACGTGCGCCTGCGATACGGTGCCGAAGCGCGCGACGCGAAGGTGGTGGCTTCCTCGGCCGTCGAGCTGACGCTGGAGGAAAGCAGCGCGCCCGACGCGACGTCGAACGACCGCCCGGCCGCGGTGCTGCCCGGCAGCCCGGTGCGGCCGTCGCCCAAGGACGAGGCCGTCGCCGACCTCGCGCGGCTCGTGGGCGAAACCCTGCCTGCGTTGCCGAAGCACCCTGGTGTGGACCTCCTGCGCCGCACGGCGCCGCGGCTGCGGAACGGCGGCGCGTTGCCTGCCGCGGGTGAGGATCCGGTCGCGACGGTGATCGAGGCCGTCGACGCGCTCGACGGTTCCGTGCTCGCCGTGCAGGGCCCGCCGGGCGCGGGGAAGACGTACCTGGCGGGCAAGCTGATCGCGCACCTCGTGCGTTCGGGCCGGACGGTCGGGGTTACGTCCAACAGCCACAAGGCCGCGGAGAACGTGCTTTCGGCCGCGCTGGGCAATGATCCTTCGCTCGCGTGCGCTAAGCGCGCGAAGCGGACACCGGATCCCGGCGCGCCGTGGGAGCAGCCGAAGAACAACAACGCTCTGGTGCGCTGGCGCGAGGAACACGACACCGGGCACCTCGTGGGCGGCACGGCGTGGACGTTCGCCAACGCGGCGGTGCGCGCGGAGCCGTTCGACGTGCTGGTGATCGACGAGGCCGGTCAGTTCGCCCTGGCCGACGCGCTGGCCGTGTCGACGTGCGCGAAGAACGTGGTGCTGCTGGGTGATCCGCAGCAGCTGCCGCAGGTGGTGCAGGGCACGCACCCGGCGGGCGCGGAGGCGTCGGCGCTGGGACACCTGATCGGCGACGCCGACATCATGCCTGCGCACCTGGGCTACTTCCTCGACCAGACGCGGCGCATGCACCCGGCGGTGTGCGCGCCGGTGTCGCGGCTGTCGTACGCGGGGTTGCTGCATTCGCACCCGTCGGCATCACGGTCGGTCGACGGGTTCGCCTCAGGGCTGTACCTGGCGTCGGTGGAGCACCGTGGCAACACGACGCGTTCGGTGGAGGAGGCGGCCGAGGTCGTCTCGGTGATCTCGACGCTGCACGGGCGCACGTGGGAGGGCCGGCCACTGACGGACGCCGACTTCCTCGTGGTGGCGCCCTACAACCTGCAGGCCCGCGTGGTCACACGCGCGCTCGCCGAAGCCGGCTTCGGCGACGTCCGCGTGGGCACGGTCGACCGGTTCCAGGGCCAGGAGGCGCCGGTGGTGGTGACGACGATGACGTCGTCCTCGGCCGTCGACCTCCCGCGCGGGCTCGACTTCCTGCTCTCGCGCAACCGGCTGAATGTCGCCCTGTCGCGGGCGCAGTCGGTGGCGGTGCTGGTGTGCTCGCCGCACCTGTTGGAGGCCGACATCCGCACGGTCGAACAGATGCGACTGGTGTCCGGGATGCTCGGGCTGCTGCAGGACGCGCTGCCGTGGCCCGGCTCCGGATAAGGGCGTGCCCCCGGTCCCGTCGCTGCGGAGGGGGAGTTCGCGCGGGCCGGGAGCGGGGGCACTGTTTCCCGCCTCAGGCGCCGCGCCGATGGGGGGATCGGCGGGTGCGGGCGGGAGCTTTCTGGTTTCGGGGTCAGGTCGGTACGGGGGGTCGCCTCTCGGCGAGTGGCGCAACCCGGCGTCTTGCGACGGTCCGGGAAGGCAGTGGGTGAGGCCCGGGAACACCCGCCGTACCCGATACCCTGTACAACGCCGGCGTAGGGCCGGTGTTCCGGATTTCCCTTGTGACGCAGGTCGCTCAGGTGATTCTCGTGATCCACTGTGGACGTTTGGATGCCCCCGCTCCCGCCGCGGCAGTGGGTCCGGCGACAGGAGCAGGAGCACATGAGCCCATCCCGCGCTGCCTCGGGGCAACTGCGGCGCACCGGGGTGGGGTGGTCTGAGGAGTTGAAGCCGGTGCGGGGGTCGCCTCTCGGCGGGTGGCGCGACCCGGTGTCTCGCGACGGTCCGGGAAGGCAGTGGGTGGAGCCCGGGAACACCACCGCACCGGCAGTGGTTGTAACTACGGCAATCTTGGGGGTATTCCCGAGGATCCACGGTGGGGGTGGAGGGTGCTCCCGCTCCCGGCTCCGCCGGCTGGGGGCCCGGCGGGCGAGAGCAGGAGCACTGGCGCCCGCCCCGTGCCGCGTTGGGGGAGCGCAGGGCAGCGGGGTGGGTGGTCTTGCGCCGGCACGGGGGTCGCCTCTCGGCGAGTGACGCGACCCGGGGCCGGCGAACCGGCTGTCCGGGAAGGTGAGGTGTGGAGCCCGGGGACCCCTCCGTACCGACAGTCTCTACAACGCGCGTGGCCTGCGAATGTTCCACGGCCCGCGAGTGACGTGGATCGCGACCGTTCGGGTGGCGCAGCTCCGCCACGTGCGTCGCCACTCGCGTGGGAGCCGTCGGTCAGCCGCGTGTGCCGGTCGATGAGCGGCGGCTGGATGCGGAAGTCGCGGCCGCAGAGGGAAAATGAGCGTCGGCGGAACTTCGCCGGGCGGTGCGCCGCGGGAGTGTGGCCGGCGACGGTTGCCGGGGCGCCACGCCGCTCTGGACCTTCGACTCGCGGCGGGCCGCGTCGTCGCCGGCAGCGGGGGACTTCGACGCGCGTGGTCCCGACCGCGACCAGCGAGTGGCTCATCTTGCTGCCGAAGGCCTGTGACCGCGGGTCGCAAGCGCGTTCCTCCTGGGGCTGATGTGGGTGCTGTTTGTGTGGCCCCCTGGGCGCGGAAGGGGGACTACCAGGGGGCCTGGCCCGCCGCCCGGTCGGGGGAATGTCGAGGCTGAGCGGGTTGTCGGTGACACTAGCGGTAGAAGTAGATCTAGGATCAGTCCACGAAGCGGTGAATCGTTCAGGCTGATCACTTACTCCTGGTGATCATCTGTGGTGAGACGGATTTGGGACGCCTTGGGGTGCGCCGAACCACGTCGTGTCGAGCGGGCGGCCCACGCGATGTGCGCCCACGCGGGCAGCCCAGGGCTCACCGACCGGGTGAAGTTCCGGACGGTCCGCGAGGTCGAGGAACACCGGCCGGCCCGGCCGCGGCAGCGAGGCGGTGACCTTGATCGGCGACGCGGCGCACCTGGATGTCGCCGTTCGCCGGTGAAGGCGCGAACCTGGCGATGATCGACGGTGCCGAGCTGGCCTTGGCCGTCGTCGAGTCCGGCGGGGACGTCGAGGAGGCCCTTGCCCGCTACGAGAAGGCGATGTTCCCGCGCAGAGAGGAGGCGGCGCGGGGCTCGGCGGAGAACCTGGTGACGATGTTCGTCGCGGACGCGCCCGACGGTCTGCTCGCGGTGTTCGAAGGGCAGTGATATTCCTTCGACCGCTATGGTGAAGATCATTACGCTCGGGGGCTCGTGCGACCCGGGGGGATGATTGGCGTGCGGAGCCGTGGTGGGGCGGTGCTGCTGGCGGCCTTGGTGGTCGACTCGATGGGCAACGGGTTGTTCCAGCCGCTGTCGGTGCTGTTCTTCGCGAAGCTGACCACGGTGCCGTTGGCGCTGATCGGCGTGCTGCTCAGCGCGGCGAACGCGCTGACGCTGCCGGTGCCGCTGATCGCCGGGCGGCTGGCCGACCGGATCGGTCCGTGGGTGCTGGTGGTCGCCGCGCAGTGTGCGCAGGGGCTCGGGTTTCTGCTGTTCACGCTTGTGACCGGGCCCGCCGGGATCTTCCTCACCGCCGCGCTCGTGGCGGTCGGGGTGCGGTTCTTCTGGTCGTCGGTGTTCACGGCGGTGACGGATTTCGTCGACGGCAGCGAGCAACCGCGGAGCAAGGACTCCTGGTTCGCATGGATGAACGTGACCCGCACGGCCGGGCTGGCCGTCGGCGGCCTGGTCACCGGCGTCGTGGTCACGATCGGCACCCCGGCCGCGTATCGAGCGATCGCTTACGGCTCGGCGATCTGTTTTCTCTGCGCGGGTGTGGCGATCGCGGTGCGTGTGCGGGCGCCGCGGCGCGCGGCGAGTGAAGCCGGCGGATACCGGGGGATGCTGCGGGCACGGCCGTTCCTGGCCTTCACGGGGCTCAACACGGTGTTCGCGTTGACGAGCATGATGCTGGCGCTGGGGTTGCCGGTGTTCGTGACGGTGGGGCTGCACGGCCCGCCGTGGCTCGCGCCCGCGATGCTGGTCGGCAACACCGTGCTGCTCACGGTCCTCACCGCGCCGGCGGTGCGGCTGGTGTCGCCGCTGCGCCGGACGCGAGTGCTGATGGCCTCGGCGGTGCTGTGGGCGGCGTGGTGCCTGGCGTTCGCGCTGCTGGCGCCGGGGCCGCTCGGGTGGGTGGTGCCGGTGCTGCTCGGCGCGACGTTCCTGTTCACCGCGGCCGAGACCGTCCACGGTCCGGTGTCGCAGTCGCTGGCCACGGAGCTGTCGCCGCACGGCGCGCGAGGGCGTTACCTGGCGGTGTTCCAATACTCGTTCGCGGTCGCGAGCCTGGTGGCGCCGGCGTTTTTCACCACGTTGTT
This sequence comes from Amycolatopsis sp. NPDC023774, assembly GCF_040639695.1. Taxonomy (NCBI): domain Bacteria; kingdom Bacillati; phylum Actinomycetota; class Actinomycetes; order Pseudonocardiales; family Pseudonocardiaceae; genus Amycolatopsis; species Amycolatopsis sp. NPDC023774. Next base: position 23,384 of record NZ_JBFAAJ010000009.1, read on the forward strand.
CGAGGTCGGGTACTGGCTGCCCTGGCTGGTCCTGGGCGTGGTGAACGTGTTCGCGGCGCTGGCCATGCGGTTGCTGGAGCGCGTGATCCCCGTCGCCGCTACTACTTAAGGATTACGCGGGACGAGCCGTGGAGCCGATTCGGGCCGGCAGCGCGCGCTCTCATACTGGACCCATCGCGTCCGATGTGGACCGACGACAACCAGGGAGAGGACCGATGACCATCCCCACCGCACTGGCCGCCGCAGCCCAGGACGGCCCCCACGCCGCGAACATCGCCGTCGTCGTCGGGATCATCGCGTTGATCCTGATCCCGGTGGTGTTCTTCCTCGCCGCGCTCGTCAGCGTGCTCGGGAGCCCGCTGCGCGGCGGGATGAAGCTGGTGTGGGTCGTGTTCGCGTTCTGCGCGCCGTTCCTCGGGCCGCTGCTGTGGTTCCTGGTGGGTCGGCGCAGCGCCGAGGCCGGAGCGTAGAGCCAAGTCTGTCGGGGACGAAGGCGGCGGACGGGTTCCTGAACCCGTCCGCCGCCTTCGTCAGCTCACCTGAAGGTCGACGCAGGAGTAGAACGCGTTGGCCGTGTCGGCGACGTTCCAGATGGCCAGCACGATCTGGCGGCCAGTGCGGTTGCCCAGGTTCACCGAGTGCGACACGGTGGCCGGCGGCACCTGGCCGTTGCCGCTGAAGCTCGCGATGCGCGTGTTGCCGATGTAGTACTCGTAGGTGCTGGTCTTGTGCCGGGCGGTGAACGTCCAGTTGAACGTGACCGTGCGGCCGGTCGCGGTGGCGCGCCAGGGCTTGCTGTTGTCGTTGAGTTCAGCGAAGCGCGCGACGCCGCCATTGCAGGTGCGCTGGCCCTTCGCACCTTCCACGCTCTGCGGTTCCCACTTGATGTCGCCGCAGGACACGATGTTCTGCGCGCATTGCGCTTGCCGGCTCGCGGGCGCGTTGACGTAGCCGTGGGCGCTGGCCGTGCCCACCGGGCCGACCAGCACGATCACGGGGGCGATCGCCGCACCGGCGAGGGCGGCCACGAGCTTGCGGTTCGTTTTCATACCGGGCTCCTTCGACAGCGGTGCCCGCTCCCACGGATGGCCTTGGACGGGCGCGCTCGAGCCGCCGCGTGGGAGGTGCGCGGGCGGGAGTGGGGGAATGTGGTCTAGACCATAGGCGAATCGGGCGTTTCGGTCAAGATGTCGCAAACTTCTGGAGTAGAGGGACGCCTTCGCCGGGCTAGTGCATACTGTATGCAGTTTGCTAGCCTGGGCGCGTCCGACCGCTTCGTTTCGTCGAACACGGAGGCTCTCGCCGCGATGTACACCGTCACCGACCCGGCCACGGGTGAACTGATCGAGCAGATCGAGAACGCCACCGACGACCAGGTGCGCGACGCGATCGCCCGCGTCCACCGCGGCTACCTGTCCTGGCGGGAACGGCCGGTCGCCGAACGCGCCGAGATCGTCGCGCGGGCGGGCGAGCTGTTCGCCGAACGGTCCGACGAGCTCGCCGCCATCATGACCCTCGAGATGGGCAAGCGCGTCAACGAAGGCCGCGGCGAGGTGGGCATCGTCGTGGACATCTTCTCCTACTACGCCGAACACGGCCCGTCCCTCATTGCCGACGAGCCGCTGAAAATTCGTGGCGGCGACGCCGTCATCCGGAAAGAGCCCATCGGCGCCCTGCTCGGCGTGATGCCGTGGAACTTCCCCATGTACCAGGTCGCGCGGTTCGTCGCGCCGAACCTGGTGCTGGGCAACACCATCCTGCTCAAGCACGCGTCCATCTGTCCGCGCTCGGCCGTCGCGATCGAGGAGGTCCTGCACGACGCCGGCGTGCCGGAGGATGCATACGTCAACGTTTTCGCCTCGTCGCGCCAGGTCCCGTCGATCCTCGCGGACCCGCGCATCGTCGGGGTTTCGCTGACGGGCAGCGAACAGGCCGGCATCTCGGTGGCCGCCGAGGCGGGGCGGAACCTGAAGCGCTGCGTCCTCGAACTGGGCGGCTCGGACCCGCTGATCGTCCTCGACACGGACGACTTGGACGAGACGGTGAACGCCGTGGCCACGGCCCGCATGCGCAACTGCGGGCAGTCCTGCAACGCGCCCAAGCGGATCATCGTGGTGGGGGAGCTGTACGACTCGTTCGTGGAAAAGCTGACCGCGCGGGTGGCCTCGTTCTATCTGCCCGGTGACCCCGCCGACCCTTCGACGAAGCTCCCGCCCCTGGCCTCGGTCTCCGCCGCCGACGAGGTCTTCGAGCAGGTCGAGACGGCCGTTCGCCAGGGCGCTGTGCTGCGGACGGGCGGACACCGCGTGGAGGGCCCGGGTGCGTACCTGGAGGCCACCGTTTTGACCGGTGTGACACCGGAGATGGACGCCTACCGCGACGAAATCTTCGGGCCGGTGTTCCTGCTCTTCCCGGCTTCTTCCGACGAGGAGGCCATCTCCATCGCCAACGACTCGCCCTTCGGCCTGGGCGCCAGCGTTTTCGGCACCGACCCGGCCCGCATGCGCGCGGTGGCGAACCGGATCGAGTCGGGGATGGTGTATTTCAACAAGTCGGGTGGGTCGCAGGCCGATCTGCCCTTCGGCGGGATCAAGCGCTCGGGGATGGGCCGGGAGCTCGGGCCGTTGGGGATCGAGGAGTTCATGAACAAGAAATCCATCCGGCTGTGAGCTGCCGGGTTGTGATTCGTCGCCCTGCCAGGCCGTCGTCAGGCCGTCGCGGCTTCGTCCGTGGCGGCCTGGTTGTCGGTGTCTGTTTGTTCGCTTTTCGGTGTGGGTGCTGGGCATCAGGCCGGCATCGATGTGCCGGCGGACCCTCCTGCCCGGCGGAGGCGTTGTCGAGGCCGGGGCGCGTATTCGAGCCGAAGTTGATCTACCCTGGGCATGCGCGTGCTGCGAACAGGGTGGGTGGATCGTGACCTTCGAACTTCAATCCGACACGAGCGCGGCGGCGTGGCTTGCCCGGGCGGGCACGCCCGGCGAGCAGTTGCTTCTCTTCGGCCCCACCGGCTTCGAGGCCTACGCCCGGTTGCGGTTCATCCCGGACCCGGAGCACCCGGGGCAAGCAGAGGCCGACGTACAGCCGCCCGCAGGCCACGAGTCCGACATTGACCAAGCACGGAGGGCCCTGCGTGAACTCGGCCGGTTCACCGAGACGCCCGACGAGTGCTGCTTCTGCGTCTGGGAGGGGTATCCCGACGTGAAGCCGCCAACAGGCGAGGTGCCCCTGCTGACCCTGCCGCACCGGCGCTACTGGGTTCTGAGGGGAGCGCTCGCGGACCTCGGCGAGTGGGAAAACGAACTAGGCACAGGGCACCCCATCGCGCCGCCGGCGTTCGTCTGGCCGGCGGACCGCGCGTGGTGCTTCGCCAGTGACGTCGATCCGCACTGGGCTGGGATCGGGGCGTCAAGCCAGGCCGTCGAGAGCCTGGTCAAGACACCGGGGATCGACGTCGTCCGGGCGCAACCGGAGGACTGCCAGCCCTTCTACCGGTGATCGGGCCGCAGCAAAGAACCCAGCCAGCCCGCGAAAACCACCTGCGTCTCAGCCAGCACGGCAGCCTGATCCGAAGCCGAAGCGATCATCCGCGCCGCCTCCATCACCGCGCTCAGAATGAGCTGCGCCAAAGTGCGGAGAGGCATGTCCACGATCAAGCCGGCCGAGTGTGCCTGAGTAAGCGCAGAGACCAGCAGTCCCAACCCGTACTCACCCTCGATCTCGCGCCAGACGTCCCAGCCGAGCACCGCCGGGGCGTCCGTCAGGGAAATGCGCTGGACCTCCGGGCGCAGGCAGGCCTCCAAGAACGTGCCCAGCGCCGTGGTCATGCCGGCCAGGGGATCGCCGGACGCTGCCATCACCGCCGAGACCTCAGCCGTCAGCTCGCGTTCGACCGACTCCGCCACCTCGCGGAACAGGCCCAGCTTGTCGCCGAAGTGGTGGTAGAGCGCACCGCGCGTGACGCCGGCCGTGCGCGTGATCTCTTCGGCCGGCACGTCGTGGTAGCCGCGCGTGCCGAAGAGCTCGCGGGCGGCGCCGACGAGGGCCGCGCGCGTGCTGTCGGAACGTTGCTGCTGAGTGCGTCTCACCCGGCCTAATCTGCCATGACGCTCGCGAACTCGACGATGTGCCCGGCGAGCACCTCGGGCTGGTCCTCCGGGACGAAGGTGTACGAGTCGGCGATCTCCACCACGCGAGCGGACGGCAGCAGTTCGGCCAGCCGGTACGCGAAGCGCACGGGGAACAGCTTGTCCTCCGAAGCCCAGGCCAGGAGCACGGGCCGCGAAAACGACGGCAGTTTCTCCGCCGCCGCCAAGGTGTGCCGGGGGTTCACCGAGCGCAGGAGCTTGCGCAGGTCGCGCCGCACGCCGGAAGACCGGCGCAGGCGAAGAAGGTAAGACTCGGCCACGGAAGGCGGCAACGGTTTCTTCGCCACCCACCCGAACAACAGCGGCAACGGCCACAACGCCCGAACCCGCATCAGCTGACCCAGCACGGCCATCGCGCCCGGTACCTTCGCCACCACCGGCAACGGCTTGAAGATCGGCGGGAAGAAGTACTCGAAGCTGTCCGACGGCGTCAGCACCACCCGCCCGACTCGCGACGGGTAGCGCGAAAGCAGGATCTGCGTCACCGCGCCGCCGGTGTCGTTCGCGACGAGCGTGACGTCGTGCAGGTCGAGTGTCTCGAGGAAGTCACCGAGCAGGGTCGCCATGCCCGTAGCGCTCAGGTCGGCGTCGGCGCGCATGGGAATCTCGTGTGCGCCCATGGGCAGATCCGGGGCCAGGCAGCGGAAACCGGCCTCGGTGACGGCGGGCACGACCTTGCGCCACAGCAGCGCGTTGGTGAGCACCCCGTGCACGAAGACCACGGGCCGCCCTGTGCCGCGTTCGTAATAGCGCAGCTCGCCCTGCGGCCAGGCGGATGCGGTGGTCCCGTCCGAGTGAGGAAGTCATGCGCCCAAGGTACATACATACAGTCTGTATGTAAATGTGGTCGCGGACAGAACTGTGCCCGTCGCACCCGGAAGCCGGGTGCGACGGGCACAGGAGGATGGTTCAGGAAAGTTCGGCGGCCAGCTGCGAAACGCCCCAGCGCAGGTCCTCTTCGGACACCACGAGCGGCGGCGCCAGCCGGATGGTGCTGCCGTGCGCGTCCTTCGCCAGCACGCCCCGGCGAAGCAGGCCTTCGCAGACGTCCCGGCCCGTGCGGCCGCGCACGTCGATGCCGGCCCACAGGCCGCGCACCCGCACCGCGTCGACCGCGGACGAAGGCAGCGCGGAGAGCAGAGAAGCGAACACCCGGCCCAGCTCGTCGGCCCGGCGCTGCGGCTCACCCGTCTTCAGCTTCCGCACCACCGCCGTCCCCACAGCGCACGCGAGCGGGTTGCCGCCGAACGTGCTGCCGTGCTCGCCCGGCCGGAACACGCCCAGCACGTCGCGGCGCGACACCACGGCCGACACCGGCAAGATCCCGCCGCCCAAAGCCTTGCCCAGCACGTACATGTCGGGCACGACATCCTCGTGGTCGCACGCGAACGTCCGCCCGGTCCGCCCGAGGCCCGACTGGATCTCGTCGGCCACGAACAGCACCCCGGCCTCGGTGCAAAGAGAGCGAACCTCACGCAGGTACCCCGAAGGCGGCAGCACCACACCGCCCTCGCCCTGGATCGGCTCGATCAGCACCGCCACGGTGTCCTCGTCCACCGCGGCCCGCAACGCCTCGGCGTCGCCGAACGGCACGGTCACGAACCCCGGCGTGAACGGCCCGTGGTCGGCGGTGGCCTCGGGGTCGTCCGAGAACCCGACGATCGTCACCGTCCGGCCGTGGAAGTTGCCGCCCGCCACCACGATCTTCGCGCGCCCGGCCGGCACGCCCTTCACGCGGTAGCCCCACTTGCGCGCCGTCTTGATGGCCGTCTCCACGGCCTCGGCGCCGGTGTTCATCGGCAGCACCATCTCCATGCCGCACAGCTCGGCGAGCTCGGAGGCGAAGGTGCCCAGCTGGTTGTGGTGGAAGGCGCGGCTGGTCAGGGTCAGCCGGTCGAGCTGGGCGTGGGCGACGGCCAGCAGCTCGTCGTCGCCGTGGCCGAAGTTCAGGGCGCTGTAGCCCGCGAGCAGGTCGAGGTAGCGCCGGCCTTCGACGTCGGTGACCCACGCGCCCTTGCCTTCCGTGAGCACCACGGGCAGCGGGTGGTAGTTGTGGGCCAGCGCGGCTTCGGCGCGTTCGATCTCTTCGCCGGTGATGGACATTTCTCTCCGCTTCGAAAAATCAGACGAGGGTTCCGGCCGGCTGCGAGGCCGCCGGCTCGGGATCGGGTTCCGGCGCCGGCCGGTCCGGGCGGCGCCGGACCTTCTTCGGCCGGTCGAGCAGCTCGGCGACGCGGGAGAGCCCGAAGTTGATGACGATGTAGATGACCGCGGTGAAGGCATAGGTCTGCACGAAGTTGGCGTTGTACTCGCCGATCACCTGCCCGTCGCGCAGCAGCTCCGGGTAGCCGACGACGTAGCCGAGGCTCGATTCCTTCAGCGTGCGGATCACCTGCGTGACCAGCGCCGGTCGCAGCGCCCGGAACACCTGGGGCAGCACGACGAGCACCATCGTCTGCCCGCGGCGCAGGCCGATCGCCGCGGCGGCGTCGAACTGGCCGCGGTCCAGCGAATTGATGCCGGCGCGGACGATCTCGGCGAAGACCGCCCCGGCGTGCAGCACGATCGGGATGGTCAGCACCCAGAACGGCGGGAGGTTCCAGCCGAACATGGGTAGGCCGATGAGGAAGAAGTACACGAGCAGGATCAGCGGGATCGCGCGGAAGAGCTCGATCACGCCGGCGCACGGGATCGAGACCCACTTGTGCGTGGACATCCGGCCGAGGCCCATCAGCGTGCCGAACACCAGGGAGATCGCGGCGCCGGTGAGGCCGACCTCCAACGTGGTCAGCAGGCCCTGCAGGAGGTACCGGATGTTCGACCACTCGATGAGCGGCGCCCACAGGCGCGCGGTGAGCTGCTGCACGTGGGCGAGCTGCGCGAGGGCGCCGCCGACGATGCCGATCAGCGCGATGACGGCCACGACGGTGGCGATCTTCAGCCGCTTCTGACCTCGGGGGCCGAGTTCGTCGAAAAGGGCGGGGGAGCGCGACTTCATCGTCGGATGCGAACCTTCCGTTCGACGACGCCGGTCAGCTGGCCGATCGTCAGGGTGATCAGGAGGTAGCCGATGACCGCGGCGATGAAGGTCGGGATCGGCTGGGCGAAGTCGAGGTTGAACTGACGCGCCGAACCGGTGAGCTCCTGCACGCCGACCGCCGCGCCGAGTGCCGAACCGAGGCACACGTTGATCAGGATGTTGCCCAGCGGCTGCACCATCGACCGGAACGCCTGCGGCAGCACGACCTGTCGCAGGACGCCGGAGAACGTGAGGCCGATGGCGCGCGCCGCCTCGATCTGGCCGAGCGGCACGCCGGCGATACCGGAGCGCACCGTTTCGCAGATGTAGGCGCCGAAGTACAGTCCCAGCCCCAGCACGACCGACCCGAACAACGGGACGGTCGCGCCGAGGTAGGGCAGGCCGAAGACCACCATGACCATCACCAGCAGCATCGGCGAGTTGCGCAGGCAGTGCACGTAGAACCCGGCGGCCGCCCGCAGCGGCCCGATCGGGCTGACGCGGCAGACACCCAGCAGGGTGCCGATCACCAGCGCCAGCGGAAACGCGATCGCGGCCAGCTCGAGGGTCGTCAGCAGACCGGTCAGCAGCTCACCGAGATGCGCGAAGAGCACGGACATGGGGTCTCCGATTTCGGGGTTCGGCTCAGACGCCGGGGACGGAGCCGAGCTTCGGCGGGGCGGGCGGCGGGGTCTTCAGCAGCTTGCCGACGGTGCCCTGCCAGAGCTTGGTCCAGGTGCCGTCGGCCTCGATCTTCTGCAGGAACTCGTCGACGACCTGCTTGAACACCGGGTCGTCCTTGGGCTCGCCGATGCCGAAGGGGTTGGAGCCGAACGTCGCGTCCAGCAGCTTCACGTCCGAGCGCGTCTGGACCGCGCCGAGCAGCGAAGCGTTGTTCAGCGTCACGGCGTCGGCGCGGCCCTGCTCCACCGCGGCGATGCACTGCGCGGTGGTGTCGAACAGCACCGGCTGCGCGGTCGGCACCGCGGTGACCAGGGCGGTCTTCGCCGCACCGGACTCGGTGGCCACCTTCTTGCCCGCGAGGTCCTTGGCGCTCTTGATCGTGGTGTCCGTGGACTTCACGATGATGCCGCTGGCGGCCATGTAGTACGGGCCGGAGAAGTTCACGAGCTTGGCGCGCTCCGGCGTCATCGTGTACGTCTGGATCGCGACGTCGATCGTGTGGTTGCCGAGCAGGCCCTCACGGGTGTCGGAACCACCGCTCTGCATCTTCGCCGACGGCTTGCCCAGCAGGTACTTCGCCAGCAGGTCGGCCATGCCGGCGTCGAAGCCGGAGATCTTGCCGGTGGCCGGGTCGAGCTGCGAGAAGCCCAGCGTGTTGCGGCTGCCGGCCCAGACCAGCTCGCCGCGCTGGCGGATCTTGTCCAGAACCGGCGAGTGCGGCAGGTTCTGGCCCACCGGCGCGCCCGCGACGGCCTCGTCCTGGCTGATCATCTTGGCGACGTCGGCTGCGGCCGGCTTCGCCGCGGCGCCGCCGGGGGCCGTGGCCGGGGCGCTGCCGCACGCGGCGAGCAGCGCGCCCGCGACGACCACCGCGCCGACGGCGGCGGTCATTCTGGTCAGCTTCATTGCTTTCTCCTTGTCACGGTGGGGAAATTCAGTGCTGGAGGGACTAGTGCTGGAGGACTTTGGACAGGAAGTCCCGCGCCCGGGCGGTGCCGGTGCGGTCGAAGAACTCTTCGGGGGTGCCTTGCTCGGCGATGCGGCCTTCGCTCATGAAGACCACGCGGTGGGCGGCGCGGCGGGCGAAGCCCATCTCGTGCGTGACCACGACCATCGTGGTGCCCTCCGCGGCCAGCGAGGTCATCACGTCGAGGACCTCGCTCACCATCTCCGGGTCGAGCGCGCTGGTCGGTTCGTCGAACAGCACGATCTTGGGGTTCATCGCGAGCGCCCTGGCGATGGCCACGCGCTGCTGCTGGCCGCCGGAGAGCTCGGCGGGCAGTTTGTCGGCCTGGTCGGCCACCCCGACGCGGTCGAGCAGCCGTCGTGCGGTTGCTTCGGCCTCACGCTTGGGAATCCCGCGGACGCGGATCGGCCCGAGCGTCACGTTCTCGAGCACGCTGCGGTGCGCGAAGAGGTTGAACGACTGGAAGACCATGCCGACGTCGGCCCGCAGCCGCGCCAGGTCGCGGCCCTCGGCGGGCAGCGGCTTGCCGTCGAGCGTGATGGTGCCGGAGTTGATCTTCTCCAGGCGGTTGATGCAGCGGCACAGGGTCGACTTGCCCGACCCGGACGGGCCGAGGATCACCACGACCTCGCCCTGGTGGATGTCGAGGTCGACGTCGTGCAGCACCTGCACCTCGCCGTAGCTCTTGTTCACACCGCGCAGACTGGCGAGCACGGGTCCGGGCATCAGTGACCTCCGGGGCCGTCGTAGAGCTGCCAGGGCAGCAGTTCGTAGTCGTTCTCACAGGGGTTGCCGATCGCCACGCGGTACTCGCCGCTGGTCAGGTCGACCAGGCTCGAGGCGATCGTTTTGTAGCGCTTGAGGTCAGGGGTCCGGTCGTCCGGGTGGGCGCACACGCCGTCGGGGTGCCCGACGTGGTCGCTCATCGTCGTGGCGACGACCTTGCGCACCTCGGCGGAGCTGGTGGCCGTGCGCGCGGACGCGAGCCCGCGTTCGATCACCTGCACGCGGTAGAGCGAGTCCACCGGGAACACGCGGTGGGTGGCGGCGATCCGGTCGGGCACGCCGTACTGGTAGTGGTTGCCGTGCACCAGCATTCCGTGGGACGGCAGGCCCCAGCGGTGCACGACGGGGGTGGTCTCGTAGTCCACCGCGACGCCGCCGCGGTGGGTCACCAGCAGGTTGGTGGCGATGTGCTGGTGGACGTCGAAGGGCACCTGCAGGGCGCTCTTGAGGTGGTCCTGGTCGAGGATCATCCGGCGCAGCACCGGCTGCGGGATGCCGATCGGCGTGCCGAACGCGCCGTTGAGCCCGTTGGCGTTGAGCGCGATGCCCGCGGAGTTGGCGCCGTGACGGCCGATCTGGCCGGCCTCGACCTGCATGATGAGGGTGGGCTTGGGGGGCTGGACCACGCGCAGGAGCACCACGGTGTCCTGCGTGCCTTCACGCCAGTCCCAGTTCTGTCCACAGTAGACATGGCCGTCGCCGGTCGCCTCGGGCAGCAGAGCGAAGGAGGAACAGCCGTCGGCCGGCTCTTCGTTCTCGGCGACTCCGGGGTTGAAGGCGCTGTCGTTGTTGCGGACGATCTCGCCGCGCGCGTTGAGCGCAAGGATCTCGTCGGGGTGCACGCCGGCGCCGTCGGCGATCGCGTCCATCTCTTCGAGCAGGTGCGGTGCGACGGCGGCGACCGGTGTGCGCCAGCGCCGGGCCGAGGCCTGCACGTCCGTCCACTCCAGACCCGACGCAAGCCGGAAAGCCTCGCGGTAGTAGGTGATCGACGTGCGGATCTCTGCCCTGGCGGCCTCTCCGTAGGCGAGTCCCCGTTCACGGGGGCCACCTTCGATCTGGACCAACCGGACTGCCATGAATACCTCTTTCCCGGTGCTGGCGATTCGTTGAAGGTTTGCGCTACATTCATCAGGAACTTGTAGTGGCAGCTACGGATAAGATAGACCGTGCTACGAAGTTGTCAACACCTGTCGTCGTCACTACATGGTTACGACGGTGCAGAACGGTCCCACGCCATGCCAAGGAGATCCGCTCCATGACGAGCCCCCAAGCGACGCCCGACTCAGCCCGAGTCCTCGACCCGACGGAGTTCTACTACGGCGGGCCGACGCCGTTTTTCGCGCTGCAGAGCGACCAGCGCTTTTCCTACTGCCTCTACGTGCCCAGCGCCCACCGCACCTCCGAGACGCCGCTGCCGCTGCTCGTCCTGATGCACGGTACCCAGCGCACCGCGGAGCGTTACCGCAACGACTACCGTGAGTTCGCCGAGCAGAACGACACCATCGTGCTCGCGCCGCTGTTCCCGGCGGGCATCGCGCAGCCCGGCGACCTGCACGGCTTCAAGCGCCTGAGCTTCGAAGGCATCCGCTACGACCTGATCCTGCTCGACATCATCGCCGAAGTCGCCGCGCGCTTCCGCGTGGACGCCGACCGCTTCTACCTGCACGGGTTCTCCGGCGGCGGGCAGTTCGCGCACCGCTTCGCCTACCTGCACGCCGACCGGCTCGCCGCGTTGTCCATCGGCGCCCCGGGCCGCGTCACGCGGATCGACCCGGACGTCCCGTGGTGGCTGGGCACCGCCGACGTGCGCGAGCTGTTCGGCACCGACGTGCAGGTCGAGGCGCTGCGCAAGCTGCCCGTGCAGATGATCGTGGGCGGCGAGGACAAGGACACCTGGGAGATCGCGGAGCCGGGCATCGACGCCGGCGGTGACACGCGGATCGAGCGGCTGATCACGTTGCGCAAGAATTTCGAGAGCAACGGGATCGACGTGCAGTTCGATGTGGTGCCGGGGGTCGCGCACCGGGGGCTGCTGATCCAGCCGGTCGTGAAGGACTTCATCGCCGGGGAGCTGGCGCGCCGGCCGTAGCGGGGGCGGGTTCACGGGGTACGGCCGCACCGTGGCGGCCTTCCCGTGGGCACGTGGATCGGGAAACGAGGGTGGGGATGGGGAACGAGGAAGAGTCGCTGCGCGCGCGGATCGCGCGGTGCCTGCCGAAGATGTCGCGGGCCGAGCGGACCGTCGCGGAGTACCTGCGCGACCACGGCCGCTACGCCATTTTCGCGACGGCCGAGCAGATCGGCGGCGCGACGGCGACCAGCGACGCGACCGTGGTGCGCACCGCGAAGTCCCTGGGGTTCGCGGGGCTGATGGACCTGCGCCGCAGCCTGGCGCGCGAGGTCGCGCTGGAGACCAGCCCGTCGCACCGGCTGCTGACCGAGCTGCCCGATGGCGCCACCGCGGGCGATGCCGTGGTGGACAAGGTCTTCAGCGACGCGACCGAGCGGCTGGCCGCCACCTGGCGGCTCGTGCGGTCCGACGAGTTCCTGCACGCGGTCGATCTGCTGGACGACGCGCGCGAGGTCCTCAGCTTCGGCCTGGGGGCCTCGGGCCTGGTCGCGCGGTACCTGACCATGCGCCTGGTCCGGATGGGCCGGCGCGCGCGGTCCGCGGGCGCCACGGGCTTCCAGCTGGCCGACGACCTGCTCGGCCTCGGCCCGGACGACGTCGTCGTGCTCTACATCCCCGGCCGGATCCTCGGCGAGATCGAGGTGCTGCTCGATCACGCCGAGGAGGTCGGCGCGAGGGTGGTGCTCGTGTCCAGTTCGCTGGGGCCGTTGTTCGGCTCCCGGGTGGACGTCTCGCTCACGGCCCCGCAGAGCGCCAGCAACTTCACCGGGGAGATGCTGAGCGCGGAGGTGCTCACCGACGCGTTGGTGCTGCGCCTGGCCTCCCGCGATGAAAACCGCGCGACGAAGACGTCGGAACTGCTTACTTCATTGCGTTCCGACCTGATCAACGGTGATCTGCGCGCTACGCGCCTGCCGAGCGGCGACGGGGTCGCTTAACCGGTGCCGGCGGTTTTCTCCACGCTGACGGTGCTCAGGTGGCGCCGCAGGTACTCCGCCGCGTCCGCGGTGCGGCCGGCCAGCAGCAGGTCCGCGATGTCGACGTGCTCGCGGCAGCGCACCGCGGCCCGGTCGCGTGGCAGCGTGCGCCGGTACTCGATCAGGCGGCGCAGGTTGTCCACGCGGCGCAGCGAGTCGATGAAGAACGTGTTGTGGCTGCAGGCCACCACGGCCTCGTGGAAGGCGCGGTTGCGGGCGAACAGCTCGGTGTTGCTCACGGTGTGCGCGGCGCCCTCGGCGAGCTCGAGCTGTTGCGCGCGAACGACTTCGATGGCCGCTTCGTCCACGGCGAAGCCGGGTTCCAGCAGTGCCGCGGGTTCCAGCGCGAGGCGGAAGCGGTAGCTGTCCTCATAGGACTCCTGCGACGTCAGCATCGGCTGGAACTCCCAGCCGTAGCCGGGCAGGCGCTCGATCCAGCCCTCGCCGGAGATGCGGCGCAGCACGGCCGTGACCTGGGCCGGCGTGAGGGCGTAGCGGCGCGCCAGCTCGCTCTCGCTCACGCGGTCGGGCAGCTCGCCGTCGAGCCGGTCCGACGCGATGCGCAGGTACTGCTCCTCGTCCTCGTCGCCGGTCTCGACGGTGAGCTCGGTGACGGGGCGGGCCACGGTGTGGCCGCCGCCGGGCTCGGCGACGGCCACCACCCCCTCGTCTGCCAGCAGGCGCAGCGCCGCGCGCACGGGCGAGCGCGAAACACGCAGGTGCGCGGCCAGGGTGCGCTCCACCAGCCGCGTGCCCGGCTCGGCCGCGGTCTCGCGGATGTAGCCCACGATGCGCGCCGCGACCTGCCGGGTGAGCGGGGTCGGGGTCTGTTCCACTTCCCCAGGCTAGCGCCGGTGCTCGGCATCCACCCGGGTGGTGGTGCCGGTCGCGACGATCGTGCGGGTGGCCTCCACCGAGGCGTAGGTCCAGAGGATCCGCATCGGCGCCGTGGCCGAGGCGTTGCGGAACCGGTGCGGCACGCCCGCGTCGACGTAGGTGGTGTCCCAAGTGGACAGGTGGTGCTCGGCGCCGTCGATCTCCACGATCGCCTCGCCCTCCAGGATCACCACGCTCTCGGGACAGTTGTGCGTGTGCAGCGGGATGCCCGCGCCGCCGTCGAAGAGCGTCTGGCCGTTGAGGAACACCTCGGCGCCCAGCGCCTTGGTCACCAACGGGATCGTGCGCGCGCCGCCGCCGCGGTCGGCCGCGGACAACTCGGCCGGCCGCAGCACCACGGACGGGAACGGCTTCGATTCGGTCATCGGGTCCCTCCGAACCACACGGTCTTCACGTTCACGAACTCGCGGATCCCGTCCGCGCCCAGCTCCCGACCGTAGCCGGACTTCTTGATCCCGCCGAACGGCAGCCGGGGGTCGGAGGCGACCATGCTGTTCACGAACACCGCGCCGGCCTGCAGGCCCTTGGCGAAGCGCTGCGCACGTTCCGAAGACCGCGTCCACACGGCGGCGCCGAGGCCGAACTCGGTGTCGTTGGCCAGCGCCAGGGCCTCGTCGTCGCCCGAGACGCGCACGATGGCCGCGACCGGCCCGAACGTCTCCTCGTCGAAGGCCGCCATGCCCGGCTTCACGCGGTCGAGCACCGTCGGCGCGTAGAAGTACCCCGGCCCGGCCACGGGCTCACCGCCCGTCCGCAACACGCCGCCGGCGGCGACGGTGCGGCGCACCTGATCGTCGAGCCCGTCGCGCAGGTCCTCGCGCGCGAGCGGCCCGACGGTGGTGCCCGCCTCGCCCGGATCGCCCACCCGCAGCCGTTCGACCGCCGCGGTGAAGGCCTCGGCGAACTCGTCGGCCACGGCTTCGTCCACGATGAACCGCTTGGCGTTGACGCAGCTCTGCCCGTTGTTGAGGAACCGCGCGCGCACGGCCGTCTCGGCGGCGGCCGGCACGTCGGCGTCGGCGAGGACCACGAACGGGTCCGAGCCGCCGAGCTCCAGCACCTGCTTCTTGAGCGCGGCCCCGGCCTGGCTCGCCACCAGCGCGCCGACGCGCGTCGAACCGGTCAGCGTGACGGCGGCGATGCGATCGTCGGCGATGAGCTTCGCGACCTCGCCGACGTCGACGAGCAGTGCCCGTACCAGCCCGGCGGGCGCCGAGGCCTTGCGGAACACGTCCTCGATGGCCAGCGCACAGCCTGGCACGTTGGTGGCGTGCTTGAGGATCGCGCCGTTGCCCGCGGCCAGTGCCGGGGCGGCGAAGCGGAAGAACTGCCAGAACGGGTAATTCCACGGCATCACGGCGAGCACCACGCCGAGCGGTTCGGCCACCACGGACGCCTCGGCCAGCACCGGGCGCTCGGCCAGGTACTCCGCGGCGTGCTCGGCGTAGTGCACGCAGTTGAGCGCGCACTTCTCGATCTCGGCCTCGGCTTCGGCGAGCGGCTTGCCCATCTCCTCGGTGATCAGCCGCGCGTATCCGGCCTTCCCCGCGCGCAGGACCGCAGCCAGCTCGCGCAGCAGGACGACACGTTCGGCAAGCGGTTTCTCGCGCCACTCGGCCTGCGTGGCCACGGCCGCATCCAGTGCGGCGTCGACTTCTTCGGCCGTGTGCAAGTCGTAAGTGGACAGTGGCTTGCCCGTCGCCGGGTTCACGGACTGGATCATCGGGCACCCACCGGGAGGCCGGTGATGGACTCGGAAACCGCGCCGGCGAACGCTTCGGTGCCGAGTGTTCCGCCGACGTCCGCGGTGCGCGTCGCAGGGTTGTCGAGCACGGAGTCGACCGCGCGGGTCACGAGCTGGGCGCCCGCCACGAGCGCGTCGTTGCCGTCGCGGCGCCCGCGCCAGTCGAGCAGCATCGCCGCGGACAGGATGAGCGACGCCGGGTTGGCCACGCCCCGGCCCGCGATGTCCGGGGCCGAACCGTGCTGCGCCTGGCCGACGCAGACGTCGTGGCCGGCGTTGATCGAGCCGCCGAGGCCCAAGCTGCCGGACAGCTCCGAGGCTTCGTCGGACAGGATGTCGCCGAACATGTTGGTGGTCACCAGCACGTCGAAGCGCGCCGGGTCGCGCACGAGCAGCGCCGCCGCCGCGTCGACGATCAGCTCTTCCAGCTCCACGTCGGGGAACTCCTGGGCGACCGCGCGCACCTCGCGCAGGAACAGGCCGTCGGACAGCTTGAGCACGTTGGCCTTGTGCACCGCCGTGACCTTGCCGCGGCGGCCGCGCGCGAGCTCGAACGCCGCCCGCGCGACGCGGGCGGAACCGCGCGCGCTGACCTTGCGCACGGACAGCGCGAGGTCGGGGTCGGGCATGAACTCGCCGGTGCCGGCGAACATGTTGCGGTCGGAGTAGAAGCCCTCGGTGTTCTCGCGCACGATCACGAGGTCCATGGGCTTGCGCAGGATGCTCAGGTCCTCGCGCGAACGGCACGGGCGTACGTTGGCGAACAGCTCGAACGTGGTCCGCAGCGCGGCGGACGGGTTGATCCCGCCCTTGTCGCGCGGTGGGTACTCGTAGTGCGACACCGGGCCGAGCAGCGTGCCGTCGACCTCGGGCACGCGCTCGAGGACCGACGAAGGCAGCGTGGTGCCGTCGGTCGCGAGCGAGGCGAGGCCGATGTCGCGCACCTCGAAGCTGAGGCCGAGCCCGAGCCGCCGGTCCGCGGCCCCGAGCACGTCCAGGGTCGCCGCCGTGATCTCCGGGCCGATTCCGTCGCCGGGCAGGACGAGGACTTTCACGGACGCTCCTTCCGACTGCGGATTTTCCGAGGCTGGTTTTTCACTCTAGCAATATACCATCAATGTAGTGGGCGCTTCAGTCTTCACAACGGTTGTAGGATCAGCTACCTTTCTCCGCCAAGAGCCTCCCCACCTGTCCGGCTCAAGTCCCCCCTGCTCGAGGAGATGGCTGCCGATGTCGCTGCTGCTCACCCAGGCCGTGTCCGCGGCCGAAGCGAACCCGACCCCCGAGGTGTGGCGGGTCATCACGAAAATGGCGTACTTCGCCGGCCTGATCGGGTCGATCGGCGGCTGCATGCTGTACCTGATCGTGCTGCGGCCCGTCTTGAGACGGCCGTCGGTCGACCCGGCCGACCGCGCCGTGCTGCAACGCCGCGCCGGCCTCTACTACGCGCTCGTCGGCACGTGGTTCCTGGTGGCGCTGTACTTCCAGATCGCCGGCAAGGGCGCCCGGGTGAAGGGCAAAGAGATCCCGTTCGGCGACGCGCTGTCGCCGGCGGCGATCTGGCGCTTCATCTCGGTGCCGGGCAAGAAGGGCGACTGGATCTCCAGCGGCGCCGAGGCGCTGATCCAGTACTCGCTGTGGGGTCTCGCGGCGATCGTGCTGATGCTGGCGTTCTCGCCGCGGCTGCGGGAAAAGCTCGGCGTGCTCACGCTGACCTCGCTCATCATCAACTTCCTGGCCTACCAGGTCACGCTGATGCCGACGAACTTCGCCAAGGCGACCGGCGACACCGTCGCCAACTCGCTGCTCGACCACCTGCACGTCTTCTCCATCTCGACGTGGGTCGGCGGCATCGCGGGCCTGGTGATCCTGGCCTTCTCGCGGCGCAAGCTCACCCGCGGCGCCGGCGACACGTTCGCCCAGATCTGGACGCGGTTCGCGACGCTGGCCATGGTCGCCGTCGGCTGCATCCTGATCACCGGCCTGTACCTGGCCTACACGCTGATCGGCAGCCCGTCGGAGCTGTTCACCACGAGCTTCGGGCGCTTCCTCGTCATCAAGGTGTCCTTGGTCCTCACGATGATCTGCATCGGTGCGGCCAACGAGTTCGTGATGATGCCGCGCATCGCCCGCGCCCGCGCCGCCGGTGCGGAGGGTTCGGTGTTCAAGCTGGCGCTGCGCACGTTCCCGGTCCTGGTGACCGTGGAAGTCGTCCTGGCCATCGGGGTGCTGTTCGTGCTCTCGTTCCTGACGGGTTCGGCGCGCGCCGAGGCCGGCGACCTCGCCGACCCGACGCTGAGCGGCAGCGTGATCGGCATCGGTGTGGTGCTGGCGATCCTGATCGCGGTCTCCTTCGTGACCACCGCGAAGGTGTCCGACCGCCTGTCCCGCTCGGCGGTGCGTGCCGACGAGGTCGAGCAGCGTGAGGCCGTGGCCGCGGAGAGCTGACCGTCACGGGCTTGTCAGGATTCACGTTGGTGTGTCAAGCCTTTGTGCCCATGCCCGCCCCGCCGTCGTTCGGAAGACCTTGAGGGTCCTCAACGAGAAGGTGGTGGCGGGCATGGGCACGGTGGTTTCCACGGTGGTGCTGGTGGCTCTTCGACCGTGCCGGCGCTGGCGTTGCGCGTGTCTTCGCGCGGGTGAGCGGTTCTTGTCGTGACGGCGCGGACTAGTTCTGCGTGTCCTCGGTGAGCTCCGTGGTGCAGGAGACGTCTTTCCCGGTGCGCTGATCGACCTGCTTCCGCTCCACGGTGATCCGGCAGGTCGCCGGTCCGTCCTGGGCCTCGACGTGCATGGTCACCTTTCCGAGTCCCTCCGGGATGCGCCCGATCTCGGTCGGAAGCGTCGCGGTGGTGACGTCCGGCTGCTTCACGCCCGGGTAGGTCAGCGTGATCTTCGCGGGGCCTTTGCCGTCCACGGCGAACTTGGTGTCGTAGGTGTAGCTTTTGGCGCCACACGCCGCGAGCGGCAGCACCAGGGCGGGAAGCAACAGGGCGACGACGGCTTTCTTCATGCCGCTGAGCTTCGTGCACGCCCGGCGCGATCACTTCGGCTGAACGGCCGAGGCGCCTCCTCCTTTCGGCCGGATCGTGCGGCGGATGAAGTCGCGGACGGCGGGGAACGCGGGCTTGGGCGAGTAGTCGTCCCGCAGCAGCCCGAAGCCACTGGCCCACCCGGCGTCGGAGCGGCTGTCGCGCAGGCCGAAGAGTTCGTAGGCCGCCACGCCGACGTCCGAGTCCAGAATGGACTGGGCGACGGTTTCCAGGACCACGCGCTGAGTGGCTTCGGCGCGGTCGCCGCCGGTTGGCCAGCCCGTTTCGGTGATGTGGATGGGCGTGGCCGAGAGGACGCCGACGTCGGTGGTGACCGAGCGGAATCCCTTGAGCAGCAACGTCACGGCGGCGGCGAGCCGGTCGTGCGGGATGCGGCGGAAGACGTCGGGGAAGAGGTCCAGGCCGACGAAGTCCAGGCGCGCCAGGTGGTCCGGGCCGATCGCCGAAGCCAGCTGTCGCCAGAACGCGGGATCGGCGGGGCCGGCGGAGTTCACGCCGATCCCGACGTCGGCGCCGAGGCGCTCGCATTCGTCGAAGGTCGCGGCGACGTCGGCGCCCACGGCTTCGAAGCAGCCCGGGCTGCCGCCGTCGAGCGGGGCCGGCACGTTGAGCTCCTCGCCGACCTGCACCTTGCCGCCGCCCCACGCGGCGACGTCGCGGACGGCCTGGCGCACGAAGTCGGCAAAGCCGTCCGGCTCGGGTTCGCGGCCCTGGTAGCACGCGACCAGGTCGATCAGCCGGCCCTCGCCCGCGTACAGCCCGGGCCGTTCGGGCGTCCGGGACCACTTGTTCCCGAAGTGCCGGTAGCAGCGGACGTAGAAGTGCGGCGCTGCCCCTTGGAGTTCCTTCAACGCCGCCAACGTCGCACCGGGGTCTTCCGGTGGGCAGGACAGCGGCTTCAACTCGACCAGGTCGGCGTCGATGACACCGGGCCAGATCCCGAAGGTCACCAATACCTCCTCATAGCCGTATACGGCTAACCGTATACGGTCAATGAGGTAGAGTTCAAGCGTGCCCAAGAACGCCCTCGACAACCCGCTGGTGCTGCCGATCCTCGGCCTGCTCGTGGAACAGCCGCGCCATGCGTACGCGGTGTTCAGCGAAGTCCGCGGCCGCTACGGCTACCTCGCGGTGCGCAACGCGACCGTCTACACGCTGCTGGACCGGCTCACGGCCGAAGGGTGGGTCGCCGCCACCGGTGGGGCCGAGCGCGACGTGCTCGCGGTGACCGACGACGGCGTCGCCGCGCTGGCCGAGCGCGTGCGCAAGCAGCTCGGCGCGGATCTGACCGGCGGACCGCCGTTCGTGACGGCGTTGGCGTACCTCGGGATTCTGCCGCCGTCAGAAGCACAAGCCGTGCTGCGCGAGCGGATCGAGCTCGTGCGCGAGGAAATCGAAGGACTCGAAACCGCCACGCGCGAAGCGGCCACGCTCGAAGTCCACATGATCGAGGCGCACTACCTGCTCTCGCGGCTGCGCCACGACGTCGAGTGGCTGAGGCGCACGGCGGACCGCATCGGCGACGGCGAGCTCGCCTGGCCTCAGTGAGCGGCGCCCGTCAACGCGATCGTGCGGTCGGTGTGCGCGGCCAGCAGTGGGTCGTGGCCGGCCACGAGCACGGCGGCGCCCGCGTCGGCGGCGGTGCGCGGGCGGGCGAGGACGACCTCGGCGTTCTCCTCGGCTGATTTCGGTGGGGAGACGGTCGGCGAACTTGGCGAGGTCGAGGGTTTCGAGCAGCTTGGCGAGGTCGGCGTTGCCGCCGGTGCGGGTGGCGAAGGCGAGGTTGTCGGCGACGGTGAGCTCGTCGAACAAGCCGATGGACTGCGGCACGAAACCCAGGTGCTGCCACGGCATTCGCCCCATCGGCACGTCCGGCAGCAACGAACCCGGCGTGACGCTGCCGGTGTCCGGGGTTTCCCAGCCGCCGGCGATCATCAGCAGCGTGCTCTTGCCGGAACCCGAAGGGCCGGTCAAGGCGACGAGCTCGCCGGGGTGGAGCGCGAAGCTGATCGGGCGCAGGACCTGGGTGCCGCCGTAGCTCTTCGAGACGTCGGTGAGGCTGAGCACGGTCATCGGATGCGTCCGTCCACGAGTTCGATCACGTCGTCGGCCACGGCGACCAGTTCGGGGTCGTGGGTGGCGACCACGACGGCGTGCCCGAGTGCCGCCAGCCGGCGAACGGCGTCGCCGACGAGGTGGGCCGACGTGCGGTCGAGCTGGGCCGTCGGCTCGTCGGTGAGCAGCGCGGCGGGATCGCCGGCGGCAGCGAAGGCGAGGGCGACGCGTTCCCGTTCGCCGCCGGAGAGGCCGCTGGGTTTGCTGTCGCCGCGGTGCCCGAGCCCGAGGGGGGCGAGCAGTTCGCTCGAGGCGGTGCCGGTACCGCGCAGGCGGGTGGCGAGCTCGAGGTGTTCGTCGACGGTGAGGTAGCCGAGGAGGTTGTCGACGGGGTTCTGGAAGACGTAGCCGAGCCTGCGGCGGCGGAGTCCGCGGCGGCCGCGGGCGGACAGGGCGGTGGCGTCGATCCCGTCGACCTCGACGCGGCCGCGGACGGGGCGTTCGAGGCAGGCGAGGAGCCGCAGCAGGGTGGATTTGCCGGAGCCGGACGGTCCGACGAGCGCGGTGACCGGCCGCGGGCGGCGGACACGGAAACCTCTTGCAGCGCAACGACGTCGTGGGTCGCGGTCCGGTAGGTCTGGTGCACGTCCTCGCGCCGGAGTGCGTCAGTTGGTGTCACGCAGCACCTCCGGCGGGTGGGCGCGCGAGACGGCGCGCTGGGCGGCCAGCGTGGCGAGCACGGCGGCCAGCAGAGTCGCCGCGGCGAGGCGGGCGGTGAGCGACCACGGTGCGGCGATCAGGGTGCCGGGTGCGGCGGCGGGGTCGAGGTCGTAGCCCACGCTGGTGATCGCGACGGCGACGGCGACGGCGGCGAAGCCGAGGCCGGCGGCGAAGCCGGTGGCCGGCAGGCCGCCGACTTCGTAGAGCAGGGCACGCCAGTGTGCGCGGGGTCCGATGTCCATGCGCCGCAACAACAAGTACGCGCCGCGCCCGCGCCCGCGAATTCAGATACAGCAACAGCCCCACGAGCACGATCGCGCCGGCCAGCACGGACACCGCGGTGAGGAACACGAACGTGTAGGTGATGGCCGCGTAGACACCGTTGGCCGTCACGTCCTGGGCCTGGCTCAGCGTGCCGACGGGTACGTGAGCGGCCGACAGCGCGGGGACGATCCGCGCCGGGTCGCCGCGCAGCCACAGCTCGTGGTGCAGGTTCTGCCCGGCCAGCTGCATCAGCACGTCGCGGCGAACGAACATCAGCGGAAACCCGGCGCTCTTCCCGGGCAGCTGCGCGACGCTGGTGACGGAGAACTCGACGGTGTGGCCGTTGATCTCCATCGGCACGACGGTGGTGGCCAGCTGCGTGGTGACCTGGCCGGCGCGCACCACCATGCCGCCCAGCGAAGACGTCTACTCCGTGCTGCCGAACCGGTGGAACGGCTGCCCGAGTGGGTCTCCGGGGTCCTGGGTGCGAGCGCCCGGAGACACGAGCGCGACTGGGTAGGTGCCGGTGTTGGACAGCGGGCTGCCGCGGTAGAGGCCGACGAGGCTGCACCAGTACTGCTGGTCCGGCAGGGAACGCAGGTCGCGGTAGATCCCGGCGACGCGCATCGTCGACGTGCTGCCGCCTTCCGGTGCGGTGGCTTTGCCGGTGGGCTTGAGGTCGTTGCGGGAGCCGCCGCGGACGGTCACGAGGTCGCCGGCGTGGAGGTTCTAGAGCGCGGCGAACTGGTCCGGCAGCCAGGTGCCCGGCCCGGTCCCGCGCTGGACCACCTGGATGTGGTGCTGGAAATCGGTGCGCGAGACGAGGTTGACGACCGTCTGCTCCGGGTGCGTCGGCGTGCCCGTCGCCGTTTCCACCGACGCGCCGGAGACCACGGTCGACACCGGCGCCGAAGCCCGCGGCACCTCGGCGGTGGCCTGGCCGGCCAGCCTCGCGCGCGTGTCGTAGAGGTTGCACCCGACCTGCTCGGCTACAGCGGGGTCGCGCTGCTGCATCGGCAGGCCGCCCTGCCACTGCGCGCCGACCGCCCATCCACAGGCCAGCGACGTCTGCTGTTGCAGCGTCGCGTTGCCCGCCGCCGAGAGGAACACCGCGACGGCCGTGGCGGGCAGCGCCACCAGGACCGCGACCGCCGCGATCACCACCGCCGGATTACGCCATCCCGTCCGCACGGCCCGCGACCACGGCGTGGGCAGCCCCCTTCTCGGCATGTCGAGGAGTTTCACACAAGCGTTCGCCGCTCAGCGTGCGCCGAGATCGTTTGGAAACGCCCGCGCTGGCCGACTGCGTCCGCGCGACGACGGGGCTGTGGCGGAATCCCGCTCAGCGGGCCGGTTCGGGGTGCGCGTGCCCGTCGGGGGCGCAGTGCGAGCACACGCCGGTGAGGATCGGGGCGGTGGTGGCCTCGGCCGTGCCGACGGAGTCGAGGCGTCCGCAGTTCGTGCACAGCAGGTGGCCGTGTTCGGGCCCGGCGAGCTCGTAGCGCTGGGCGACGCCGACGGTGTCGAAGCGGCGGACGAGCCCGGCGGACACACCGGTGGCGAGGACGTCGTGGATCGCCCGCGTGGAGGCGAAGCGGAGGCGGTCGCGCACGTGGGGAAGCAGCTCGGCGACGGTGGTGTGCGGCTGCTCGGCGAGGGTTTCGAGCACGGCCTGGCGGGCGGTGGTCACGCGCAGGCCGGCGCGGCGCAGGCGGGCCCCGGCGTCGATGTGGCCGGGCGACGGCTGGGGGAGCGTGGGGGTCGGGGGCACAAGACCTTCCTAGTGCCTAGAGTTGATGCAGTCAATTGTCTGATGGAGTCAAGTATGAACTACGCGGCGGTGTAACGGCAGGTGGGCAGGGGGTTCGGCGGGTCACCTGTGAGCTTCTCCACCACAGACTTGATGCAGTCCATTCTGGGGTACGCTGCGCGCATGGACGGGTTCGGGGTGCGGTTGCGCCGGGTAGGGCTGCGCAACACGCCGCAGCGGCGAGCAGTGCTGGCCGCGGTCGAGCGGCACCCGCACTCGACGGCGGCCGAGCTCGCCGTGGACCTCGAAGCCGACGGCGCCGCCGGCGGGCTCTCCCGGCAAGGCCTGTACAACGTGCTCGAGGATCTTGTCTCGGCCGACCTGCTACGTTCGCTGGAACCTGCGGGCTCACCCGCGCGCTTCGAACCGCAGCGCCACGACAACCACCACCACCTCGTGTGCCGCGGCTGCGGCGCGATCCAGGACGTGCCGTGCGCCGTCGGCGCCCCGCCGTGCCTCGACCCGGTCACCGCGCCGGGCTTCCGCGTCGAAGCGGCCGAGGTGACGTGGTGGGGCGTGTGCGACGCGTGCGCTGCTGCTGAGTTACGTCCGTCCACAACGGACTGACGGCTGCCGGGCCGGGGCGTCCTGTACCAGGCTCGGCGCGCTGCCGTGGCGCGGCCGTGAAGATCAACTGCCGGCGCTACTCCGGCTGCGCGCGCAGGTGGCGGCGCAGGGTCTCATCGCTGCCCAGCCCGCTGCGCCGCGCCGCCGCGGCCACGGTTTCCCCGCTCATCACCAGCGCGATCGCCGCTTCCCGGCGCACGGCGGCGACGTAGGTGGCCGGTGTCTGCCCCGTGCCTTCCTTGAACAGCCGCGAGAGGTGGCGCGTGCTGAGGCCGGCGCGCTGCGCCATGCTCGTGAGGCAGTGGTCCCCGGCCGGGTCGGCGGCGACCTCGTCGCAGAGCGCGCGGACGACGTCGCGGCGCGGGCGCGCGGTGCGGGCGGGCACGGAGAGCTGGGGCTGCGCGCCGCGGCGGCGCATGAAGACCACCAGCTCGCGCGCGATCTCGTGGGCCAAGACGTCGCCGGCGTCCTCCTCCACCAACGCGAGCGCGAGGTCGATGCCGGAGCTGACGCCGGCAGAGGTGAGCACGTGGCCGTCGCGCACGTAGATCGCCTCGGGTTCGACTTCGACGGCGGGGTAGCGCTCCTGCAGCGCGTCCGCGTGGCGCCAGTGGGTGGTGGCGCGACGGCCGTCGAGCATGCCGGCGGCGCCGAGCGCGAACGCGCCCGCGCATACCGACGTCACGCGCCGGGCGCCGCGTGAGAGGTGCCGGACCGAGGTGAGCATCTCGGCGTTCGCCCCCGGTTTCACCAGGCACTCGCCGCCGGGCACGACCAGCGTGTCGACCGCGGTCACGTCGGCTGCGGCCTGGTCGACGCCCAGGCGCAAGCCGCTCGACGTGGTGATGTCGTGCCCGTCCGGGGAACACATCGTGACGACGTAGCCGGTGCCGAGCTCGGCGGCGACGTCGAACACCTCCAGCGGCCCGGTCACGTCGAGCAGCCGGACGCCGTCGAACACGAGGACGGCGATCGGGACATCCGGTCTCGACAGGCTCACTCCGGGAACATACGACGGCCCCCGGCGGCAGGAAAGGGCCGGATGTGTGGGCTGCGTGTCCGCGTCCAGCCGGTTACCCGGTGTTACCTTTCCTCGGACGACGCGAAGGCGGTGCTCAGGATGAAACTGCAACACGGTCTCGGCGGTCTCGAAGGCCTCGACGGTTTCCCGTTGGACTACGAGAAGCGCGTGTTCGTCGAAGACTGGGAGAAGCGCATCTTCGGCATCCACGCGGCGATGATGGGCCTGAGCGCTTCACTGCGTGACTCCGTCGCCGGTTACGACCTCGACGCGGTGCCCACCACGTTCCGCACCACGTGGACGTGGGCCCACCTGCGCACGGGC
The DNA here is from genome assembly GCF_040639695.1 of Amycolatopsis sp. NPDC023774. NCBI lineage: Bacteria > Bacillati > Actinomycetota > Actinomycetes > Pseudonocardiales > Pseudonocardiaceae > Amycolatopsis > Amycolatopsis sp. NPDC023774. Next base: position 48,551 of record NZ_JBFAAJ010000009.1, read on the forward strand.
GCGGAGGCGATGCACCCGTTCGAGTACTTCAAGTTTCGTTATTACGAGAAGTGGCTGGGCGGCATCAGCGCATACCTCGTCGAGCAGGGTTACCTCACGCAGGAGGAACTGGACGCCGCCACGGAGCGCTTCCGCGAGCAGCCGCAGGCACAGCTGCCGGATCGCGAAGCCGAAGCCGTCGACGCGCAGGTGCTCGACTACCTGCGCCGCGGTGACACCCCGAGGCGCGGCCCCGCCACGCCGGCGTTCGCGGTGGGCGACGAGGTCGTGGTGCGCAACCCGCCGGCCACGGAGCACACCCGCCTGCCCGGCTACCTGCGCGGGCACCGCGGCCGCGTGGAGCGCGTGTTCGAGGGCAACTACTCGTACTTCGTCTCGACCGGCGGCGACGGGCTCGGGGAGCCGATGTCGGTGTACCTCGTGCGGTTCGAGCCCGAACAGCTGTGGGGCGAGGAAACCGAACGCGCGGCCGGCCCGCTGTACGCGGAGCTGTACGAGACCTACTTGTCCGCCGGATCGACGAGGGACGGAAACCGATGAGCGAGCTGTTCGCCTACCCCGACGACCGCGAGGAGGCGAGCGCCGCACAAGTCAAGGCGCTCGAGGCGCTCCTGATCGAGAAGGGCGTGATCACCGGGTCCACTGTGGACAAGGTGCTCGGCTACTTCGAGTCGGAGATGACGCCACTCAACGGCAAGAAGATCGTGGCCCGCGCGTGGGTCGACCCGGAGTTCGCCCGGCTGCTGGCCACGGACACCCCGAAGGCGATCGCGCAGCTGGACCTGCCCGAGGGCATGGCGGGCGCCGAGGGCGAGCACATCGCGGCCGTGGTCAACGAGCCCGGCGTGCACAACCTGGTGATCTGCTCGCTGTGCTCGTGCTTTCCGTGGCCGGTGCTGGGGTTGCCGCCGTACTGGTACAAGGACCCGGTGTTCCGCGCCCGGGCGGCGCGCGAGCCGCGGGTGGTGCTGGCCGAGCTGGGCGTGGAGCTCGACGACGACACTGAGGTACGGGTGTGGGATTCGAGCGGGCATTCGCGGTGGTTCGTGGTGCCCGCGCGGCCTTCGGGCACGGAGGGCTGGAGCGAGGAACAGCTCGCCGAGCTCGTGACGACGGAGTCGATGATCGGCGTGGCCCTCGCGGGCCCGGCGGCGTGAGGGGGCGGGCATGGCGGTCGACATCAGCACGCTGAACTACGACGAGGCCGGGCACGTGAAGTTCCACTCATCGTGTTCGGTGGACCTCGAGCAGCCCGTGTTCGACGCGGAGTGGCAGCGGCGCGCGTTCGGCCTGGCGGTGGCGCTGTCGGAATTCGGCCACTACGCGTGGGAGGACTTCCAGCGCGAGCTGATCTCGGCGATCGGCTCGTGGCAGTCCGCGCCCGACGACGAAAAGGGCCGCTGGGAGTACTACCAGCACTGGGTGACGGCCCTCGACACCGTCGTCCGGCGCCACGGCCTGCTCGAAGAGGGGTACGTCAACCCCGAGGACCGCGACTGAGGGTGAGCGCGTTCACCTAGACTTCCTCCTCACCGGGCGCGTGGTTCCCCGGGCGACGCGGAGGAGGCGGCAGGGTTGGTCAGCCGGGCCGAGAAGAACGAATCGAACCCCGACCTGGGCGTCCTCGCCGGGCGGCTGCTCTTCGCCGTGCAGCACGAGCTCTTCACGTCCCTGGCCGCCCAGGGCTTCGCCGACCTCCACCCGCGCCACGGTGCCGTACTCGCCTATCTGGACACCGAGGGTGTCCGGGCGACCGAGCTTTCGCGCCTTTCCGGGCAGCACAAACAGGTGATCGGGACGATGATCGACGAGCTGGAGGCCCTCGGGTACGTCGAGCGCCGCCCGGATCCCGCCGACCGCCGGGCGAAGCTGATCTGCCCGACCGAGCGCGGGCTGGCCGAGATGCGTGCGGCCGGCCGGATCATGACGGCTTTGCAGGAACGTCACGCGCGCCGGCTGGGGCGTGACGTTTACACACAGTTCAAGGCGGTGCTGCTCGACGTGGTGGAGCACCAGCGCAAGCGCACCGTGTGACGCTCAGCCGATCCGGTGCGAACCGGGCTCGGTCCAGCCCGGGTTTCCTCGGGTGACGAAGGAAACCCACGCGTTGTGGGTGCTCCGGGTGAGGTCCGCGGGTGGTTCGTCGGGGCCGAGCAACGCGCGTTCGCCGCGCAGGCCGGGCAGGTCCACGCAGTCGAAGACGAACGGCAGCTCGACGCAGTGGCAAGCCCCGAGGCGGCCGTCGAACGCGGATGAGCGCCAGCGGAAGGCGTAGGTGTACTTGCCCAGGTTTTCGCCGGCTTCTCTGAAGGCGTCGGTCATCAGCCGGGTGAGGAGTTGTTCGGGGTTGTCGTGGGGATGTGTTTCCCGGCAACGAGCGACGCGGGCTTCGGGGTCGGGGAAGCGTCGCCGGGAGCCCTCGCGGAGGTCCGCTTCGGTGGTGGCGAAGGCGAAGGGGATCGAATAGAGGTTGGCTTCTTCGGTGTTGGTCTTGGCGAGGAGGTCGACGTCGCCGCGGAGGCCGTCGGCGGGTTGGCGCGTCAGGAGTTCGCCGTCGAGGACGGGTTTGAAGGGGCGTTGCCGAGCGACGGGTCGAGGAAGTCGTGCGCCGGGTTGAGGTGCTCGGTCAGGTCGAGGATCCGTTCGTCGCCGAGGTCCGCCAGGGCAACGGCAGTGGCCGGCTGACCGAGGGTTTCCCCGAACGCCCGCGTGGTGGCCGCGGCGCGCTCGGGCGGGTGGCAGTACAGGGCGTGACCGCTCTGGCTGATCCCGCGACGGAACAGGTCTGTCGGTGTGGTCAGCAGGGCGAGCACGAGCATGGCGCCGGCGGACTGCCCGCCGACGGTGACGTTCGCGGGATACCCGCCGAAGTTCGCGATGTTCTCGTTGACCCACCCGAGGGCGGCCAGCACGTCGAGCAGCCCACGGTTGGCGGGCGCGTCGGGCAGGTCGAGCCAGCCGATCGCGCCGAGCCGGTAGTTCACGGTCACCAGCACGACCCCGCCGCGGGGAAACGTGTCGGTGGCGTACACGGGCGCCTGGCCGGTCCCGGTGGCGAAGCCCCCGCCGTGCAGGAAAACGAGCACGGGCAGGTTCCTCGTCCCGGGATCCGGCGTGGAGACGGTGAGGCTGAGGTAGTCGCCTTGTGCCGTCGTCGTCCCGAGAACCGGCGACAGATCGGCCCGCCCGAACGGCCGCGGCCGCTGGGGCGCGGTGGCTCTTGCCGCGTCCCTGACGCCGTCCCACCTCGGCGGCGGCCCTGGCGCGGCGAACCGCCCCGCCCCGACCGGCGTCGGCGCGTACGGAATCCCCCGCGAACGTGACACCGTGCGCGCTCCGGCGGCCGAGGACCTTGCCCGAGCTGGTGCGGACGGTGGTCACCGGCGGGGCCTCAGCGCAGCGCGTCCTGCAGAGCTGCCAACCCCACCGGGCCCACCGCGAGCGCGTCGTGGTGCCACTGCCGCAGTGAGAAGTCCGGGCGGGAAGCCGCCTCGGCGCGGGCGGCGAGCCAGGACCGCTCGCCCAGCTTGTACGCGATCGCCTGGCCCGGCCAGCCGAAGTAGCGCACCACCTCGGCGTGCACGCGGTGCTCGGCGGCCAACCCGCGTTCGTGGAGCACGCGGCAGGCGATGTCGAAGTCCCAGCGGGAGCCGTCGGGCAGGGGCAGGTCCAGGTGCGCGCCGATGTCGATGACGACGCGGGCGGCGCGCATGGCGGAGCCCGCGAGCATGCCGAGGCGGGTGCCGGGCTGGGTGTACCAGCCGAGCTCGTCGGCGAGGCGCTCCGCGTAGAGTGCCCAGCCTTCGGCGTGGCCGCTGACGGAGTGCACGCGGGCGAAGCGGCTGACGCGGTCGGCGGCGAGCTTCGCGGTGCCGATCTGCAGGTGATGGCCCGGCACGCCCTCGTGGAACACCGTGGTCAGCTCCGACCACACGGCGAAGCGCGAACGCCCGCCGAGCGGCCACCACGTGCGGCCGGGGCGGCCGCCGTCCTCGCTCGGGCCCGTGTAGTACGGCGCGCCCGAAGCGGAGCCGTGGGCGATGGTCACGTCGATGGCGCGCAGGGCTTCCGGGATGTCGAAGTGGGCGGCGGCGTCGGCCATGGCGCGGTCGTGGGCCGCCCGCAGCCAGTCCACATAGGCCGGTTCACCGTCCACAAAGTACTGCTCGTCGAGCAGCGCCATGGCCTCCGCGACCGAAGCGCCCGCACGTACCTGGGCCGCCTCCGCCGCCAGCTCCTGCTCGATGCGTTCCAGCTCGGCCCAGCCCCACTCGTACGCCTCGGCCAGATCGATGTCTGCACCCAGGCTCAGGCGCGCGCCGGCCGCGTAGCGCTCGGCGCCGACGCCCTCGACGCTGCTCGCGCGCGGTGCGTAGTCCTCGCGCAGGAAGCGGGCCAGCTCGGCGTAGCCGCGGTGGGCGGCGTCGGCGGCGGAGCGCAGGTCGAGAGCGAGCGGCCCGTCGCCGTAAGCAGCCACGAGGGCTTCGTGGACGCCGGCGAACCGGTCGGCCTGCGACGCCGTCTCCAGGGCCTGCCGGCGCGCGGCGACGAGGCCGCGGTCGAGGCCGGCGCGCAGGGACGTCTGCCAGCTCGCCAGCATCGTCTCGACGCCGGCCAGACGCACGCCGATCACGTGCCAGTCCTCGTCGCCGCCGCGCGGAAGCATGTCGACGGTGTCGCGCAAGGAAGTCAGCACGCCGAACTGCGCCTTCACGGTGCGCAGCGGCTCGCCGAGGTCGTGCCACGCGAGCTGCGCTTCGAGCCGTTCCTTGAGATGCGCGCCCGCGATGCGGTCCTCGGCGGACTCGGGCGTGAGCGTGGCCAGGGTCGCGAGTGTCCGGCGGGCCAGGTCGGCGCGGGCATCGAAACCGTCGGGGGAGAAGTCGGTGAGCGTGGCGGGGTCGGGGGTGCTGATCCCGCGCATCGTCGCCGCCACGGGGTCCAGGGTGGCTTCTGCGGTCACGTGCTCGTCGGAGAGCTGGAAGATCGGCGTCACGCGGCTCACGCTATACCCGCTCCGCGAAGCCGGTGTGAACTTCAGGAAGCCACACTGTTTGGCGAGAACACCGGTGACCACTAGGATCCCGCCATGCACCGCGTGGTGATCCTCGCCCTGGACACGGTCGTGCCGTTCGACCTGGCCACGCCCATCGAGGTGTTCACCCGCACGCGCCTGCCCGACGGCCGCGCCGCCTACCAGGTGCGCGTCTGCGGTCCCGCCGAGGTGATCGAAGCCGGCGCCTTCACGATCCGGCCACGGCACGGCCTCGAAGCCCTCAGCGAAGCGGACACGATCATCGTCCCTGGCCGAGACGAGCTCGAAGAGGTGCCCGCCGACGTCGTGGACGCCCTGCGCGCAGCCGCCGCGAGCGGCACGCGCATCGCGTCCATCTGCTCCGGCGCGTTCATTCTCGCCGCCACCGGCCTGCTCGACGGGCAACGCGCCACCACGCACTGGGTGGCCGCGCCGCTGCTCGCCGCCCGCTACCCGGCGATCGAGGTCGACGCCGACGTGCTGTACGTCGACAACGGCGACATCCTCACCTCGGCCGGCCCGCCGCCGGCCTCGACCTCTGCCTGCACCTCATCCGCCGCGACCACGGTTCCGCGGTCGCCGCCGATGCCGCCCGCATGTCCGTGATGCCGCTCGAACGCGAGGGCGGCCAGGCGCAGTTCATCGTCCACGACCAGCCGCCCACCCCGGGCGGCTCGGTGCTCGAACCGGTGCTGCGCTGGCTCGACGAGAACTGCGCGAAGGACTTCACGCTCAACGACATCGCCGCCCACGCCGGCATGAGCAGCCGCACGCTGAACCGCCTTCCGTGAGCAGACCGGCACCAGCCCGTTGCAGTGGCTGCTGCGCGCCCGCATCCGCCAGGCGCAGCACCTGCTGGAAGCCACCGACCACGGCGTGGACCGCATCGCGGGCCAGGTCGGCTTCGGCTCGCCGACGTCGTTCCGCGACCGCTTCAAACGCATTGTGGGCACCAGCCCACAGGCCTACCGCGGCAGCTTCCAGCGTCGCTGAACAGTGGAGACCGGCCGGACGCGACGGCGACCGCCGCGCCCGGCCAGGGGATCAGCGCAGCAAGCCGGTGAGCTCCGAGAGGTCACCCAGACCCGCCAGCCCGTAGGTCAGCTCCGTGATCCGATCGGCCGTGTCCGCCGAGACCACGCGCGTGGCGTTGAGGCGGAACTTCGTGGCCAGCTCGTCGGCCGACAGCGGGTTGCCCGGCCCGCCGCGGTTGACGTCGACGCGTTCCTCCACCTCGGTGCCGTCGGTCAGCCGCGCACGCAGGACCGCGGGGAACTGGTGCGGGAAGATCTCGTCACACCGCGAGTCCGGCACACACGTCACCTTGGCCGCCAACGCGAGCCGCGCGGGATCCGCCGCGGCCTCGTCGGTGAAGTCCTCGTGGAACACGCCCAGCCCGCCGCCGCCCAGGAACGCCGCCGCGACCGTGTACGGGCCGGAGAACGCCGCGTGATACCCCGACTTCGGGTGGATCTTGTCCTCGCGCGGCTCGCCGATGGTGCGCAGCACGGCCGTCGGAGCGCCGAGCTCCAGACCGGCGATCGAAGCCGGATCCACGCCCCGCGCCCGCAGCCGGCGCGCCGCGTCGATGCCGGCGTGCGTGAAGTGGTTGCAGGGATACGGTTTGAAGAAGATCCCCGGCAGCTCCCAGTCGGTGCCGAGCCCGGTCACGATCTCGTCCACGTGGGCCTGGTCGCCGCAGAACGCCTGCAGGAAACCGAATCGGCCCTCCAGGACGGTCGGCGGGCCGGTGATTCCGTGGCGTGCCATCCCGGCCGCGGTTACCGCGGCGTGCGCGGCCCAACCGCAGTGCACGCGCTTCACCGTGCCGCCGGTGCGGTTGGCCTCCAGCAGGCCGGAACCCATGCTGGCCGCGATGCCGATGGCGTCGGCGATCCCGGCTTCGTCCACATCGGACAGCATGGCGGCGGCGGCAGCGCCACCGAGGGCACCGCAGATCGCCGTGGCGTGCAGGCCGTGTTCGAAGAACACGGAGTTGCCGAGCTCCTCGTCGTACCCCGCCATGCCGAGCCGCACGGTGATCTCGATGCCGACACCGATCGCGTCGAGCAGCTGCGCGCCCGTGGCACCGCGGGATTCCGCGACGGCGAGCGCCGCCGGCACGACCGAAGCCGACGGGTGCAGGACCGAAGGCAGGTGCGTGTCGTCGAAGTCGAGCGAGTGCGCGAGGGTGCCGTTGAGCAGGGCCGCGCTCGGGTCGGGCAGCTTCTCGCCGCTGCCGATCGCGGTGGCGCGGCCATTGCCACCCCACTCCCGCACGAGCGCGCCCACGGCCGCGGCCGGACGTTCGCCCGTGGCGGCCAGGCTGTTGCCCAGCACGTCGAGCACCCGCCGCGCGGCGTCGTCCCGCAGCTGCGGCGGCAATCCCTTGGCCCGCACCGAAGCCGCGAACTCGGCGACGCGCTGCACGATCGTTTGCGTGACGGTCGTTTTCGTCATGCCGTCACCGCCGCGAGCGGACGCACGGGGGAGCCGGTGCCGCCGACGATCCGCAGCGGTGCCAGCACGAACACGAACTCCGACAGGCCTTCCTCGGCCACGGCTTCGAGGTTCAGGTGCTCCATGATGAAGATCCCGGACTGCACCAGGAGAATTCGGTGCACCGGCAGCACCGCGTGCCCGGCGCCGGCCGGGATCTGCTCGTACGCCGTGGTGTCCGAACCGGTGGCGGCGATCTTGCGCTCGGCCAGCCACTCGGCGGCCGACGTCGCGGCACCCGGAACGCCGGTCTCCTTGCCCAGGTACGCCGCCGTGTCCCCGAAGTTGCGCGCCCACCCCGTGCGGATCAGCGCTACGTCACCGGGGCCGGGCTCGGTGCCCGCGCGCCTCGCGGCGGCTTCGAGGTCCTCGGCCGTGACGCCGTAACCCGGCTCCAGTGTGGGGACCCCGTGCACGGCGGCGACGTCGAGCAGCACCGCGCGGCGCAGCAGGCCGGGCAGGTTCTCGGCGCCGTGCGTGCGGAACACCCCGCCCTGCTGGGCCTCGGCCGCGTCGACGCCGCCGTGCAGCTCACCGTCGTGGCTGACGTGCGAGAGCGCGTCGATGTGGGTGCCGACGTGCCCGCCGGTCACGATGATCTCGTTGGCCGCCGAACCGCCGTCCGGGCGGCGCATGTCGCCGTGGCGGCGGATCAAGGTCATCCGGAACCCGGGATGGTTCGGCGAGCAGGGCATGCCGGTGAAGAACGGCTGACCGAGCTCGATCAGCCGGACCCCGCCGGCGACCGCCGCCAGCAACGGATCCTGGGTACGTGTCATGAGTGCGTGCCTTCCTCGACGTGCTTTTCTCCCGACTCCGCGAGCGCGAGCACCCATCGGGCGCGGGCCACGATCGCGGCGTCGACGAACTGTCCGTGGTCATCGATCCAGGCGGCGTCGCCCGACGAAGCGAGGTGGCCGAGCAGCTGGCTCGCCCACGCCGTCTCCGCCGGATCGGGCGCGCACACCTCGTGCACCACGGGAATCTGGGACGGGTGGATCACCGACCGGCCGAAGAAGCCGGCACGGCGCCCCGCTTCGGTGCTCGCGCGCAAGCCGTCGAGGTCGCGCACGGCGGTCCACACGCTCTGCACCGGACTCGGCAGTCCGGCCGCGCGCGCGGCCACAACCACACGAGACCGCGGCCACACCAACGCGTCTGCACCGGCCACGCGCAGATCGGCAGCGAGATCCGCTTCACCGAGCGAAATCCCGGCGACGAGCGGGTGCGAGGTGGCCAGCGTGAGCGCGTTCTCCACGCCCAGCGCCGATTCGAGGATCGGGTACAGCGCGACGCCCAGGGTGTCGGCGACGCGGCGCAGTTCGTCCGGGTCCTCGGCTTTGGGCACGCGCACCCCGGCCGGCTTGCCGTCCGACGCCGCCAGCGCGGCCAGGTCCGCCTGGCCCGCGGCGGAGGCGGGTGCGTTGATCCGCACGTAGATCCCGGCGCCTTCGGCCAGCGTCTTCACCACCGTGCGGCGCGCCTGGTCCTTGGCGGCCACCGCGACGGCGTCTTCCAGGTCCACGACCACGGCGTCGGCCGGGCCCGCGAGCGCCTTGGCGATCCGGTCGGGCCGGTCGCCGGGCACGTAGAGCCAGCTGCGCACCACCGTCACTTGATCACGCCTTTTTCGCGCAGTGAAGCCAGCTCCGGCTCGCCGAAGCCGTAGCGGCCGAGGATCTCGGCGGTGTGTGCGCCGAGCGGCGCGCCGGTCGACGTGATCCCGCCGGGCGTCTCCGACAGCCGGAACAGCACGTTCTGCATCTTCACCGGGCCGAGCTCGACGTCGTCGACGGTCGTGATGCTGCCGAGCGCCGCGAACTGCGGGTCGGTCATCACGTCGGCGGCGGTGTAAATCGGGGCGACGGCGGCCTGGGCTTCTTCGAACGCCTTCACCACGTCGTCGCGGTCGCGCTCGGCGATCCACGAGCCGACCGCGTCGTCGAGCTCGTCGGCGTGCTGCGCGCGTTCCGCACCACTCGCGAACCACGGCTCGTCGACGAGCTCCGGGCGCCCGACCAGGCGCATCACGCGCTCGGCGATCGACTGCGCGCTCGTCGAGATCGCGACCCAGTTGCCGTCGCGGGTGCGGTAGGTATTGCGCGGCGCGTTGTTCGTGGAGCGGTTGCCGGTGCGTGGCTGCAGCGTGCCGAGCTGGTCGTAGGCGATGATCTGCGGCCCGAGCAGCGTCAGGATCGGCTCGATGATGGCCAGGTCCACGACCTGGCCGCGCCCGGTCTGCTCGCGCGCCCGCAGCGCCGTCATCACGGCGAACGCGGTGGTCAGCGCGGCGATGCCGTCGGCGAGGCCGAACGGGGGCAGCGTCGGCGGGCCGTCGGGTTCGCCGGTGATGGCGGCGAACCCGCTCATCGCCTCGGCGAGCGTCCCGAAGCCGGGGCGCTTCGCGTACGGGCCGATCTGCCCGAAACCGGTCACGCGCGTGAGCACCAAGCCGGGGTTGATCTCGCGCAGCTCGTCGTAGCCCAGCCCCCAGCGCTCCAGCGTGCCCGGGCGGAAGTTCTCCACCACCACGTCGGCGTCGGCCACCAGTTTGCGGAAGATCTCCTGGCCCTCGGGGGAGCCGAGGTAGAGCGTGATGGCCTTCTTGCCGCGGCCGAGCATCTTCCACCACAGGCCGACCCCGTCGCGCTGCGCGCCGTGGCTGCGGACCGGGTCGCCGTTCGGGTGCTCGATCTTGATCACCTCGGCGCCGTAGTCGCCCAGCAGCGTCGCGGCCAGCGGACCGGCGAACAGCGTGGCGGTGTCGAGTACCCGGATCCCGGACAAAGCGCCCGTCATGGGGCCTACCTGCCTTTCTCGTCCGGCGGCCGAGGCACGTGCTCGTTGTTTCGCCGGGAGGAACAACTGTGAACTCGATGTTTCCCGCCCTTGGTGCGGGCTAGCCACCAAATTCGCACTGATCACGGGGTTCCGTCAAGTTATGCGCAGATATTGACCTGACGCGGAGGCCGGTGTCACGATGTCCGGCAACAATCCCGGCGTTTCTCCAAGCGGAACGCCGACGCTGCCAGCGGGAAGAGGCTTCCATTGGGAAGAGGTGACATGTCCGCGCGAAAGCTCACCGCCGTGCTCAGCGCGTGCGCCCTGTTCGCGGCGGCCGGGTGCGGAGGTTCGGCCCCGGCCGGGGCCGGTGGCGCGGCCGCGGACCGGGACGAGGGCCCGGTCAAGATCGGGGCGTTGCACCCGGTCAGCGGATCCAACGCCGTCGACGGGCTCCAGATGCGCCGGGGCGCGCAGATGGCGGTCGACGCGATCAACGCGGCCGGCGGCATCAGGTCGCTCGGCGGCCGCAAGGTCGAACTGATCACGGGAGACACGCAGGGCAAGGCCGACATCGGCCAGAGCGAGGCCCAGCGGCTGATCTCCGCCGGCGCCGTGAGCCTCGTCGGCACCTACCAGAGCGCGGTGAGCACCAACGTCGCCGTGGTCGCGGAACGCAACCGGGTCCCGTTCGTGATGGACGTGACCGCTTCGGACGCCATCTTCAGCCACGGCTACCGGTACTCGTTCCGCGTGCAGCCCGGCAGCAAGGCGATCGCCACCGCCGCCGCCCAGTACCTCAAGGAGGTTTCGCAACAGGCCGGGAAACCGGTCCACAAGGTCGCGTTCCTGCACGAGCAGAGCGACTTCGGCAGCGGCGCGGCCGACGCGTTCAACGCCGCGGCGCGGCAGCTCGGGCTGGCCATCGGCCCGAACATCAGCTACGACGCCACCACCGTCAGCGACCTCACGGCCCAGATCACGCAGGTCAAGGCCTCGGGCGCCGACGTGCTCGCCATCGCGGGTTACTACCGCGACAGCCTGCTCGCGGCGAAGGCGATCGACTCGGTGAAACCGGCGCTCAACGCCGTGTGGGGCGTCTCCGACGGCGCCTTCGACCAGCCGAAGTTCGTGACCGACGCCGGCAAGCTCGGCGCGCTCTACTTCAGCGCCAACTACCACTACGACGCCACCAACGCGCAGACTGTCGCGTTGCGCGCGCAGTACCAGCGCCAGTTCGGAGACCCGATGCGCACCAGCGCCGTGCTGTCCTACGACGCGGTCCAGGTGATCGCGCAAGCGGTCGAGAAGGCCGCGAGCACCGATCCCGAGAAGGTCCGCGATGCGATCGCCACATCCTCCGTCGCTCCCCTGACCGTGGGACATGGACCCATTTCCTTTGCCCCCAACGGCGACAACCGCAACGCGTTCCCCGTCCTGATGCAGGTCCAGGACGGACAGGTCAAGCAGGTCTTCCCCCCGGACAAAGCCGAATCCCGGCCCGACTACACGGTGAACTGGCGGCCATGAGCGAACTCTCCCCCGGGGCGACACTCGCCCCCGAATTCTCCCCTCCGGACGACACCAAAGCCCAGCAGCGCAAGGCTTTCCTCAGCCGCGCCGGCGTGGTCGCCGTCGTGCTCGTGGTCGCGATCGTCGTCGCGCTCGTGCAGTCGGGCAGCGGTCTTGTGGTCTGGCAGTCGGTGGTCACCGGCATCCTCACCGGCGGGCTCTACGGCCTGATCGCGATGGGGCTGACGCTGATCTTCGGCGTGCTCGACATCGTCAACTTCGCCCACGGCGCACTGCTCGCCGTCGCGATGTTCATCTCCTTCGGCATGGTGGCCGGCACCGGCATGCACCCCTACCTCACGCTGATCGTGGCAGTCCCGGCGTTGTTCCTGATCGGTGCCGCCGTGCACCGCGGGCTGTTGTCGGGTTCCGCGGGCAAGACGCTGGAGAACCAGCTGCTCATCACACTCGGGCTCTCGCTGCTGCTGGAGAACCTGCTGCTGATGTTCTTCGGCGCCGAGCCCAAGAGCATCTCGCTGCCGGGTGACTTCCAGCTGTCGGTGCTGGGCGCGGTGGTCGCGGGCTCGCGGCTGTACGCGTTCCTCGGCGCGATCCTGCTCGGCGCGGTCCTGTTCTGGCTGCTGCGCCGCACCCGGCTCGGCACGGCGATCCGCGCGGTCGCCGCCCACGGCCCGGGCGCGGAGCTCGTCGGCATCAACGTGAAGCGGATCCACACCGTCACCTTCGCGATCGGCACGGCCTGCGCGGGCGCCGCCGCGGCACTGGCGGGACCGCTCGTCACGGTCACGCCCACACTCGGCGAGCAGTTCAACATCACCGCGTTCGTGGTGGTGGTGCTCGGTGGGATGGGCAACGTCGTCGGCGCACTCGTCGGCGGCCTGCTGATCGGGCTGGTCGAGCAGCTCACCACGATCTACCTCGGCGGCCAGAGCTCCCTGCTCGGTGTGTTCGTGGTGTTCGTGCTGGTGCTGTTCCTCCGTCCGCAGGGCCTGTTCGGGAGGCGAGCATGACCGCCATCACCATTGCCGGGCCGGCCGGAGTGACCGAGAAGGTCAAGGCACCACCGCTGCGGCCGCAGAACCGGCAGTACGCGATCCTCGCGCTACTCGTGCTCATCGCGATCCCGCTGCCGCTGATCCTGCCGGCGGCCCAGGGTGCCGTCGCCGTGCGCATCCTGATCTTCCTGCTCATGGCCGTGGGCTGGAACATCATGAGCGGCTTCGGCGGGATGTTCAGCTTCGGCCACGCCGCGTACTTCGGGCTCGGTGCCTACACCAGCGCGTACCTGCTGGTGAAGCAGAACGTGTCGCCGTGGATCGGGATGCTGGCCGGGATGGCGGTGGCCGCCGCGGTCGCCGTGCTCATCGGCTACTTCTCGTTCCGCTACAAGCTGCAGGGCGCGTACTTCGCGCTGGCGACCTTTGCGTTCGCGGAGATGCTGCGGCTGATCGTGACCAGCAGCGCGTTCGCCAACAAGTCGGTGGGCTTCAGCGTGCCGCTGATCCAGGGCTCGTCGCTGTGGCTCATCCAGTTCCCGGCCGACTCACCCGCGTACTTCTGGGTGGCCCTCGTGCTGGCCGGGGCCGCGGTCGCCGTCAGCATCGGGTTCCTGCACTCGCGCGCCGGTCGCTACGTCACCGCCATCCGCGACGACGAGCTGGCGGCGTCTTCGCTCGGGGCGCCCGTGATGCGGCACAAGCTGACGACGGTGGCGCTCTCGGCGGCGATCACGGCCGTGGCCGGCGCCTTCTACACGCAGTACTACCTGTTCGTGAACCCCGATCTCGGGTTCGGTTCCGCGATCTCGATCCAGGCGATCGTGCCCGTGGTGATCGGCGGCATCGGCACGATCTGGGGCCCGGTGGTGGGCGCGATCATCGTCGGTTCGCTCACCGACGTCACGGCGACGCTACTGCGCACCCCACCCGGGTTCCTCGGGTTCCTGCAGGGCCGCAGCGGGCTCGACGTGGTGCTCTACGCCGTGCTGCTGATCCTCATCGTGCGGTTGCTGCCGAAGGGCATAGTCGGAACGCTGGCAGCGAGGTGGCGGCGATGAACCTGGTCGAGGTCAAGGGCGTCGGCAAGTCCTTCCGCGGGCTGCACGCGCTGACCGATGTGGACTTCGAGGTGGCCGAGGGGGAGATCCTCGGCATCATCGGGCCCAACGGCGCGGGCAAGACCACGCTGTTCAACGTGGTGTCAGGTGCGCTGAAGCCCGACACCGGCCGCGTGCACCTGGCGGGCGCCGACGTGACGGGCCGCTCGCCGGACCGGATCGCGCGCGCCGGGATGGTACGCACGTTCCAGCTGATGCGGCCGTTCTCCAGCATGACGGTGCTGGAGAACGTCAGCCTGGCCGCGCAGCACCACCGCTTCGGGGTGAAGCAGCTGCGCCTGCACTCGCTCGACGTCGTCGAACGGGTGGGGCTCGGGCCGTGGGCACATCGCGCGGCACCGGACCTGCCGACGGCGGGGCTCAAGCGCCTCGAGCTGGCTCGCACGCTCGCCATGCGGCCGAAGGTCCTGCTGCTCGACGAGGTGCTGGCCGGGCTCGTGCCCGCCGAGCGGGAACCCGTGCTCGACCTGCTCGCCACGCTGCGCGAGCAGGAAGGCGTGACGCTGGTGTTCATCGAGCACATCATGGCCGCGGTGATGCGGCTGGCCGACCGCGTGCTCGTGCTCGATCAGGGCCGCGTGCTCGCCGTCGGGTCGCCCGAAGAGGTCACCAGCGACCCCCGGGTGATCGACGCCTACCTCGGGGAGGAGCCGACCCGTGCTGAAGCTTGACAAGGTCTGCGCCGGTTACGGGCGCATGCGGATCCTGCACGACGTGGACCTGGAGCTGGCCGAGGGCGAGATCGTCGCCCTCGTGGGGGCGAACGGTGCCGGCAAGACGACGACGCTGCGCAGTATCTGCGGTCAGCTGAAACCGATGTCGGGCACGATCACGCTCGACGGCGAGCCGACCGCGGGCCGCCGGCCCGACCAGCTCGTGCGCGAGGGGCTCGTGCACGTGCCCGAGGACCGCGCGCTGTTCGGCACGCTCACCGTGGAGGAGAACCTCCGAATGGGCGCGTGGACGCGCACGACGGCGCAGGCCGCGAAGTCGCTGAAGGAGGTCTACGACCTGTTCCCGGTGCTCGCCGAGCGCCGGAGCACGGTCGCGCAGACCTTCAGCGGTGGCCAGCAGCAGATGCTCGCGATCGCGCGGGCGCTGATGGCCGGGCCGCGGCTGCTGATGCTCGACGAGCCGTCGACCGGGCTGTCGCCGAAGCTGACGTGGACGATGCTGGAAGCGGTGCAGCGGATCCGCGACACCGGTGTGGCGGTGCTGCTCGTGGAGCAGAACGCCAAGCAGGCGCTGGCCATCGCCGACCGGGCGTACGTTTTGGAGAGCGGGTCGACCGTGCTGGCGGGCACGGGCGCCGAGCTCGCGGACGACAGCCGGGTCAGGAAGGCGTACTTGGGACTGTGAAAACGGAACAGGCCACCATCGACGTCGCTGCCGCCGCAGCCACCGTGGCGCTCGGCGCGTGGGTGTCCGAAGTGGACGTCACGGCCGTGCCGGCCGCCGTGCTGGACCGGCTCGCCCTGGTGTTGCTCGACGTCGTCGGCGTGACGGCGGTCGGGGCGACGCCGGCCGAGCAGCAGGCGTTGGTCACGGCTTGGCGGGCACCGGACGGTCCTTCGCCGTTGATCGGCGCCGGGCGGCGGGTGTCCACGGACGCCGCCGCCTGGCTCAACGCGATGGCGCTCGTGTCGCTCGAGCTCGACGAGGGCAACAAGTACGCCAAGGGCCACCCGGCGGCCCATGGTTTCCCCGCGGTGCTGGCGCTGGCGGCCGAGCTGGACAGCACCGGCGCCGACACGGCGGCGGCACTGCTGGCCGCGTACGAGGTGGCATCGCGCTTCGGCCGTGCCACCTCACTGCGTGCGGGCGCGCACCCGCACGGCAGCTGGGGTGTGCCCGGCGCCGCGGCCGGGTGCGCGCGGCTGCTGGGTCTCGCGCCCGGCGCGGCCGCGGCGGCCATCGACACCGCGGCCGGGATGGCCATCGCCGGGCACTTCGACTCCGCGACGCACGGCAACCCGGTGCGCAACGCGTGGCTGGGCGCCTCGGCGATGTCCGGGCTCGCCGCCGTGCGGATGGCGGCGGCGGGCATGGCCTGTACGACGGGCACGGCCGCACTCTCGCTGGGCACGATGCTCGGCTCGTTCGACGCGGCCCAGCTGACCACCGAACTCGGCTCGCGGTGGGACATCACGCGCGGCTACTTCAAGCGGCACGCGTCCTGTTCCTTCACACACCCGGCGGCCGACGCCGTGCTGGAGCTGCGTGCTGATACGCGGTTCCGCGCGGAAGGCATCACGAAGATCGTGGTGGAGAGCCACGCGCTGGGTGCCGGGCTGTCCGGAGTGGACTGGTCGAACCGGCTCTCGGCGATGTTCTCCACGCCGTTCGTGGTGGCCACGGCCGCGCTCACCGGCGAGGTCGGGCCGGGGTCGGCCATCGACGACGCGGGCGTGCGTGCGCTGGCGCGGCGCGTGCGGCTCGTGGAGGCGGCCGACCTCACCGCGCGCCTGCCCGACGAGCGCGCGACCCGCGTGCAGGTGTGCTTCGACGACGGCGCCACGCTCACGAGCGAGGTGCCCAACCCGGTCGGCGACGCCGACCACCACCCGCTGACCGAGCCGGACGTGCTCGGCCTGCTGAAGACGTGGCTGCCGCGGCAGCCCGAACTCGTGGACCGGGCCGCCGCCCTGGGCCACGAACTGCCCGGCCTGCCCCGCGTCGGCGCGGCGCTGCGCGAGCTGGCCGGGACCGACGAGAAGGAGCTGAACTGATGCGTGCCCTCGCGGTGACGCCCATCCACCTGCCCGGGGACGAGGTCGCCCGGCGCCAGGCCCGCTACGACCGCCTAGCGCCGCCGGGCCTGGAGATCGAGCTGCGCAACGTGGGACCGACCGCACCGGCCACTTTGGACACCGCCAGGTCGATGCGGGACTCGGAGCGGGAAGTCGCCGCGCTGCTCAAGGAGGCGGGCGACGGTTTCGACCTCGCGTTCCCGGACTGCGTGCTCGACCCGTCGGTGCCCGACGCAGTCGCCGACCCGGCGCTGCCGGTGCACGGCATCCTCAAGTTGTCGGCGACCCACCTGGCCGGCAAGGGCGTGCGGTTCGGCGCGGTGGTCCGCAACGAGGCCATCAAGGACGAGTTCGCCGGCCGGATCTCCGCGTACGGGCTCGACGAGTACCTCGCGGGCATTCGCGTGCTCGACCTGCCGTTCTCCGCGATCGCCGAGACCGAGGTGTGGAACGCGGCGCTGGGCTCGGCGGTGCGCGAGCTGGCCGAGCTGGGCGCGACGGCGGTGATCAACGGCTGCTCGGCGGTCGACGTCGAGCCGGCCGACCTGTCGGCGCGGATCGTCGACCCGACGGAGCTGGCCATGCGGCTGCTGGCCGTCGAGGGGGTGCGGTGAGCGACGGACCGGACCTCGTCGTCGCCGGCGCCGGTGGCGGGCTCGCGGGTGCGCTGCGGGCCGCCGAGCTGGGGTTGAGCGTGCTCGTCGTCGAGGCGAGCGAGCACTTCCGGCGGGGCAACAACACCTCGATGTCCACGGCGATGTTCCCCGGCGCGGGCTCGCGTTGGCAGGCTTCGGCGGGGGTCGAGGATTCGCCGGAGCAGTTCGTCGCCGACATCATGGCGAAGACGAAGGGGCAGGCCGACCCGCGGCTGGCCCGGACGCTCGCTTCGGTGAGCGCACCGCTCGTCGAGTGGCTCGCCGATTCGGCGGGGTTGCCCCTCGACCTGGTCACGGACTTCAACTACCCCGGCCACGCCGTCACGCGCTGCCACTCGATCCCCGGCCGTCACGGTTCGGGCGTGATCGACCACCTCGCCCGGCGCGTCACCGAGCACGAGAACATCGAACTGCTGGCGCCGGGCAAGCTGATCGACGTGCTGTCCGACGAGGACGATGTGCGCGCGGTCGTGGTGCGTTACCCGGACGGGATCGAGGAAGAGATCCCGACGCGCGCGGTGCTGCTGGCCACCAACGGCTTCGGTGCCGACAAGGACCTCGTCGCGCGGCATCTGCCGGAGATCGCGAGCGCGCTGTATCAGGGCAGTGACCAATCATTGGGCGACGCGCTGCGCATCGGCGAGAAGCTCGGTGCCGCCACGGGGTTCCTTGATGCGTACCAGGGCCACGGCGCGGTCGCGGCCAACGCGGGCACGCTCGTGGGCTGGGCGACGATCATCCACGGCGCGTTCCTCGTCGACCTCGGCGGCCGCCGCTTCGGCGACGAGACGCGCGGGTACTCGGAGTACGCCGCGGAGCTGGCCGCGCGGCCGGACTCCACCGGCTGGATCGTGCTGGACGAGACGATTTTCGAGCAGTGCCAGCCGTTCCAGGACTTCCGGGACACCGTCGCCTCGGGTGCCCTGGTGTGGGCTGACGACGCCGCCGGCCTGGCTGCCGTGACGGGGCTTCCGGCGGACGCGCTGGCTGACGAGCTCTCGGCGGTGGCCGCCGTCGCCCGCGGCGAGCGGACCGACGAGTTCGGCCGCACCAACTGGGAACGCCCGCTTTCCAGTCGCTACGCCGCGGTCCGCGTGGTGCCCGCGTTGTTCCACACCCAGGGCGGCTTGATGGTCGACGAGAACGCGGCCGTGCTCGACACCCAGGGCAATCCGATCCGGGGCCTCTACGCCGCCGGCGGTGCGGCCGCGAGCATCTCCGGCCACGGCGCCGCGGGCTACCTGCCGGGCAACGGGCTGCTGCCCGCGTTCGGCCTCGCCTACCTGGCCGCGGGCGACGTCGCCCGCCGGCACCACTGACTTTCCCTTACACCGCAAGCGGAGGAGAAGAATGGCAACCACGGAACTGCTCGTGAAGAACGTCCGGGTCGTCAAGCCCGACGACCCGGACGGGTCGCAGCCGGAACTGCTGGACATCGCCGTCAACGACGGCAAGATCACGCGGGTGGCGCCGAACCTGCCCGAGGACGACGCCGCCCGGGTGGTCGACGGCCGCGGCCTGCTGGCCTTCCCCGGCGTGGTCGACGCGCACCAGCACTGGGGCATCTACAACGAGCTCGCCACCGACACCCGCACCGAAAGCCGCGCGAGCGCGCAGGGCGGCGTCACCACATCGCTGACGTACATGCGCACGGGCCAGTACTACCTGAACAAGGGCGGCAGCTACCGCGACTTCTTCCCCGAGGTCCTTTCGGCGTCGCAGGGCAACGCGTACGTGGACTACGCGTTCCACCTCGCGCCGATGAGCTCCGAGCACATCTCAGAGATCCCGTACCTCGTCGAGGAACACGGCGTCACGTCGTTCAAGATCTTCATGTTCTACGGAAGCCACGGGCTGCACGGCCGCTCGACCAGCCAGAGCGACTTCCTCATGATCCCGCCCGACGAGCGCTACGACATCGCGCACTTCGAGTTCGTGATGCGCGGCGTGCAGAACGCGCGCGAGATCCTCACCGAGTACGCGCCGCACCTGTCGCTCTCGCTGCATTGCGAGACGGCCGAGATCATGACCGCGTACACGAAGCTGGTGGAGCAGGACGGAACGCTGTCGGGCCTGCGCGCCTACAGCGCGTCGCGGCCGCCGCACTCCGAGGGCCTCGCGGTGACCATCGCGTCGTACCTGGCGCACGAGACGGGCCTGCCGAACATCAACCTGCTGCACCTGTCGTCGGAAAAGGCTCTTTCGGCCGCTCTGACGATGGGCAAGGCGTTCCCGCACATCGACTTCCGCCGCGAGGTGACCATCGGCCACCTCCTCGCCGACGTCGACACCGCCTCCGGCATCGGTGGCAAGGTCAACCCGCCCTTGCGCGAACGCGAGGACGTGGAGGCCCTCTGGCGTCACGTCCTGGCCGGCGACGTCGACTGGGTCGTCAGCGACCACGCCTGCTGCCGCGACGAACTCAAGTTCGGCGCCGACCGTGACGACGTCTTCCTGGCGAAGTCCGGCTTCGGCGGCGCCGAGTACCTGCTGCCCGGCCTCGTCGGCGAGGGCACCAAGCGTGGGCTTTCGCTGCAGCGGATCGCCCAGCTCACCTCGACGAACCCCGCGCGCCGCTACGGCCTGCTCACCAAGGGCACCATCGCCGAGGGCTACGACGCCGACTTCGCCCTCGTGGACCCGGACGTCCGCTGGACTGTCCACGCGGCCGACTCGGAGTCCACCCAGGAGTACACCCCGTTCGAGGGCTTCGACATGACCGCCAAGGTCACCGACACCTTCGTCCGCGGCCACCACGTCTACGCCGACGGCAAGATCACCGGCGACCCCATCGGCCACTACCTGAAGCGCGGCCGCTGACCCAACCTCCTCGGAGGGCCCTTCACGCTCCGGCGCGGAGGGCCCACCTTCTTGCGCCCCGATGCGGCGTTGGTTGCGCTGAACGCACCCAATGCGGCGTTCGATGCGTTGAGCGCACCGAACGCCACATTGGGGCGCTTTGGCCCCTGCCCAACCGCCGCACCACAACCGCAACAACGCTTGCGCGCAGACCCGGCCCGCACCCGATCCGAAGCCTCCTTGCGGACGGGTTACCGGCCGTCAACACAATCCAACTTCGGAGTGCACTCCCAACGCAACACGCCCCGCGAGGACCAAAATCTCACCGCCCAGCAGACTCCCCGGAATCGCGCAGCCAAGCCCAGCTATGCCGTATCTCCTCCGCCGCATCCCTCACCAACGCCCGATACCGCCCCACGGCCTCCGGCGTAAACCGATACTGCGGTCCACAAATACTGATCGACCCGTGAATCTCCCCATCCGGCCCGAACAACGGCGCCGCCACCGACCCGGCCCCCGGCTGTCGTTCCCCCGACGACACCGCCACCCCTTCACGGGCAGTCTCCGCCAACACAGCCCGCAGATCATCCGCCGCCGTGATCGTCTTCTCCGTCAACGCCGGCAACTCCCGCCCCAGCACCGCTGCCTGCCGCTCCTCCGGCAGGAACGCCAAAATCACCTTCCCGGACGACCCGGCGTGCAACGGAAAACGCCGCCCGATTTCGACCGTCATCTTGATCTCACGAGGACTCTCGAACTGATCCAGGTACACCCGCTCATCGCCGACCAACCCGGACAACGTCGTCGTCTCGCCGGTGTCATCACGCAACCGCCGCAACACCGGCGTCGCGACCGTCCGCGCATCGAACCTCCGCAACGCACTCGCCCCCAACGCCACCGCCGCCGGACCCAGCCGATAGCCGGCCACCCCAGGGTCGGTGGCGAGCATCTCCCGCGACACGAGCGACTGCAGGATCCGGTGCACCACGGCCTTCGCGAGCCCCAGCTCCCGGCTGATCGCGCTCACCCCCAGGTACCGGGGCCCGCCCGTGAAGAGCAGCAGCACGTCGGCGACGCGCGCGGCCGCTTCCGTGCCGGCGTTGTCGGGCGAAGCTGCGGGCTTGCGCCCGGCGGTAGTGTGGGTGCTCAAACCGGTGGTCCTCGGAATTCTGGTTGTGTTCCGCTGGTGGGAACGTGGGTGAACTGCGCGCTGGCGCCCACTTTACCGTTTCCGGGGCATTTTCGGGACCACCCTGTTCCGGTCAGCGATACGGCAGGACCCGTGCCAGTGCCGTCACGGCCGCCGCGGGGTCCGGTCCCGCGGGGATGAACACGACGTGGCCCGCGCCGGCGGACTCGAGCTCGGCGAGCCGGGCCCGGACGGCGGCCGGGGTGCCGACCACCGCCAGCTGGTCCACCCACTCGTCAGGCAGCGCCGCCGCGAACTCCTCCCGCGACCCGGCCGCCCTGCGCAGCGCCGCGAACTCCTCGGCGAACGGCAACGGCGCGAGGTGCGGCGCCCAGTCCGGCTCTCCGATCGCCCTGAGCGCTTGCCGGGCCAGCGCCCGCGCGTGGGCGGAGTAGTCGTCGACGGCCGCGACGTTGTAGGCGATGAGCTCGTGCTCCGCCCCGACGATCTCGCGCACGGCCCGCAGGTACTCCGGTGTGACGGGCTCCGCGAGGATCGTCCCGTCCGCCACCTCGGCCGCGAGCGCCAGCGACTTCGGCCCGCGCACCCCGGCGTACAACGGCGGCACGATCTTCGGCGGGCTCTGCAGCCGGACGTCGCGCAGCCGTGTTTCGGCGCCGTCGAAGCTGACCCCCTCGCCGGCGAGGATGGCCCGCACGGCGGTGAAATACTCGCGCAGCAGCGTCAGCGGGCTCCGCGGCCAGGCCCCGGCCTGCCGGAGCCACGCCGGCATCCCGTGCCCGATCCCCGCCAGCAGCCGCCCCGGGAACAGGCCGGCGAGCGTCGCCAGTTCCATCCCCGCGAACGCGACATTCCGCGCCCCGGCCGGCAAGACCCCGATGCCGACCTGGACGCGCTCGGTCTTCGCCAGCGCCACCGCCGCCTGCGCGACGCCTCCGCGAAAGAAGCAATCTTCGACCACCCACAACTCGTCGAACCCCAGCCGTTCGGCGTGCTGCGCGTACTCGACGAACTGGGCGACGTCGAGATCCGGTGGCGTGACGAGACCGATCTTCACGGCGGCTTCCTCCCGGACGTTCTCCTTGCCTGGCAGCGAGAACGTACCGCTCGCCGGTTCCCGCGTCAGGAGGGTTCGTCCGCCGGCGTCTCCTCCGGCCAGTCGAGACCGGCTTCCGTGATCAGCGTGTCGAAGATCGGCGTGTCGGGCTGGGTCATGTCGGAGCCACCACGTCGATGATCGCGTCGGCGCTGACCCATTCGTCGGCGTCGTGGGTGCCGTCGGCCTGGACGGGGACCCAGGTGACGTCGGCGTCGGTGTCGAGCACGGGCGGGCCGGTCACGATGCCGCGCCGGCACAGGCGTTGGGGGCCGGGCTTGCGCTTGCCCGGCAAGTAGGTGACGCGGTGGCCGCGCACCAGTGGTTCCTCGCTCATGGTTCCCCTCCTCGTGATGTTCCCCTGCGTTTGCCTCTCAGCCCGGAAGTTCGTCGTTGACCTCCGCGAGTCCCGCGGTCACGACCCGGCACGGCGCGCAGCTCGCGACGTGCCCGCCGATCACCGTCGAACGCCGCCGTGACAGCCCGCCGCGCACCCACGCACCCAAGTTGCGGCGCGCCTCCGCGCAGTACGGGTCCTCCGTGTGCGGCACCTGGACCTGCAGGTACGCCTGGCGCAGCCCCTCGCGCGCCCGTCCGGCGAGCACGGCGGCGCCGTTCGGCGAGACGCCCAGCAGCAGCCCGGCCTCCGCGGTCGAGCCCCCCTCCGCGGCGGTGCGCCACAGAACTGTTCGCCACCGGCCGGGCAACGTGCAGTACGCCGACCAGACGAGGTCGACATCGGACCGTCGCAGCGCTTCTTCCTCGGCCACCGCCCGCAC
Source organism: Amycolatopsis sp. NPDC023774 (assembly GCF_040639695.1). NCBI lineage: Bacteria > Bacillati > Actinomycetota > Actinomycetes > Pseudonocardiales > Pseudonocardiaceae > Amycolatopsis > Amycolatopsis sp. NPDC023774. The sequence continues at coordinate 71,745 of NZ_JBFAAJ010000009.1, forward strand.
GTCGGCGGACTCCGGGACGGTCTCGCACAGGTCGACGCGGTTGTGGTGCCGGCTCCAGCGCGCGGCAACGTTCCGCATCGTGACGATCAGGTACGGCCGGGCATTCTCACGTGGCCCGCCGCCCGCGCGCACGGTGGTGAGCACCCGCGTGAACGCCTCGGCGACCAGGTCCTCGCACTCCGCCGGCTGGTGGCGCCAGCGCGCGGCGGTGCGGCGCATCGGCTCGACGTGGCGGCGGTAGAGCCCCCCACTCGCGTGGAGGTCGCCGGCACGGACGGCCGCGAGCAGCACTGGGTCCGGCGGCTCGTCGTCCACGCAACTCCCCACGCAGTTCTCCAGGATCGTATGGACACTCTCCGTACGGATACTCATCGTGTTCAATAGGCACCCAAAGTAACAGGTACAGAAGTGTACCCGATATCGCGGGCAGCGCTACACTTTCCGCCGATGACGTCCCCGGGCACCTCGCACAAGGCCGACGGCCGGGCGGCGCGCTGGGCCGGCCAGCGAGAACGCCGTCGTCGCGAGTTCGTCGAGGCCGGGTTGCGCGCCATCGCGCGGCACGGGCCGGACGTGTCCACCGAGCAGATCGCCGACGAAGCGGGCGTCGCGCGCACACGGTTGTACAAGCACTTCGCCGATGCCACCGACCTGCAGTGCGCCATCGCCGACCGTGCGGGTGAGCTGATCACCGCCGAGTTCGCGCCCCTGTGGGACCCGCCCGGCACCCCCATGCAGATGATCCGGGGCGCGATCGGCGCCCACACGCGCTGGCTCGCCGACCACGCCCACCTCTACCGCTACCTGACGCGGGTCTCCGGCCGTCCCGGCACGCGCGACGTGGTCGCGGATGTGAAAACCGCCATCGCCCGCCAGCTGACCGTCGTGTTCGAGCGCTACCTCGTCACATACGCCATGGACACGCGCGTCGCCGACACGATCGCGTTCGCTCTCGTCGGCCTCGTCGAGTCCAGCACCGCACGCTGGCTGGAAAACCCCCGGGGCCTCGACCAGGGCGACCTGGCCACCCTCCTGGCCCGCTGGACCTGGCACATCCTCGACGACGCCCTCCGCGCCGGCGGCATCACGCTGGACCCGGATGTGCCGTTGCCGGAAAGCGTTGCCGGGCCTGGGGGGTCTTGAGTCGCTTGTGGACTGTGTTCGGTCGGGCCGCGGGCGGATCCGGGTGGCCTCACCGTCGGCGAGCAGTCCTTCGAGCACGTCGGCGATGGCGCTGACCCCGGGGGCGCGCACGATCAGGCCGTCGGGGAACCCCGAAGTAGCGGCCGCCGAGGGGCTCGACCTCGACGGCCTCGGCCGCCGTCTCGGCGGGCAGGTCCTTCTGCTTGCGTCCCCCATGCCCGCCATGGTGGCGACCACCCCTGCCGGAAACGATCGTTATCCTGGAGCGACCGTGCGGCGAGGAGCGAAACGATGGTGGTGGAGAAAGCGACGCGGACCTACCGGATGAGCCGGCGAGCCGACGCAGTGGAGGACACGCGCCGCCGGATCACGGAGGCGATCGTCGAGCTGCACGGGTCGATCGGTCCGGCGCGCACGACCATCGCGGGCATCGCCGAGACCGCCGGCGTCCAGCGCCACACCGTCTACCGCCACTTCCCGACCGAGGAAGAGCAGCTGGCCGCGTGCTCCCTGCACTTCTGGGGCCGCCACCCGCGCCCGGATCTCGAAGGCTGGCAGGCGATCGGCGAGCCGGCCGAGCGCGTCACGCACGCGTTGAAGCAGCTCTACGCTTTCTATTCCGAAGTGGAACCAATGCTCGTCAACGCCCTGCGCGACGCCGTCGAAATGCCCGCCGTCGAGCGCGCGCTCGGGTCGATGTCGGCGTTTCTCGAAGACGCCGCGAACCTGCTCTCCGCGGGCTGGTCGCCGGCCCGCGGGCGCAAGCGGTTCGTGCTCGCGGCGGTGCGCCACGCGCTCGCGTTCGGCACCTGGCGCTCACTCGTCCGCGAAGCCGGCCTGAACACCAACGACGCCGCGAAGCTCATGGCCACCATGGTCGCCGCCGCGAAAACCACGCCCTGACAACGGAACCGTCGGCGTGCGAGGCCCCTTGCACAGGATCCACTGTCCACAATTCGAGTGCGCAGCGACGGTTGATGAAAACTAGAGCACGCCGTGCGTACGCCGGTAACCGGTCGGCGTCGTGCCCACCTCGCGGCGGAAGATGGTCCGGAAGTTGGCCGCCGTGCCGAAACCGGTGGCCGCCGCGATGCGCTCGACGGGCCAGTCGGAGGTCTCCAGCAGCCGGCGTGCGCTGAGGATGCGGTGGTTGACGACCCAGCGCATCGGCGACATGCCCGTCTCGAGCTCGAAGTGCCGGATGAACGTGCGGCGCGGCAGGTTGCTGCGCTCGGCCATGCGCTGGACGGTGATCGGGTCGCCGATGTGCTCCATGACCCAGCTGCGCGTGGCCGAAAGATCGGTGCGCGCGGCGGTGAGCACGTCGACGTACTGCGGTTGCGCGCCACCGCGGGCGGGGGAGGCCACGACCTCCTTGCCGGCTTCGTGGGCGGCCGCCGCGCCGAAGTCGGTGCGGATGAGGTGCAGGCACGCGTCGATGCCGGCGCCGGCCCCCGCGGACGTGAGGATCTTTCCGTCTTCCACGAACAACTGGTTTTCCAGCACGCACACCGCCGGGTACTGCTCGCGCAAGGCGGCGAGGTAGCGCCAGTGCGTGGTCGCGTTGCGGCCGTCGAGCACGCCGCTCTCCGCGAGCGCGAACGCGCCGGTGCAGATCGCCACCACGCGGGCACCGCGGTCGGCGCCGAGGCGGATCACGTCGAGGTACTCATCGGGCAGCGGTACTTCGGGTTCGTCGTACCCGGGCACGATCACGATGTCGGCCTCAGGTGCGTCGGCCAGCGAATGCGACGGCGTGATGCCCAGCGGCGAACCCGTGGTCTCCTTGCCGCACACGAGCACGTGGTAACCCTCTTGACGGCCGAGGATGTGCGCGGGGATGCTGAAGTCGAGCCCCATGACCCGGGGCACGGCCAGCAGTGCCACGACCAGCTGCGTGTGGGGCAACGGACGTCTCCTCGGATCGCACCGGAACCAACTGCCGCCCAGGCTACTCGCAGTGGCACGATCCTTGCCCAATCTGGCATCGAAACGGCTGGTCAGAGCGGTCGGCCCGCTCGTAGTGTTCGGTCTCGACCGCGCGGCAGGAAGGCTGAAACCCATGAGCAAGCCGAACGAGAGGACCACGGAGAACTTCGGGGTCCCGTGGGAAGGCATCTACGGCTACGCCCAGGCCGTGAAACACGGCGACACCATCTACGTCTCCGGCCAGCTGTCCCACGACGGAGAACAGCTCGTGGCGCCCGCGCCGGTGGACGCCAACGGTGTCGTCACCGACTTTTCCGCCATGGAAGAGCAGATGCGCCGCTCGTACGTGAACGCCGCCGAGCTGCTGAAGCGCTTCGGCGCGACGCTGGCCGACGTCGTCGAAGAAGTGCTCTACGTCCTCGACATCGACGCGGCCTTCGCCGTGGCGGGTCCCGTGCGCAAGGCGGCCTACGGACGGGAGGACCCGCAGGTCGCCAGCACGCTGGTCGGCACGACGCGGCTCGCCTTCCCCGAGCAGCTCGTGGAGATCAAGCTGATCGCTCGGGTCTGACCCGTCCGAGGAGCGCTCTCGCCGGGGGGGGAATCCGGCGAGAGCGCTCAGGCGGCGTCGTGCGCCGAGTCGCGGCCGGCGTCCACGAAGAACGCCGCGACCACACCACCGATCGCGCACAGGATCCCGATCACCACGAACGCGGTGTTGTAGCCGTCGACCGGGTTGCCGGCGCCGTCGATCAGCGCGCCGGTCGCCCACGGCGCGATGATCCCCGACGTGCTCTGCAAGGCGATGAACAGGCTCAGCACGCTGGTGCGCTGCGAAGGCGCGGCCGCCGTGCCGATGGCCGCGTACACGATCGGCTGCGCCACCAGCGTCAGGCAGTAGCCGGCGACGAGGATGACGTAGGCGAGGTAGCGCGCGCTGCCCGCCAACGGCAGCACGGCCAGCAGCACCCCGCCGGCGGCGAGTGAGAGCGTCGGCACGAGGCCGTGGGCGATGCGTGCGGACACGCCTCGTGCGAGCAGCCGGTCGGTGAGCCAGCCGGACCCGAGCATGAACACCATGCCGATGATGCTCGGCAGTCCGAAGAGGACACCCGAGGTGAGCGTGGAGAACCCCAGCCCGGCTTCGAGGTAGGACGGGAACCAGCTGAACACCACGGAGATCAGCGCGTACATCGGGTACGTGGCCAGCAGGAGCACGATGAACGTCCGGCTCCTCGCCACCTTGAGGAACGTCCGTCGCCGCGCGGCTCGGTCCTCTTTGTCCGGTGCCTCGGGTGTGACCGCGAACGGCCCGGTGCGTCCCGCGAGCAGCCACACCGCGCACCAGACGAGGCCGGCGAGACCCAGCGCGAAGAACGCCGAGCGCCACCCGACGTGCACGATGAGCAGTGTCAGCAACGGCGCCGCCACGATCTTCGCGAGCGACGCGCCGGACGTGAGGATCGCCGTCGGCAATCCGCGGCGGTGCTTCGGGAACCAGCTGTACGCGGTGGAGTTCGCCACCGCCGTCGCCGGGCCTTCCGCCGCGCCCAGGCCGATGCGGGTCGCGAGCAGCACGCCGCCGCCCGCGAAGAAGAACACCGGCAGCTGCGTGGCTGCCCACAGCAGCGACATCACGAACAGCAGCCACTTCAGCGGCACGTGCCGCGTGGCGAGGAAGCCGACGCCGACGGCGCTGAGGCTGTAGAGGAAGTAGAACGAGCTGCTGATCAACCCGAACTGTGACGCCGACAGGTGCAGCTCCCGCATGAGCGGCTGGGCGGCGAGAGCGAGAGAGATGCGGTCGGCGAAGTTGAGGACCATGAAGACGGCGAGCAGGAGTAACACCGTCCATGCCATCACCGGCCGGTAGCGCGGCTCGGGTTCGGCGACGGTGACGAGCGGGATCTCCGGGGTTCTCGATGTGGTCACGGGATTCCCTTCGCTGGTGCGACGGCGTTGTCGCCCATCGCGGTGGTGGGGTTCTCCGAAGGAAGCGGGAGTGTCCGAAGTGGCCGGACGGTCGGCGCACGAGGCGTCCTGGCGATCGGTGTGAGGGACAGTATGTCGGAGTTGAGTTACAGTCAACACTTGCAACGTAATTGTCCCGCAAGCCCCGGCTTGCCGGCGGGAAAGTCCCACTGAACGCGGGGTGTCAGACGAGCTGTGGCTGCAGCTCCTCCGCGGCCTCCCGCAGCGCGGGCAGCACGCGTTCCCGCATGTCCGCCTCGGAGATCCGCTCCACGCTCGTCCCGATGTTCAGCGCGGCGATCGGCGTGCCGTCCCAGCGGCGCAGCGGCACGGCGGCGGAGTGGAAGCCCGCCTCGACCTCGTGGGCGACGTAGGCGCACCCGGCCTCGGCCACCTCGGCCACCTTCTTCTCCAAAGCGGCCACCCCGGCGTCGTCTAGGCCCGCGTGGCTGACCAGGTGGCGACGCCGGCGCTCGTCGTCGAGGCCGCTGAGCAGCACGAGGCCCAACGCGGACTGCGCGGCGGGCACCTGGAACCCGATGCCTTCGCCGATCGGCAGGGTGTGGCGTGGCAGTGCTCGCGCGATCATCACGGCCGCCGGCCCGTCGAGGACCGCGGCGGTGCAGGAGGCCTGGAAAACCTCGGCCAGGCGGTCGCACTGCGGCTGCAGAACCTGGCTCACCGGGTTGGTCGTGAGATAGGCCGACGCGAGTGTGAGCACCTTCGGGGCCAGGCGGTAGGCCTTGTCGTCGGCGACGACGTAACCCAGGTGCGCCAACGTGAGCAGGGCGCGGCGGACGGTCGCGCGGGGGAGCTCGAGCTTGCGGGCCAGCTGTGCCTGCGTGAGCCGCTCGGCCGTGTGGTCGAAGGCGGTGAGCACGAGCAGGCCGCGTTCGAGGGCTTCGGAGTAGTCCGCGCGGCTGGTGCCGTCCACTTCGCGGGCCGCCCGGCGGGCTTCGTCCCGCGCGTTGAGCTTCGACACTCCACCAGCTCCGTTCGATTAACGCACACCTTGTCGCGAAATGTAGCACGAAGGTCGCCCGAGACCTTGCGACGACGAACCACGCCTGTCTACAGTGCTCACATCAGAATCAAGTGTTCGTTAATTGAACAGATGCTGGTTCCACCAGACTGCCGGCCCCCACCACGCTGGACGATGAAGTCGCGAGGAGAACGCTGCCATGCGCGCGGATGACAACCGGAAGATCACCGAGACCGGGCCCGGCACTCCGGGCGGCGACTGGATGCGGCTGTACTGGCAGCCCGTGGCGCTGACCGAGGAGCTCGACACCGAACGCCCGGTCGTCGCGCTGCGGGTGCTCGGTGAGGACCTCGTGCTGTTCCGCAACGCCGACGGAACGCTGGGCCTCATCGACCGCCGTTGCGCCCACCGTGGCGCCGACCTTTCGCTGGGGCGCCTGGAAGACGGCGGCCTGCGCTGCTACTTCCACGGCTGGCTCTTCAACGGCAACGGGTCCTGTATGGACACTCCGGCCGAGCCCGAGGGCAGCAAGCTCAAGGCCAAGGTCAAGATCCGTTCATACCCGGTGCGGGAGTGCAACGGGATCGTGTGGGGCTACCTCGGCGACGGCGAGCCGCCGAACCTGCCCGCGCTCGACTGCTTCGTGGCGCCGCCGGAGTACACGTTCGCGTTCAAGGGTTACCTCGACTGCAACTGGCTGCAGGCGCTGGAGGTCGGGATCGACCCGGCGCACGCCTCCTACTTGCACCGCTTCGAGGAGGACGAGGACACGAGTGACAGTTACGGCAAGCAGTTCCGCGGCGCGTCGCTCGGCACGAACCTGCCGATGACGAAGATCCTTCGCGAGTACGGCCGGCCCGAGATCCTCAACGCCCGCACCGAATACGGCCAGCGCATCGTCGCCTTGCGCACGCTTGACAAGGACGGCCTCGACGGCTCGTCCACCCACGTGCGCATCACCCACCAGGTGTTCCCGCACGGCATCACGATCCCGCTGAGCTCCACCATGGCGATCACGCAGTGGCACGTGCCGATCGACGACGTCTCCTGCTACTGGTACGCGATGTTCACCAGCCTCGACGAGCCCGTGGACGCCGAAACCATGCGCGCGCAGCGGCTCGACGGCATCACGCTCCCGGACTACAAGCCGGTGCGCAACCGTGCGAACAACTACCGCTTCGACTTCGAGGAGCAGCGCACGCAGACCTACACCGGGCTGGGGCGCGACATCAACGTCCACGACCAGATGGCCGTCGAGGGCCAGGGTTACATCTACGACCGCAGCCGCGAGCACCTCAGCCGCTCCGACCGCGCGATCGTGACCTACCGGCGGATGGCGTTGCAGGCCATCGACACCGTTGCCGAAGGCGGCAGTCCAGACCTGCTGCTCAAGGACACCGCGGACGTCGAGAGCCGCGGCCCCATCCCGCTCGACGGCATCGGCCCCACCGGCCAGTGGGAGGACTACTGGGCGAGCTCGATCGCCGACCTGCGCAAGGCGAGCCCGTGGGCCTCGCACCTGCAGGCGGCGCTCGCGACGGGACCGGCGGGCGTGCCGGGTTCGGCGGTCGAGCCGGACCGGTCGTCGTTGCCCGACGCCTACGACCGCACGCGGGACTGAGGCATGGGGTTCATCGAGAAGTTCGGGCTCTGGACCGAGGAACAGCAGGAAGCGGCGAGAGCCGTCCTGGCGCGGGTCGGCGCGGAGGGCCTGCGGACGATCCGCGTGTCCTTTGTGGATCAGCACGGGATCCTGCACGGCAAGACGATCCCGGCGAGCGGGCTGGCCGCCGCGTTCCGCAGTGGCTTGAGCTGTGTGTCGACGCTGCTGTCGAAGGACACGTCCGGCACCACCGTGTTCTCGGCCTTCAACGCCGACGGCGGGCTCGGGGTGGCCGAGATGGCCGGGGCGGCCGACGTGGTGATGGTGCCGGATCCGACGACGTTCCACCTCGTGCCGTGGGCCGAGGACACCGCGCGGATCCTCTGTGACCTGCGGTTCCAGAACGGTGAGCAGGTGCCGTTCTGCAGCCGCGGCGTGTTCCGCACGGCGCTCGACCGCGCGAGCGTCGCCGGGTTCACTTACGTCACGGGGCTGGAGATCGAGTTCCACCTCTACCGGCGGGCCTCGCACTTCCCCAACGACGACGGCATCGGCCACTGCACCACGCCGACCCCGGTCGAGCCGATCAACCAGGGCAACCAGCTGCTGAGCGAGAACCTGGGTGACGAGGTCGAGCCCGCCACCCGGCGGATCCGCGAGGTGCTGGAACGGATGGGGATCGAGCTGCGCAGCATCGAGGTGGAGCTCGGTGCGAACCAGCTGGAGGTCACGCTCGACCCGGCCGCCGGTCTCGCTTCGGCGGACGCGATGGTGCTGTTGCGCAGCACGGTGAAACAGGTGGCGCGCCGCAACGGTTACCACGCGACGTTCATGTGCCGGCCGCACATCGCCGACAGCAAGTCGAGCGGCTGGCACCTGCACCAGAGCCTGGTCTCCCAGGACGGCGGGCGCAACGCCTTCGTCCCGGCCGACGGCGAGGGTGCCATTTCCCTGGTGGGCAAGCAGTTCATCGCCGGTCAGCTTGCGCACGCGAGTGCGGCGTGCGTGTTCGCCAACCCGACGGTGAACGGCTACAAGCGGTTCCAGCCGTACTCGATGGCGCCCGACCGGATCGCGTGGGCGCGGGACAACCGGGGCGCGATGATCCGGCTCGTCGGCTCGGCCGAGGACGGCACGACGCACATCGAGAACCGGGTGGGGGAGTCGGCGGCCAATCCGTATCTGTACATGGCGTCGCAGCTGCATTCGGGTCTGAACGGCGTCGAGGCCGAGTTGTCCTTGCCGGCTTCGGCCGATGATCCGTACACGACCGACGCCGGGCCACTGCCGGCGAACCTGGCCGCGGCCGTCGACGCGTTGGAGGCCGATACCGGGCTGCGGCGGGTGATGGGCGAGCAGTTCGTCGCGTACTACGCCGCGATCAAGCGGGCCGAGATCGCGCGGTTCGAACGGACGGTCACCGATTGGGAGCATCGTGAGTACTTCGACCTCTACTGATCTGTCGTTGCGGGTCACGCGCGTGACCTGGGAAGCCGAGGGGGTCGTGGGCCTTCGGCTGTCCGGTGGATCTCCGCTGCCGGCGTGGGAGCCGGGCGCGCATCTCGACCTGAAGCTGCCGTCGGGACTGGGCCGGCAGTACTCGTTGTGCGGGGACCCGGCCGACCGGCTGCACTACGACATCGCGGTGCGCCTGGAGGACGCCGGCCGTGGTGGGTCGGCCGAGATCCACGGCACGGCACTGGTCGGGCGTGAGCTGGTGGTGGAGCGGGTGCGCAACCACTTCCCGTTGGCGGACGCCGCGTCGTACCTGCTGATCGCCGGGGGGATCGGTGTGACGCCGCTGCTGCCGATGGCACGGGCCCTGACGGAGCGCGGGGCGGACTTTTCGGTGGTCTATTGTGGACACAGGGCCGCCACCATGGCCTTCCGCGCTGAACTGGCTGCGATCTGTGGTGACCGGGTGTCGTTCGTCGACACTGCGGTCGAGCCGCGGCCGGACCTGAAAGAGCTGATCGGCGCACTGCCCCCGGGCGCGGCCGTGTACTGCTGCGGCCCGGTCGGTCTGCTCGACAGCGTCACCGGAGTCTGCGAGGCCGCGGACGTGCGGTGCGAGACCGAGCACTTCGCCGCCGCCTTGCCTGCTCCGGATGATTCCGTGGACGGTGAGGTGGAGCTCGAACTCCGCCAGTCCGGCCTGACCTTGGTGGCCGACGCGGACACCACCCTGTTGCAGGCCATCCGCGACGCCGGCGTCGACGTCGAATCCGACTGCGAAGAGGGCTACTGCGGCACCTGCGAAACCCGGGTTCTGGAGGGCACGCCTGACCACCGCGACGTCGTGCTGTCGAACGCCGAACGCGCGGCCGGGAAGACGTTCTTCCCTTGCGTGAGCCGAGCCTGCGGCCGCAAGCTCGTGCTGGACCTGTAACCGGAATACCAGGAGGGAAACCAGGTGGGCGAGGAAAACCGGCCGAAGGTCGCCGTGGTGCGACCGGGGGACGAGTCGGACCGGGTGGCGCTGCCCGGGTTCGGCGCGGTGTTCAAACTGACGCACCAGAACAACGGCGGCGAGGTCGCGATCCTCGAACACCCGTTCGCGGTCGGCTCCATCACCGCGCCCCACCGCCACACCCGCGAGGACGAGCACTCGATCGTGCTGGCCGGCCAGATCGGCTTCCGCTCGGACGACGCTGAAGTCGTGCTCGGCCCGGGCGGCTACATCACCAAACCACGCGGCGAGATGCACGCCATGTGGAACGCCGGCAAAACCCCGGGCCGCATCGTCGAGGTCATCACCCCCGGCGGCTTCGAGACCTACTTCCGCGAGCTGAGCGAACTCCTCCTCGCCCACGCCGACGGCACCCTGGGCGACGCGGAGAACCTCCACGAGACCGACGAGTTCGCCCGCCTGGCCACCAAGTACGGCCTCACCTACGGCGCGCCGGACTGGCTGGACGACGTCGTCCAGCGCTACGACCTCGACGCGCCCAGCCACTGACGGGCGGGCGCCCGGCTCGGCCGTCGGGTTTCGTGACCGGCCTGACCGCTGTGCTCGGGCCTCGTCACCGGGCCGACCGCGAGTCTCGTCGGCGCGCTCGGCCGCCGCGCCCGCCCGTTCACTTTGAGTCGGGTTGGCGGTTCTGGCTGCCGCGGCTTGGCCGCGGGCCTGGCCGTTGCGCCTGTTCAGCGAACGGGCGAGCGTGCCCAGCCGCGGACGGCCGGGCGCCCCGAGAGGTCAGTTCGACGCGTCCGCCGTGTCGTCGCCGCCGTCGTCGAAGACTTCCAGGGCGCGGCGCTGGTGGAGCAGGCGGAAGACCGCGTCCAGCTCGGCCTCGAGTTTGGTCAGGCGTGTCTGTTCGTCGCGGGAGAGGCCACCGCCGTGGTGCATGGCGCGGGTGCGGAGGTCGTGCTCCTCGTCGAGAAGAGCCGCGAGGCGATCGGTGATCGCGTGTGCAGTCGTGCCCATGTCACCCACCTGGTCGAGCCGGCCCCGTGCCGGGTCGGGGCGACCCGGCCGGGATGACGTGAAACATGACAATCCCGGCCGGGCGTGTCATCAGGCCACCTTGGCCAGAGTCGCGCGGGCGGCGGCCACCACGGCTTCGGACGTGAACCCGAACTCGCGGAACAGCGTCGCGTAATCGGCCGAAGCGCCGTAGTGCTCGATCGAGACGATCTCGCCGGAATCACCCACGAACGGGTACCACGGCAACGCGATCCCGGCCTCCACCGCGACCCGCGCCTTCACCGACGGCGGCAGCACCGAATCGCGGTAAGCCTGATCCTGCGAAGCGAACCACTCGAAGCACGGCAGCGAAACCACACGCGTCGGCACGCCTTCGGCCTCCAGCCGCTCCCGCGCCGAAACGGCGAGCTGCAGCTCCGAGCCGGTCCCGATCAGCACCAACGCCGGGGCACCGTTCGAGGCCTCCGCCAGCACGTAACCGCCGCGAGCCACGCCTTCGGCCGAAGTTCCCGGCAGAACCGGCACCGGCTGCCGGGTCAACGCGAGTGCGGTCGGGTGATGGACGTCCTCGATCGCGGCCCGCCACGCGGCGACTGCCTCGTTCGCGTCGCCCGGACGCACCACGTTCAGGCCAGGAATCGCCCGCAGCGCCGAGAGGTGCTCGATCGGCTGGTGCGTGGGCCCGTCGCCGCCGACGCCGATGGAGTCGTGCGTCCACACGTACACCACCGGCAGCTGCATCAGCGCCGCCAGCCGCACCGACGGGCGCATGTAGTCGCTGAACGCAAGGTACGTCGCGCCGTAGGGCCGGGTGCCGCCGTGCAGCGCGATGCCGTTGAGGATGGCGCCCATCGCGTGCTCGCGGATGCCGAAGTGCAGGGTCCGCCCGTACGGTTCTGCGGCCCACATCTTCGTGGCCGCCGCGACCGGCCCGAACGAGTCGGCGCCCGTCATCGTCGAGTTGTTGCTCTCGGCGAGGTCGGCCGAACCGCCCCACAGCTCGGGCAGCGCGTCGGCCACCGCGTCGAGGAACGCGCCCGACCCCTTGCGCGTCGCCATCGAAGCGCCGACCTCGAACGACGGCAGCTCAGCGGCCCAGCCCTCCGGCAGCGCACGCGTCGAGAGACGCTGCCGCAGCGCGTGCCGCGAGGGGTGCGCCGCGGCCCACTTGTCGTATTCGCCCTGCCACTGCGCACGCCAAGCCGCCCCGCGCGCGACGGCCTTGCGGGTCAAAGCCAGCACGTCGTCCTCGACCACGAAGTGCTGCTCCGGGTCGAAGCCCAGCACCCGCTTCACCGCTGCGACCTCGTCGGCTCCGAGCGCGGAGCCGTGGATCTTGCCGGTGTTCATCTTGGTCGGTGCGGGGTAGCCGATCACCGTGCGGAGCCGGATGTACGACGGGCGCGGATCGGCCTTCGCCGCCGCGATGGCATCGTGGATCGCGGCGACGTCCTCGCCGTCCTCCACCACCTGCACGTGCCAGCCGTAGGCGCGGTAGCGCTCGTCCGTGTCCTCGGACAGCGCGATGTCCGTGTGGTCTTCGATCGAGATGTCGTTGTCGTCGTAGAACACGATCAGGTTCGCCAGCTGCTGGCGGCCCGCGATCGACGACGCCTCGGAGGTGACGCCCTCCTGGATGTCGCCGTCGGAGGCGATCACGTACACGAAGTGGTCGAACAGGCTCTGCCCCGGCGCGGGTTCGGGATCGAACAACCCGCGTTCGCGGCGCGACGCCATGGCCATGCCCACCGCGTTGGCCAGGCCCTGCCCGAGCGGACCGGTCGTGACCTCGACGCCCTGGGTGTGGCCGTACTCCGGGTGCCCCGGGGTGAGTGAACCCCACCTGCGCAGCTGCCGGAGGTCCTCCAGTTCGAGGCCGTAGCCGGCGAGGAACAGCTGGAGGTACAGCGTGAGGCTGGTGTGCCCGGCGGACAGGACGAACCGGTCGCGCGCCGGCCACGCGGGGTCGGCCGGGTCGTGGCGCATCTCCCGCTGGAACAGCGTGTACGCGAGCGGCGCGAGGCTCATCGCCGTACCGGGGTGGCCGCTGCCGGCCTTCTCGACGGCGTCGGCGGCGAGCACCCGGACGGTGTCCACGGCGCGGGTGTCGGTGGCCGTCCAGCCTGGTGGGAGGCGGCGGGTGGTGACGGTGTCGGGCACTGTGCTCAGACTTCCCTTGCGTAGTCGGGTTTCCGCCCGTGTGGTGCGCACACGCCGAGCCGGTTCCGCGTCGTCCGGCGGGCTTCCGGGGCGGCGCGATCGGTAGCCGAACTCGACTGTAATGAGCTGACGCGGACCCCGCCAACTCACCGTGGGCCGCTCTCAGCGGAGCTCAGCTGAGTGACTTTTCGGACCAGAGTGGTTCGGGAACGGACACGCCGAACTCGCTGCCCCACCGGTTGCGGCTGCTCACCTCGTGCACCGGGCGGCGGTTCGCGGCGATGCCCCACTTGCCGCGCGGGTACCCCATCGCGAGCATGGCGGTGAGCTCCCAGCCCTCGTCCTCGGGCACGTCGAGCAGCTTCATCACCCGATCGGACTCCAGGCGCAGCATCGTGGTGAGCACGCCGCCGACCCCTTCGGAACGCGCGGCGAGCAGCGCGCTCCAGATGGCGGGGTAGATGTTGGCTCCACCGTGGTCGTCGATGGAGAAGACGAACAGCAGCAGCGGGATCTCGGTGAAGTGGTCGGTCAGGAAGTCCCCGGACTTCGCGATCCGCCGCATCGTCTCGCGGTGGTTCTCGGGATCGTGGATCGGCTGCGCGAACGTGCCGGCTGAGATCTCCTCGTACTCCTTGGCCCGGCAGCGCCGCCAGATCGGGGCGAGTTCGGCCTTGATGCCCGGATCGTCCACGGCGAGGAAGTGCCAGCGCTGGGTGTTGCCGCCGTTCGGTGCCCGGATCGCGGCGTCGAGGATGCGGGCCTGCACGTCCAGGGGAATCGCGTCGGGATGCATGCGCCGCATCATCCGCGTGGTGTAGAGCGCTTCGTGGACGTCCATCGAGGGCACAGGCGGCATGGAGCCGATTATGCCTCGGTTTACATTACAGTCAATAATCGCAACGGATGCGGCTCACCGTTTGCCCGAAGTGGACGCCCGTCGCCGCGGCGCGGGCTTCTTCTCCAGCGCCGGCCAGAGCACGGCGACGACCGCCGCGGGGATCTCCGTTTTGGCTTCCCCGCGGTAGAACGCCGCGAAGTAGCTGCCGAAGCACATGGTCGCGATGGTGTGTTTGTCGATCTCGTCCCGCACGGCGCCGCGGTCCTGCAGCTGTGTCAGCACGCTTTCGACGAGCTCCACGCGGGGCTCGACGGCGTGCTTGCGCAGGATGTCGAGCAGCTCCGGGGTGCGGATCGCCTCGCCCGCGAAGTTGCCCATGAGCACCATGGCGTCCGGGTTGAAGTACGCCGGGTCGAGCCGGCGGACAGCCTCCGTGAGCGCCTCGCGCGGCTCGAGTCCGCTGAGGTCGAACGCGTACATGTCGCGCTGCTTGCGGAAACCGTAGTCGAGCGCGTCGACGACGAGGTCGAACTTCGTGGCCCAGCGCCGGTACAGCGTGGGGCGGCTGACCTTCGCGTCGGTGGCGATGTCGCCGATCGTCATGCGGGAGTAGCCGTCGAGGACGAGCCGCCGGCGCGTGGCGAGGATGATCGCCTCGTCGAGCGCGGCGTCCCGGGGGCGGCCGCCCGGCCGGGGTCCGTCTTCGGCGCCGACCTGCTCGTCCGCCGTCGTTTCGCGTGTCCGCGCCATGTTCCCACCTCGCCGAGAAACCGATCAGCGAAGCATATCGGATCCGTTACACGACGGTGTTGTTATCCTGATGGTTACGTGTACTCATTGTAATGAAACAGCGCTGGAGGAACGATCGTGGACGTCGAGGACTACCTCCACCGGATCGGCGCGGCCCGCCCCTCGGCGACGGATCCGGCGGCATTGCGCGAACTGCAGCGGCGGCACCTCGAGACCGTGCCGTTCGAGAACCTCGGGTTCTACCTGGGGGAGCAGATCGAGCTGGAGGAGCCGGCGCTGCTCGGCAAGATCGTGGGCCGGCGTCGTGGCGGGCTCTGTTACGAGCTCAACGGGGCTTTCGCCCTGCTGTTGCGCGAAGTCGGGTTCGACGTGCAGCTGCTGGCCGGCCGCGTGATGCGCCGGGAGGGGTTCTTCGGGCCGCCGTTCGACCACCTGGCGCTGCGTGTGGAGCTCGACGAACCGTGGCTGGTCGACGTGGGCTATGGCCGCTTCAGCCTCGCGCCACTGCGGCTGGGAACGACCGAGGTCCAGGTCGACCCGGGTGGCCGGTTCACCGTCGAGCCCGCGCCGCACGGCGACGTCGACGTGGTGTGCGACGGCGCGATCGTCTACCGGCTCGAGTCGCGGCCGCGCGAGCTCGACGACTTCGCCGCCATGGCGTGGTTCCACGAGACCTCGCCCGCCTCGCCGTTCACGCAGCGGCCGACGTGTTCGCGCTCGACCGCGGACGGACGCGTGACGATCACGGGTGCCCGCCTCATCGAGACGACCGGTGGGAACCGCGTCGAGCGGGTACTCGAAGGCGACGCCGCGATCCTCGCCGCCTACCGCGAGCACTTCGGAATGCGGCTCGACCGGGTGCCGAGTTCAGTTACAGCTCTTGACTGTAACTAAATGCGGACGTACGGTTCGAGAACGCCGAACCACAGCGGACCGAACGGAGTCGACGATGACCACGCCCCAGGAGCTGATCGACCGCAGCATCCCGTTCCTCGACGAGGTGAAGAACCGCACCGCGGGCGGGGAGCTCGAGTCCTGGCTCAACACCCGCTACGGACCGGACAGTGAGCTCTACCAGGACCTGGCCCGCATGATCACCGAAGGCGTCGAGGCCGGCTGGGCCGCCAACATCGAGGTCGAGGGCAAGAAGTACCGTCGCAGCCGCATCGCCGACCCGCAGGACGTGCTCAACTACTTCAGCATCACGGCCGTGTACATGGACAGCGTCGAGCCCTTCCGCGGCCAGTACCACCAGCACCCGTACGGCGAGCTCAACCTCGTGGTGCCGCTCGACCCCGACGCGAAGCTGATGGGTCCGAACGGCTGGAGCGGCCCCGGCTGGACCGCGCCCGGCCCGGGCAGCCACCACTACCCGGAGGTCAAGGGCGGCGCGCTGATCGCGTTGTTCTACCTGCCCGCCGGCCGGATCTCCTACGACATCCAGCCGCCCGCGGCCTGAACCCGGGGAGCCCAGCGCCATGAACCCGGCGTCCACGATCGAGGAAGCGATGGCGACGCGGCGCAGCTGCCGGGCGTTCCTGCCGACGCCCGTGCCACGCGCGGAGGTCGAACGGCTGCTCGCGCTGGCGTCGCGCTCGGCGAGCAACTCCAACAGCCAGCCGTGGCAGGTCCACGTGCTCACGGGCGCCGCCAAGCGCGCGTTGACGACCGACCTGCTGTGCGCGTACGACGAGGGCCGCCGCGCCGTCGGCGAGTTCGCCTACCAGCCGGCGGCGGACTCGTGGCCCGAGCCGTTCCGGTCGCGCCGCCGTCGCTTCGGTGAAGGCCTCTACTCCGAAACGCTCGGCATCGCGGCCGACGACACCGCCGGCCGCATCGGCCACCACCGGCGCAACTACGACTTCTTCGGCGCGCCGGTGGGGCTGGTGCTCACTGTGAGCCGGGGACCACTGCAGGGTGCGCTCGTGGACGCCGGCCTGTTCCTTCAAGGACTGATGTTGTCCGCGCGCGGAGCCGGGCTGCACACCTGCGCACAGGCTTCGTT
This sequence comes from Amycolatopsis sp. NPDC023774, assembly GCF_040639695.1. Classification (NCBI taxonomy): domain Bacteria; kingdom Bacillati; phylum Actinomycetota; class Actinomycetes; order Pseudonocardiales; family Pseudonocardiaceae; genus Amycolatopsis; species Amycolatopsis sp. NPDC023774. The sequence continues at coordinate 88,556 of NZ_JBFAAJ010000009.1, forward strand.
CATCGATTACCACCCGGTGTTGCGCCGCCACCTCGACATCCCGGACGATCACATCGTCGTGTGCGGAATCGCACTCGGGTATGCCGACGATGACCACCGCCTCGGTGGACATCGCACCACACGGGAACCGGTGGAATCCTTCGTCACCTTCTACGATTCCGCCCCCGTGACCCACCAGGTGGAACCGGCATGACGGTCGACCGCGACCTCGTCTACGCGACGATCGACGGCACCCCGCTGATGGTGGATGTCCACCGCGCCCCCACCGCGGGGGCACCCGTCGTGCTCTACCTGCACGGCGGTGGGTGGACTCGCGGCGACCGGTCCGGCGAGGCCGCACGGCGGCAGACGCCTTTGGCGGACCACGGTGTGACCGTGGTGTCCGTCGATTACCGCCTGGCACCAGGAGCCGTGTTCCCGCAGCAGGTGCACGACGTCAAGGGCGCCGTGCGCTGGCTGCGGGCCAACGGCGCGCGCCTCGGCCTCGAGACCGAGCGGCTCGGCGTCTGGGGCGCGTCCGCCGGCGCGTACCTCGGTTCGCTGCTGGCGTTGTCGCCGGGTGATGGCGAGCTGGAGGGGACGGTCGGCGGCAACCTCGACGAGTCCAGCGCCGTGCAGGCCGCGGTGCACTGGTTCGGACAAGCCGACCTGGCGGCCACGGCGGCGCGCAGTGGGCTGGAGGCGAAGCTGCTGCCGTTCCACTTCGAAGCCGACTTCCTCGGCGGCGCGGACCCCGTGGGGCATTCACTGCTGACGCGGGTTTCGGAGTCGGCGCCACCGTTCCTGATCGCGCACGGCGACCGCGACCGGATCGTGCCGCCAGGGGAGGGCCGGGCGCTGCACGACGCGCTCGTGCGGGCCGGGGCGAGGAGCAGTTTCGTGCTGCTCGGCGGGGCCGGACACGAGGACGCCGCGTTCGACGGCCCGGTGAACCTCGCGACCACGGCGGCGTGGCTGCGCGCCGTTCTCGCTTGACACCGCACACGAGAGCCGGACGCGGCGGGCAGGCGCTACTCCGGGACTAAGCCACCCGGTTGTTTCGTTACGCGTAATAACCGTATCGAAATGACCGGAAGGAGCCCGCGATGTCCATGACCCCGACCGTGGAGCACTGGTTCGATTTCCTCTGCCCCTTCTGCTACATCGCCCAGGACCGCAACCGGGTGCTCCGCGAACACGGCGTGGTGGTGAACGAACACCCGCTCCAGATCCACCCCGAGATCGGCCCCGGCGGCAGCCCGGCCGGTCCCCGCGTCGGCCCGACCTACGAGTTCCTCGCCCGGGAGGCCGAAGCCGCGGGCCTGCCCCTCGAGTGGACGGACCGGATCGCGTACTCGCTGCCCGCACTGGGCGCGTACACCACGCTCGACGACCCCGAGGTCGCCGACCGCTTCGCCACCTCCGTGTTCAACGCCTACTTCGGCGAAGGCAAGGACCTCGAATCGCGCGACCTGCTCCTCAAGCTGACCGAGCAAGCCGGCGGTGACCCCGAGACCGTCCGCGCCGCCTGGGAATCGGGCGAAGCGGACCGCGCCGTGGGCCGCTCCGCGATCCTCGCCTACGAGAACGGCGTCGAGGGCACCCCCGCGTGGGTGGCGGGCGGCCGGAGCTTCAGCGGGTTGCGGCCACGTGAATGGTTCGTGACGTGGGCTGGGTCTCTCCGCTGAACCCCGCCCCTCACGGGATTCGTGTCACAGAGGTCTTTGCAGGTCAGCGCGGGTGATATCGTGCGACAAGATCACCCGCCCGGCCGATCGGTCCAGTCAGAAAGCCGCTCCACGATGGTTTTGTTCGGCACGGGTGATTCGCTCGCCTTCGCCTTCGACGAGTCCCACCGGCTGCGCATCTCGGTGCCGGCCGGCCAGCTGCCGTTGGCCGCCTTCCTCTACACCGACGCGCAAGCCGACGCCCACACCGTCGGGCAGCTCGTCGGCCTGCTTCGCCGAGCTCAGCGCGAAGCCAAGACCTGGCTCGGCAACGGCACTTCCGTCGTGTTCACCGGCGACAGCGTCGTGCTCGAAAGCCTCTACGGCACCTGGCCGCGCGCCGTCCTTCCGCAGCAGGTGTTCTTCGCGGCCCTCGACTCGCTGCACCGCTTCCTGCTCTCGGCCGGGGCGACCCCGGCCGAAACGGGGATCACGCGCAAGGCCTCCGAATACCGCAACCTCAAGAACGGCCGCTTCTCCTTCGTGGACCACACCTACTTCCCGCCCGACTGGACGCCCGAGGCCGTGTCCGCGGCCGGCACCGCCGCGTGGTCCTCGCCGGACGTCCTGCTCGACCCCGCTACCGGCGCCTGGTCCGGCACCTTCGCCGACCTGGAGATCGCCGGCTACCACAACCCGGAGACGGGTGAGGTGCTCACGTATTTCCCTGTGCAGCACTGATCCGCGTCCCCCGGCTCACGGCCATGGCGGGCTGGCAGTGGGACGAATCGCTGTACCCGGGCAGCGCGGCTAACTACGCGAGAGGCCGCGTAGCCTGTCCGGTCGCACTCGCCCGCGCACTGCGGCTCGACGGTCCCGGCCGCCTCCTCGACGTCGGCTGCGGCTCGGGCTCCCTCACGGTGCTGCTCGCCACTCACTTCGCGGAAGCTGTCGGCCTCGACGCCGACCTGCTCGCCGAAACCACCCGGCCGGCCGCGGCGAAGGGAATCACCACCACCCGCTGGGTCCACGAAAAGGCGGAGGATCTGCCGACCGGGCTGGGCGCGTTCCGGCTCGTCACGTTCGCCCGTCCTTTCACCGGCTCGACCGCCCGCGGGTCGCGGCGGCGGCGCGCGGAATGCTCGCCCCCGGCGGCGCCTGTGTCCACGTGCACGCCACCACCCATCGCGGCACCACGGCCGAATCGGCGCCACCTCACGAGCAGATCACCGACCTGGTGCGCGAGTCCCTCGGCCAACCCGGCGCGCGGGCCGCGGCACCCTCCCTGAAGGCACGCCCGCAGAGGAGACCGAGATCTACCGCGCCGCCGGGTTCACCGGCCCGGAACGGATCGCGTGGCAGGCCCCGGCGCCGTCCGGGACATCGACGACGTCGTCGCCACGGAGTTCTCGTTGTCCGGCTCCGCACCGCTCGCGTGGGCGCATTCGAGTCCGAATTGCGGGGCCTTCTCGCCGCCGCGAGCCCATCCGGAAAGTTTCGTGAGCAGATGCGCGAGTTCGTCGTCGATGTCTGGCGGACGTGAAATCGGGCCAGGTTGTCACACCAACGGGTGGTTTATTCGACGATCACTCCGCCGAGCACCGCGTGTCTCCGAATGAGCGGTCAGGATCCCCGCCCCGCAGGCGAAGCAGGACAAATCGCCTGCACCTCGCTGACCACGGCGAATCGTCGCGCAAGGGCGAATTTCCCTAGTCCCCCTAATGGGGTGGGGTCCGAAATCCCTAATGCCGATGCGCCGAACCCCCGGGGTGGCCCCCGATGGCCGCCGAACGGCGGCGTCCTATCTTCGTCCCGAACCCCTTCGACTTCGCGGCATGCCCACGACGGCCGAATCAATCAGTGCACAGGAGACAACAGACTATGGACGCGGTGCAGAACCTGCACGAATTCGCCATGACCCTGCTGAGCAACCCGCAGGCCGCGGCTGCCTACGCCGCCGACCCGCAGGGCGTGCTCGACACTGCTGGCCTGGCCGACGTTTCGCCGGCCGATGTGCAGGACATCATGCCGCTGCTGGCCGACACGGCCCCGCTGGCCGCCGCCCCGAGCCTGCCCGTCTTCGGCAACGTGCTCGCGCACGCCGCCGGCGAGCGCGCCGACCTGCCGAACGTGACCGGCCTGGCGAGCGGCCTGCCGAACCTGAGCGGCGTGTTCGAGACCGTCAGCGACGTCGCGGACTCGACCGGCCTCAACACCCTCACTCACTCCACTCTCGGCACCGTCTCGGACGTCGTCGACCACGTGGCCGGTGCGGTCAACGGTGTCCCGGTCGCCGGCCCGGTCGTGGCCGCCGGTGCAATCGACCTGGAGAACACCGTGAGCGCGGTGGGCGAGCACGTCTTCGACGGCAAGCTCGTGGGCTCCGCGGTCGACGCCGCCACCAACCACCTGGGCGACGCCCTCATGCCGAAGGCCGCCGTGGCCGCGCTGAACGACGTCCCGCTCGTCGGCGGCCCGGCGTCCGGTCTCGTCGAGGACGTCCGCGTCACCGGCGCCGGCCTGCTCGGCCACGTCAACCAGGCCATCGGCTCCACCCCGGTCGGCGTCCACGGCGACGAGCGCGCCGACTTCGGTGCCGCGGGCGACCTGTCGCACACGCTGGACCACGTCGTCCCGGCCGCGGCCGCCGTCCCGGCGCTGCCCGCGCTGCCGGCGGTTCCGGGTGTCCCGGCCGTCCCGGCTCTGCCGGCCGTCCCGAACGTGGCCGGCACCGTCGGCTCCGTGACCCACACCCTGTCGGCCGCCGCGCCGCAGGCCCCGGTCGCGGGCGACACCGTGCACCACGTGCTCGACACCGTCGGCCAGGCCGACACCGCGGGCATCCAGCACACCCCGATCGCCGACGTCGCGGACGCGACCCACACCGGCTCGCCGCTGGGTGGCGTCGAGACCCACGCGCAGGACCTGGTTCACGGCCTCGACCTGCACACCGCGACCGACGCGCTCGGCCACCTGCCGCTGCTCGGTCACTGAGTTCTGCCGCTCCACTCGAAAACAGGCCCGGACCGTTTGGTCCGGGCCTGTTTTCGGCTCCTCGGAAGACACTGTGCTCACGAAGGCGAAGGCGAAGGCGCGTGCGTCCGCCGGTAGTGGCGCGCCACCCGGGCGCGGTTGCCGCAGATGTTGCCCGTGCACCACTGCCGCCGCTTCGTCTCCGCGACGAACAGCATCGAGCAGGTGGGGTTCGCGCAGCGGCGCAGCTTCGCCAGCTGCGCCGGGGAGGACAGGAGCTCGATCGCCTCCGTGGCGATCGCCGCCAGTGCCGCGTTGCCGCCGTGTTCGGTGTGCCAGCGCGTGGCCGCGGTCAGCGCGCCCTCGGCGGCTTCGGCCAGCCGCAGGCTTCGCGGCACGGCCGAGGCGAACGCGTTGAGGTCCTCGATCGAAACGGCCTGCGGCGCCCGGGCCTCCAGATGCGACTCCAGCAAGTCACGGATCGCCGCGCGCAGCCGTCGCGTCGCCGCAGCGGCCGGGATGCTCGTCTCGGGCAGCCGGAGCAGCTGCAACCGCCACCAGGTCTCGTAGCCGTCCGTCGGTTCGATCAGGTCCACGGCGGGGTCCACCGCCGTCATGAGGGTGTCGGCGAGGTCGAGGGCCACGAGCGGCTCGCCACCCATGGGGAACCCGGCTGCCTGCACGTCCTCGAGGGTCGGTCCGGCGGTCATGGCTCCACGATATCCATCACATCGCCGCGGGGTGGCCGAGGCGCTGTTAGTAACTCACACTGAGGTTACTAGCGGACGGAGGAGCCATGAGCCCGTGGGCCAGGGTCGGCGCGGCGGTGCTCGCGGTCGGCTGGGGAGCCAACCAGTTCTCGCCGTTGCTCATCGTCTACCGCGACCAGGAGCACCTCTCGCCGACGATCGTCACGGCGATCTTCGGCGCTTACGTGGTCGGGCTGATCCCCGCACTGCTGCTCGGCGCGCGGTTCTCCGACCGGCTCGGCCGGCGTCGCGTGATGCGCCCGGTGCTGGTGCTTTCCGCGCTGGCTTCGGTGATTCTGCTGTTCGGAGCCGGGTCGACGTGGGTGCTGGCGCTCGGGCGGCTCGTCGCGGGTGTCGCTTCGGGTGCCGCGTTCGGGCCGGGCAGTGCGTGGATCAAGGAGCTGTCCGCCGACGCCGGTCCGGGGGCGGGGGCGCGCCGGGCCGCGATTTCGCTGTCGGTCGGGTTCGGGAGCGGGCCGCTGGTCGCCGGGGTCCTCGCGCAGTGGCTGCCGGGGCCGGCCGTCGTGCCGTACCTCGTGCACATCGCGGTGACGGTGGTGGTCGGCGTGCTGGCGTGGCACGTCCCGGAAACCGTGACCGGCGCGCCTTCTTCCGGAGAACGGCGGCGCGAGCTCAAACACGCACTGGCCAGTCCCGAGTTCCTCCGCCGGATCGTGCCGAGCGCGCCGCTGGTGTTCGGCGTGGCAACGACGAGTTTCGCGGTCCTGCCGACGCTGTTGCCCGCGCCGGTCGCACCCGTGGCGAGCAGCGGTGTGATCGCGGGGCTGACGCTGGGCAGCGGGTTGCTCGTCCAGCCCGTGGCCCGTGCTCTGGAACGACGGCGCAGTCCACTGGTGTTGACGTGCGGCCTGGGCCTGACCGTGGCGGGGTTCCTGCTCGCCGCGCTGTCGACAGAGTTGCGGCAGGCTCTCTTGACGCTACCCGCGGCGGTGGTCCTCGGCGCGGCTTACGGCATGCTGCTCGTCGGTGGACTCAGCCGCGTCGAAGCGCTCGCGGACGCAGCCGATCTCGCCGGCGTGACGGCGGTTTTCTACTGCCTGGCGTACCTCGGTTTCGCGGCGCCGTACCTGTTCGCGGCGGTCGACGTCGTCATCCCGGCGCCGGTGGCGTTCATGGTCGCCGCCGGAGTGAGCGTGGTGCTGGTCGTCGTCACCGCGCCCTTCCCCGTTCGCGCGGCGCGGTGATCGCCGTGACCCAGCCCCGTGTCAGGGTGACCGCCCAGCTCAAGGATCTCCGCTTCGACGCAGGTTCCCGAGCTCTCGACCTCGTCGCCACCCTCGGCCGTCGCCCGACCGCGGCCATCGAGCGCCTCGGGGACACCACCCGCCTCGACGCGTGGGCCACCGGCGTCGGCCTGCCGCTGCTTCCGGGCGAGGCGACCGCCGCCGCGCTGGCCGACGCGCAACGCTTGCGGGAGGCTGTGTTCCGCGTGGTCACCGACGTCATGGCCGACGCCCCGGTAGACCCCGCCGCGGCCGCGACGGTCGAGGACTGTGCCGCTCCCGGCCCGGAACTCGCGAGCCTGGAGCTGGCCGCCGACGGCCGCCTGGCTTCAGGCCCCCGCCTCCGCACGTCCGCCCAGGTGCTGGCCACGGTCGCCCGGGACGCCATCGACCTCGTCACCGATCCGGCGCGCCGAACCCGCCTCCGCGCCTGCGACTCGCCGGTGTGCCGCATGCTCTTCCTCGACACCCCTGGCGCCCGCCCGCGCCGCTGGTGCTCCATGCGGCGCTGCGGCAACAGCAGCAAAGCTGCGGCCTTCCGGGAACGGGCCGTGTCTACTGTGGAGGCTTAAGCCGTCACTCGCGGGTTGTGCGGCGAAGGCACCACACCCGAAGCGCGGAGCGGCACTCCCGTACGCGATACCACCCGCGTCGGGTGGAAGCGGACGCGACGGCCCGTCGCGTCGTCCTCGCCGGCGGTGCCCGGGGTGACCCATTCGAGCGCGGCGGTGCCGGTCAGCTGGAGCGTGCTGCCGGTGGCGAAATCAAGGAACAGCAGCGACGCTTCGGCGTCGCTGGCGATGTTGCCGAGGCTGTTGAACAGGTTGTTGCCGGCGTAGTCCGGCCACCACACGTCGTCGCCGTCGAGGCGCACGAAGCCGGGCTCGCCGCCCTTGTGGGACGAGTCGGCGCCGCGGGTCGGGTGGATCGTGCCGAGGAAGAACGTGTCCGCGCGCCGGATGAGGGCGCGGTGGGCGTCGGTCAGGGCATCCGACCGTTCGACGGCGGCCGGTGCCTGCTCGGGGCCGATCTCCAGCCGGCGCTGCTGGATGTAGGACGGGCAGTTGCCGTACGACTGCTCCGCGTCGAGGAGGAACCCGCCCTCGGCCGCGGCCACGACAGTGCCGTTGACCCGCAACCGGCGCCGGGTCGCGAACTCGACGGCGATCAGGCCGACCGGCTCGCCCGCGGGCAGCTCGTGCAGGGGATCGCCGGAGCCGGGGCGGGTGTGCACGACCAGGGTCGTGTCGAACCCCTCCAGGAACCCGGCCGGCCCGAGCAGGGGAGACGTCCACAGGGTCCCGTCGGCGTCGCGCGCCGTGAGGGCGGCGAACTCGCGCTGCGCGAGGAAACCCTCGGCGCCGTGGCTCAGGTGCGCGGGCGCCAGCATGCCTTCGAGCCGAGCCGCTTCGAACTCGAGCCCGGCCTGTCGTTGCACGCTCAGCTCACCGCTGTGGAACCCGGCGGCGATCGGCTGCGTGGTCATGGTGTGCCCTCTCATCCGGCTTGCTGGTCGTGGGTTTTGCGGTAGTGGCGGGCGACCCGCACGCGGTTCCCGCAGACGTTGCCCGCGCACCACTGACGACGCCGGTTCGTGGCGAGGAACAACATCGTGCAGTCAGGGTTCGCGCAGCGGCGCAGCCGCGCGAGGCGCGCGGGGTCGGCGAAGAGCTCGATGGTTTCCCGGGCGATGGCCGCCAGCGCGACATTGCCGCCGTGCTCGCTGTGCCAGCGGGTGTGTGTCTCCCAGGACTCGTGCGCTTCGAGCCGCGGGCTCGTCGGCACGGCCGCGGCGACCGCGTTGACCTCCTCGAGCGACGCCGGCGCGGGCCCGCGGCTGTCGAGGTGCGCTTCCAGCAGGTCGCGGATCGCCGACCGCAGCCTGCGGGTGGGCACGAGGTCCGGCGCCGCCGACCTCGGAAGCCTGGGCAGTTCCATCTGCCACCAGACCGCGCTGCGCTCCGGTGCGGCGAGGAGGTCGCCGTCGCCCGGCTCTGTCTCGGCCGCGAGCGTGTCGGCGAGATCCAGCGCGACCAGCGGTTCTCCGCCCATCGGGAAGCCGGCCCGTTGCATGTCCTCCAGGCTGACACTACTGCTCATGTCACGAGTGTAAGCATTAGCCAATGACTTAGACAAGTTTACTAGCGGGGCTTGTGCTCGTTCAACTAACGGATATACATTCATCCAACCCGTTAGCTGGAAGGAAGGTGAAAGTCATGGGACTGGCATGGCAACAGGGACCGCTTTCGACGAGGTCGGTCGGCAGGTTCCTCACCCCGGAGCCGCTGCCTGAGCGGTTGCTCTTCGTGGAGCCGCTGCGCAGGCGGATGCGGGTCCGCTTCGGTGGTGAGTGGATCGTCGACAGCGAAGACGTGCTGCTCCTGCACGAACCGGGCCACTACCCGGTGGCGTTCTTCCCGAAGACCGCGATCGCCGACGGCGTGCTGGAGTGGAGCGGCCGCGTGACCAAGCATCGCGAGCTGGGTGACACCACGTGGTACACGGTCGCCGCCGGCGAAGGCCGCGCCGAGCGTGCGGCGTGGGAGTACACCGGGTTGCCGGAGTACGCCGACGTGCTGAAGGACCGCGTCGCGTTCGCGTGGCACGCCATGGAGGCCTTCTACGAGGAGGACGACCGGATCGTCGGCCACGCTGCGGACCTCTACCACCGCAACGACATCCGCAGCACGTCGCGGCACCTCGTGGTCCGCGACGGTGACCGCGTCATCGCCGACACCCACAACCCGGTGGTGCTGTATGAATCCGGCTTCGCGCCACGCTGGTACGTGCCGCGCGAGGACATCGCGGACGGAGCGCTGACCCCGGTCGAGGGCCAGACGTTCTGCCCCTACAAGGGGCTCGCGAGCTACTACGACATCGGCTCCCACGCCGGCGCCGCCTGGTCGTACGAGCAGGCTTGGACCGAGGTCGAACGCGTCTCCGGCCTGGTGTCCTTCGAGCCGGACAAGATCGAGGTCTACCTCGACGACGTGCGGCAGTCGCTGGAGCCCGGCCAGACGGTGATCGCGCACGGCGTGGACCGCGGCCTCGACACCGACGAGATCGAGAAGCGCACTGCCTGACCGGCAGGCCTTCCCGAATCCGAACGAGCCGGAGAAACCCGGGGAAACCGTGACACAGTGGTACGTCTTCGCGGCGCAGGAGGTGCTGGCATGACCGCAACGGTGCTGTCGGTGAACGTGGGCATGCCGAAAAACGTGTCCTGGCAGGGCAAGACCGTCTACACGGGAGTGTGGAAGCACCCCGTCGACGGCCCGGCCATGGTGCGCCGTCTCAACATCGACGGCGACGGCCAGGGTGACAAGGGTGGCCACGGCGGCGAGCAGCGAGCCGTGTTCGTCTACCAGATCGGCTCCTACCGCCACTGGGAGCAGCACTTCGGCCGCGACGGCCTGGAGTACGGCTCGTTCGGCGAGAACCTCACCGTCGACGGCCTGCCCGACGACGAGGTGTGCATCGGCGACCGCTACCGGATCGGCGAGGCCGAGTTCGAGGTGACGCAGCCGCGGGTCACCTGCTACCGCGTCGGCATGCGGCTCGGCGAGCCGGAGCTGCCCGCGCTGCTCGTGGCCCACCACCGGCCCGGGTTCTACTTCCGGGTCATCCGCGAGGGCCACATCGCAGCCGGCGACCCCATCGTGAAGACGCGCACCGGGCCGGGCGCGCTGAGCGTGGCCGACACCGACGCGCTGCTGTACCTGCCTGAAAAAGACGGTGAGAAGCTGCGCGTCGCCGCCGGGATCCCCGCGCTGAGCCCGGGGTGGCGGCACTCGTTCGAGGAGCTGCTGGGCATCGGGACCGTCGCCCGGGGACCCGCCTGGGACGGTTTCCGTCCGCTGCGCGTCACGGCGGTGCGACCCGAGAGCACGTCGGTGACGTCGGTGTACTTCGAGGCCGAGGACGGCAGCGCGCTGCCCGCCGCCCTGCCCGGGCAGTACCTGACGCTGCGGGTCCCGGGGGCCGCGACGCCCGCCCCGGTCCGCAGCTACTCGATCTCGTCCGCGCCGGGTGCCGACGGCTACCGAATCAGCGTGAAGCGCGAGGGCGTGGCCAGCACGTTCCTGACCACGCAGCTGGCGGTAGGGGCGGTACTCGACGTGGCCGCGCCGCGGGGCGACTTCGTGCTGGGCGACGGGTCCTCGCCGGTGCTGCTCCTGTCCGCCGGGATCGGTGTGACGCCGGTGCTGGCGATGCTGCACCAGCTGGCCGCGCAGGGCACCACCCGCGAGGTGTGGTGGATCCACGGTGCGCGCGGGCCGGCGGAGCACCCGCTGGCCGCCGAGGCTCAGGAGTTGCTCGCCGCGTTGCCCCGTGGCCGCGCGGACATCTTCTACAGCGCCGCGACGGCGGAGGAATACACCTCGGCCGGCGCCCACGCCGGGCGGCTCACCAAGGACGCGCTGGTGGAGCTGGGCGTCCCGGCGGACGCGTCGGCGTACCTCTGCGGTCCGGCGGCATTCATGACGGACATGACCGCCGCCCTCACCGCCGCGGGTTTGGCCGCGTCCCGCATCCACAGCGAGCTGTTCGCCGCGTTGGACGCCATCAACCCCGGCCTCGTCGGGCAGGTGACCCGCCCGCCGCACGCCCCGGAGGGACCGCCCGGAACCGGGCCGACCGTCACGTTCGCGCGCAGCGGCATCTCGGCCCCGTTCCCCGGCGGCAGCCTGCTGGAGCTCGCCGAGGCGTGCGACGTGCCCGCGCGCTGGAGCTGCCGCACCGGCGTCTGCCACACCTGCGTGACGCCGGTGCTCTCCGGTTCCGTCGACTACTCGCCTGCGCCGCTGGAGCCACCGGCACCGGGGCAGGCGCTGGTGTGCTGCTCCACCCCGCACACCGATCTCGTCCTCGACATGTAACCCCCGTGCTCGAAAGGAACACCACGATGAACTGGGCTCTCGAGGTCCTCACCCTGGCCGTGGGCGACGTCGACAAATCGCTGAAGTTCTACATCGACCAGGTCGGGTTCTCCCTCGACGTCGACTACCACCCGCAGGACGGCTACCGGATCGTCCAGCTCACCCCGCCGGGCTCAGCCTGCTCCATCCAGCTCGGGACCGGCCTCACCGACGCCGCCCCCGGCTCGGCGCGCGCCACCTACCTCGTCGTCACCGACCTCGAAGCGGCCCGCAGCGAGCTCTCCGGCCGGGGTGTGCCCGTCGGCGACTTCCGCCACAAGGCCGACCTCGCCGACTGGCAGGGCGACTGGGCACCCGGCCTCGACACCGATCGCCGCGATTACGCGAGCGCCTTCGACTTCGCGGACCCGGACGGGAACACCTGGGTGGTGCAGGAGATCGGGTACCGCGCCTGACGGTCGGCGGCCCTCCGGGAACCGCCGCGGGGTGTTCGGGAACTCCCCTGGAATGTGCGGCCACTGCCGGCGGAGGTGCGAGAAGTTACTGTGCGGTTGAGGAGGTTCCCATCTCGTGTCCGAATGTTGTGCGCCTTCGCGCTCTTCACAGCACTCCGCGGCCGCCGAGGTTCCGGCCGGGCCCGCGACCAACGCCGACGGATTGATCACCTTGCCCGGCGGCCGCTTCCGGATGGGGACCGATGACGTCGACGGTTTCCCCGACGACCGGGAGGGCCCGGTGCGCGAGGTGACCGTGAAGCCGTTCGCCATCGACGCGTTCGCGGTGACCAACGCGCGGTTCGCCGAGTTCATCGAGGCCACCGGGCACCGGACGGAGGCCGAGGAGTTCGGCTGGACGTACGTGTTCGCGAAGTTCGTACCGGGCGCGCTGCGCAAGGTTTCGCCCCGGCCCGAACAGACGCCGTGGTGGTGCGGGGTCGCGGGCGCGTATTGGCGGGCGCCGGAAGGACCGCACAGCAGTGTCGAGGACCGGTGGGACCACCCCGTTGTCCACGTGTCCTGGAACGACGCCCTCGCTTACTGCGCGTGGGCCGGGCGTCGGCTCCCGACCGAGGCCGAGTGGGAGTACGCGGCGCGCGGCGGGCTGGACCAGGCGCGGTTCCCGTGGGGCGACGAGCTGACGCCCGGCGGCGAGCACCGGTGCAACATCTGGCAGGGCCGCTTCCCCGTGCACAACACGGAACAAGACGGACACGTCGGCACCGCGCCCGTGGATGCGTTCTCCCCCAACGGTTTCGGTCTGTACAACGTCTCCGGCAACGTCTGGGAGTGGTGCGCCGACCGGTTCGATCCCGAAAACCGGTCCATGCGTGGCGGGTCGTACCTGTGCCACGAGTCCTACTGCAACCGCTACCGCGTCGCCGCCCGAACGGGCAACACGCCTGATTCTTCCAGCGGCAACACGGGTTTCCGCACCGCCGCCGACGTCTGAATCAGGATTCGAGGTACGCCAGCACGTCGGCGGGTTCGGCGGCGAAGTGGACGAGGTCGTCGAGCGGGAGCGGCAGGAAGCCGTCGTCGTCCATGCGGCGCAGCTGCAGGATCAGGCCGTCGTAGAAACCGTCGGTGTTGAGCAGCACGATCGGCTTGTGGTGCAACCCGTGCTTCTTGAGTTCCAGGACCTCGGTGACCTCGTCGAGCGTGCCGAGGCCGCCGGCCAGCACGACCACGGCTTCGGAACGCGAGAGCAGCAGCGCCTTGCGTTCGGCGAGGTCCGCGGTGATCACCATCTCGTCGGCGTCATTGCGGGCGGCGTCGCGCAGCAGCTCCACCGAGATCCCGACGAGGCGTCCGCCAGAAGCCCGCACGCCGTCGGCGACGACCTTCATCAGTCCGCTGTCGGACCCGCCCCACACCAGCGTGTGGCCGCCTTTGCCGACGAGCTTGGCGAACTCGCGCGCGGGCTCGGTGTAGCGCTCGTCGAGGTCGGCGGCGGAGAGGAAGACGCAGATGTTCATGGCCGGACTATAAAGCTCAGCCCACGCGGTAGCGCGCGACCGCTTCGGCGTCCCACTCCAGGCCGGTGCCGGGGCGGTCGGGTGGCGTCGCGTGGCCGTCGGTGATCCGCAGCGGCTCACGCAGGATCGGGGCGGCCCAGTCGACGTACTCGAGCCAGTGCGCGGTCGGTGTCGCGGCCAGCAGGTGGGCGCTGACCTCGGGGAACAGGTGCGACGACAGGGGGATGCCGCGGGTGTGGGCCAGCGCGGCGGCGTCGCGCCAGCCTGTGACGCCACCGATGCGGTCGAGGTCCGGCATGACCAGGTCACTCGCGTCGTGTTCCAACGCCACCGCCATCGCCCGTGGGCCCGCGAAGTTCTCGCCGATCTGCACAGGGGTGCGCAGGGTGGCGGTGAGCCGGGCGGTGGCCGGGTAGTCGTCGTGGCGCACGGGTTCTTCGACCCACGACAGGCCTTCGTCGTCGAGCGCGCCGCAGCGGGCGAGGGCGTCGGGCAGGTCGAGGGCCTGGTTGTAGTCGGCCATGACCTCGATGTCCGGGCCGACCGCCGCGCGGACGGCGCGCACGGCGGCCAGATCGTCGGCAGCCGGGCGACCGAGGCGCATCTTGACCGCGCGGAAGCCTTCGGCCACGAGTTCCAGGGCTTCGTCGGCCGCGGCCGACGGTTCGATCAAGCCGAGGCCGTTGCTGTTGTACGCGGGGATCGGCCGCAGCGGCGCGCCGAGCAGCCGTGCCAGCGGCAGTCCGGCGGCGATGGCCAGCGCGTCCCAGCACGCGGTGTCCACGAGCGACACCACGACGGCGGCGAGCCCGCGCACGCCGAGCAGCTTGAACCTCGCTTCGAGCGTCGACCGCACGGTCGTCGGATCGGCGGGGGTGCCGGCCAACGTCGTGTGCACGTCGCGGACCAGCGCGGCCGCGGCGTGCCCGGCGGCTTCGAGGTAGCAGAACGAGTACGCCCGCCCGGCCACGCCCTCCTCGGTGTGCAGGTCGAGCAACAGCAGCGGCGCCGCCGGGACACGCGCGGCGCTGGTGCCGAGCGGCCGGCGCATCGGCACCACCACGAGCGTGGCTTCGACGGAGCGGATCGTGAGGCTCATCAGTGGTGACCTTCGCTGTGCACGGCGAGGATGTCGGTGATGGCGCGGTTGCACGGCGTCGGCACGCCCAGCGCCTTGCCGCGCTCGACGACGTCGCCGCTGAGCCACGTGACCTCGAGCCGGTTGCCGCGTTCGAGGTCGTGGTGCATCGAGGACGTCATGCCTTCGGGCACACCGTCGGTGAAGGCGAGCCGGTCGTCGGCGTAGTCGGCGGGCAGCGCGACACCCTGGGCGCGCGCGACCTCGACGACCTCCGCCATCACGTCGTGCAGGAACGCTCGCGAGCGCGGGTTGGCCCGGATCGGGCCGATCATGGTGCGTGCGGTGCTCGTGGTGCCGGAAAGACCGACCAGGAACACGAACTTCTCCCAGATCGTCTGTTCGATGCCGGTACTGATCTCCACGTCGATGTTGCTTTCCGCGCACGCGTCGTGGAATGTCCGAACCCGCGCCGAGGTGGTGCCGTCGTACTCACCGAACACCAGCTTCTGCAGCGTGCCCGTGTGCCGGATGACGCCCGGCTCGGCGATCGTTGCCGCGATGTAGCAGACGCCGCCGATCACGTGCTCGGGCCCGAGGACGCGGCGCAGGATGTCGTCCTTGACCACGCCGTTCTGGAACGACACCACGGCCGTTTGCTCGGTGAGCAACGGTTTGATGAGCTCGGCGGAAGTCTCGGTGTCCCACAGCTTCACGCCGAACAACACGACATCGGCGGGGGCGAGCTGTGCCGGGTCGTCGGTCACGTCGATCTTCGGCAGGTGCAGGTCGCCGAAGGGGCTCTCGACCTTCAACCCGTTGGCGCGCAACGCTTCCAGGTGCTTGCCGCGGGCGATGAAGCTCACGTCGTGGCCGCCCTGGGCCAGCCGTCCCCCGAAGTAGCCGCCCACTCCGCCGGTGCCCATCACCACGACCCGCATGTGATCCCCTTAGTTGATCGCTCGTCCAAGTAGTATGTCCTGGAGTTCTACCACGCTGGGTTATCAGTGTCGATATTCTTGAACGCCTACTCTACTATTACGGCGTGGGACGCACACGCACCTTCGACGTCGACGAAGCCCTCGGCGTCGCCCTGGACACCTTCTGGCAGCGCGGTTACGACGCCACGTCGATCCAGGCGCTGTGCCAGGCCATGGACATCCAGCCCGGCAGCGTCTACGCCGCGTTCGGGAACAAACACGCTCTGTTCGTCGCCGCACTCCGCTCCTACGCGGCAACCGTGTCCGCCGAGGCCGTCGAGCGGCTCAACGTCGCACCCAGCGGGATGCAAGGCCTGCGCGACTACTTCGCCCATCTCGTCGACGCCATGGTCGACGGCCGCCGCCGCTGGGGCTGCCTCGTCACCAACTCGCTCGTCGAACTCACCGACCGCGACCCAGCCCTGGCCGCGATGTTCGAACAACACCTCGCCACCCTCCGCACCAGCTTCGCCGGCGCCCTCACCCGCGCCCGCGCCGCCGGCGAACTCCGCGCGGGCGCGGGCCCCGAGTCCGCGCCACTCCTGGTCGCCGTCGTGCAGGGCATGAACGTGCTAGCCAAGACCACCCCGGGCCGCGCCACCCTGCAGTCCATCGCGGACAGCGCACTCGCCGGCCTGGCCGCCGAAGCTCCGGCCTCGGTCTGAGGCCGTCAGGCGTCCCCTCGTGACGGCTCGCACTCGAACGGGGCAAACCTGTCACATCCGGCATCGCTGCCTCGTCTCTCGTGTGCAGGGCGAGAGACGAGGAGCGAAATGCGCAGGATCCTGGTGGTCGGCGGCGGGTATGCGGGTTTCTACGCGGCCTGGGGACTCGAGAAGCGGTTGCGGCCTTCGGAGGCGGAGCTCACTGTCGTGGACCCGCGCCCGTACATGACCTACCAGCCGTTCCTGCCCGAGGTCACGGCCGGGTCGATCGAGGCGCGCCACGCGGCGGTGTCGCTGCGGCGTCACCTCAAGCGCACGCGGATCGTGGCGGGTGCGGTGACGGAGATCGACCACGCGAAGCGCCGGGTGGTCGTGCGGCCGGCCGAGGGGCCGGAGTTCGATCTGGAGTACGACGAGATCGTGGTGACGGCCGGAGCCGTCACACGCAAGTTCCCGATCCCCGGCATCGCCGAAGAAGCGATCGGGATGAAGCACGTGGAGGAGGCCGTCGCGATCCGCGACCGGCTGTTGACGTCGTTCGACCGCGCGTCGGCGCTCGACCCGGGGCCGGCGCGCCGGAAACTGCTCACGGTGACGTTCGTCGGCGGCGGCTTCTCGGGCGTCGAGGGCTTCGCGGAACTGCTGTCGCTGGCCACGGCGCTGCTGAAGTCGTACCCGGAGATCAGCCGCGACGAGCTGAGCTTCCACCTCGTGGAGGCCCAAGGCCGGATCCTGCCCGAGGTCACCGACAAGCCGGGGCGGTGGGTCGTCCGCTCGCTCGAACAGCGCGGTGCCCACGTGCACCTCAACACGCAGCTGCGCTCGGCCGTCGACGGGCACGTGGTGCTCTCGACGGGCGAGGAGTTCGATTCCGCACTCATCGTGTGGACGGCGGGCAACGCCGCCAACCCCGTGGTGCACAACCACACCGACCTGCCGATCGACGAGCGTGGCCTGCTAGTCGTGCGCGCCGACCTGCGGGTGGGCACCGAGGCGGACCCGGTGCCCGGAGCGTGGGGCGCGGGTGACGACGCCGCCGTGCCGGACCTCGCGTCGCCGGTGGCAGGTGCGCGGACGGTGCCGAACGCACAACACGCGTTCCGCCAGGGCAAGCTGCTTGCTCGAAACCTCACAGCGCATGTTCGCGGGCGCACACCGAAGCCCTACCTGCACCACGGGCTGGGTTCCGTCGCGACGCTCGGCATCGGCAAGGGCATCTTCCAGTACCGCCGGATCGTGATCACTGGCCTGCTCGCGTGGCTCATGCACCGCGGCTACCACGTGCTCGCCGTGCCGAGCTGGGAACGCAAGGTCCGCGTGCTCGCGATCTGGCTCACGGCGGCGTTCTTCGGCCGCGACATCGTGTCGCTCGCGTCGGTCGAGCATCCGCGCGACGCGTTCGTCTCCGGAGGCGACCCGATCGAGTGATCTGAGCCGGGGCTGTCACAGATCCGCGGTCCGCCTTGTCCTGACTGGTGCGACGTCCCCGGGCCGGCCGGGGACACCCAGCGAAAGGCGCATCATGAGGATTGTCGTCATCGGCGGTACCGGTCTGATCGGCTCGCGGGTCGTGAGCCTGCTGAAGGAGCACGGCCACGAGGCGGTGCCGGCGTCGCCCAACTCCGGCGTGAACACCGTGACCGGCGAAGGCGTCAAGGAAGTGCTGCAGGGCGCCGACGTGGTGGTGGACGTATCGAACTCGCCGTCGTTCGCCGACGAGGATGTGATGGCGTTCTTCCGCGCCGCCACCACGAACCTGACCGGTGCCGCCAAGGACGCCGGCGTGGGCCACTACGTCGCGCTGTCGGTGATCGGCAGCGACCGCCTGCCCGGGTCCGGCTACCTGCGCGCGAAGGTCGCCCAGGAGGAGCTGATCAAGGACTCCGGCCTGCCCTACTCCATCGTGCGGGCCACGCAGTTCTTCGAGTTCGTCGGCGCGATCGCCGACGGCGGCACCGAGGGCAACGTCGTCAAGCTCCCCGACGCGGGCATCCAGCCGATCGCGGCCTCCGAGGTCTCCGACGCGGTCGCGAAGGTCGCCGCCGGAGCGCCGCTGAACGGCATGACCGAGATCGGCGGCCCCGAGGTCTTCACGATGGAGGGCTGGGTGCGCGAGGCCCTGGCCTTCCGCAACGACCCGCGTGAGGTCACCGTCGACCCCGAGGCCCGCTACTTCGGCGCGAAGCCGGGCCCGAAGGGCCTGCTGCCCGACGAGGGGGCTCAGCTCGGGCAGATCAAGTTCGCGGACTGGCTCCCGGCCAACCCGCCCAGGAAGTGATTCCTCGCGCGGGTGGTCCCGTTCCGGAGCCACCCGCGCATCCCGTCAGGAGGGAACTCGATGACAGAACAGCAGGTCGCGACGTCGGTACTGGTGATCGGCACGGGTGGGTCCGGATTGCGCGCCGCGATCGAGCTGGGCGAGCGGGGCGTCGACGTGCTCGTGGTCGGCAAGCGGTCCAAAGGCGACGCCCACACCACGCTGGCCGCCGGCGGCATCAACGCGGCGCTGGCGACGATGGACACCGACGACAGCTGGCAGCAGCACGCCGCCGACACCATCAAGGAGAGCTACCTCCTGGCGCACCCGGACACGGTGCGGGTCGTCACGCAGTACGCCGCGCGCGGCATCGAGGACCTCGAACGCTGGGGCATGCCCTTCGCCCGTGAGGCCGACGGCCGCATCTCCCAGCGGTTCTTCGGCGCGCACACCTACCGGCGCACCGCGTTCGCGGGTGACTACACCGGGCTGGAGATCCAGCGCACGCTCGTGAACCGCGCGGCGCAGCTCGACGTACGGATGCTCGAGAACGTCTACATCACGCGGATTCTGGTGCAGGACAACGTGGTCTTCGGCGCATACGGCTTCGACCTCGACAACGGCACCCGTTACGTGATCCACGCCGACTCCGTGATCCTGGCCGCCGGCGGGCACACGCGCATCTGGCGCCGCACGTCTTCGCGGCGCGACGAGAACACGGGCGACTCGTTCCGTCTCGCCGTGCTGGCCGGCGGCCGCATCCGCGACCCGGAGCTGGTGCAGTTCCACCCGTCCGGGCTGCTGGAGCCGGAGAACGCGGCGGGCACGCTCGTGTCGGAAGCCGCTCGCGGTGAAGGCGGGCAGCTGCGCAACGCCTTGGGCGAGCGGTTCATGGAGCGCTACGACCCCGAGCGCAGGGAACTGTCCACACGCGACCGGGTGGCGCTGGCCGCGTACACCGAGATCAAGGCGGGCCGCGGCACGCCGAACGGCGGTGTGTGGCTCGACGTGTCGCACCTGCCGCGCGAGACGATCATGCAGCGGCTGCCGCGCGTGTACCAGACATTGCTGGAACTGCAGATGCTCGACATCACGAAGAGCCCGATCGAGATCGCGCCCACGGCGCACTACTCGATGGGCGGCGTCTGGGTGCGCTCGTCCGACCACGGCACGGGCGTCGAAGGCCTGTATGCGATCGGCGAAGCGGCGAGCGGTCTGCACGGAGCCAACCGGCTCGGCGGCAATTCGCTGATCGAACTGCTGGTGTACGGCCGGATCGTCGGTGAGGCGGCGGCGGAGTACTCGGCTTCTCTTTCGGCGCAACGGCGTTCCGCCGGGGCGCTGGCTGATGCTCGCGGTGAGGTCGACGAGCTGCTGGCGGCCGACGGTCCGGAGAACGTGCGGGCCCTGCAGCGTTCCTTGCGCAACACGATGACCGAGCACGCAGGTGTCGTGCGTGACGAGGAAGGGCTGCTCGCGGGACTGTCCGAACTGGACGTACTCGAGGAGCGGATGAAGAACGTCGGGGTCCACCCGGATCCGGCCGGGTTCCAGGACCTGGCGCACGCGTTCGACCTGAAGTCCTCGGCACTGGCCTGCCGCGCGACGCTGGAGGCGGCGGTGGAACGGCGTGAGACGCGGGGTTGCCACAACCGCTCGGACTACCCGGAGCTGGACGAGTCGATGCGGGTGAACCTCGTGTGGTCCGGGCCCGGGCGGATCGAGCGGGAAGCGTTGCCGCCGGTGCCCGCGGAGATCGCCACGTTGATGCGGGAGGTTTCCTCGGAAGGGAAACTGGTCGAGTAAAAGCGGGGCTCTCCCTGGCCGGGAGAGCCTCCTTTCATGGCTGTCGCACGACGTGGGTGAACAGGAACGCCGCGTCGGTCTCGGCTTCGATGCGATGCCGTCGCTCGGGGAGCACGAGGAAGTCGCCGGGCGCCGCTCGTCGGCTTTCGGCGCCGGTGATCAGGCGGATGTGCCCGTGCAGGACGAGCACGGTGGTCTCGCCGCCGTGGTGTTCGTGTTCGTGCAGGTGTTCGCCTTCGTTCAGCGCCATCACGGTCTGGCGCAGGGCGTGCTCGCGTCCACCGTGGACGGTCACGGCGCTGCGCCCGGACGATGCCTGCGCCGCGAGCCCGGCTTGGGTCTCGGCGAGGGTGATCAGGTTCATGGTGCTCCTTGCCCAGCGGGCCGGTCTGTGGTGCCGGCCCCCTTCCGGGTCACGGGCGGGGCGCTCGCAGATGCTTGCGCTGCTCGAGCTCCTCGTCGCTCACCGGGATCAGCATAGGCTGGCCCGGCGCGCAGAACATCGTGACGACGAACTGGGACTCGGCGTCGTCGAGGTTGTTGCCGTCCTGGTAGTGGATCACGTCGAACCCGGGCTCCCAGAACGCTTCCCCGGCCTTCACGACGCGCTCCGGGGCGCCCTCGAGCTCGAAAATGATCTCGCCCTTGAGCACGTAGCCGAACGCCGGTCCGGAATGCCGGTGTGGCGGTGCCCCGTCACTCCCCGGCGGCAACGTGACCAGGATGGTCATCGGCACGGCCCCCTCGGGCGCCGCCGGCGCCCCCTCCGCGGTCGCCACCAGCTCGATCTTCGGTGGCGGCGCACTCGACTTGGGGTTCGGCAGGTGGTGCGAATGTTCCACGCTCATGAGCTTCCTTCACGGACCGGTGTCGGTTGTCCTTCCGAGAGCTGAGACAAGACGCGGCCGCGACCTGTGACAACGGTGCGGCTCCTGGTGGTGTCTCGGCCGAGAAATGGTGCGATGGGGGACACCCGAGGTTCGCCGAACGAACAGCTTGTGCGCTCGGCCCGTTGTTGGAGCTCGCCGGCCAGATCATCGAACGCACCGGCCTCGTCCGCGCGACCCGAGGCATCCTCGACCGGCTGGTTCGCGCGCCCGAACAGGGGCCGCACCCGGGGTCAGCTGACGCAGGGCCGGGTCGTCTACCTCGACCGCAACGCCGGCACCTGCAAGATCCCGATGCACAACCGCGTCGGCCCGCGCGCCTCCGCGCACCGGGTGCGGTAAGGCGGCGCTGTCGTGGCTGCCGTTCGACAAGGTCGTGGCCCACGCGGAGAAGTGCTGCGCGGCGAGCTCGACGCCGCCGCCCGACCTCGACGAGCTCGACGCCGCCGCCCGACCTCGACGAGCTCGAAGCCGAGCTCGTCCACGCGCGGCAGGGCGGGTTCCTCGCGTCGAAGTCGTTCCAGAAGGACCACCTGGAAAACCCCGAGCAAGGGCCGTGGTCGATCGTGCTCCCGGCCGAGTTGGTCAACCGCCGTTCCACCGCGCCTTTGCGCGCGAACTGACACGAATTGCCGTTGCCATTCTTGTGGTGAACGATTGCAGCCGAGTATTCGGCCGCGTTCGCGCTCGGCTCGGCACCCCGCCGAAGGGCTGTCTCGAAACTGGTGGGGCTGGTGGTGCGATCAGGTGTGGAGAAGGATACTGTGCAGGTTCGCGATTCCCGACACCGTGTCGGTGAGCGTGCTCGCGGAGGATCGTGAAGTTCTTCATCCGAGACAGAACGTGCTCGACGCGGGCACGGACCTTGCGGTGGGTGGCGTTGAGGTCATCCTTCCAGCCCGGCAACTCGCTGCCGTCACGGGGTTTGCGGACCGGCGCCAGCGCCAGCAGCGGGCCGATCGTGTCGCTTCCCCCGGTGCGCTGCGGAGTGTGAAACCTCGAACAGCGGCCGATCTGGCGCATCGTCAGGTTCGTCCGCTACTAAGTCGCGACCGGCAGAACCCAGGGGCGATGCCCACTGCCGGCCACCCGCACCACGACAACATGATCAGCTACTGAACCAGTCAGCCCGTCGCCGGGTCACGAGACACCCCGCCTAGGCTTCTCCCGAGAGGTGTGACCGACGCTCGAGGGAGTCTCCGATGGACCTGCTGTTGCGTGGCAAGACGGCGCTCGTCACCGGCGCGAGCCGCGGGATCGGGCTGGCGGTGACGCGGGCGTTGGTCGAGGAGGGCGTTCAGGTCGTCGCGGCGGCGCGCAACGTCGACGGGGATCTCAAGGAACTGCCCGTCGAGACCGTGGCGGTCGACCTCGGCACGCCGGACGGCGCGGCGCGAGTGGTCGCCGACGCCGTGGCGCGCGTCGGGGGGATCGACATCCTGGTCAACAACGTCGGCGCCGTGCGGCCCCGGCCCGACGGCTTCGCGTCCGTCACGGACGAAGATTGGCTGGCGACATTGAACCTCGACTTCATGTCGGCCGTGCGCACCACCCGGGCGGCGCTGCCGTCGTTGCTGGCGCGGACCGGCGCGATCGTCACGGTGTGCTCGGTCAACGCGACCTTGCCGGACCCGCTGGTGATCGACTACAGCGCGGCGAAGGCGGCGTGCCTCAGCTTTTTCAAGTCCCTGTCGAAGGAAGTCGGTGCGCGCGGCGTCCGCGTGAACACGGTCAGCCCGGGCCCGGTCGCCACGGACCTGTGGCTGGGCAAGGGCGGCGTCGCCGAGACGGTCGGGGGCGCTGTGGGCGCGGAGCCCGGCAACGTCGCGGCGAAGGCGGCCGCCGACTCGGTGACCGGCCGGTTCACGCGGCCGGAGGAGGTCGCGGACCTGGTCACATTCCTGGCCAGTGGCCGCGTCGGCAACCTCACGGGCGCCGACATCATCCTCGACGGCGGCATGACGCAGACGATCTAGACGCCGCCTGACCTGGGGTAACATCCCGCTGATGACACCCGAGCAGCACCTGCGCCACGCCGACCCGGTCCTCGGCCGGGTCATGGACGAGATCGTCGGGCCGGCGCCCAGGCTGCCGCCCGACCCGGCGCTGGCCGGCGACCCGGACATCCCGAAGGACAACTACGGCGTGCTCGTGCGCGCGATCGTCAGCCAGAACATCTCGATCCACGCGTCGCGGGCCATCTTCCGCAAGCTGAAGGACCGCTTCGGCGGCCGGTTGCCGACGCCGGAGGAGCTGTTGGCCGACGACCCCGAGCAGCTGCGCCCGGCCGCCGGGTTGTCCCGCGCGAAGACGGTGTCGCTGCGTTCGCTCGCCGACTGCATCCTGGCGGGCCGCCTCGACCTCGACGTGCTGAACGAGCTGCCCGACGACGAGGTCATCGCGCAGCTCGACGTGGTCAAGGGCATCGGTTTGTGGACCGCGCAGATGTTCCTGATGTTCCACCTGCACCGCCCTGACGTGCTGCCGACCGGTGACCTTGAGCTGCGCCGCAGCGTCGAGCGGGCCTACGGGCTGGCCGCCCGGCCGACGCCGGCGGAGCTCACGCGCCTGGCCGAGCCGTGGCGGCCGTACCGCACGCTGGCCTGCCTGTACCTCTGGCAACTGGCCGAGCAGGCGCCGCGGTTGTGATTAAGCTGGGGCCACAGGACTTTTCGCGCAAAGGAGAAACACGTGGAGGGTGTCGACCCCGCAGTGGCGCCGAGCGGCAACGGCTGCGTCGACTGCGATGCGGCCAGTCCGCAGGGCTGGTGGTTCCACCTGCGCCGCTGTGCGCAGTGCGGCCACATCGGCTGCTGCGACTCGTCGCCCGGCCAGCACGCCAGTGCGCACGCCGCCTCGTCCGGCCACCGCATCGTACGCAGCTTCGAGCCGGGCGAGGAGTGGTTCTGGGACTACGCCGAGGAAGTGATGTACGAACGCGGCCCCGAGCTGGCCGCCCCGACGCACCACCCGCTCACGCAGACCGCTCCCGGCCCGGCCGACCGCCTGCCGGCGGACTGGGCCAAGCAGCTTCACTGACCGGTTCCGGGCTGCCCGGTCGTGGTGACTTCCGGGCAGCCGGCGCCAGGGTGATGCTTCGATTGAGCAGTGTTGCGATACCTCGCCGCTCAGCGACTGCTCGGTGACGTCGGGCCGGCAAGCCGAGGTCGGCAAAGGTTTCTTGGTCGAGCGCGCGATGGTGGGCCGCACCACCTCGTACACGGAGTTCAACTCAGCTCTGATGGACGGACACACGAGGCTTCGATTTCGACCGGGGCGCGCCGCGATCGCTCTCCGTTCCACGGCCCGCAGACGATCGGCAGGTCTTCTGGGCGGAGCAGGTCGGCAAGCTCCACCGGCACGGCGAGCAGCCGCCCCGACGTACGGGCTCCTGACCGGGCCGTACGGGAATCAACCGGCCGGCAGTACCTTCGACACCATGACCAGCTCACGTCCGAATCCCGCCGACGTCGCGGGTGCGCTCTTCGATTTCGCACTTCGGCCCTCCCAGGTTCAGGCGGCCGACGCGGTCGCGGCGGGGCAGGACACGTTGGCGGTGCTGCCCACGGGCAGCGGGAAAAGTGCCATCTACCAGGTCGCCGGCCTTGCCCGGGGTGGGCTGACGCTGGTCATCTCGCCGCTCATCGCGCTGCAGCGCGACCAGTTGCGGTCCATCGCGGGACGCCCTTACGGCGACCGCACCATCAACGCCGAGCTGCTCAACTCCAGTCAGAGGGTCCATGAGCGCCGTGAGACGCTGGCGCGGCTGGAGACGGGCGAGCTGGACTTCGTCTTCCTGAGCCCCGAGCAGCTCACGAACGCCGAGACGCGTGCGGCGATCACCAATGTCACGTTGTTCGTGGTGGATGAAGCACATCTCGTGAGCGAATGGGGACAGGAGTTCCGTCCCGAGTATCTGCGGCTGACCGACGCGATCGCGGAGTTCGGCAGGCCGCCGATCCTCGCGTTGACGGCCACGGCGTCGCCGCCGGTGCAGGCGGACATCACGCGCCGGCTGGGGATGCGCGAGACGCACGTGGTGGTCGCCGACTTCGACCGGCCCAACATCTCGCTCTCGATGCGCCCGACGCAGCCCAGCAAACCGGAGGCGCGGGCCGTCGACGACCGGTGCGTCGACGTCCTCATCCAGCACGACACCCCGGCGCTCGTCTACGCGCTCACCCACGCCCGCTGCGAGTCCCTCGCTGAGCGCCTGCGCCTCGACGCCTTCCGCGCCGCGCCCTACCACGGCGGCATGGCGGCGGCCGCCCGCGCGCAGGTGCAGGACGACTTCTTCGCGGGGAAGCTGGACGTCGTCGTGGCCACGAGCGCGTTCGGGATGGGGATCGACAAGCCCGACATCCGCACGGTCGTGCACGCCGGTGTGCCCGCGAGCATCGACGACTACTACCAGGAGATCGGCCGCGCCGGCCGCGACGGTGAGCCCGCCGTGGCCGTCCTCGTGCACGACCCGCGCACCATCCGCATCCCGCGCCTGCTCGCCGCTCGCACGCACCTGGGCGAGGAGACCGTGCACCTGGTCGTCGACGCGGTCGAGAACTCGCCTCGGGAAGCGACGCTCACCGACCTGACCGCCGCCGCCGGGGTGCCCGCGCACGCCGTCGAGCGGGTGGTCAACGAGCTGGCGGAGCTGGGTTTCGTCGGCGTCACGGGGTCGGGGCACCACCGGGTGGTGGAATGCGAACAAGAACTCGCACCACCGGCCGAGCTCGCCGACCAGCTCGTGAGCCTCGACCGGCGCAGGCAGGCCGTGCTCTCCAGCCGGATCGAGGCCGCGCGCGGGTACGCCGAAAGCACGCGGTGCCGCCGTGCGGAGCTTCTCGCGTACTTCGGTGAAAACTACCCGCCCCCGTGTGAAAACTGCGACAACGACCGTGCGGCTCGCACCACCGAACACCAGCGCGCCGATGTCGCCGGTGGTGCCCCCGTGCACCACCGCCTGTGGGGAGACGGACAACTGTTGTCCCATGACGAACACGAGTTGCTCGTTTACTTTCCCAGCGTGGGCTACAAGCACCTCACCGCGTCGACGATCTCGTCCGGCATCCTCCAGCCGCGCTGAACAAGCCCGCGCGGGGCCACCTGGTAACTTCCCGACTCGGGCGCGAGACTGGATGCGCCCGGAGAGAGGAGCCGTCCGTGGACGACGACATCGAGGACAACGCCGACACCGGCGTGCTCGACCCTGAAGACACCCTCGAGGACGGCGATCCGTACGACGAGGGCTACTCGCCGCCGGAGAAGCCGTACGAGGTCGACGAGTTCGGCACCACGCCCGAGGAAGAGCGTGAGGGCGAAAGCTGGGAGGGCCGCCTCGCCCGCGAGGTGCCCGACGTGCAGCCCGAGGAGGGCGACGACCTCGGCGACAGCGAGGACACCGACGGCGAACTCATCGACGACGAGCTCGGCGACTCCCGCGCGGGCCGCCTCGTCGCCGCCGACGAGGGTTCAGGCGAAGACTCCGACGACGAGCTGTACGCCTCCGACGTCGGCATCGACGGCGGCGCCGCCTCCGCGGAGGAAGCCGCCGTCCACGTGGTCGACGACCCCGAGGACTACTGAAAACCGCCGAGCACGGTTGAGGCCAGGGTGGTGCGGGGCTTCCCGCACCACCTCCTCGGCCTGACACGGTCCGCGCAGCGCGGCGGCCCGGACCTCGGATGAGCGCGCGGCGCGGGGCCGTGTGGTCACTTCGCAGCGGTCTCGGCGCCGGTCGGTCAGGTTCCCCACACTGGGAGCGAACTGGCGCCGGTCGGACAGGAGACGGCGCACCTGCCTCACTGAAAATCCGCCGTTCACCGCGCCGTTTGATCGGCTTCCCCACGTGCCGCGAGCGAACCGGCCCGGGCTGCAGTGAAGACGGCGCGACTGCTTTGCTGAGGTTCCACCGCTGACGGCGGTCCTCGGCCGGGTTCCGCGTGCCGGGAGCGAGCCGGCAGGGATGCCGGGGAGACGCCGCAACTGTCTCGCTGAGTTTCCGACCTTCACCGCGCCGTTCGGGTTGGATTCCGTGAGCCCGAGCGGACTGGCCCGCGCCGCAGGGGAGTGCGCGGCTGCTTCGCTGATGTTGCGCCCTTGACGGCGCTGTTCGTGGGGTCTGCGTGCCGGGAGCGAGCCGGCGAGGGATGCCGCGCCGTTCGGTCGGTTCCGGGAGCCGCGAGCGACGGGCCCCGCACAGGAAAGACGGCGCTACTGCCTCGTGGAGTTGCGCCGCTCACGCCGCCGCTCGGCTGGATCCCGCGTACCGGGAGCGAACCTGCGCGAGGCGCCGCTGAAGACAGCGCCGCTGAAGACAGCGCCGCTGAAGACAGCGCCGCTGGCCCTGAGGGCCTGCCGTCGACGTTCCCGCCCGGCCCGACATCCTCGAGAGCCGGCATCAGGCGTGCAGTGGCGCAGCAGCCGCTCGGCCTCCCGAGTCACGCGTTCCGCGCGATCTCCTCCAGCCAGCCGGTCACCTTCGCACAGACCGTGGCCTCGCCGCCGCGCGTGTGTTCCACGAGCTTGTCCTGTGACCACAGCATGGCTGCGACCACGCCGTGGCGCACCGGCGTGAGGCCGATCTGCCAGGGCCCGTGGTGCCACTCCGCCGTGCTCCACTGGCCGGTCGTGGCGCTGCGCTCGACGGTCCAAGCTGGGCCGGCCGTCAGTTCTGCCACCGTTTTCGGCGCTCGCCACTGCCGCACGGTGTCGTTCTCGGTGCTCATCGGGGTCCCTCGGGGTGCGCAGGAACGGGGGTCGGGTCGCGAGAGCGGGGAGTCAGCGCACGGTGGCAACCCTTTCGTTCAACTCCCGTTCACTTTAGTGGCCCGTGAGGTGCGTTTGCGCGTACTTCCGGAAAGCGGCGACGAGGCGGCTGCGGTCATCGGCGCGCGTGGCGAGTACGACGTGCGCCGGTTCGACGTCCTCCAGCACCACCGACGTCAGGTCGGGACGCAGGAAGCGCACGTCGTGGCCTGCGGAGATGGCCACGGCTTGACCGGACGCGACGAGCTCGAACTTGTCCTCCAGCGCTTCGATCACCGGCCCGTCCGGTGCCGCCCGGCCGTCGGGGCGCGGCTCGATGCGCCAGTACGCACTCCACGCCGGATCGGAATCGCGCATGCGGGGCAGCGGTTCGTCGGCGATGTCGTTGATGCTCACCGATTCCTTGCCCGCCAGCCGGTGATCCAGTGGGAGAACAACCACACGAGGCTGGTCGTAGAGCACCGTCACGTGCAGCCCCTCGGTCGCGAATGGCAGCCGGCTCACCACGACGTCGACGCGGTGCTCCAGCAGCGAAGCCGACACGTCGTCGAACGCGACGTGCAGTGTCTGCACGTCGGCGTCCGGGTGCCGGTGGCGCATCTCCCGCACGGCCGGCGTGACGATGAGCCCGCCCGCGTACCCGACGGCCAGGCGGCTGGGCTGCGCGGCCGCCCGTGTGCGCGCGATGGTCTGGGCCGCGGTGCGCAGCAACGCCTTCGCCTGCGGCAAGAACACCTCACCCGCCTCGGTGAGCCGGCTGCCCTGCGGCGTGCGGTCCAGCAGCCGCGCGCCGAGCTGCTGCTCGAGACGGCGGATCTGACGGCTCAGCGAAGGCTGTGTCACGTGCAAGGCGTCGGCCGCGCGGCCGAAGTGCTTGTGCTCGGCGACGACCGTGAAGCAGTGCACCAGCCGGAGATCGAGGTCGACCGGGTGTTCGGACATGTGGCAACTCTACCTGCGGTGATGCCCGAAGCGTATTGCGCAATACGAAGGTTTCATTGGCCGGTGTGCGGGCTCCGACGGCAGGGTGGAAGGACCAGAACATCCCTTGGTTTGAGGAGCAACACCATGCGTGTGTTTGTCACCGGCGCGACCGGGTTCATCGGCACCGCGGTCGTGCGCGAGCTGCTCGGCGCCGGCCACCAGGTGCTCGGCCTGGCCCGCTCCGAGGCGTCGGCCGCCAAGCTGACCGCGGCCGGCGCCGAGGCCCACCGCGGCAGCCTCGAAGACCTCGACAGCCTGCGCACCGGCGCCGCCGCGGCCGAGGGTGTGATCCACACCGCGTTCGTCCACGACTTCAGCGACTTCGAGCGCTCCGTCGGCACCGACCGCCTGGCGATCGAGACGATCGGGAAAGCCCTGGCCGGCACCAACCGACCGTTCGTGATCAGCTCCGGCACCCCGGCCATCCCCGACGGCGTGGCGACCGAGGACACCATCCCCGAAGGCGGCAGCCTCGCGGCCGGTCGGTTCGCGTCCGAAGAGATCGTGGTTTCGTTGGCAACGCGGGGAGTCCGCGGCTCCGTCGTGCGCTTGCCGCGGTCGGTCCACAGCGACGAGGACCGCCACGGCTTCGTGCCCCTGCTCATCGATACCGCCCGCACGCGCGGGGTTTCGGCCTACCCCGGCGATGGCGCCAACCGCTGGCCCGCCGTCCACTGCCTGGACGCCGCGCGCCTCTACCGCTTGGCCCTCGAACACGCCCCGGCGGGCACGCGCCTGCATGCCGTCGGCGACGAGGGCATCCCCGTCCGTGAGATCGCCGAGCGCATCGGCAAGCACCTCGGCCTGCCGGCCGAGTCCGTCCCGGCCGATCAGGTGTCCGAGCACTTCGGCTGGCTGGGCCCGATTTTCGCCGCGGACATGCCGGCCTCGAGCGCCCGAACCCAGGGCCAGTTCGACTGGCGCCCAGAACATCCCGGTTTGCTGTCCGATCTGGACGCCGGCCACT
This sequence comes from Amycolatopsis sp. NPDC023774, assembly GCF_040639695.1. Lineage (NCBI taxonomy): Bacteria > Bacillati > Actinomycetota > Actinomycetes > Pseudonocardiales > Pseudonocardiaceae > Amycolatopsis > Amycolatopsis sp. NPDC023774. The sequence goes on from NZ_JBFAAJ010000009.1 coordinate 118,412, forward strand.
ACTTCGCCCTCTGATGGCGACGTTCGAAGCCGGCCCGGTCGGTGTCTGTCTGCCGGTCACCGTCAACAGCACCCCTTCGGCCGACGACCAGCGCGCCGCCGTCCGTCGCCTGGAACGCGCCGGCTACCACGCGGCGTGGACGAACGAGGTCATCGGCAAAGACGCCCGCGCTCAGCTGGCGGTGCTCCTCGGCGCCACCGAGTCACTGTCGTTCGGCACCTGCGTAGCCAACATCTGGGCCCGGGCGCCCCAGACCGCGCACGCCGCCGCTTCCTTTCTGGCGCAGGCTTTCCCGGGCCGGTTCACGCTTGGTCTCGGTGTCGGGTATTCGCAGCAAGCGTCGAGTGTGGACCGCCCTTTCGGGACGCCGCTGACCACGATGCGGTCCTACGTGGAAGGCATGGCGGCGGAGACCTGGCCACCGGCCCCGGACGCTCCGTACCCGCTCCTCCTGGGCGCCAACAGGCCCAAGATGCTCTCCCTCGCCGCCGACCTCGCCGACGGTGCGCTCCCCGCCGGCCTGCCCCCGCAGCACACGGCTCTCGCCCGGCGGGTGTTGGGCCCGGACAAACTCCTCGTCGTGGCTCAATCGATCGCGGACTCTTTCGAGACGGCCCGCCAAACCGTCGCGAACTGGCTCAGCCGCAACGCCTTCCGCGCAACACTCTCGGACCTCGGCTATCCGACCGAGCTGGCTGACGACCTCGTCCGGACCCTCGTCGCGGTGGACGGCCCGGACCACGTCGCCGCCGCCGTCCAAGCCCACCTCGACGCCGGCGCCGACCACGTCACCCTGCTTTCCCCGGAGGGTACGGAATTCGGCCCGGACATCGACCACCTCGTGTCGCTGGCCCCGGCGCTGAGCTGATCACCACCTCCCGGCGACGGTTTTCGCCGGCGCGGTGTAGCCGTCGGAAACGCGTCGCTGGCAGCGCGGAGGAATCCCAGCTGGGCGACTCGGATCCGGCCGTGACTCCGTTTGGCGATGGTGATGGTGGTGGGGCCTCTGGCTGTGGTGCAGTAGACGGCTTCGTCGGTGAACGGCTTCGGCTCGTCGGCGCAGCCTCGGGCCGAACCCCGAAACGCAGCCTCCGGCGCGTCGAGCCCCGGCGCATCACCGATGGCCAGCTCCACCAGAGTGGCATGCGAGTCGAGGGCGCGGTGATACGAGCAGGCGTACAGCGCGACACGGCTCGGCGTTTCCGGTTCTTCCTCGGTGCTTTCGAAGCTGTTGCGGTCCGCGAGCGCCTGCTGGACTTCGCTCGAGGCCAGGAACGGACACGCCGCACTGAGCCGCTCCGGCGATACCGCCGCCGCGAACGACGTCGTCGTGGGTCGGTCCACTGTGGTCGCCGCGCCGCCGGCAGCGCATCCCGCGGCGACCGGCCCCCACGAAGGCGATGGCGACAAGTCCTCTGGGCCACTGCATGGCGTTTTTCCTCGAACCCGACCTTGTGCACTGGTCGTGTCGGACCAGATCGTGGCTGATGGATGTACTAGCAGGTGTACGAAATGGCGTTGCCGTCTTTATCCGGCACCGGCCTCGATGTCGCGACAGGTCCGTTCGCCGCGGCAGCCGAACACCCCGCGGCGGCCGCCACCAGTAAGGCGACGGCGATGAGTCTTCTGGGCAAACGCATGCCGTAGAAGTCGTAGTGGCCGGCGTCGAGCACGACCTGCGTGAAGGACCTGACGATCTCTGCGATCGTCGCCGGTCCGGAAGCCAACGAATCGTTGAAGATCAGGTTCGAGCCCAACCGGTGGAAACACGAGTCCGGGCTGACGATCGAGTACGAGAACGTCACCGGCCTGTCGTTCTCCACCGAATCCACCCGGGACCTGCTCGGCGCGGTCCTCCTCGACGAAATCCTGCCGACCGACACCGGGTGTTCCCACGAGATCGCGTTGCGGCACGGTTCCGTGACCGTCGAATGCAGGGATCTCACTGCTGCGAAATGGGAGTGACCCCGGGCCGCCGACAGGCCCGGGATCACCCCGTCGACTCAAGCCTTCGGCTTCGTCAACTCACACCCCGCCAACGAGAGATCCACCGTCGACCCGGCCCCGAGGCAAGCCGGAATCCCGGCGGTCTGCTGTCCATAAGAACGGCCCATGTGGACGGTGACCACGCCGTTCTCATCAACCTCGCACGGATTGTTCACGGCGCACACCTTGCTCAGGTCGTTGGACGTGTTGTGGATACCCACGACGTGGCCGGTGTGCGGGTCGAGCACGGGCGAGCCGGAGTCGCCGCTGCCGGGGGTGCAGTCTTCGCTGTACTGGATCGCGTTGTGCTGCGTGTAGCCGCCTTCGCGGAGTTCCGGGACGATGTTCGCGACCGAACAGGCCCAGGTCTTCCCGTGGGTGCCCGACAGCACGTCGAGCTGGTCGGCCTGCTGGGGCTCGCGCGTGCCGAGTTCGAAGACCTTCGCGCCGGCGGCGACGAGCTGCGCGTAGGTCTTGTCCACTTGGTACAGAGCGACGTCGGTGCCGGTCATGGTGGCGTACAACAGCTTGGTGGTGTGCAGGGTCGTCTTGATCCCGCCGGACGCGGACAGCACCGCGGCGTCGCGGGCCTCCGCGCGCTCCGTCACCGCCGAGTCCACGGCGGGGTGGTCGCCGGCGATGCAGTGGCCGTTGGTCAGCAGCAGGCCGGGGTCGTCCGGGCGAGCGCCGGCCTTGCGGACCAACGACCCCGCGCACGTGCCCAGGTTGACGGCACCCTCGAGCGTCGGGTGGCGTTCCGCGATGGTCTCGCGCACCCAGTCCGCGTAGGCGGGCACGTTCGTGTAGATCCCCGGCCCGTTGTCGCCCCCGCTGACGACACCCGCCAACGTCCAAGCGCCGCCTTCCTTCACGAGCGCCGGGCCACCGGAGTCCATGTTGGTGGGGCCCACCTTGCCGTCGAGTGCGCCGATGCACAGGTCGCTGAGCGAAACCTGACAGGTCGATGTCGGTTGGACCACAGTGTCGGCCTCGCGCAGGTGGTCGGGGTAACACTGCGGCGCGGCCTGGTCGCAGATCATGCCCCAGCCCATGATGCGCGCGCCGATTCCGGGCGCCGGGGCCTTCGCGCTGATCTTGATCGGCGCGGCCTTCGCCGGGTGCGCCAGCTTCAGCAGCGCGATGTCCTTGCCGAAGATGTTCGGGAGGGTGCCGTTCGAACGTCGCACGAACTTCTCGACCGCGATCACCTGACCGCCGGACGACGCGCTCACCGACCCCAGCCGCACCGACCAGTCGTGCGGGTAGCCGACCTGGGTCTCGAGATCGTTGCGCGCGCAGTGCGACGCCGTCACCACCCACTGCGGCGCGATCAGCGTCACCCCGCACACGTGCCCGTCGGGCCGGGGCGAGTCGGCCGGCCGGTTCAGCGACCCGGTGAACGGATACGCACGCGGAGACGGGACTCCGCCGACAATTGCTGATGCCGGAGCAACACCCAGCACGGTCACGGACAACGCGGCCGCCACGACGGCCAGCACACTTCGGAGTTCCAACGGTCTCCCTCTCACCTGTGGATCACAGAACCCGCTCAGATTGCTCACCCTGTGTGCGCGCACCTCGACCGGAACGTCACGATCCTGTGACAGCCCTCAGCACTACTCCAGCACCGACACGACGCGACCGGTCCGGTCCTACCTCCACCAGCGCCCATCCGCCGTGCTCTTCACCCACACGAGCGCTTTGCGACCAAGTCAGCCAGGTGCCCACGGCAGCACGGCTCCGCAGCGGATCAACTGGCCGTAGTGGTCGGGGTCCGTGGGCGACAGGGCGAGGTCGAGGAGCGGCACCGCCGCCGCGGCCGGAGTGGGCGCCGATCTGACGTCCCACCACAGCGCCGACGTCGGCGTGTTCATCATCCCCGGGCACACCGCCGCGAGCAGGATCCCGCGCTCCGCGTCGCCCGCCCGGCGCACCGCGGCGAGCGCGCGCACCGCCGCCACCTGGGCGATCTTCGACGGGATGTTCACGAACCCGGGCCACGCACCGGCACGGGCGCTGCCGTCGGCGACCGCGTCGCGCCAGTTCGCGACGGCCTTGTCGACGTCGTCCAGCGAGGCCAAACCGTCGAAGCGATCGTGCAGCACGGGAGCCAGGTGGTGCAGCGTGCCGAGCGAGCTGGCGACGACGATCAGCTTGCCGCCGTCCCTCAGCAGCGGGGCGAACGCCCGCAACACCCTTGTCGTACCGAAGTTGTTGACGTCCGTGTAAGGGCCGACGATCTCCCCCGGCTCGTCGTCGGGGCCGACGCGCATCACGGCGTTGCCGAACACGACGTCGACGCCGCCCTGGCGATCGCTCAGCACCGCGGCGAGCCGGGTGACGGACGCGGGATCGGCCACGTCGAGCAGTTCACCTCGGACAGTCGCCCCGTCCGCGGGCAGCGACTCCACGGCCTCGCCGACCCGGCCGGGATCGCGGCCCGTGAGGTAAACGGTGTCCTGAGTGGACAGGCGGTGGGTGAGGCCCTCGACGAGCGCAAGGCCCAGCCCTTGCGTCGCGCCGGTGACCACTGCGACGGTCATGCTCGCACCAGGGCTTCCGTGAGCTCCCACAGCCGCGCCGCACCGCCGGGGTCGAGGGCGTAGCGCGCGACCCCGTGCAGCGGGGGCGCTTCCCCTCGCCGGTCGATGGTCGGTGTCTCCGCACAGTCCACGAAGTACCGTCCGCCGATGCCCTCGAGCAGTGGTGACGTGGCGACCAGAACGGACGTCGCCGCACCCCGTTCCGGGGTCTTCATCAACTCGGGCGGGACGGTTCCGCTGCCGCGGCCGTTGGTGTGCCGCTGCAGGTTGGTGAAGATTCCGCCCGGCATCACGGCGTTCGCCGTGATGCCGTCCCGGGCCCAGCGACGCGTGGCCTCGACGGCGAACAGCACGTTGGCCGTTTTGGACTGTCCGTACGCGAGCCACGGATCGTAGCGGCGGAAGGCGAAGTTCACGTCGTCGAACACCACCGGCGAGAGCTGGTGCCCGCTCGAGCTGACCACCACCACGCGGGCGGAACCGTCGGCGGCCAGCGCGGGGTGTAACGCGGTGGCGAGGAGGAAGTGTCCGATCAAGGGCAGCGAAATCGAGCTGATCGACATCGACTCGGTCGCCACGGGGGCTCGCCAGATCGAATTCCGCGACCCAGCCTGGCGCGAAACCGAGCCTGTGCTCATCGTGTTGCTGCCGCGAGGCAGTTCGTGGACCGAGGCGAGGGTGACGATCCACCCGCACCGAGGCCCTGTTCCTGTGGCGTTCCTGACCTGGGCGACGGAGATCGCCAAACAGCGGATGACCGGGGAGTAGGGCGGCGCCGCTGGTGGCGGGTGCGGCCGCCCGACGAGCGCACACACCGTCAGCACGGTCATCACTTTGTGTACTCATGCGCGAGCACGCCCGCTCAAGCCTCATCGGTGATCAAATTCTGTGACTACCATCTCACTGGAGTTGCGTATCCGGCCAGGTGCGCGTCGTCAGAACGCCAACTGTTGCTCACCGGCGCGCGGTCCTCCCTGGTCAAGGCGTTGCCGAAGTCGCATGCTCCCGGTCCGGTGAGCGGTTCGATTCACTTGAACGTGTCCCGTCCCTAGTCTGGACTTGTTCCAGAAAACATGGTCTGATGCCCTCATGCCGGCCACTGATCCTGCGGAGCGTCTGCGGGGTGTCTCACTGCGAGTCACCAAGCAGCGGACCGCTGTGCTGCACGCGGTGGCGCAGCGGCCGCACACGGACGTCGAGGCGGTGGTCCGGGCGGTGCGTTCCGAGCTCGGCGCGGTGTCGACGCAGGCGGTGTACGACATCCTCGCCGCGTTGGGGGAGGCGGGGCTCGTGCGGCGTATCGAGCCGGCCGGGTCGCCGGCGCGGTTCGAGGTGCGCACGGGTGACAACCACCACCACGTGGTGTGCCGCCGCTGCGGTGCGGTCGCCGACGTCGACTGCACCGTGGGGGAGCGACCTTGTCTCGCACCCGCGAGCACCAACGGGTTCGTCGTCGACGAGGCCGAAGTGACGTACTGGGGCCTTTGCCCTTCCTGCAACGAAGACTGACTGTCCACCACCTGAAGGAGATGAAGTGGCTTTCGAGGAGAACACCAAACCGCTGACGACGGCGGCGGGTGCGCCGGTCGTGGACAACCAGAACAGCATTACCGCCGGCCCGCGCGGTCCGGTGCTGCTGCAGGACCTGTGGCTCATCGAGAAGCTGGCGCACTTCGACCGCGAGGTCATCCCGGAGCGGCGCATGCACGCCAAGGGCTCCGGCGCGTGGGGCACTTTCCGCGTCACGCATGACATTTCGCAGTACACGAAGGCCGCGATCTTCGCCAAGGTCGGCAACGAGTGCGAGATGTTCGCGCGGTTCTCGAGCGTCGCGGGTGAGCGCGGCGCGGCCGACGCCGAGCGTGACATCCGCGGTTTCGCCGTGCGTTTCTACACCGAAGAGGGCAACTGGGACGTCGTCGGCAACAACACGCCGGTCTTCTTCCACCGCGACCCGCTGAAGTTCCCCGATCTCAACCGTGCGGTGAAGCGTGACCCGCGCACCAACTTGCGTGACCCGGAGAACAACTGGGGTTACTGGACGAACCTCCCCGAGGCGCTGCACCAGGTCACGATCATCATGACCGACCGCGGCATCCCCAAGTCGTACCGGCACATGCACGGCTTCGGCTCGCACACCTACAGCTTCATCAACGCGGCGGGCGAGCGGAACTGGGTCAAGTTCCACTTCCGCACCCAGCAGGGCATCGAGAACCTGACCGATGAGGAAGCCGGCGCCGTCATCGCCGCCGACCGCGAGTCGAACCAGCGCGACCTCTTCGACGCCATCGAGCGCGGCGACTTCCCGAAGTGGAAACTGTTCGTGCAGGTCATGCCTGAGGCTGACGCGGCGACCTACCGCTTCCACCCGTTCGACCTGACGAAGGTGTGGAGCAAGAAGGACTACCCGCTGATCGAGGTCGGCGAATTCGAGCTCAACCGCAACCCGGACAACTACTTCCAGGACGTGGAGCAGGCCGCCTTCACCCCGGCCAACCTGATCCCCGGCATCTCGTTCAGCCCCGACAAGATGCTGCAGGGCCGCCTGTTCTCCTACGGTGACGCCGCCCGCTACCGCGTCGGCGTGAACCACCACCAGATCCCGGTCAACTACCCGCGCGGCGCCAAGGTGGTCAACACCTACCACCGCGACGGCGCCATGCGAGTCGACGGCAACCAGGGCGGCGTCCCGGGCGTGGAGCCGAACAACTTCGGCCGCTGGCAGGAGCAGCCCGCCTACGCCGACCCGGCGCAGGCTGTCGGCTCAACCGCGGACCACTTCAACTTCCGCGAAGACGACGACGACTACTTCACCCAGCCGGGCAACCTGTTCCGCCTGCTGCCCGCGGACGAACAGCAGCGCCTGTTCGAGAACACGGCGCGCGCGATCAAGGGTGCGCGCAAGGAAACCGTCCTGCGGCACATCGACAACTGCACCAAGGCCGACCCGGCCTACGGTGAGGGTGTGCAGAAGGCTTGTGAGGCCCTGGGCGCCCTGTAAGTGCTTTGTGACCGTTGCCCCCGTCGCCATTGCCGCGACGGGGGCGCGGTTTTTCTAGAGGTTCTGCCCGAACATTTTCGCGGCTTCCCGCGCGCTCGGCGTGCCGGCGTCCAGATCGGCCCCCGCCTTTTTCAACGCCGCCACGATTTCCGTTTCGCCCTTGAACAACGCGCCCGCGATCGGCGACTGGTTGCGCGCGTTGCAGATATCGGGATCCGCGCCGTGCTGCAGCAGGTAGCCGACAGTCTCGCCCCGCCCGTGGTAGGCGGCGAGCATGAGGAGTGAATTGCCGGCCTCGTCGAGAGAGTTGACGTCCAGGCCGTGCTCGATGAACTCCGCGAGCTCTTTGGTGTTGCCTGCACGCGCGAGGTCCGCCATGACGGTACGGGCTCGTTTCCGGAGGTCTTCGTTTTCGGCAGAAGGCATGGCGGAATTTTAGCACCGGTCAAGGGGGTGCTCGGATTCTCGGTTTTCCACCGAAAACATTCAAAGGTCGAGTGGTACCGGTCCGGTATTCCGATGCCCTGACCTCCCGCTGCGGGCCGCGCACAACTGCGTGCGCGGCCCCGGTGAAAGATCAGCGCAGCGGTTCGAGCGCCTTCGCCAGCGGCTCCAGCACTGCGGGGGTGTGGGGCGGCGGCAAGTAGACGATCGCCAGGTCGAGGCCGGCCTCGCCGAGGCCTTCGGCCTGCTTGGCGACCGCGGCGTAGTCCAGGTCGGGCTCGAGACGCACGTGCGAGGACAGCGTGATCTCGCTCGGGTCGCGGCCGATGTCGGCGCAGTGGCGGTGCAGGACGTCGCGCTTGTGGGCGAACTGTTCGGGCGTGCCGCCGGTGAAGTTCCAATGGTCGGCGTACTTCGCGGCCGTACGCAGGGTGCGCTTTTCGCCACTGCCGCCGATGCAGATGGGCGGGTGGGGCTTCTGGACGCCCTTGGGTTCGTTGCGGGCGTCGGTGAGCTGGTAGTGCGTGCCCTTGAAGGTGGTGGTTTCCTGCGTGAGCAGGCCGATCAGGACCTCGCAGCCTTCCTCGAAACGGTCGCTGCGTTCCTTGATGGTGCCCAGTTCCATGCCGTACGCGCCGGACTCCTCCTCGTTCCAGCCGGCGCCGATGCCGATCTCCAGGCGTCCACCGGACACGATGTCGAGCGTCGCGGCCATGTTCGCGAGCAGCGCGGGGTGGCGGTAGTGCATCCCGCTGACGAGCGTGCCCAGGCGCAGCCGCTTGGTGGCCTGAGCGAGCGCGGTCAGCGTGACCCAGCCCTCCAAGCAGGGGCCGGTCGAATCGGAGAAAATGGGATAGAAGTGGTCGAACGTCCAGCCGGATTCGAACAGCTCGATCTCGTCGGCCGCCTGCCAGACCGCGAGCATGTCCTCCCAGACGGTGTTCTGGGGTGAAGTCTTGATGGCGAATCGCATGCTCGTGAGCGTAAACCTGGAGTAGCCCCAGCTGCCAACACCACCGCCGCCTCTTCGTGCCCGGTCACGGTTGGACCTGAACGGGCGAAGGTCGGGCGGCGCGTGGATCCAGTGTGCCGGCGGAAGTGCCGGAGATCGAGGACTTCCGCGTCGGCCGGTGAGTGCCTTATGGACAGTGAGCACCGCGCCACGTGCGCCGGCAGCTGTCCTTCTCGCTGTTCACGGACTTCGAGAACTTCGCGTTCTTCACCCCGGCCGCCCTGCACGACGATGCGGCCAACACGCTGTTCACTCAGCTGGAGGCGTGGTCCGACAGTTGAAGGCGATCGGCGACTGAGGCTTTCGCCAGTGGGCACCGCGCCGGTATTTCACTGCCGCCCAGTGACCTATAGGGGACGATGGCCGCGGCCTTTTTGTGCCACTCCGCGTAGGGTCGTAGGAGTCGATCTTCGCGGCCCACGCCTTGGTGTGCTCGCCGGCGCACTGGCCGAGGGGGCAGGGCCTCATTCAGGTAGGGCAGCGGGAACTCGGCCAGGTCGACGAGCTCGTAGTCGGCGCACACCGGCAGGCCACCCCGCGGTGGCTCGACTCCGACGAGCTGCTGACGTGGCGCTCGTTCACGTGCCTGCTGCACCGGCTGCCGACCGCGCTGGAAAAGCAGCTGCGGGTAGCCGCGCAGCTCGGCCGGCTACGCGCACGTGCTCGAGTCCGCGCCCGGTCACGTCGAGCGCGCGCCCGACCTGGTGTACGACGTGCTGTCCGAAACGGAGCCGCGCACCCTGCGTACGGCCGCCGACAAGATCACCCGCCGGCATCAAAGCCGATTGCTGAAGGTCTCCATGAGAGGGAGCGGCAGGCGTCCCCCGCGCCGACGCATCCTGGTGGCATGACGAAGAACCCCGGCTTCGAGTTCGGGCTGAACTTTGCTCTTGGCGGCCGTCGCGACGGCGACCGAGCGCATCAAGCTCGGCACCTCCGTCACGGCCCTGAGCACCAACGACCCCGTCCGGCTCTACTACGACTTCTCCACCGTGGACGCCGTCTCCGACGGCCGCGCACAGCTGGTGCTCGGGCGGGCGTCGGCGACGGAGTCGTTCCCGTTGTTCGGATACGACCTCGCCGACTACGAGCACCTGTTCGAAGAGAAACTCGAATGTTCATGCGCATGCAACGCGAGGAGTCCGTGACGTGGTCGAGCACCGTGCGTACGCCGCTGGTGGACCAGATGCTGCACCCGCGGATGCGCCCGGGCGGGATCCCGACGTGGATCGGGGTGGGCGGCAGCCCGGATTCCGTCGTGTGTGCCGCGAAGTACGGGCTGCCGCTGATGCTGGCGATCGTCGGTGGCCGGCCGCAACGCTTCGCTGGGCACGCGCAGCTTTACCACCGCGCTTTGGCGCAATTCGAACAACCGGTGTTGCCCGTCGGACAGCACTCGCTCGGCCTGATCGCGGACACCGACTCCGAAGCCGTCGAGACGTGGTGGGAGTACTGGCAGCCGGTGGTCGCGAAGCTCGCGGCCGAGCGCGGCTTCTCCAAGCCGGACCGCTGCTGCTACCTGGCGGAGATCGAGGGCGGTGCGTTGTTCGTCGGCTCCCCGGACACCGTCGCGCGCAAGATCGCGACCGTGGCGCATGAGCTGCGCTTCGACCGTTTCGACCTGAAGTACGACATCATGAACCTGCCCCGCGAAGCTCGCGCCCGGTCGATCGGGCTGTTCGGCCGCGAGGTCGCACCGCGGGTTCGCGAACGGCTCACGAAGGCGCCTTCCCATGTCTGACCTGGTTTTCGGCCTCGACACCTTCGGCGACGTTCCGGAGGACGACGCCGGCGCGCCGATGTCCTACGCCGCCGCGATCCGGCACGTGCTCGACGAGGCCGTGCTCGCCGACGAGATCGGCGTGGACGTGATCGCGCTCGGCGAGCACCACCGGCCGGAGTACTCGATCACGACTCCGGAGACGGTGCTGGCGGGCATCGCCACGCGCACGTCGCGGATCCACCTCTCCTCGGGGGTGACCGTGTTGAGTTCCGACGATCCCGTGCGCGTTTTCCAACAGTTCGCGACCGTCGACGCGCTCTCCCACGGCCGCGCGGAGATCATTCTCGGACGTGGTTCGTTCACCGAGTCGTTCCCGCTGTTCGGATATGACCTTTCCGACTACGACACGTTGTTCGAAGAGAAGATCGACCTGTTCGTTCGGTTACTCGACGAGAAGCCCGTGACGTGGAGCGGAACACTCCGCCCGGCACTGGACGCGGCCGACGTCTTCCCCAAGACGGAGTCGGGCCGCCTCACGACCTGGGTCGGCGTGGGCGGGTCACCGCAGTCGGTGATCCGCACCGCTCACTACGGACTGCCGCTGATGCTCGCGATCATCGGCGGCCCGGCGAAGCGGTTCGCGCCGTACGTGGACCTCTATCGCCGCGCCGCCGCCGAGTTCGGCACGACCGCGCACCCCGTCGGCATGCACTCGCCCGGCTTCATCGCCGACACCGACGAGGAAGCGCGCGAACTGTTCTGGCCGCGCTACCGCGTGATCCGCGACCGCATCGGCCGGCTGCGCGGCTGGCCGCCGATCCGGCGCGCCGAGTACGACAGCGAAATCGACCACGGCTCGATGTACATCGGCGCACCGGAAACGGTCGCGCGCAAGATCGCCGGCGCGGTGAAGGACCTGGACATCGGCCGGTTCGACCTCATCTACTCCAGCGGTTCGCAGCCGGCGAGCGCGCGCATGCACGCGGTGGAGCTGTACGGCACGAAGGTGATCCCGCTGGTCCGGGACCTGCTGGCGGAGGGGAAATGACAGAGACGCTGGGCATCCTCGGCGCGGGCAAGGTCGGCACGGGCCTCGCGCGGCTCGCGGTGGCGGCCGGCTACCGCGTGCTCATCGCGGGCTCGGGCGCGCCGGAGAAGATCGCGCTCACCGTGGACGTCCTCGCGCCGGGCGCCGTCGCCACGACGTCGGCCGAGGCCGCTTCGGCAGACGTCGTGATCCTGGCGCTGCCGCTGGGCAAGTACCGCAGCATCCCGGTGGCGGAGCTGGACGGCAAGCTCGTGATCGACGCCATGAACCATTGGTGGGAAGTGGACGGTCACCGCGCCGACCTGGAACTCTCCACGAGCGAAACGGTGCAGAAGTTCCTGCCCGGCGCGCGCGTCGTGAAGGCGTTCAACCACATGGGTTACCACGACTTGGAAGACGATTCCCGCCCCGCCGGAACGCCCGGCCGCAAGGCCATCGCCATCGTCGGCGACGACCCCGCGGACGTGGCAGAAGTGTCCACTGTGGTCGACGCACTCGGCTTCGAACCCGTGGCGGCCGGTGGCCTGGCCGAGGGCGTGCGACTGGAGCTGGGCGCGGAGACGTTCGGGGCGAACGTCGAGGCCGCCGAGCTGAGGGCGATGCTGGAGCGGTTCCCGCAGTCGGAACGCGGTCGCGCCCTCAGCGAGCGGCTGGCGGACTCGCACTAGGTGTATTTGGCCAGGACGTTGGTAGCAGGCGCCGCGTTTGGCGTAGCGGGTCGCCAAGTCACGGAATTGTTTGAGCCGATCGAAGCAGCGTTCGACCACGTTGCGCTGCTTGTAGACCTCGGCGTCGAAGGCCGGTGGTCGCTACGCAGGAACCTTTGGCCGCGCGGCGCTGGCGTTGGTTGCGCCGACGACTCGGCTGCGGCTTTGGCGTGCCGCGGCGGCGCAGTCCGCGGAACCGGTGCTCACTCGGCGGCGCCGGTGAACATGGCCACGAGGTCGCGGGCCGAGGTGCCGCCCGCGAAGAGTTCCTGCATTTCGGCGCCCTCGAGGGCGACGGCCTGGCTGCGCGAAAACATTTCTTGTTCGTATTCGGACAGGGCGGCCTCGACATCGCCCGGGTGGGCGGCGAGGGCTTGGCCGAGCCGGGCGGCGTCGAGCATGGCGAGGTTGGCGCCTTCGCCGTTGGGGGGCATGAGGTGGGCGGCGTCGCCGACGAGGGTGACGCCCGGTGTGCGGTCCCAGCGGTGGTCGTGGGGCAGCGTGAAGTGGGGTCGTAGCAAGGGGGCGGTGTCGCCGTCGGTGATGAGGGCGGTGAGTTCCGGGGCCCAGCCGTCGAATTCTCGGGCGATGCGTGCGGCCGTCGCGTCGGCGTCGGTGAAGTCGATGGCGGCGAACCACTCCTGCGGCCGGGTGAGGACGACGTAGGTGTGCATCGTGTCGCCGCTTTCCCGGTGCGCGTGGATCTCGCGGCCGGGCGCCGGGGCGATGAGCGACCCGCCGCCGACGGCTTTCGCGGCCTCGGTGTGGCGGGTGTCGGCGTTGTAGAGGTAGACCTCGACGAACGAGGTGCCGGCGTACTCGGGAACCGCACCCGACGGCAACGGCCGCACGCGTGACCACGCGCCGTCGGCGCCGACCAGCAGAGCGCTCACGACAACGCTGCCATCGGTGAAGGTCACCTCGTGGCGGCCCTCGCCCACAGCGCGGGCGTCGGCGACCTTGGCGCCCCAGCGAACCGTGCCGGCGGGAAGCGAGTCGAGCAGCAGCTGCCGCAGCTGCCCGCGTTGGACTTCGGGCCGGCCTCCGGTGCCGTCGTCGGCTCGGTCGAGCAGGACCGTCCCGTCGGGATCGAGGACCCGCATCTGTTGGCGGCCTTCGAGGATCAAACCGCGGAACTCGTCCATGAGTTCGGCGGCTTCGATGCCGAGCTGGCCGTTGTAGTCGTGGATGTCGAGCATGCCGCCCTGGGCGCGGGACGTCGGGGACGGCTCGGCTTCGTAGACGGTGGCCGGGATGCCGTGGACGTGCAGCACGCGGGCGAGGGTGAGGCCGCCGAGGCCCGCGCCGATGATCGTGACGGTGTTCACGGTGACTCCTCCGAACCGGTATGGAATATTGTTCCAATGTTGGAACGACATTCCAGATGTGTCAAGATGGACGCATGGTTGCGCGGACCCGCCGAGCTCAGCGGCGGACAGAGGCGCTCTCCCGCGAGCGCATCACCGAGGCCGCCGTCGAGCTGCTCGACGCGTCCGGCGAAGGCGGGCTGACGTTCCGGGCGCTGAGCCAGCGCCTCGCCACCGGGCCCGGGGCGATCTACTGGCACGTGGCTAACAAGGGCGAGCTGCTCGAGGCCGCGACCGACGCCGTGGTCGCCGCCGCGCTGGCCGAGCCCGCACAGGCCGCGGGCTCACCGCGGGACGAGATCCGCGGCGTCGCGCTGGGCCTGTTCAACGCGATCGCCGAACACCCGTGGCTCGCCACGCAGGTGTCGTTGCAGCTGTCGCACGGTCCGACGAAACCGGTGCCACTGCGGATCTTCGAGGGCATCGGCCGGCACGTCGGTGCGCTGGGCGTGCCCGAGGACAGCTGGTTCACCGTGGCGTCGGCGCTGATGCACTACATCCTCGGCTCCGCCGCGCAGAACGCTTCGAACGCCCGCGTCGCCGGGTCAGCGGTGGACCGGGCGGAGTTCCTCGACGCGATGTCGTCGGCGTGGGAAGAGCTCGACCCGGACGACTACCCGTTCACCCGGGCCGTCGCCCGCCAGGCGCGCGAGCACGACGATCGCGAGCAGTTCCTCACCGGGATCGACCTCATCCTCGCCGGGATCCGCGCCCGGTGACGGCGTTACCGGCGTGGCGGGGCAACCGGATCGCGGCGACGAGCGGGATCGCCAGCAGGACGGCCAGCAGCGCCAGCGCCACGCGGAACGGGCCGGGCGCGTCGGTGGCGACCAGGCCGCCGGCGCGGATGAGCAGGGCGCCGATGGCCACGCCCAGGCCCGCGCCGAGTTCCTGCAGCGTCGAGAGCAGGGTGTTGGCGTGGTTCATCAGGGGCTCGTCGACGTCGGCGAAGGCGACGCTGTTGTAGGCCGTGAAGCCGGTGGAACGGGAGATGCCGCTGACGAGGAGCAGGGCGAGCAGCACGGACAGCGAGGTGCCGGCCTGCACGAAGGCCAGGCCGACGAGGCAGGCGGCGCCGACGACGATCGACCCGAGCAACACCGTGCGGATGCCGAAGCGGCGCATGAGCGGGGTGGTGGCGGGTTTGATGCCGACGTTGCCCACGAACAGCGCGATGACCACCAGGCCGGCGCGCGCGGGCGTCCAGCCGAAGCCGAGCTGGAAGAGCAGCGGGAGCACGAAGGGGATGGCGGTGATCACGCCGCGGTAGACCGAGCCGGTGGCGGCGGTGATGCGGTAGGTCGTGATGCGGAGGATTCTCAGGTCCAGCAGGGGATTCGACGCGCGCAGCAGGTGCCTGATCGCCCAGCCGAGCCCGACGACGGCCACGACCAACGCCACAGCCGTGGTCGGGCCGAACCCCGAGCCGAGACCTTCGAGCGCGACGACCAGCGCGGCGGTGCCGACGGCCACCCACCCGAACCCGCCGCGGTCGAACGGCGCCCGCCGCTCCGCGCGCAGGTCGGGCACGATCGCCCACGCCACGGCCAGCGCGGCGATGCCCAGGGGCAGGTTGATCACGAAGATCCACCGCCACGACGCGTACTGCGCCAGCAACCCGCCGGCGACGGGCGCCACCACGGGCGCGAGCAACGCGGGCCACGTCAGGTAGGCGACTGCTTTGACCAGGTCTGTCTTGGGCGTGGCGCGCAGGACCACCAGCCGTCCGACGGGGACCATCATCGCGCCGCCGACGCCCTGCACAACACGGGCTGTTGTCAGCAGTACAAGGTTTGGTGCGAGTGCGCACGCCAAGGACGAAAGTGTGAACAGGATCAGTGCGGTCGCGAACACGCGGCGCGCGCCGAAGCGGTCGGTGAGCCAGCCGCTGATCGGGATGAGGACGCCGAGGGTGAGGACGTAGGCCGTGATGGTCACGTTGACGGCCACCGAGCTCACCCCGAGGTCGGCCGCCATGAGCGGCGCGGCCGGCGCGATGATCGTGGCGTCGATGATCTCCATGAAGAACGTGGCGGCCACCAGCAGCGCCAACCCCCGCCGAAACCCCATGGCCCTCGACCCTACTGGCCCGGCGGGGCTGGTCGGCTGGTCGCGATGGGGATCACATCGGCTCAGACAGGCCGGCGCGGCGGGCAGCGGCGCGGTTCGGCCGTGCACCGCTGCGCGGGTTCGGCCGAGTGGTCCGGCCGCAGTTGTGCCGCGCACGGTGAAGAACGGCCCGGTTGCGCGCTCTCCGCGACTGCCGCGGGCCGCGAGAACCGGTGTGGCCACCCACGGGTGAGCTGCGTTCGCGACGGCAGCGGTGTGACGCATCCGTTGCGGCGGTGGGGGCTTTGGCTGAGCAGGCGCCTGTGGACGGCGCGGTGGGGGACGGGTGCAGGGCGAAGTGCTCGTGAGTGGTGGGGTCGCTTGCGAGTCAGGTTGACGGTGACGGTGAACGGCGGGGTGGTTGGGGCTACCGCGGTCGGCGGGGAGGGGGTGGCCGGCTCGGAAAGGACGCGATGGCGGGGTCGACAGCGACAGCGCGCGGCGTGGTGGTGCCGGCTGCCGCGGTGGGTGTGGTCGGGTCTGAGCCGTGGGAGCGGGCCGGGTGAGGCCCGGCCGTGGCGGAGCGGAGCTGCCCGTGCGGGGTCAGGTGAGGGAAGCGAGCGCGGCGGACAGCCGTTGGGTGCGGTCCTTGCGCGCCAGCAGGGCGGTGGCGAGGTCGACCTGGCGGAAGTGGGTTTTCGTGCCGGGGGCGGCGCGGGCGACGAGGTCCATGTCGGCGCTGATGACGGTGGCGACCATGGCGTAGCCGCCGCCGGAGACGGCGTCGCGGTGCAGGACGATGGCTGCGTGCCGCCCGGGATCTGGATGGAGCCGACGGCGTAGCCGGCGTCCACGATGTTGGACGGGTCGGAGCCGGCGCCGAAGGGCTGCACGCGGTCGCGCCATTCCACGCCGGGGCCGTCGTAGCGCAGGCCGGCGCGGTCGGCGACCGGGGTGAGGGTCCATTCCTCCTCGACGAGGTTCGCGAGGCCGCGTTCGGTCAGACGGTGGTCGTAGAGGCCCAGCAGCACGCGAACATCCTGGTGTGCCGAAAACACCGGGCGGTGTTCGGGATCGACCACGGAACCGGGAGGCAACGCGCGCGGCGCGCCGATCGGCACCACGTCACCCGCCGCCAGTTTGCGGCCCTGGAAGCCGCCGAGGGCGCCGAGCAGGTACGTCGAGCGGCTGCCCAGCACGGAAGGGACGTCGATCCCGCCGGAGAAAGCCAGGTAGTACCGGGAGCCGCCGCCGATGTAGCCGAACGACAGCTCGTCGCCCTCCGCCAGGGACAGGCGGGTCCACTGTGGACGCTCGACGCCGTTCACCTGCACCGGCACCGGAGCGCCGGTGACCGCGACGTCGAGCGGAGCCAACGCGCGTAAAGCCGGCCCCAGGTAGGTGCACTCCAGCAGCGCCTCACCGTCGACGTTGCCCACCAGCGGGTTGGCCAGCTCCGCCGAGTACTGGTCCAGCGCTCCGCCCTGGGGAATGCCGAGGGCGTAGTACCCGATCCGCCCGCGGTCCTGGACGGTGGTCGCCAGCCCGGGCTGGCTGATCTCGATCGCGCGCTCACTCGCCACGGAGCACCTCCAGCAGGGTGGCGTTGTAGGCCTCGGGGTCGGCGATGGCCTGCTCGGTGTCGAACTCGACCGGGACGGCGGTAGCGGAACGTGCCGGCCTCGATCCGGCGATACTCCTGCTCGGAGACCGGGGTGAACTTCACGATGTCGCCGGGTCGGAAAAACACCATGGACTCTGCGAAATCCGCCAGTTTCTGTGCGGGATCGAAGATCGGCGCCGCCGCGATGCCGAACATCTGGTAGCCGCCCGCGCCGCGCACGGAGTAGATGCAGGCGAAGCACCCGCCGTGGCCCACGGTGAGTTTCGGGGTGTCCGTGCGCGGGCTCAGGTACTTCGGCACTTCCAGCTGGTGTTCCCGTTCCACCAACTGGAACAAGAACGGCAACCCCGCGACGAACCCCACCATCGACACGATCCACGGCTGCGTGTGGTGCCGGTGGATGAACTCCGCCGCGTCGGCAAGCCCGTTCACCCGCGCCGCGTAGTCCAGATCGGTGCCGGTCGGATCCTGGTGGTAGCCCTCGCGGAACCGCCCCACGACCTCACGCGTGTACGGATCGTCGTACCACACCGGCACCTCCACGATCCGCGTCGACAACACGGTGTTCGTTTCCGAACGCGTCCGCGCTTCCAGCTCGCGCACCGTGCTCTCCAGCGACGCCGGCTCCAGCACGTCCGGGTCGAAGCGGATGAGCAGCGATGCGTTGGCCGGGCAGATGTCGACGACCCCGTCGAGCGCCAGCCCGGCCAGCCCCCGTGCGATGCCCATCGCCCGCAGGTTGCCCGGCAGGCTCATCTCCTCGGCGATCTCCACGAACAGGAACTCGTCGCCGCCCCAGGTGTAGCGGGCCGTGGCGGGCAGGGTCTGCGGTGCGCTCACGCCGTCTCCTTGAGCAGTCCGGGAGTCGTCTCGATGAACTTCGTGTGGTGCTGCACCGCGGCCAGCTCGGGCCGGGCGAACAGGTCCAGCTGCAACCCGACCGTCGTTGCGATGCCGGTGATTGCCACGCCACGCAACGCTTCCGCCATCCGCGCGATCGCGGCTGTCCGATCAGGACCGTGCACGATCAGCTTCGCGATCATCGAGTCGTAGTACGGCGCCACCGCGTCGCCCGCGGCCACCCCGCTGTCCACGCGCCCGCCGGGACCCGAAGGCCACGTCAGCGCCGAGATCGTCCCGGGACTGGGCAGGAAACCGCGATCCGGGTCCTCGGCGTTGATCCGCGACTCGAACGCATGCCCGGTGAACGTCACGTCCGCCTGCGCGAGCCCCAGCCCCTCACCCCGCGCGATCCGCAACTGCTGCTCGACCAGGTCGATGCCGGTCACGAGCTCCGTCACGGGGTGCTCCACCTGCAGCCGAGTGTTCATCTCGATGAACGCGGCCTCCTGGCGCACCGGGTCGTAGAGGAACTCCACCGTGCCCACGCCGCGGTAAGAGCACGCCTTTGCCAGATCCACCGACGAACTGCGGATCCGTTCACGCACCTCGTCCGGCAGGTCCGGCGCCGGCGCCTCTTCGAGCACCTTCTGCGAACGCCGCTGCATGGAGCAGTCGCGGTCACCGAGGTGGATCACGCGCGAGCCGTCGCCGAGCACCTGCACCTCGACGTGCCGGGCGCGTTCGACGAAGCGCTCCAGATACATCGTGTCGTCGCCGAAGCTCGCCCGCGCCTCCGACCGCGTGAGGTCGAGCGCGCCGAGGAACTCCGCGGGATCGGCGACGAGCCGGATGCCGCGCCCGCCGCCACCCGCGGAAGCCTTGAGCACCAACGGAAATCCGACCTTGCGCGCGACCGCCAGCGGGTCGGCCGCGACATCGAGCGGCCCGTCGGACCCGGCGAGCACCGGCACCCCGGCCCGCCGCGCCGCTTCCCGCGCGGCCACCTTGTCACCCATCAGCCGGATCGCGGACGGGGACGGACCCACCCACGTCAGCCCGGCATCGAGCACGAGCTGCGCGAACTCCGCGTTCTCCGAAAGGAAACCGAACCCGGGGTGGACGGCGTCGGCGCCGGTGTCCAACGCCGCCTGTACCACGGCAGCGCCGTTGAGGTAACTGTCCCGCGCCGGTGGCGGACCGATGACCACGGCCTCACCCGCCGTCCGCGCCGCGAGCGAGTCGCGATCGGCCTCGCTGCACACCACGACGGTCGCCAGGCCCAGGGCGTGGGCTGTGCGCAGGATCCGCACGGCGATCTCGCCACGGTTGGCGATGAGCAGCTTGCGCACTAGTCGTCCACCACGACGAGGACTTCGCCCGGCGTGACGGTGCCGCCGTCCGCGACGTTGATCGACACGACCGTGCCCGCGTTTTCCGAGCGGATCTCGGTGAACTGCTTCATCACCTCGACGATGCCGACCGCGGCGCCGGCCTCGATGTGGTCGCCGGGCTGCACGAACGGTTCCTTGTCGGGCCCGGGCCGGGTGTAGAAGATGCCCGGGAGCGGGGAGAGGATGTCGGACACGGACCTGCCTTCCTCAGCGTTGACGGTCGAGCACGGCGCGGACGGCCGCGGCCACGCCCGGGGGAGTTGGGGGCGTCGGAGTGCACGCAGACGCTGTCGAAGCGCAGGTCGAGCTCGGTGCCGTCGACGGCGAGCACCGGCTTTCCCGCCAGCGCCCGCGAGACGCGGTCGGCCGCCGCCGAGGGATCGGTGCGGGCGGGGCGGCGCAGGATGATCAGGTTCCCGTCGCCGTCGCAGTCGAGATCGACGTAGAGCTCGGCGACGAAGTCCACGCCGAGCTCGGCGCACACCGTTTCGTGGGCGCTGCCGGGAATGCCGAAGAACGGCACGCCGTACAGCTTGGCCACGCGCGCCGCGCCGGCCATCAGCTCCGGATCGCCGGCGAGCATCCCGTAGAGCGCGCCGTGGGGTTTGACGTGGTTGAGCGCGGCGCCGTGCTTGGTGAGGAACGCCGTGAGAGCGCCGACCTGGTAGAGCATGATCGACTCGACCTCCTCGGCGGTCAGGACCATGCGCCGCCGTCCGAAGCCGGTGAGGTCCGGCAGGCCCGGGTGCGCGCCGATCCGCACGTCGTGCCCGACGGCCGCGGCGACGGTCGCGTCCATGACGTCCGGGTCGCCCGCGTGGAACCCGCAGGCCAGGTTGATCACGTCGACGAGATCGAGCAGTGCTTCGTCGTTGCCGAAGCTGTGCAGGCCGAGTCCTTCGCCCATGTCGGAATTCAGGGTCGCGGTCATGCTTGGCAACCCTAGGCACCGTGTGGTGCCCGGCACATTGGTCAAAGTGACCTAATCGATCGGCTGTGATTGTGCTCAGTGCTCTAGCCTTGACGGGTGCGCGTCTCCGACCTGCTCGAAGATCCCCAGCGCCGCATCGAAATCCGCGTCGCGGGGCCGCCCGGTGCGCTGGCGCGGCCGATCACGTGGTGCGCGCCGACCGAATCGATCGACCCGTCGCCGTTCCTCACGCCGGGCGCGGTGATGCTGACGTCCGGGATGGCGCTGAACGTCACCGACGTCCGGATCTGGGACGCCTACGTCGAACGCCTCGCCAACGTCCCCATCGCCGCGCTCGCCTTCGGCCTCGGGCCGGCGCACGCGACGCTGCCCGAGGGCCTGGTGGTGGCGTGCCGCAACCACGGCGTGCCGCTGCTGGTGGTGCCGGACGAGGTGCCGTTCGTGCTGGTGCAGCGCGACGTGCAGGACCGGCTTTCGGCCGAACGCTACGAAGCCCTGCGGCGCGGCTCCGAGCTGGCCGACGACTGCACGCGCATCGCCGCCGACCAGGGCACGATGCAGGACGTGCTGCACCGGATCAGCGAGGCCGCGGGCGCGCGAGTGTCCATTCAGGACTCGACCGGCGCGACGCTGCTCTGGGCCGGCGACGAGGGCGGGTTCGCGGCCCGCACCGAGTTCACGCTGCCGGGCAACAACCGCGATCGCTTCCGGCTGGTCGTGGAGGAGACCGTGGCCCAGCCGGCGATCCGGACGCTGCTCGCGCCCGTCGCCGCTGTGGTATCCATGCAGCTGAGCACCACACTCGGCTCGGCCGGGGTCGCGCACTCACGCAACGCCGGGCGGCTGACCGAAGCCGTGTACGGCAACGACGCCGTGCCCACCGCCGAGCTGATCGCGCTGGCCCGCGACGCCGAGTTGGAGCCCCACCAGCGCACGGGCGTGGTCGTGCTGCAGGCCGAGGCCGGGATGTCGACGACGTACCTGCGGTCGGTTTCGTGGCGCGCCCGCGTGATCCTCGCGGGCGAGTTCTCCTCGATGCGCTTCGTCGAGGAGCCGGATCTGTCGACGATCCTGCTGCAGAGCGAGGCCCTCGATCCCGACCACCTCGTGACGTCGGCGCGGGCCGCGGTCGGGCCCGCGCGGTCGGTGTCGGCGGTCGTCGCCACGGCCGAGAACGCCGCGGCACTGGGCCTCGTCCTGCGAATGTGCCGTCGCGCGCTGGGAGAGGCGGGAGTGCGCGCGGCGCCGAGCCTGGACTTCGACGCGGTGATCGACACCCTGCGCCACCCCCGGCGCGATCAGTCTGGCCCAGCGCCTGGTCGCGCCCCTGTCGCGCTCCGACGACCGCACGCTGCTCACCACGCTCGAGGCCTACCTGCGCCACAGCGGCGCGACGCCCGCGATCTGCGCGGAGCTGTTCATCCACCGCAACACGCTCGCTTACCGCCTCAAGCGGATCCGGGAACTTCTCGGGCTCGACCTGCAGGACGGCCGCGTCCGCGCTACACTGCTCATGGCGCTGCGGCTCGCGTGACCCGCAGGTCCTGTTTGTGCTGAGTGCACAGCTTGACCGATCGCCGGTGGGCAGACCGCTGTAGCTGCCGAATTCCCGCGGTTCCGGCGGATGCCGGAAGCTGACCCTCCGTAAGGATTGGTTGCGGATTCGAAAACTCTCTGCGGAAGGATTGCCGAATCGACCCGTCGCCGCGCTGGCCTTGGCCGCCTGTGGCGCCGGCAGCGACAGCGGTTCGGCGCCGAGCAGCAGCGCTCCCGCGCCGACGAACCCGGTGCGGACCAGGCTGTCGCCGCAGTGAAGGCGACCAACGTCGACACGCTCGACAGCGAGTAGGCCAGCGCACCGTGGATACACCGGACCCGCCGAGCGAGCCCGGTGTTTGTGCCGTGCGGGAAAGAGCGTGCGGCCTTGGCGCGGTGGAGGTTCATCGGCCGAAGTTCGTTTTCGACCATCCGGCGTCACCGGGCGGACACCGCCTTCGCCAACGTCGGTGACGGGCGCGCCGACGGGCCCTCCGGCCTGGCGATGCTTCAACTCCTTCGGATCGGGGTATGAGGACGCCGGATCATGCCGAAGTTCGGAGAAGGAGCGCTGACCGCTGGTGGATTGTCCTGTGCGCCCGAGCCGGACTCGGCGATGACGGCGCTGCCACTGACCGGTGCCGGCGGTGAGCTGCACGAGGTGCGGTGCTGGACGCGCGAGCACCTGCGCGACGTCGATGCCGACGTGCTGATCGACGTCGTGCAGGTGGTCGACGAGCTGGCCACCAACGCGCTGTCCCACGGCGGGCCGCCGCAGTGCGTGCGGCTGCTGCGGTCGCCCGGCCTGGTCCGCATCGAGGTCGACGACAGCACCCCGGTCCGCGCGGCGCCGCGGCCGCCGGACAACGAGGGCGGCCGCGGCCTGCACCTCATCGCCGCCTTGAGCGTCGCGTGGGGCCAGCGGGTCACGGCGACCGGGAAGACCGTGTGGGCCGAGCTCGCACTGGTGCCGGGCAACGACACCGGTTCGTGAAGGTGGCCGGCCGCGGCCGGAAGTGGTGTGGCCCCACCATCTTGTGGTGGAATTTTCCCGTGAGTTCTGATCTGGAGCCGGTGGAGCAGGCTGCCAAGGTGGAGCAGCTGGAGGCGGCGCTCGCGACGCGCCCGGTGATCGAGCAGGCCAAGGGCATGCTGGTGCGGAGCTGGACCGAGGACGAGGCCTTTGAGGCCTTGCGTGAGGTCTCCCAGCACACGAACGTGAAACTGCACGACGTCGCCACGGTGGTCGTCGCGAGCGGCGCGGGCGCGAAGCCCGAGTTGCCGGCCGAGATCGCCGACGCCGTGCTCGCCGAGCTGCGGGCCGGCGTCCTGGGCAGCAGCTTCGGCGCCGAGAGCTGAGTCTCGGCAGGAACGACCAGGCGAGCTGCAACGGCAATGAAGTGAATGTTCAAGGCATGCTCGCTACCGAGAACGCGTGCACCCGCCAAGGCCCATCACCTCGCGTGGCGGCGCCAAGCACGTGATCGCGGTGCTGGTGGTGCCCGACTCCGCGGCGCTCGAACGTCACGGTGGGGCACTAGGTGTTCGGGCCGCGGATGCCCGCGATCGCCGAGCTCACCGGAACGCCGAGAGCGCCTACGAGGTGGTGGTCTGTGCCGGGCAGCCCCGGCAGGTGCTCTCCCCGGACGTGGGCTTCGGCGAGCTCGCGCCGCTGGAGACGCTGCCGGCCGACACGGTGATGGTGCCCGGCGTCGAGGATTCACCGGCCGGGCGAGCGCAGCCTGCGGGGCGCCGGCCGGGAACGGCGCGCGGATGGTGGCGTGCTGCGGCCGTGCGTTCCTGCTGGCCAGGGCCGGGCCGCTGGACGGACGCCGCGCCACCACGCACTGGCTGTTCACCGCGGAGTTCCGCCGCGAGTCCCCCGACGTACGCCTCGAACCCGGCTGTCTCCACCTCGACGACGGTGCGGTGCCCACCTCGGGCGGGAGCTTCCCGGCCGCCGATCTGGCGCTGCATCTCCTGCCCGAAGTCCTGGGCCAGGCTTGCGCCGGCGACGTCGGCCGGCTGCTGGTGCCGGACCCGCGGCGGCGCGCAGGCGCAGATCCTGAAGAACTCCATCCGGATCGCGGGCGAGCCCGCGCTCGGGTCGTTCCTGGCGTGGCTGCCGGAGCACCTCCACGAGCCGCCCACCCGCGGCGGGCTCGCGGAAGTTCGGTCACGCCGCCGGGCCGACCGTGTTCGACTGGACCAACGGCGAACGTGTCGCGAGTGCGAGGGTGCTGCTCGAAAGCACCGATCGCCGCAGCTCCGAAATCGCCGCGATGGTGGGGTTCGGCTCCGCGGAGACCCTGCGCCGCCACTTCGAACGCCAGGTCGGCACCACCGCGGCCAGCTACCGGACCACCTTCCGCGCCGCGCTCGCCCCGAGCTGACCGGCCGCTAAGGTACGACTGGGATTTCTTCCGACTTCACGGGGGATCGATGGCGAGCGAGCGCTTCGGTGCGAACAACCGCGCGCTCGCGCACGTCAAGGAGCAGGTGCTCTCCGGCGGGTTCCCGGGCGGCGAGCTGATCAGCGAGGGCGAGGTCGCCGAAGCGCTCGGCATGTCCCGGACGCCGGTGCGCGAGGCGTTCCTGCGGCTGGAAGGCGAGGGGCTGCTGCGGCTGTACCCGCAGCGTGGTGCGCTGGTCGTGCCGGTTTCGCCCGATGAGGTCCGCGCGGTGCTGGAGGCGCGGCTCGTGCTGGAGCAGTTCGCGGCCGGCAAGGTCGCGGCCGCGGGACCGGAGGTGCGCGAAGCTGTCTTCGCGGGCATGGCGGAGCATCGGGCCAAGCAGCAGGCGGCGGGCGGCCTCGGCGAGTTCCTGGAAGCCGATCGCGCGTTCCACACCGTGCTGATCGACGCGGCCGAGAACCCGATGCTCCGCTCGGTGTACGGCTCCCTGCGGGACCGGCAGATGCGGATGGTCGGCGAGTCCACCGTGAACGGCCGCACCGGAGCGCGGAACCGGCTCGACGTGATCCTCGAGGAACACCAGGAAATCGCGGAAGCCGTTCGCGCCGGCGACGGCGAACGCGCGTGCGAGGCGGTCAGGGTGCACTTGTCCAGCACCCGCCGGGTCCTGGGCGTCACGGAGGACGCGGGGCTGTAACGACCCCGGCCATTGTTCAACCGGGGCTCAACCGTTCCGGGGCTATCGTGGCTGCATGGCAGGTGACGCGGATCTCGCCCGGATCGGATTCCTTCTGTCCGACCGAAACCGCGCCGCGATGCTCCTGCTGCTCCTCGACGGACGGCCGCAGCCGGTTTCGGCGTTGATGGCGGAGATCGGCATCTCGGCGTCGCTGGCGAGCACCCACCTGCGCAAGCTGCAGGACGGCGGCCTGGTCGTCGTCGAGGTGTCCGGCCGCCAACGGCTGTACCGGCTCGCGAGCCCGGTCGCCGAAGCGATCGAGGGCCTGTTGCTGCTCGCGCGGCCCGGGCCGGCGAAGTCGTTGCGGCAGGCGACGCGCGGGCGCAAGCTGCGCGAGGCCAGGGTTCGTTACGACCACCTCGCAGGCAGCCTCGGCGCCGCGGTGAAGAGCCGGCTGCTCGAACTGGGCTGGATCGATCTCCTGGAGGCGAGCCGTGCCGTCGACCTCACCGAGGCCGGGCGGCGCGAGCTGCGCGGTCGGCTGGGTGTCGACCCGGCGTAAGTGTTGCTTCAACGGAGAACGGAGCGAGATGTTCGATGTCAGCGAGGTGGCGGTGGTCGCCGTCGACGTCTTCGGGACCACTGTGGACTGGCGCAGCGGCGTGATCGACGGCGTGGGCGCGATCGCCGAGCAGCACGAGACCGAGTTCGACTGTCCCGCGCTCGTGGCCGCGTGGCGCGAGCGGTACCTGCCCGCGGTGGGGCAGATCAACCGCGGCGAGCGCGCTTGGGCGAACCTCGACGCCGTGCACCGCGAGGCGCTCGACGAGTGCCTGGAGGTGTTCGGCGTCGCCGGGAAGTTCGGCGCCGAGGCGCGCGAGCGCATGGTCCGGGCCTGGTACGCGCTGCCGCCGTGGCCGGACGCGGCCGAGGGGCTGGCCGAGCTGCGGCGTGACTTCGTGGTGGTCGCGCTGTCCAACGGCGGGTTCGCCCAGCTCACCCACGTGGTGAAGGGCGCCGGCCTCGGGTTCGACGCGATCCTGTCGGCGGAGAACGTGGGCGCGTACAAGCCGGATCGCCGCGCGTACACCAACGCGGCGAAGCTGCTCGACGTCGAGCCCCGCCACATCCTCATGGTCGCCGCCCACACGTGGGACATCCACGGCGCTCGCGACGCGGGGTTCCGCACGGCCTTCGTGGAGCGACCGCGGGAAAAGGGCCCCGACCGGCCCGCCGACACCGCCGAGGCCACGGACTGCGACCTCAGCGCGGGGAGTTTTGCCGACCTCGCGGCCCGGCTGCGCGCTGCGGCGAAGGGGGCGGCAGCCGACCGCTAATTTCACGATACGGAAGGTGAATTGCACTTGGTGGAAATTTCTGGCGTTCAGACCTTGTGACTCGGTAGGCTGAGAGTTAGCGTTGGTCGGGCTACGACTTGTATCTCAGTCATGTTCCAGACCTCCTCCGCGAACCGGGAGAGGTCTGGACGACCTGGTGGAGGTGGCGACGGTGCCGCAGCGCTTGCACGCCGAGTTCGTGGAAGCCGTGGTTGCGGACGCGGTGATGTCCGACCCGGTCGCCTTGCGGTTCTACGAATGCGACGGGCTGACCGGCTTCCACGTCGTCCCGTCGCTGGTGCTCGTGCCGGCCACGGCGGAGGCGGTCGCCGCGGCGGTGTGGGTCTGCGCGAAGCACGACGTGCCGTTCGTCGCCCGCGGCGCCGGCAGCGGGTTGTCCGGCGGCGCGCTGCCGGTGGCCGACGGGGTCGTGATCTCGCTGCAGCGGCTGAGGTCCGTCGTCGAGATCGACGTGGTGAACCGGCGGGCGATCGTCGAGCCCGGAGTGACCAATGTGGACATCAGCCGGGCGGCGGCGCCGTACGGGCTGTACTGCGCGCCCGACCCGTCATCGCAGCAGGTGTGCACGGTCGGTGGCAACGTCGCGGAGAACTCCGGCGGCGCGCACCGCCTCAAGTACGGCTTCACCGTCCACAACATCCACTCGGCCGAGGTCGTGCTGCCGGACGGCTCGACCACGGTTCTCGGCGGTGACAGCCCGCAGCTGGGCGGGTACGACCTGCTCGGCGCGTTCATCGGCTCCGAAGGCACGCTCGGCGTCGCCACGCGCATCACCGTGAAACTGCCGGCCCAGCCGGACGCGGTGAAGACGCTCGTGGCCGACTTCCCGTCCGTCGAGCAGGCGGGCGACACGGTGAGCGCCGTGATCGAGGCCGGGATCGTGCTGGCGGCGGTCGAGCTGATGGACGCGCTGGCCATCGAGGCGGTGGAAGCCGCAGTCGACGCCGGCTGCTCGCGGGACGCGGCCGCGGCCCTCGTGGTGGAGTTCGACGGGCCGCGGGCGGAGGTCGACGCGCAGTTCGCCCAGGTGAAGCAGCTGTGCGAGGAGTTCGGGGCGACGAAGCCGCGCATTCCCGCGAGTGCCGAGAAACGGGCGCTGGTGTGGAAGGGCCGCGAGGCCGCGTTCGCCGCGGTCGGGCGGATCAGCCCGAACTACTTCGTGCAGGACGGGGTCGTCCCGCGCACCCGGCTGGCGACGGCGTTGACGCGGATTTCCGAACTGGCCGCGGAGGCCGGGCTGCGCGTGGCGAACGTCTTCCACGTGGGCGCGGGGAATCTGCACCCGCTGGTGCTCTACAGCGAGGCCGCCGGCGAGCACGAACGGGCGGAGGCGCTCTCGCGGGCCATCGCCGAGTTGTGCGTGGACCTGGGTGGCTCGTTGTCCGGGGAGCACGGGATCGGGACGGACAAGGCGTTCGATGCCGCGGCAGTTCGGCGAGGACGACCTGGCCACGATGGCGCGGCTGCGGCAGGCGTACGACCCCTCGGGGATCTGCAAGCCGGGCAAGCTGCGGCCGACTCCTCGGCTGTGCGGGGAACGGCCGGGTGTCTACAAGCCGCACCCCCTCGAAGCCGCCGGCTTGATCGAGCGGATGTGGGGGGCGTGACTCAGGAGACCACGTTCTCGCCGTCCACTGTGGAGGAAGTACGTGCCGCGGTGGCGGACACCCGGGGCAGTCACCACCGGCTGCTCGTGACCGGTGCGGGGACCGCTTCGGAGTGGGGTGCGCCGGCCGTGGTGGCCACCGCGAACGCCGAGTGCCTGCTGCAGATCCGCCGGTTCCTCGACGAGGGGATCCCGGGCGTACACCCGATCCAGCTGCTCGACGCGTCCATTCGCGACGTCGATCCACTCGAGACGCTTTCCTGATCGGCGTTTCCCAGCATCGTTGCTCACAACAGCATCTCTTCACCACCATTTCGCCGGCGCCGAGTGCCTCGGCGTTGATTCACCGCGTCTATCTTCGCAGGAGAGTTCACATGAGCACGGTGGGTTTCATCGGCCTGGGCATCATGGGCCTGCCGATGGCCGGGAACCTGGTCAAGGCCGGGTACGACGTCGTCGGCTACAACCGCAGCGCGAAGCGGGTCGACGCGCTGGTCGCCGCGGGTGGCCGTGGTGCATCGAGCATCGCCGAGGCGGTCAAGGGCTCGGACGTCGTGATCACCATGGTGCCGGACTCGCCGGACGTGGTGGCCGTCGCGATGGGCGACGACGGCATCTTCGAGAACTCGCACCCCGGCCAGCTGGTCATCGACATGAGCACCATCGAGCCGGCGACGGCTCGCGCGGTCGCCGAAGCCGGCGCGAAAGTGGGCGTGCGGGTACTCGACGCGCCGGTGTCCGGTGGTGAGGCCGGTGCCGTCGAGGGTAGTGCTGTCCATCATGGTCGGTGGCGACGCCGAAGACTTCGCCTTCGCCAAGCCGGTGCTGGAAGCCGTCGGGCGCACCATCGTGCACGTCGGCCCGCACGGCGCGGGCCAGACCGTCAAAGCGGCCAACCAGCTCATGGTCGCCGGACACCTGCAGCTCCTCGCCGAGGCGCTCGTGCTCGCCGAGGCGTCCGAGGTGGACCCGGTGGTCGCCGTCGAGGTGCTCGGTGGCGGGCTGGCCGGCAGCACCGTCCTGGACCGCAAGTCGGACACCATGCTCAAGCGCGACTTCACCCCCGGTTTCCGCCTCTCCTTGCACCACAAGGACATGGGCATCGTCACCGCGGCCGCACGGGAGGCCGGGGTGGCGATCCCTCTCGGCAGTGCGGTCGCCCAGCTGATCGCCTCCCTCGTCGCTCGCGGCGACGGCGGGCTCGACCATTCCGGCCTGTTCAAGCTCACCGAAGAGCTCGCCGGCCGGACCCAGCAGGACCTTCACTTGTCAGGAGTGGACTCATGCCCAGAATGACCGCAGCCGACGCCGCCGTCGCAGTGCTGCGCCGCGAAGGAATCACGAACGCCTTCGGGTTGCCCGGCGCCGCCATCAACCCGTTCTACGCCGCGTTGCGCCGCGACGGGAAAGTCGCGCACACGCTGGCGCGCCACGTCGAAGGCGCCTCGCACATGGCCGAGGGCTACACGCGCACCCAGCCGGGGAACATCGGCGTGTGCATCGGGACCTCGGGCCCGGCGGGCACCGACATGATCACCGGCCTGTACTCCGCCAGCGCGGACTCGATCCCGATCCTGTGCATCACCGGGCAGGCACCGGTGGCCAAGCTGCACAAGGAAGACTTCCAGGCCGTCGACATCTCGGCCATCGCGACCCCGGTCACCAAGTGGGCGGTGACGGTGATGGAGCCGGCGCAGGTGCCGGGCACGTTCCAGAAGGCGTTCTGGCTCATGCGCACCGGCCGGCCCGGCCCGGTGCTGATCGACCTGCCGATCGATGTGCAGCTGGCCGAGATCGACTTCGACATCGACTCCTACGAGCCCCTGCCCGTCGCGAAACCGGCGGCGACGCGCGCCCAGGTCGACCGGGCACTGGACCTCGTGGGCGCGGCGGAGCGGCCGGTGATCGTGGCCGGCGGCGGGATCATCAACGCCGACGCGGCCGACCTGCTGGTCGAGTTCGCCGAGCTGACCGACATTCCCGTGATCCCCACGCTCATGGGCTGGGGCACCATCCCCGACGACCACCCCCTGATGGCCGGCATGGCGGGGATCCAGACGAGCCATCGCGGCGCCAACGCCACCATGCTCGAAGCCGACTGCGTGCTGGGCATCGGCAACCGCTGGGCCAACCGGCACACGGGTGACCTCGACGTCTACCGCGGCGAGCGCACGTTCGTCCACGTCGACATCGAGCCGACGCAGATCGGCCGGGTGTTCGCGCCGCACTTCGGGATCGTGTCCGATGCGAAGGCCGCGCTGGAGCAGTTCGTCGCGGCTGCCCGGGAGCGGAGGGAGGCCGGGACGCTGCCCGATCGTTCGGCGTGGGCCGGGGATTGCGCGCGCCGCAAGTCCACGATGGAACGCAAGACGCACTTCGACGAGGTGCCGATCAAACCGCAGCGGGTCTACGAAGAGATGAACCAGGTCTTCGGGAAGGAGACCCGCTACGTCTCGGCCATCGGGCTTTCGCAGATCGCCGCGGCGCAGTTCCTGCATGTGTACCGACCGCGGCACTGGATCAACTGTGGACAGGCCGGGCCGCTCGGCTGGACGGTCCCGGCCGCGCTGGGCGTGGCCACCGCGGACCCCGATACCGAGGTCGTGGCGATCAGCGGCGATTACGACTTCCAGTTCATGATCGAGGAGCTGGCCGTCGGCGCGCAGTTCAACCGCCCGTACGTCCACGTGCTGGTCAACAACTCCTATCTCGGCCTGATCCGGCAGGCGCAGCGGGCGTTCGACATGGACTACTGCGTGCAGCTCGGGTTCGAGAACGTGAACTCGCCCGAGACGGCCGGGTACGGTGTGGACCACGTCAAGGTGGCCGAGGGCCTGGGCTGCAAGGCCCTTCGCGTGCGCCGGCCAGAGGATCTGCGGGCGGGGCTCGAAAAGGCGCGGCAGCTGGCGGCCGAGTACCGTGTGCCGGTGATCGTCGAGGTGATCCTGGAGCGGGTCACGAACATCTCGATGGGCGCGGACCTCGGGGGAGTGAACGAGTTCGAGCCGCTGGCCGAGCGCCCGGCAGACGCGCCGACCGCGCTCACGCACTGACGCGTCCGAAGTGGAGGGTTCCGATGCCGTAAGGAATCGGAAACTACTGTCCGGCCTTCGTCGCCGATTAGTCTGGTTTTGCCAAGCCGGGCCAAGACGAAGGAACATTTCATGGGGAAACGTGTGGTGGCCGGCGGTCTCGCGGCCGTGGTCGCGGTCGGGCTCTCAGCTTGTTCGTCGGACGAGCCGCCCGCGGCCCCGGGCCCCACGCGGTGTACGTCACCAACTGGGCTTCCGACACCGCCGCCGAGTTCGGTCTCAACGACGTCGGTTCCCTGAAGACGCCGGCGATTTCACTGCCGGTGGGCAAGGGTGGCACCCACCCGCAGGCGTCGATCCGTTCGCACGACGGAAAATGGCTCTACGTCGGCAACTGGGGCACGCGGGACGTCACTCCGTTCCGAATCGAAGCCGACGGGCGCCTGACCGCGTTCCCCGCCGCGCACGGCCCGGCGCCGGAACCCGTGACGCCGTCGGGCATCGCGCTGAGCCCAGACGGCGAGAACCTCTACACGGCCAATTTCGGCAACGGCGGCGACGGGACCGTTTCGCACTACCGCGTTTCGGCCGATGGCCTGCCACACGGCGTCGCCACGATCCCCGCCCACGGACGTGGCACGACGGCGCTGGCGGTCGCACCCGACGGCCGCACATTCGTCACGGCCAACAGCGCTTCCGGTGACGTCTCGACGTTCACCATCGCCACCGACGGCAGCCGCACGTGGGTGACTACCCTCGCCACAGGCAAGGGCGCGTTCTTCGCCGCCATCACCCCGGACAGCTCACACGTGCTCGTCACCAATTCGCTGGCCGACACCATTAGCTTCCTCAACCTGGGCAAGGATTCCCGGCCCACGCTGGTCAGCACCGTGTCCAACCCGGCCGACGAACCCCGCGGCATCGTCCTCACCGCAAAAGGCGACCGCGCGTACGTCGCCAACTTCGCGAACGGCACCGGCCCCGGCCACATCACCACGTTCACGGTGACGCCCACCGGCGTCAGCCAGGCAGGCCCGGCCGTGGCGACCGGCGGCAACGGCGTCGAGGGCATCGCGCTGTCCCACGACGGCCGCAGCCTCTACAACGCCAACTTCAACACCGACGGCGACGGCAGCGTCACGAGCTACCCGCTGGCCGCCGACGGTTCGGTGGGCACCCCGCGGCCGCCGGTGCTCACGGGGGCCGTCAGCCCGACCTGACGAGCATCACCCTGCCGGCGAGCTGACCGGTGCCGGCCCCGGCTGCCGCTTCCGGGGCCGGCACCGGTCACCTGCGCGCGAACGACGCGAGGTACGCGGCGGTCGGGGTGCCGACGCCGGTGGTGGTGTCGTCCGTTCGGGTCGCGAAACAGCCGGCCGCGGTACTTCTGGTAGATCAGCGGGTTGGCGAAGCCGAGCGGTTTGCCCGGCGCGGGCCGTTGCCGAGTCCGGTGACAGCCAGGACGTCGTGGGCCATCGAGGCCGGGACCGAAGGCGGTCCACCGGCGGAGCGATCGGTGGTGCGGGGTGGGGTGTAGCTCTTCAGCCCGGACCACGCTGTCCTCGTGGCCACTCGTTCGTGGCCACGACGGCACTTTCACCGCTGCGGTAAGGAATTCGGTAGATCCCAGGTGAGCATGTGCATCCCGCCGAAGAACGCGACGGCGAGGACACCCACGGCAAACCCGACGAACAGCGCGGCCCCGAGTCCCGGCCGCAGCCTGGTGCCCGCGTACGCCAGGCCCAGCGTGAGGATCAGCCACGAGCCGATGAGAGCGACGCCGCTCATCATGGACTCGGCGAAGATAGCGGCGACGCGCGCGCCGGCCGCGACGAACAGGGCGGACCCCGCCGCCGCGGCCGGGATGGCCCAGGACTTGCGGCTCAGGTGCGGCGTACGGGCGGATTCCGGTGACCTTTGCATGACAACGCTCCTTGGCTGGCTGACCAATGTTCGCAGTGTGCCCCGCGTCACGGCAAAGATCCCTTACCGTCGGCTGACGGCCGCGCTGCCTAGTGCTCGCGCAGGTAGCGGATCATGCCGATCACGTCCTCGGGCACGAGCCGTCCGATGGCGCCACTGGAGTAGACGCTCACCAGGACCTTGCCCGCTGGGTCGAGCAGGAAGCCCGTGGACTGGACATAGAGCGGGTCCTCGTTCACGAACGCGCCGGTTGCGTCGTGGAGCGCGCGGGCATCGGCGCTGTGGCCGACGGGGAAGGCGAGCTTGTGCTTGGCCACCAGGTCCTTGGTGGTCGCTTCGTCGTCGACGGACAGTGCGACGACCTTGACGTCGAGCTCCGCCAACGTGTCGGCAGCGCGCTGGAACGCCCGCAGCTGGGCGTTGCAGTACGGGCACCAACTGCCGCGGTAGAACAGCACCACGGCGAAGTGCCCGGCCAGCTCGGCGGGCAAGGGGTGAACGGTGCCGTCCACAGTGGTCAGCGACAGGTCGGGGAAGCTGTCTCCAGGCTGGAGCAGGGGCATGACAAGACCTTTCTGGTGAGGGTTCCTGGTTTCGGGATCAGGCCGGGATGCCGGCGACGTCCCAGATCTCGCCCGTGGCGGTGCCGCCCAGACGGGCCGGCAGCGCCGAGGCGGAGGCTTCGGGGGTGAAGAGCCGGCCGTTGCGGTGGTTGTCGTGGAAGCGCCGGTGCAGAGCCGGGATGTCGCGTTCGTCGCGGGAACGGATCCACGCCTGCATGGCGGTGTCGACGGAACCGGGGCGGTAGACGTTCGCGGTGACGCCGCTGCCCGCCAGTTCCGCCGCCAGGTTCAGCGTGTGGGCCTCGAGCGCGGCCTTGCCCGTGACGTAGGCGTTGCCGCCCACCATGCCGCCCGGGGTGGCGACGATCCCGCTGGACACGTTGACGATCCGGCCCCATCCGCGCTCCACCATGGCCGGCAGCGAGGCGAACGTCAGCGCCGACACGGCGACGACGTTGACCAGCAGCGCCGTGGTCCATTCTTCGGGGTCGACGCGGGTGCTCGGGCCGAGTGGTTCGACCACAGCGGCGTTGTTGACGAGGATGTCCACGGGGCCAGGGATCTTCTCGAGGGCTTGCTCGCGTGCGGCTTTGTCGGCGACGTCGGCGGGGAGTGCCCAAGCCTCGCCGCCCTGCCGCCGGATCAGCTCCGCGGTCTCGGTGACCTGGTCGGCTGATCGCGCGAGCACCGCCACGCGGGCGCCGCCGCGGGCCAGGCCCAGGGCGATCTCCCGTCCGATGCCGCGTCCGGCACCGGTCACCAGCGCTGTCCTGCCGTGGAAGGACACTCAGTCTCCTGTCCGTTTCGTTGCCGATCTGCGGGACGGATCGACGTCGTACACTGTGTATGCGTCCCGCGGCCGCCGGTTCTTACCCGGTTCGCCCGAGATTTCGGCGAGGTAATGTCTGCGGACGTGGATCCGGAGTCAGCCGAGTGGGTGCGAGCGCTGGCGGTCGGCGCGCCCGCGCGTGACGCGGCGGTCGCGCGGCTGTACGCCGGCCTGCTGCGGATCGCGCGCGCCGAGTGCGGGCGCCGGGGGGTCGGTGGAGACGTCGACGATCTCGCTCAGCAGGCGGCGACCGACGCCGTCGTGGCCGTGCTCGCCAAGCTGGGGGAGTTCCGCGGGGAGAGCCGGTTCACCACGTGGGCGTACAAGTTCGTGGTGTTCGAGGTGTCCGCGACGCTCGGCCGCCACTTCCGGCGCACGTCGCCCGAAGGGTGGGACATCGAGGACTGGAACGCGGTCCCGGACCGCTTCGGGCTCGTGCCCGAGCAGCAGGCGGAGTGGCACGATTTGGTGCTCGGCCTGCACAAGGCCGTGCACGAGGTGCTCAGCGAGCGGCAGCGGCGGGTGTTCGTGGCGCTGGTCCTCAACGGGGTGCCGCTCGACGCGCTCGTGGCCGAGCTCGGCACGAACCGCAACGCGATCTACAAAACCCTCTTCGACGCCCGGCGCAAGCTGCGCGCCCGGCTCGTCGCCGAGGGGCACCTGGACGAGCCGGGAGGACGAGCGTGAGCGACTTGAGTGCGTTGGAGCGATTCCTCGACACCGATCCGCGCGACGGTGGGTGCGGTGAGGCGATGGAGCTGTTGCACGTCTACGCGGAGTTGCTCCGGCGAGGTGAGGACGCGGCCCGGTTCCACCCACGCATCGCCGCGCACCTGCGCGCCTGCGGACCCTGCAAGGAAGACCTCGAAGGCTTGCTCCTGGCCATTGAGGACGGTGCCGGTTAGGGGTTCGTAATGACCGAGGTGCCCCTCGGGCGGGCCTGGCGCTTGTAGCTTCAGGGACGTGGTGTTCCGACTTTGTGTCCTTGCTGCCGGTGCGTTGCTCCTCGTCGCCTGCGCCGCTCCGGTGACTCCGGCCGCGCCGCCGTTCGTGTTCCCCCAGGCGGCGGCCGGTGTCGCGACGTGGACACCGTGGCCTTCGGCGTTGCACGACGCCCGGCACTCGGGCGCTTCGGCGGTGTCGGGGCCGACGCGCGGCACCATCCGCTGGCAACGTCGCCTCGAGGGCGCCACGACCCCGGGCCCGGTGGTCGGCGCGGACGGCACGGTGTTCATCGCCTCGAACGCCGGTGTACTCCACGCCCTCGATCCCGCCGACGGGCACGACAAATGGATCTACGACACGAAGAACCCGACGGGCGGCGACCTGTCGATCTCGCCCGTCGTCCTCCCGAACGGCACGATCCTCCTCCCGAGCGGCGAGGACCTGATCGCGTTGTCCCCGAGCGGCCGGCCACTGTGGACCAAGGCGTTCTCGGTTCGGGTGACGTCTCCGGCCTCCATCGACGGGAACCGGGTCTACGTCGGGACCGGCGATGGCACGGTGTCCGCAGTGGACGCCACGGCCGGCCGCGCCATCTGGACCGTCGCCACCGGAGCGACCTCCTACGGCTCGGTGGTCACCGATGGTCGAGGCCGCGTCTACACCACCGCCGGCTCGTCCTTGATCGCCGTCGACGACCAGGCGTGCTTTCCGAATAGGTCGGCTTCCGGGCGATCTCGGCGGTTTCCGCCCCGTCCGCCAGGAGCCGCAGCACCTCGACCTCGCGCTCGGTGAGGTCGGCGCTGTTCACGCCCAGGGGCTCGAGCGTTTCGCGCTGCATCCGCCGGACCAGGCCGATGAGTTTCCCGAGCAGGTCCTGCGGCATCACGCTGTGCTGGCGCGCGGCGGCCGACACCGCGGCCGCGAGCTCGGCGCCGTCGGCGGACTTGCGGTTCACGATGGCCACGACCCCGTGCTCGATCAGGGTGAGCAGCGCGGCTTCCTCGACGCCGGCGGTGAGCAGCACGACCGGGGCACCCGAGGATCGCAGTGCCCGCAACTGCGCCACAGCCGCGGCGGTCACGTGCGGTGTCGAGAAGACGACGACGTCGGGACGCGAGCCCGGACGCGCCCGCACGAGGCCGGCGTGGCTTTCGAGGACCAGCCGCAGACCCGTGGCGCTGAGGGTGTCCGTGGCTTCCACCCGGACCGAAACCTCCTGGGCGACCTGCGGCCGGAGCGCGACGGGGTGGGCTCCCGAGTCGTGGGACCGGGGCCGGACCGCGACGTGTTCCATGGTGCTTTTTCCTTGCCTGTCTCGTCATCCGGAGCCGGTGCGGGCGTACTCCTGGTCCTCGTCCAGCATGCCCCGGACGCGTTGGCGCGCCATTGACGAAAGCTTCATCACGCGCGGCGATCACCCGTGCCGGTCGGTGTCATTCGTTCTTCGGTGGCCGAGGTTCGGAAAGACTCATGCGACGGCACCGTCGCGGCGGCCGGGGACGATCTACGCTCGTCCGGCGAACAGCAGTGAACCGCAGTTCGTCCGCCGGCGAAAGGTGTGGACCCGAAATGGCCGAAGTGGACCCCGAGGTCGAGTACACGGTCACCCACCAGTGGGTCCGGCGGCTGCCGGACGGCTCCGCACGGATCGGCATCAGCGACTTCGCGCTGGAAGAGCTGGGCGACATCATCTCCGTGTTCCTGCCTGCGGTCGGTGCGGAGGTCGTGGCGGGTGAGCCGTTCGGCGAGGTCGAGTCGACGAAGAGCGTGGCCGAGGTCTACGCGCCGGTGTCGGGGGTGGTCACCGCGGTCAACGGCCTGCTCGCCGACAGCCCGGAGATCGTCAACGACGACCCGTACGGTGACGGCTGGCTCGTCACCCTCGACATGCGGGCCGGGGAGGCGAAGCTGCTGGGCGCGCAGGACTACCGGAACTTCACCGAGGACTGACCCAGGCGGGCGAGGCAGCCGTTCCGAACCGTCGGCGAGGGCACCGGAGAGCGTCGCGAGGCCGTGGGCGGTGCCGTGCCCGTTTGGCCGCCGGCACTTCCGCGACGCGCCAGCGGGTGAGGTTCGCCGTGCGGCCCAGGAGAAGGGGATTGGCGAGCGCCGCCCGGCGTCGCGCGGTCCGGCGCCACCGTCGCTTCCGGACCGGCGGCCGGCTCGACCATCGTGGAGCAGCGGGTGAGGTCTGAGTCCACCGCTGACCCGCTCCACGCGAACATTCGCCACATCTTGAGCACGGCCGCCGAATGTCTCGCCCGACAGGTAACCGCAGCCGGCATTCTAGTTCCGCGCCGCCGACGAATTCGCATCCGGAATCCTTGTCATTGGATTAAGGAATGCGCCGCGTCATGCCGCGCGTGTTCGGTCGCGGCGGCTACCTTCTCCAGGAAGACCCGCGAAAGGAGCCCCGACATGGCCGCACCGGCCCGGACCGTGGGCTTCACCGGTATCTGCCTGGGGTATTTCGCGATCATCCTCGACGGCAGCGTGCTCAACATCGCGGTGCCCGCGCTACGCGACGACCTCAAAACGTCCCTGGCCTCGGTCCAGTGGGTGATCAACGCGTACACGCTGTGCCTCGCCGCCCTGCTGCTCACGGCGGGCGCGCTGGGCGACCGCTGGGGTCTGCGAAGGTGTTTCCTGTGGGGCACCACGATCTTCACCGCCGCCTCGCTGGCCTGCTCGCTCGCGCCGTCGGTGCACGTGCTCATCGCGGCGCGCGTGGTCCAGGGCGTGGGCGCGGCGGCCCTGCTGCCGGCGACGCTCGCGCTGATCCGCACGCTGTTTTCCGACGACGGCGAACGCGCCCGCGCCACGGCCGTGTGGGTGTCCACCGGCGCGATCTCCACCGCGGTGGGGCCGATGGTCGGCGGGCTGCTGATCGACGCGTTCGGCTGGCGCAGCATCTTCCTGATCAACCTGCCGATCGGCGTCGCCGCGATCCTGCTGGCGCGGGCGGGGATCACGGAGGCGCCGCGGCACGAGCGCAAGGTCGACCACGCCGGGCAGCTCACGGCCGTGGCCGCGCTCGGGCTGATCACCGCGGGCGTGATCGTGAGCGGCAGCGCGGGCTGGAGCTCACCGCTCAGCCTCGGCCTGCTGGCGGGCGGCGTGGTGTCCGCGGTCGCGTTCTGGCTGGTGGAGCACCGGGTCGCACAGCCGATGCTGCCACGGGGCTTCTTCTCGGTCCGGGTGCGCTCGGTCGCGGTGGCGAGCGCGGCGTTCATGGGGTTCCTCTTCTACGGCACGCTTTTCGTGATGTCGCTGTACTTCCAGCAGGTGCGCGGCTGGTCGGCGGGCGAGGCCGGGATCGCGCTCCTGCCGCTCACCGTCGGGTCGACGATCGGCTCGCTCGTGATCTACCGGCCGTTGTCCCGGAGGTTCGGCAACCCCGTGGCCCTGCTGACCGGGTTCGCGTGCTGCGCGTGCGGCGTCTCGGTGCTGCTGATCTTCACCGGGGCCACGGCGTACGCACCGGTCGCGGCCGGCCTGCTGCTGGTCGGGGTGTCGAGCACGATCGCGTTCTCCGCGCTCACCTCGCTGCTGGTGCCGAGCGTGCCGGTGCACCAGTCGGGTGTCGCGTCCGGCGTGCAGAACACGAGCCGGCAGTCGGGCGCGCTGATGGCGGTGTCGGTGCTGGGCGCGATTCTGAACACGGCGGCGTTCACGGCCCGGCTGCCGATCGCGTTGAGCGTGCTCGCCGCGGTGGTCGTGCTCGCGCTCGTCTCGGCCGGCTTCGCGACGCGGCCCGCCCCCTGAACCGTTGTCCGTTCGGGTCACGAAATCGGCCCGTGCGATCAAGATCGGCGTGGGGCCGGTTCACCCGGCGAGGCCGCCGGGTAGCCAGGTGCCGACCCGGACGAAGGGAAGGTCTCATGTCGGCTGGCACTCGGTGGCACGTGATCCCGCGAACCGCGGGGCTGTGCGTGCTCTGGCTCCTCATCGGTCTCGCGCTGGCCGTTCAGGCTGTGCTGGTGCTCACCACCTCCAGCGTCAACCAGCCCGCGCTGGAAGTCGTCGTGGCCGTGCTGGGCGTGATCCTGGTGGGGTGCTCAATCGCGGGACTGGTGTCCCCGCGCCTGCGCGGGCGGTGAGTTAGTGGTTGAGGACGGCGTCGGTCTCCGGCCGGGCGCAGCAGACGACGATCCGCGCGGCCGGGGGCAGCTCGAGCGGCGCCGGTTCGTACGTCGTCGTGCCGGCGAGCAGCGGGGTGTCGCAGGTGTGGCAGGCCCAGCGCGTCGGCACGCCACAGGGTTCGGCCGGCTCCACCAGGCTTTTGCCGTTTGTCGTGCCACCGTGAGCCCGCTGCGCGCCCGGTCCAACCAGGATCCGCGGGCTTCTCGGCCGGGCTGAGCAGGTCCCGGAACGACTGGCACCGGCCGGGGCTCAGCGCGGGGATGTCGACGGCGGATTCAAGCGCTTCGGTGGCGCGGTGGGGGGTGTAGAGCAGCGCGTCGACGTCGGCGACGGTCATCTCGTGCGGCCCGCACTCCGTCCGCGTGATCTCGTCGCCGGGCGTGACATGCCGCTCGCGGATGACGCTGAAGGAGAGCCCGGCCGCCCGTAGGGCACCAGCAGCGGCGGCATAACTCCGGCTCGTTTCGGCGTATGCCGGCTCGAAAGCACGTGACCCGCGGCTGCGTCCGGCAGATGCCCGTGTTGGACGATCCTGCCGTTCCACTGGACGTACTGGGGGCATTCCGACGTTGACCGACACCGGCGTTGGCACTCCTGCTCCTTCCCGATGGCGTCAAACTACTGGGGGCGCGTTTTCCCGGCGTGCGGAAATAACCACGTCACATGAAATTTCCGGAGGACCTTGTTAGATTTTCCGAATGACAACGCTGCGCGCCCTGGAATGTCTGGTCGCCCTCGTGGAAGAGGGCTCGGTGACGCGTGCCGCGGCCTCGTTGCAGATGTCGCAGCCCGCGCTGTCACACCAGCTCGCCTCCCTCGAACGCGAGATCGGCACCCCGATGGTGCAGAAGATGGGCCGCGGCGTGCGCGTGACCGCCGCGGGCCACGCGGTTGCGGAAGAGGCGCGGGTGGCGTTGAAGGCGTCCGAACGCGCGGTGCGCGTGGGCCGGCAGATCGGCTCCGGCGGCGCGGGGCGGCTGCGGATCGCCTGCGCGGAAACGATGACGGCGTGGCTGCTCGTGCCGGTGCTGCGGCACTGGCGGGCGCGCCGGGCCGAGGTGCTCATCGAGCTCAGCGAGCACACGAGTTCCGACCGGATGGTGGATCTCGTGTGCTCGGGCGAGGTCGACGTCGCCGTGGGGCCGCGGCCGTCCGAGACGGGTGAGCACCTCGAAGTGCTCGGCGAGGAGGAGGTGGTGGTCGTCGCGCCGGCGGGCCACCCGTTCGCCGAACGCCTGTCGGTGCCGTTCGCGGATCTCGCGGCGGAGCCGTTCGTCCACTTCGTGAGCGACAACGGGCTGTCGATTTGGCTCGACCAGCTGGCCGCGGAACACGGCGTGGTACTGGATCCCGTGCTGCGCACCAGGAGCCCGCGCACGGCCGCACAGCTCGCGGCCGCGGGCATGGGCGTGACGATCGTGCCCGTATCGGCGCTGCCGGCTCGCCCGCCGGGTGTGGTGCGGCGGCTGGATCCCTTGGTGGAGCGGGAGATCGTGGTGGTGGTCGCGGCGCCGTCGGACGCGCTGGTCGAGCTGTTCGTGGGCGATCTGCGCCGGCGCGGGCTGCCGGGTGGCCGGCCGGCTCGCGCGAACTGAGAGTGTGACGGCATTCTTTCGGCCTCGGCGTCGCGGGTTTCGAGCCACCTGACGCGGCTACCGTGGCGGTCGACCTGGTTCTCGGCCGGGAACGCGAGGTGGGTTCGCGGGCGCGGATCGGCACCGGACTCTCTTCTTCCGCAAGGAATCCCGCGACTTCGTGCGGTCGCGGTCCGGCGCGCGTTCCCCCGATCACGGAAGAAGCGCGTACGTGGATCAAATGCAGGCTTATGTACTCGACGTCGACGGGACCGACATCCAAGCGGAGGGCGCGCGGTTGCGCGAAGGCGGCTCGGCGGTGCTGGTGGAGCTGCCGGGCGGGGTCCGCGCCTGGGCGGTCGGCCACGCCGGCACGCTGAAATCCCTGCTGACCGACAGCAGAGTGTCCAAGGGTCCGGGCAACACTGGGCCGCGTGGAAGGAAGACCGCATCGCCGCCGATTGGCCGCTGCGGATCTGGGTGTCGGTGCAGAACATGTTCACCGCCTACGGAAGCGAGCACCGGCGGCTGCGCTCGCTGGTCGCGTCGGGCTTCACCGCCAAGCGGACGTTGGAGCTCAAGCCGTGGGTCGAACGCATCACGGCGACGTTGCTCGACGAGGTGGCCTCGCTGGGCCGGGCGAACGGTGTCGTCGACCTGCGAGCGGCTTTCGCGTATCAGCTGCCGGTGGAGGTCATCTGCCAGCTGTTCGGGGTGGACGACTCGCAGCGCGCCGGCCTGCGCAAGGTGGTGGACACCGTCTTCGACACCACGACCACCCCCGAGGCCGCGCAGGCCAACGCCGAGGACATGTACCGGATCCTCACGGGCCTGGCCGCGCAGAAGCGCGCGCAGCCCGGTGACGACGTGACGAGCGCGATCATCCAGGCCGACTCCGACCGCTTCGGCCGGCTCACCGACGCCGAGGTCGTCGACACGCTCATCCTCATGCTGACCGCCGGGCACGAGACGACCGTCAACCTGCTGGACCAGGCCGTGACGGCGATGCTCACGCACCCGGAGCAGCTGGCGCTCGTGCGGTCCGGCGAACGCACCTGGAGCGACGTCGTCGAGGAAACCCTGCGGTGGCAAGCCCCCGTGGCCTACCTGCCGCTGCGGTACGCGGTGACGGACATCGACCTGGGTGACGTCGTGATCCCCGAGGGGGATGCGATTCTCGCCGCCTACGCCGCGGCCGGCCGTGACGAGGCGGAGTACGGCGAGAGCGCGGGAGAGTTCGACATCACGCGCGAGGTGAAGCAGCACCTGGCGTTCGGGCACGGAACCCACCACTGCCTCGGTGCCCCGCTGGCGCGGCTCGAGGCGACGACGGCGTTGCGGATGCTGTTCGAGCGGTTCCCGGATTCGGCGTTCGCGGAGCCGTCGACGCGGCTGGTG
Source organism: Amycolatopsis sp. NPDC023774 (assembly GCF_040639695.1). Classification (NCBI taxonomy): domain Bacteria; kingdom Bacillati; phylum Actinomycetota; class Actinomycetes; order Pseudonocardiales; family Pseudonocardiaceae; genus Amycolatopsis; species Amycolatopsis sp. NPDC023774. Next base: position 161,081 of record NZ_JBFAAJ010000009.1, read on the forward strand.
CCGATGAGCTCGTTCCTGTCCAACGGTCACGCGCAGCTGCGGGTGCGGCTGGGACGCGACGCGTCGGTCTGAAGCCGGCGGCGGTGGCCTCGATTCCGAGCGGAATCGAGGCCAATCGCGGTGCTCGTGTTTTCGCCTCAGGTCAGCGGTTCGCCGCCGTCGACGCGCAGGGTCACGCCGGTGAGGAACGGGTTGGTCATCGCGAACAGCACGGCCGACGCGATGTCGTCGACGGTGCCGAGGCGCCGGGCCGGGTTGTGCGTGCGGAAGTGCTCGAAGTAGGCGGCTTTGCCTTCTTCGCCCATGGCGTCCCAGATGCCGGTGTCGATGACGCCCGGGGAGATGGCGTTCACGCGGATCGGCGCGAGCTCCAGTGACAGCGAGCGCGTGAGGAAGTCGGCCGCGCCGTTGGTGATGGCGACGCCCAGGAAGCCGACCGCGGGCTTGAACGCGGCCACGCCGGAAAAAAGGGTGAAGGAACCGTATTCGGCGAGGTGCGGGGCGAAATGCTTGGCCAGCATGACGGGCCCGATGACCTTGGTGTCGAACGAGCGGCGAAGCGCGTCGCGGTCCAGGTCCGCGAGGAGTCCGCGGGCTCGCGACGACGCCGTGGTGACGAGGTGGTCGACCGAGCCCAGGCGTTCGGCCAGTGCTGCGATGGACTCGTCGACCGTGACGTCGACCGCTTCGGCGCGAATGCCCTCGTCGTCGTAGGCCTGCTCCAGCTTGGCCTTGTCGCGGCCCGCGACCACTGTCCGGGCACCCTCGGCGCGCGCGGCGAGCGTGACCGCCCGCGCGATGCCACTCGGCCGTCCGATGACCAGAACCGTGCGATTTTGCAGCGCTGTCTCCACGACCGGCCCTCCCGCGTGATCCTCTGTGGACTCTCCACCGTAGGTCCGGGCGCGCCGGGGAGCCGTCGATGTTATGACAGGTCAGGCGAGGTTTAGCGCATAGGTCGTTGGAACCCATTAGGTGGGTTCCAGGTCGTCGAACTTGAGCGCACAAGTGATTGAAAGATTCCACCTTGCGTCCTTGTGGCTAATGGGTATAACTTCTATCTATGCGTTAGGGTGGGACGGGTGCGACGAGGACGGCCAAGGCGGCCGGAGCCCGGCAAAGCCACGCGAAACATTCGCCGGCTCTCGCTCACGGACAGAAAACTTTCATGAACCGGGCCGAAGCCCCGGCCTACGCTTCCTCGGGAGATTGTTCAAAGGAGACACACTCATGTCCGAATCCCTCAAGGGTCGCAAGATTCTCGTCATCGGCCGCGGCAGCGGCATCGCTCGCGCAGTGGTGCTCGCGCTGCGTGCCGCCGGGGCGGAGGTCGTCGTCGCCGGTCGCGACGAGGAGAAGCTCAAGGGCGCGTACGACGATCCGGGTGTTTCGGTCGAAACGGTCGACTTGACCGACGAGGCCAGCGTGGCCGCGCTCGCCGAGCGCCTCGGGCAGGTCGACCACGTCGTGTCCACCGCGTCGGCCCGCGCCCGCGGCCTGGTCGGCGACCTGGCGCAGGACACGATCGCGCTTTCGTTCGAGACCAAGGTCATCGGCCCGATTCTGCTGGCCAAGCACCTGGCTCCGAAGATGCCGGTCGACGGCTCGATGGTGATCTTCTCCGGCGCGACGGCCCGCAAGCCGTCGATCGGGATGCTGGCGGTCGCCGCCACCAACGGTGCGGTCGACTCGCTGACCAAGGCGCTCGCGGTAGAGCTCGCGCCGATCCGCGTCAACGCCGTCTCGCCGGGCACGATCGACACCGGCGCGTACGACGCTTTGGGCGACGAGAAGAAGGCCGCGCTCTTCGCGCAGCGTTCGGCGAGCAACCCCGTGCGCCGGATCGGGACCTCGGAAGACATCGCCGACGCCGTGCTCTTCGCGCTCACCAACGGGTTTGTGACCGGGGTGTCGCTGGGCGTCGACGGTGGCGAGGCGCTGGTCTGACGCTGTCCTCGGCGGACAGAACGAGGACCCACGGTGGTGCGGGCGACCAGCTGGGTTTGGCCCGCTCGCGCCGCGGGGATTAGACGATGAAGGGAGGTTCGTGATGCCGTTGCCGTGGTTGCTCGCTGCGCCGCCGGAGGTGTTGCGGGGCAAGTTCCTGGTACCCGACGCGTTGCCGGATCGCTTGTCGTACCGCGAACCTCTGCGGCGCAGGCTGCGGGTGCGGTTCGCGGGGGAATGGATCGCGGACAGCGAGGACGCGGTTCTCCTGCACACGCCGGGCCGGTTTCTACGCGAACAAGCTCGGGGTGTACGTCGACGGCAGACAGCTGCACCACACGCTCGGCCGGGGCGGGGCCAAGACGGGTCTGGATCGGGCGTTCGCGTCGGCACGCAGAGGCTGAGAAGCTGAGACGGTGCGGCCGGACCACCGAGGCCAGGACCTCGAGATCAGCGGCCTTGCGCGAACAGCCGTTCGCAGTGGTCGAGGAACGCCTGCGCCCGATGCGTCAGTGGTCCGCCGGCCGGCCAGCCCATGACGACGGGCGTGGCGGGTGCTTTTTCGCGCAACGGAAGTGCGGCTACTGCCAAACCTTCGTAGAATGCGACAGCGCGGGTTGCTGAACGGTCATCGAGTAGCCGAGACCGCGCGCGACGAGCGACCGCGCGAGTTCGAAACTTCGCGCCCGGTGCGCGGGCACCATCGCCAGCTGTGCGGACTCGAACACGGCGCGGAAGTAGCGCTCGCTCGGGGGCACGTCGAGCAGGATGAAGGGCTCGTCGGCCAGCTCCTCGAGCGACAGCGACTCGCGATCGGCCAGCCGGTGGTCGCCCGGCAGGAGGATCGCGGGCTGCTGGTCGTACAAGGTCCGGAAGGTGATCGCGGGATAGATGTCCTGTTCGTAAAGGAATGCGATCTCGCACCGCCCGTCGAGCAGCTGGTCCTGGATTTCGGGCAGGCTGCCCTCGACGAACTGCACCGAGACGTCCGGATGATCGTTTTCGAACGTCGTGATCGCCGCCGGCAGGTGGAAGGGCGCGATCGGGCCGTAGCACCCGACGACCAGCGTGCCGCTCACGTCCTGGCCCAGGCCCCGGGCTTCGACGCCGAGATCGCTCAGGGCCCCGACCACCCGCCGCGCGTCGGCGAGCACCTGCTTGCCGGCTGCGGTGAGCGAAGCACCCCGCCGCGGTGACCGGATCACCAGCCGCAGGCCGAGCGCGCGTTCCACCTCGGTGAGGGCCAGCGAGATGGCGGCCTGCGAGACGTGGCAGCGCGCGGCCGCGGTCGTGAGCGAGCCCGTTTCGGCGACGGCGATCAGGTATTCGAGCTGCCGGATCGTCACGTTCGGCAGATTCATGAGCTCAGCATATAACTCGGCTCAGATCTTCAAGCTGGACTTGGTAAACGCTGGTTGGCAGTGTTGCCGGCGTGACTCAGACGCGGAAGCATCGATATCCGTTCGTGCCGTACACCCCGCCGCGGCTGCCCGTCGACGAGGGGCTGCGCCGAGGCGCCGAGTTCCACCGGCAGCTGGCTCGGCGGCGGTCGGTGCGCTGGTTCTCGCCTGACCCCGTGCCGGTCGAGTCGATCGAGCTCGCGGTGCGCGCGGCGAACACCGCACCGAGCGGCGCGCACCAGCAACCGTGGACGTTCGTCGCCACACAGGATCTGGCAGTTAAACGCCAAGTCCGCGTGGCCGCCGAACAGGCAGAGCAACGTTTTTACCACGAGCGGGACATCCCCGACTGGCGTGCCGCACTGGCGCCGCTGGAAACGGACCAACACAAGGAGTTCCTGGAAGCCGCACCCTGGCTCGTGATCGTGTTCGCACAGAAACACCGAGTGCTGCCGAACGGACAGCTGCAGAAGACCTACTACGCGTCCGAGAGCGTCGGGATCGCCTGTGGATTCTTCATCGCCGCGCTGCATTCGATGGGGCTCACGACGTTGACGCACACGCCGAACCCGATGGCGTTCCTCAGCCGGGTGTTGCACCGCCCGGCGACCGAGCGGCCGTACATCCTCTTCCCGGTGGGTTATCCGGCCGACGACTGCGAGGTCCCGGACCTCACGCGAAAACCGCTGTCGGACGCCCTGGTGCTCGTCGGCGACCGAGCTTTCAGGTCAGGGTGACCGGGTCGTCCAGGTGGACCGTGCCCGGCCGCACGACCTCGGCGTACGCGCCCGCGCACGGCATGGCCTTGCCGAGCCCGGCGACGTCGACGCGGTTATCCGCCATCACCGCCCGCACTGCCTGCGGGTTGCGCGGCAGCGTGCCGTGAGCGAGGGACGGCACGGCGCATCGCGGCGTGGGCAGCGTGACCCGCAGCCGCGCGCCGGTGCCGGAATCGCCGACCTGGATTTCCTTGCCCAGCCAGTGGTTCTCGACGAACGCGCCGGTGCCGGGCGGGGTCGCGATGACGAGGTTCGGCCGGTACCGGATGGCCTCGGTGTCGAGATGGTCCAGCGTCGCCGTGCTGATGAGGTGGATCGGGGAGTGGTCCACGAAGTTGTGGCCGGGCGTGCCCTGGCCGATCTGCAGGGTTTGCGCCGGAACCACGGCGCTCACGCCGTTGTCGAGCACGTCTTCCGGCGCCGGGCGCTCCACGGACGCGCCGTCGGGACGGATCCCGGACACCGTGATCGCGCGGCCCAGCAGGTCCGCCAGGCGCGAGCCGGCTGCGGGGTCGTCGGCGGCGAGTTTGGTGCCGTCGGGAAAGGTGATGAACACGCGGCCGTCGGTCTCGGCTGCGAGCTCCAGGAGCCTGCGCCACAGGCGCGGGTGCTTCGCCGTCGCGACGAAGCCGGTGTCGGAGTCGATCACGGCGAGCGTGCGGTCGCCGTCGAGGCCGGCGGCGCCGACCCGGGCTTCGGCGACTTCCTCGCCGAGCATGGATTTCACCGGGTAACGCCGCAACGCGACTACACGCACGTCTGCCTCCTCAGGGGTGATCGGGACCGGACACGGGATGGTGGACGGCCGAAGTGGTCGACGCGAGCACCCGCGCGGCGCGGGTGGATGTGTTGTGCGGCCGGTGCGTGCGACCGGAGTCGAGCTGGATGGAGTCGCCCGCCTTGAGCGCGATCTCCTCGTCGCCCGGGAGCAGCACGACGGCGCCGCGGCGGAGGTGGCGCCATTCCTCGCCGGTGTGGTGCGCCGCGCCGGTTTTGGTGCCGGGCGGCGGTTCGAGCCCGACCACCGCGAGGGTGGCGCGCACTTCGTAGCGCCCCTCGGAGTTCTCGTGCGCCACGCCGTGGCCGGCGCGGACGAGGTCGTAGTCCTCGTCGGGCTGGTCGGCCGCCAGCTTGCCGATCGAGATGCCGTACGTGCGCGCGAGCTGCAGGAGGCTGCCGATCGAGGGCTGCCGTTCCCCGCGCTCGAAGCGCGACAGGTGGGCGACGGAGATCCCCGTGAGCTCCGCGAGGTGGGTGAGCGTGCGGCCGCGATCCGTGTGCAGCTGCTGGAGTTTGCGCGCGACCAGGCCCTCGATGTCGCTGCCGTCACCCATGGTCGGACACCACGTGGCGGCCGCTCACGCGCCGGCCTGACGGGTGCGCTGGTAGTGACGGCGGGCCTTCATGCGGTTGCCGCACACGGCCATCGAGCACCAGCGGGCGGTGTTCGGCTTGCTGTGGTCGATGAGGAACAGCCGGCACTCCGGGTTCGCGCACGGCCGCAGCCGACCCGGGCTCGCGTGGCGCAGCGTGTCCCAGGCCAGCACCGCGCGCGAGGCGGCCGCGCGGCCGGACGCGGTATCGAGGTCCCACCTGATGCCGCCGTCGTCGAAGACCGCGCGGTAGCTCAGGCCCTCGACGAAGGGGGCCAAGGCTTCCGGCTGCGCGTCGCCGCGCACGACGTCCTGCAGCGCCGCGCGCACGTCGACCAGCGCGCGCCACTCCTGCGTGGACGTCGGCTGCCCGTGGGCGGCGAGCCACTCGCGGCCCAGGTCGGCGTCGGCGAGCTCGTCGTGCGGCGCCCCGTCGAGCACCGGGGTGGTGTTCAGCAGGTCGAGCAGCAGCTTCTCGTCGGTCACGAGTACAGGCTAACCGGCAAACTCGGGGTTGACAAGTTAGGCAGAGGTCCTAACCAACAAAAGGTGAGATAGGAGTTAGGCATCATGACCGCTGTTCACCACCGTTACGCCACTGTCGACGGCCGGCAGCTCTTCTACCGCGAGGCCGGGCCCGCCGACGCCCCCGTGGTCGTGCTGCTGCACGGCTTCCCGACCAGCTCGTTCATGTTCCGGAACCTGATCCCGGCGCTGGCCGGCCGCTACCACGTGATCGCGCCCGACCACCTCGGATTCGGCCTGTGCGCCCTCGGCCGACGAGTTCGACTACACCTTCGACGCGCTGACGGACCTCACGGCCGGCCTGCTGCGCCAGCTCGACGTCACCCGCTACGCGATCTACGTGCAGGACTACGGCGCCCCCATCGGCTGGCGCCTCGCGCTCGCGGACCCCGACGCCATCACCGCGATCATCACCCAGAACGGCAACGGCTACGACGCCGGTTTCGTCGAGGGTTTCTGGAAGGTCGTGTGGGACTACCAGGCCGAGCAGAACGCCGAAACCGAGGCCGGTATCCGCGGCGCGCTCAGCCTCGACCTGACGAAGTGGCAGTACGTCACCGGCGTCCCCGACGAGACCCTCGTCAGCCCCGACACCTGGAACCACGACTTCGCCCTGCTTTCGCGCCCGGGAAACGACGAGATCCAGCTCGCGCTGTTCCGCGACTACGCCACCAACTCGCCGCTGTACCCCGCGCTGCACGAGTACCTGCGCAAGACCCAGCCGCCCGTCCTCGCGGTCTGGGGCAAGAACGACCCGATCTTCGGCCCGGACGGCGCCACCGCCTTCGCCGCCGACGTGCCCAACGCCGAGATCCACCTCCTCGACGGCGGCCACTTCCTCCTGGAAAGCGCGGGAGACGAGGTCGCTGCCCGCATCCGCGACTTCCTGGGCCGGGTGCCTTCGTCGCGCTGAGTTTGCCCTGCGGCGGGCGATTTCTCCCGCCGCCACCGGCTTTCTTCCAGGGCGGCCCGGCCTTTCGCGACGCCATCCCCGTCGCGCAGGGCCCGCGGCCCCGGCGGGCCTGCGCCCGGAGCCCGCGCTCCGGCCGCCGGCCCGCGTCGGCTTGTGCGCCGAAGCCTTTACCCACAAGGAACTTTGCCCAGTCGTAGGCAGAACACCCCGCCGGAAAGACAGCCCCCGCCCTCCCGAGGCAGGCTTCCGGCAGAGTCGTTTGTGGTGTTCAGGGGGATCCCGAGCAGGGGAGTCGTCGGTTGGTGTCTCGGGTCAGGTGGCGTATTCCGGCGGCGATGTCGGTGTGTGCGGCTGTGCGTAGTGCGCTGGTGGGGACGTCGCGCAAGCTGAGTACGACGCGGGGGCGGTACCGGTGCGGGATGGGGATGCGTCTTCGGTGAACGTGACATCGCGGACGCAGTGAAGTTTGTTCTCGAGGCGGCGTATGCGGGCGCGGCGTCGGCTGGTGTGGTGGGCGGTGTGGCGCTCGACGAGGAACGCGGGGGTGGCGTGCGGAAAATCGGTCGTGGGTAGCCGAGGTACTCACCGAGGGGTGTCATCTGGGTGGTGTGTCGTTCGCTGCGGTCGTGTCGGCGGTCCTCGGTGATGTGGGCGGGAGGTCGTGCCCGGCAGGGTGTCGAGCAGGCCGCGGAGGCGGTGCTGGTTCTGCTTGACGGTGAACACGTAGTACGCGCCGCGGAAGTGCGGACGCGGGCGTGCTCGGCGGTGGTGTGCAAGGCGCCGGCTGTGATCACTTTCCCGGCCAGGTCGAGGGTGTCGAGCGGTTGTGGGAACCACGTGCTCTCACTGGCCCCGGGCGGGACTCGGCGTTGACCCAGCACGTTGGCGTTCTCGTGGGTGATGGCGGCGAGCAGGTGCACGCCGGCGCGGCCGAAGGTCCCGCGCGGGGATTTGCCATCGACCGTGATCGCGGCGGGCAGTGTGTCGGATCTGGGGCTGTGGGGTGTCGTGCGGGGAGCCAGGTGCTGATCAGCTCGTCGAGGATTTCGCGCCGTTGAGGCGGCTGGCGACTCGACGCACCGTGGCTTCGTCAAGGGCGATGGAGTCGGCCCTGACGCGGGTCAAGACTGGTGTCGAGCAGGGCCAGTACGTGGCGTGGGGCGTCGGCAGCCCATTCACCGGTCGCGGCGAACGAACGCGCTCCGGCGACTGCTGTGACTGCGGCCAAGCCAGGTCAAAGGCGGTCAGTGGAGCGCGTCGGGTTCGGTTTCCACCACGACCTCCGCCATGATGGCGAAGCTGTGGCGTGCCATGTTGGCGCTGTCGAACTGGCGGTGGGCCGGCGTCGCTTGTTCGTCCGTCATCACACGCGGGGTGCCGGCGCCATCGGCGACGGACCGCCCGACGGTGAGCAGGCCGTGGTGGCGAGGGATCGCTGCGCGTTGTCCACCGAGACGCGTGGCAATCGCTGACCTTCTGTCTTCTCCGCCGGGCTACCGGTGGAGCATGATCTCGACGCCGGCCGCCGAATGGGCCGACCTCGACAAGCCGGGCATCGCAGGCGAGTGGGCGGCGGGTGACGAACCAAGATAGCCGCGCGGCTGGTCCCGGCCAACCTGTTCTGCACCGTGTGCCGGGCGGTCAGTGCGACGTCTACGAGGGCGGCGCAAGCTTCGCCGACACGGGACGCCGCAGAGGTCGGCTTCCTGGAGCGCGTCACCGCACGCTGAGCTTCCTCTTCGGCGTCCGCGTCATGATCAGGCGCGCGTGGATAAGTCCGAGAAGCCCGACGTGTGCGAGGAGTAGGGCAAACGTGGGGCTGTGCCGTTCCACGGGCAAGCAGTCGCCGAAGGAGTAGTCCTGCCAGGCGATCGCGGGGTCACACGCCGCGCCGGACGGGGTCACGAAGTCCGGGCCTCCGGTGAGGCCGCGGACCGCGAGGAACACCCCGACGACGATAGCCGCGGTGCTGGTGATGGCGACGATGGCGCGTGGTGACACAGACTGCTCCTCGGATCCGCGGGACGATCACTCGATCGCGGCATTCGTCTCCTTCGTTACGTTCCGGGCGCTCGGGAGACGAAGCAGTTCGCCGTCGCTGTGGCCAGGAGCGCGGCCCGAGATGTCCCCGAGGCGGCCGACGGGGAGGGTGGTGGGCACGGCGCAGCTGGCGCGGCGGCTGCTGCTGGCCGGCGTGCCGGCCGCGGCGGTCGCCACCGAGGTCGGGTTCTACGACCAGTCGCACTTGACCCGGCACTTCAACCGGATGCTGGGTGTGAGCCGGGGACGGTTCGCCGGACGACGCTGAGGCCATTGCTACTCCCACCGGTCCACCGACTGATATTTCAGGCCCGAGCCCGGCATCACTACGGCGACCGCGTAGTCGCCGAGGATCACCTCGTCGAGGTACCGGGCGTCCATCATGGTCACGATGTCGAGCGCGACGGCCGCCTGCTGTCCATTGCGGACGGTCACTTTCGACCGGAATGTCGTCGGACCGTAGCCGCGCAGGAACCGCGCGGAGGCGTGGTACCCGGCCGCGGCGAGCAGGGACGACAGGGAGTGCGCACCGCCGACGTCATCGCGGCCCCGTGGCCGGAGCGGGTCAAGGCGGTGGTGGCGGTGAACGGCTCCGGCACCAACAAGCTGGATGCCGGCAAACAGCCCCTGGCACCGCCGGCCGAAGTGGATCTTCGACGACGCGACCTACGGCGCCGAAGATCGGCGTCCCGACGATCACGATCGGCAGCGACTTCGAAAGCGCCCGGCCCACAGCAAGGCCTACCGCGACAAGTTCACCGGCAAGGACGAACAGCGGACCTGCACCGGGATCGGCCACAACGTTCCCCGGGAAGCACCGCGGCCGTCCGCCGAGGCCATTGTGGACATCCACGAGTTCTGCCGGCCCCGTCCGCTCCTCTCGTCCTCGGCGGCGTGGCGGTGCGCGGGGCCGGTGAGGGCGCCGACCAGGCGGAAAGTCCGTTCGAGGAGAATTGTGTGGTTCTGAGGCGGAAGTTGTCCTCCACGCGGTTCGCGACCGGTGTGGGACTCGCCACGAGCGGGCCGGTGAGCGGGCCGGGCTTGCGAAGATCGGCTGGTGAGCACAGGAATTCTCGCCGCCGAAATACCGAGTCGTGTCGCTCTGTGGCACTTTCGCGCTCGCAGGGCGAACGGTCCTGGCCGTGACCGGGACCTGTTGATCGCGGCGGTGGCCGGGCATGGCTGAGGAGTTCCGGCTGCGGTCGGTGGCCGTCGCGGTGTACGGGCCCGCCGCGTTGTTCGGGCTGGCGGAGGGGTCGATGCTGCCGGTCGTGGCGCTGAGCGCGATCGACCGCGGGGCCACGACGTCGGTGGCGGCGTTGATCGGGGCGTTGCTCGGCATCGGCTCGCTGATCACGAACATCCCGGCGGGCGTCCTCGCCACCCGGGTCGGTGAGCGGAAGTCGATGCTGGTGGCGGCCGGGGCCACGGCCGTCGGGCTCGTGCTGTGCCTGGTCGACATCGGTTCGGGGCAGGCAGCGCTGGTCGTCTACGGCGCCGGCGTGCTGCTGATCGGCGCCGCGAGCGCGGTGTACAGCCTTGCGCGCCAGTCGTACCTGACCGAAGCGGTGCCGCTGCACATGCGGGCGCGGGCGTTGTCGACGCTCGGCGGGACGATGCGCGTCGGGCTGTTTCTGGGTCCGTTCGCCGGAGCCGCGGCGATGCAGGTCTGGGGCCAGGCCGGCGCGTACTACCTGAGCCTCGTCGCGGTGCTCGCCGCCGGGATCGTGGTGTACCGCGTGCCGGATCTGGAGACGATCGAGGAACAGCGCGTGGCCGCGGCGGCGATCACGACGTGGGGGATGGTCAAGCAGAAGTGGCGGGTGTACGCGACGCTCGGCGTCGGCATCCTGCTGCTGTCGGGGATCCGGCAGACGCGCCAGACCGTCGTTCCCCTGTGGGCGGCCCACCTCGGCCTGTCGCCCACGGTCAGCTCGGTGATCTACGGGTTCGCCGGCGCGATCGACGCGCTGGTCTTCTACCCGGCGGGCAAGGTGATGGACCGCCGCGGCCGGCGGTGGGTCGCGGTGCCTTGCACGTTCGTGCTCGGTGCTTCCTTCGTCCTCATGCCGTTGACGCACGGGCCGGTTCTGCTTGCCCTCGTGGCGATGGTGATGGGGTTCGGCAACGGCCTCGGTTCGGGCATCGTGATGACGCTCGGCGCCGACGTCTCACCGACCCTCGGCCGCCCGACGCACATCGGCATCTGGAACGAGCTGGCCGACGTCGGTTCCGGCCTCGGCCCGCTGCTGCTGGCCGGGGTGACCGCGCTGGCCGGGCTCGGGCTGGGGATCGTCGCCAGTGGACTGGTCGGCTTCGCCGCGGCCGGGGCGCTGTGGGCGTGGATCCCGAGAACGGCGCACCGGGTGCGAAGAGTCGCCGAGCGGACGTGATCGCCGGACGGCTCAGGCGTCGAACCACTCCTCGGCGTCGTGTCTCGCCACACGTAGCTGTGCCGCCGCGAGCAGCAACGACGAGGTGGCGAAGAAGTGCCCGTTGAGCATCAGCACGATTCCCTCGATCGCGATCAGCCACGCGACCGCGGTCATCGCGCGCAGAACCCACCGCCCACCCCCGCCGGTGCGACAGCGCACGCCGCGAACGTCGCCGCGCCGACCACGTCGAGCACGCCGCCCGCGACGAGGAACGCGCTCCACCAACCGCTGCTGTCCCCCGAGCTCGGCCACCCCGTAGCCCGCCGCGACCAGGGCGGCGGGGACCTGCAGCCACGATCCCCACCGCAAGACGCGGATCGTCGGTGGTTCGTCGACTGCCACTGTCCTCAACCGATCACACTTTGTCGCAACGCCACCAGCACCCGTGCGAATTCGCGCACCTCGTGCGGCAGACCGCACAACCCCAGAACCGCTCAGGTGCGCAGGTTGCCGCCGGAGGGACAGAAAACGGGCTGACCGTGCGCGAAACCGGTCAGCCCGCTGACGCTTGGGTCAGAACCCGGGGAACACCCGGCGCAGGTCGTCGAGCGAGAGGGCGCCGTCGACGGTCACGCCGTGGTCGTACGGGGCCTTGAGCCTGCCGCTGACCAGACGGACGAACGCTTCGGCCGGACCGTTGAACGTGGCCGAAGGCGACTCGAGGTGGTCGACCACGGTGACGGCTTCGTCGATCACCAGGCCGGCGCCCGGGATGGCGACGGACGCCGGCTTCCCGAGCTCGGCCGGCTTCGCGAGGAAGTTCAGCATGAAGCCGACCGGGCCGGCCAAGAGCTCGACAAGCACCTCGGCCGAGGAGGCCGCCACACCGGCGTGGGGGTCGAAGGCCACCCGCACGTCCCACGAGTGGTTGGCCACCTCGTTGAGGCGCATGCCCAGGGCGGTCAGCAGCGAGACCGGCTCGGGCAGGAAGCCGAGGTCGACGATCAGCGACGAGCGCTGGTCGGGCGTGAGGACTTCGACGGCCTCGAGCCAGCGGGCATTGTGCGCCAGGAAACCTTCGGCCTGTGCGCGCGGCGCCGAAGCGTCCCAGCGGGCCCAGATCGTCGGGTTGTCCTCGGCCGCCACGGTCTCGCCAGCGGCCCGCGCGATCGGCGCGCGGCCGATCTCGGCGCCACTGCCGAGGTGGGACAGGGCTTGCGCGACGGTCCATTCGGCGGCGCCGCTGGTGGTGGCCAGCTGCTCGTCGGTGAGGGTGCGGACGAGGGCGGCGAGCGTGTCGTGCTCGGTGCGCAGGGCGGTGATCGTGCGGTCCACGAGTTGGCTCATGCCACGCTCAACTCCCGAACGGACGGCGGTGTTCCGCTGAGCACCGGGTGGCCCCTCCTTTTCCGCCCGCGGTACGCGCGCGTCACCATCTGGCCGCTGCGGGTCGTGCTGCAGAACAGCCGCCGAGGAGTTGCGCGTCTTGTCGAAGAACGCCGTGTAGCAGGTGTCGTTATCGCACACCTTCACCCGCGGCCACGCGCCTCGCGAGGCGGGGTCGGCGACCGCGCTGAGCAGGTGCGAGAACGACCGGTCGACGCCGGTGCCCGTCGGGACGGATGCCAGGAGGGACCACGCTTCGAGCACGTCTTCGCTGCCGCGCTCGCCCTGGTGCAGCGGCGCGAGGACGTCCTGCATGCGCACGAGGTACTCGTCGACGGCTTCGGGGTAGGTCTCGATCTTCGTGCCGAACGAGTTGTAGAGGCTCGACGTGGACAGTCCCGTCGCCGCGGTCACCTGCCGCCCACTCAGTGTCAGTCGCCGGCGGTGAATTTCAAGCCCACGGACCTGCGGTGGTACCCGCGAGGTATCACAGCGCGCGGAACAGGTCTTGGACGCGGCTCGCGCGCCCGGCGCACAGTCGAGGTGATCGACGACGGGAGCGAGATGAGCAGGGAACCCGGGATGGACCGCGGTGCGGTGCTGTGGTCCGAAGTGGAGAGTGCGCGCGGCTCGCGGCCGTTGCTGGTGATGCTGCACGGTTGGAGCTACGACGAGACGCACCTGCACCGGCTGATCACGCCGCAGCTGCCGGCGGAGGTCGTGGTCGCGTCCGTGCGGGCCCGCATTCCGGAGGCCGGCGGTTACGCGTGGTTTCCCAGCCGGGGCAACCCGATCGGTGATCCTCAGCCTCGCGTGGCCAACGCGGCGACGCTCGATGTCCTGGCGTGGCTGGAGACGATCGACGCGCCGTCGATCGGGCTGCTCGGCTTCTCCCAGGGCGGCGCCATGGTCCACCAGCTGATGCGGCACGCGCCTGGGCGCTTCGCGTACGGCGTGAACCTGGCGGGTTTCGTCGTGCGCGACGAGCAGCCCGGCGACGACGTCCTGAGCACCACCCGACCGCCCGTCTTCTGGGGCCGGGGCCGGGAGGACGGTGTCATTCCGGCCGCCGCGCTCGCCCGGACGGAGCGGTGGCTGGCTGGGCACTCCACCGTCGAGAGCCACGTCTACTCCCGTCTGGGCCACGACGTCCGGGGCCGGGAGATCGAGGACATCGCAGCTTTCGTCGGCGAGCAGATCCGTTGACCATCAAGGCTTTTCTCAAGTCATCAGTGTTCGAGGAGGCACCCATGCGTCACGACATCGAGTTCGATGCCGAAGGAGCGTTGCTGCGCGGCTGGTTCTACGAGGCCGAAGGTGTCACCGGGCCCGCGCCGTGTGTGGTCATGGCCCACGGCTGGAGCTCGACCAAGCGCATGTACCTGGACCGGTTCGCCGAGGTCTTCGCCGCCGGCGGCCTGTCGGTGCTGCTGTACGACAACCGCGGCTGGGGTGATTCGGAAGCGGCCCCGGGCCAGCCCCGGCACGAGATCGACCCCTGGGTCCAGGTCGGCGACTACCGGCACGCCATCACCCATGCGCAGAACCGGCCCGAGGTGGACCCGGATCGCGTGGGCGTGTGGGGCACCAGCTTCTCCGGCGCGCACGCCTATGTCGTCGCGGCGATGGACCGGCGCGTGAAGGCCGTGGTGACGCAGGCGCCGTTCGTCAGCGGCCGCGCGACCTACGCGAACCTCGCGCGGGTCGACAACCAGGTCGTCGGGCCGGACGTGTTCACGGCCGACCGCCGGGCCCGTGCTCGCGGGGAAGCCGCCGCGACGATCCCGGTCATCGGCACCGACCCGGGTCAGCTCGTCGGGCTGCCGACGCGGGACTCGTACGAGTGGTTCACGCACGCGCGGGCCGAGCTGGATCCCAGCTGGCCCAACGAGGTCACGCTGCGCAGCCTCGACAACTTCTACTGCTACGAGCCGGCGAAGTACCTGCCGGAGGTCACGCCGACGCCGTTGCTGATGATCGTCGGCAGCGAGGACGGCCTGACGGGCGGCAACCTCGCGGCGGTCGCGTACTGCAGCGCGGCCGAGCCGAAGGACATCGTTTTCCTGCCGGGCGGCCATTTCGACGCGTACACGGGCGAGGGCTTCAAGGTCGCTTCGCAGGCGGCACGGGACTGGTTCGCTCGCCACCTCGCCGCGCGGTGATGTCCGGAAGGTATCACAGCGACCGGAAGAGGTCTTGGACGTACGCCCCGGCCCGGACGCACAGTTGTTCTGTATCCAGAGTAAGCAAAAGGGAGTTGTCATGAGGGTCTTCTTGACCGGCGGATCCGGCTACATCGGACAGGCCACGATCGCCGAGCTGGTGAAGCAGGGGTACACCGTCGAGGCGCTCGCCCGCAGTGACCGTGCGGAGGCGGCCGTCGTGGCGGCCGGCGCCACGGCCGTCCGCGGCGGCCTCACCGATCTGGCCGTGCTGAAGGACTCCGCGGCCCGAGCCGAGGCCGTGATCCACCTTGCGCAGGCCGAATCCGGCGACGAGGACCTCGCGGCGGCCACGGCGATGCAGGACGGCGTCGGCGCCGGCGCCTACGTGCACACCGGCGGCACCTGGGTCTACGGCGACACCGACGGCGTCGTCGACGAGACCGCGCCCTGGAACCCGCCCGCCGCGGTCGCGTGGCGCAAGCCGGTGGAGGACGCAGTGCTGGCCCACGGCGGGCGCCCCGTGATCGTGCAGCCCGGCCTGCTCTACGGCGGTGACAACCGCCTGATCGACATCTTCTTCGTCCAGCCGGGCAAGAAGAACGGCGCCATCCCCTACATCGGCGACGGCGCCAACCACTGGGCGCTCGTCCACATCGACGACCTCGCCCCGCTCTACGTTGCCGCCCTCTCCGCGCCAGCCGGCTCGGTCTACGTGGGCGTCGGCGGGGTCAACCCGACCGCGAAGCAGGTCGCCGAGGCGTGCGCCCACGCCGCGGGCCTTGCGGGCAAGACCACGTCGATCTCGCTGGAACAGGCACAGGCCGAGATGGGCCCGATCGCTGACGCGTTCGCCCTCGACCAGCAGCTCACGCCCGCCAAGGCCCAGCGTGAGCTGGGCTGGCAGCCGCGGCACACCGACCCGCTGGCGGTCTTCGCCCAGGGCTGATCCCCGCGACCCGGCGGTGTTCTTGCGCGGCGGGACCACCGCCGGGCACAACGTGATCGGCTGGGCCTGGGCCGAACGCGTCGACGGGGATACCGGAGGTGGGCAGGGCCGTGGGGTCGTACGAGGTGCAGGAGACGGACGCGGTCGCCGGTGGAGGATCCGACGGGGCCCTGGGGCGCGTACGTGCGGGACAACCACGGTGCGTTGCGTGTCCGGTTCGCCGAGCCGGCGGGGGTTCCGCGGGGGCGCGGTCGTGCAGCGGGCGGGGGAGCAGCAGCTGGTCGAGTTCTGGTCCGATGCCGTTGCGTGCAGCCGCGACCCGACCCAAGTCACTGCGTTTTCGATCAGTTCGGTGAACCTTGTGCCGACCGTGCTCGCGCGGCTCACCCGGCGTCATCCCGGAGCGCTGCTTGGACGGCCGCCCCGAAACTCGTCGCCGACCGAAACCCGCTCGCGAACGCAACGCTGCCGATCGTGGCTCCGGGCGCCCGGCGCAGCGACTCCATCGCCGGTCCCAGCCGCACCTCCCACCTCCGCACCTCCGCGCGGCCGGACGGCCCGGACCGGGTTGCCGGCGGCGGTGGAGGCCGCGGTCCGGGTGTACGTGGCGAGCACGCGACGGACCCGGATCTCACGCCGGCGGGGGCTCACACTCCAGTGCCATTCGCAAGACCACCCCAGCGCCTGCTCCCCGGCGATCGACCCCCCGCACGAACTCCACCCGGTCCAGCGTCGACCGCTGGGCGTCCGCACCATCGTTCAACGACGCCCGCGCCACCATCCAGAGGACGACCTCACCGAGGACGGGATGGCGAAGGTCCTGCGCACGGCGAGGTACTCCGGCCGCTGGGCCGACGATCCCGGGTACGTGCGCCGACGGCACCGGATGAGCCTCGAGCCCGGCGCGTGGGAGTGCGCCGCGTCCACTCGGCTGCGGCCGCCGAAGCCGCTGGCGCCGGACCACGGCGGCGAGCGCTTCGGCAAGCAGGACCCGATCGCCTGCGAACGCTTCCGAGTGCCGATGCTCGTGATCGCCGGCGCCGAGGACCCCTGCGTGAGCCCGGGTACGCGGACGAGCGCGCATCCCCGACGCCCAGCTGCGCGGGTACGCCGAACGCGGCCACCTGTCCGACATCGAGCACGCGCAGTGGTTCGTGGCACACCTCCTGGCCTTCTTCGCGAGCCGGTCCCGCAAGCCCGAGTAACCGACCCGCCCATCCGCGAGCGCCGCCGAGCTGTCTTCGGCGGCGCTCTTCGGCGTGTTACGGCTCGCACATCGGGGTCGACCCGGCGATTGACGCCCGATCTCTGCGTCTGCTCTACTGTTCAGAGATTAGTTCTGCTCTACAGAGTTCGCGGTTTGAGGAGAGTCGACGATGACGGATCAGTCCGGCACCCTGTCCGACGTGCGGCGCGGGATGATCCCGGCGCACATCTACAACGACCGGGAGATCTTCGAGCTGGAGAGGGAGCGCGTCTTCGGCCGGGCGTGGCTGTTCGTGGCTCACGAGTCGGAGATCGCCAAGCCCGGCGACTACGTGGTGCGCCGTGTGCTGGACGACTCGTTCATCGTCACGCGCGACGAGAAGGGCGAGATCCGGGCGCACTTCAACATGTGTCTGCACCGCGGGATGCAGGTCTGCCGTGCGGAGATGGGCAACGCCTCGCACTTCCGCTGCCCCTACCACGGCTGGTCCTACCGCAACGACGGCCGGATCGTCGGGCTGCCGTTCCACCAGGAGGCCTACGGCGGTGAGGCCGGGTTCAAGCGCAAGGGCCAGCGGTTGCTGCCGGCGCCGAACCTCGACACCTACAACGGGATGATCTTCATCTCGCTCGACCCCGAAGCCCCGCCGCTGGTGGACTTCCTCGGCGACTTTCGCTTCTACCTGGACTTCTACACCAAGCAGAGCCCCAGCGGCATCGAGCTGCGCGGCCCACAGCGCTGGCGCGTCAAGGCCAACTGGAAGATCGGCGCGGAGAACTTCGCCGGCGACATGTACCACACGCCGCAGACGCACACGTCGGTCGTGGAGATCGGCCTGTTCCGCGAGCCGAAGGCGGAGAAGCGCAAGGACGGCGCCACTTACTGGGCCGGCAACGGCGGCGGGACCACCTACAAGCTGCCGCCGGGCGGGTTCGACGAGCGCACGCGGTACGTGGGCTACCCGCAGGAGATGGTCGACCGCATGAAGACCACGTTCTCCCAGGCCCAGCAGCAGGTGATCGGCGAGGACGGCTTCATGATCTCCGCCGCGTCGGTGTTCCCGAACCTGTCGTTCGTGCACAACTGGCCGCGCGTCGCGGATTCCGACGACGTGCTGCCGTTCATCTCCATCCGGCAGTGGCAGCCGATCAGCGAGAACGAGACCGAGGTGCTGTCCTGGTTCGCGGTCGACGCCGAGGCGCCCGCGGAGTACAAAGCCTTGTCCTACAAGGCTTACCTCATGTGCTTCGGCTCCACCGGCATGTTCGAGCAGGACGACGTCGAGAACTGGGTCTCGCTCACCAACACCGCCGCCGGCTCGATGGCGCGGCGCCTGAAGCTCAACAGCCGTATGGGGATCCTCGAAGACGACACCGAGGTCGTCCCCGCGCTCACCCCGGAGCAGTTCCACGGCCCGGGCGTCGCACACACCGGCTACGGCGAGTACAACCAGCGCGAGCTGCTCAACCGCTGGGCCGACTACCTCGAACAGCCGACGAAATCGGCCACGGCCCTCGAGGTCGGCGCGCCGGCCGAGACCGCCGAGGCGGTGCAGGCATGACCACCGAAACGCACTCCAGCCGGTCCGTCCTCGGCGCCCACGCGTCCCGCGTCCAGCGCACCGGCCGGCCGCTGCCGTTCGACGACGCCCGCCACCTCCAGGCGCACCAGTGGCTCGTCGACGAAGCGTGGCTGCTCGACGCCCAGGACTACGAGCAGTGGCTGACCACGCTCACCGAGGACATCCACTACCTCATGCCGGTGCGCGTGACCACCGCGCTCGGCGCGGGGTTCGACACCGCGCCGGGTATGGCGCACTTCGACGAGGACAAGTATTCGCTGTCGCGGCGCGTCGCGCGGTTCATGACCGAACACGCCTGGACCGAGGACCCGCCCTCACGGCTGCGCCACCACCTGTCCAACGTGCGCACCTTCGCGACCGAAGACGACAACCACCTCGTCGTCGAATCGGCGACGCTGCTGTTCCGCAGCCGCGGCGACGTGCTGTCCGGCTCGATCGTCTCGGCCGGCCGTGAGGACCTGCTGCGCCGCACGCCCGAGGGCTGGCAGCTCGCGCGGCGCACGATCCTCGTCGACGATTCGGTGATCCGCATGCAGAACCTGGCGATCTTCCTGTGAACCTCTCCTGGGAAGGCGAGGCCGAGGACGCCCGCGCGGCGGCCGCGGCTGCCGCCGAACACGACGAACTGGTCGCCCACACCACGGGCGAGGTGATCCGGCTCGGCAACGAGTTCGCCGAGATCCTGGTGCGGCGGGTCGACACGCGAAACGGCGCCCGGCTGCTGATCGAGTCGCCGAAGTCAGGCCAGTGGGTGTCGTTGTGCCCGCTGGAGCTGGAGGCGCTGACCTGGCAGAACACCGAGACGTTCTCCGCCATGATCGGCCACCCCTTCGGCCCGCTCGTGGCGGCCGAATCCACAGACTCGGGGGAGGCCTCGTGACCGGCTGGCTGGAGGGCCGCCGCGCGCTCGTCGTCGGCGCCGGTTCGGGCATCGGGCGGGCCGTGGTCGACGCGTTCCGCTCGGAAGGCGCCCGCGTCGCCGTGCTCGAACGCGACGCGGGCAAGGCGGCCGCCCTCGAAGCCGAGGTGCCGGACGTGCCCGTCACGGTCGGCGACGCCACCACGCGAGCGGCCAACGACACGGCGGTCGCCGCCGCCGTCACCGCGTTCGGCGGTCTCGACGTGCTCGTCAACTGCGTCGGTGTCTTCGACTTCTACCGCAGCATCGAGGACCTCGACGCCGACGTGCTCGACGACGCGTTCGACGAGATGTTCCGCACCAACGTCAAAAGCCACCTCCACTCGGTGAAGGCCGCGCTGCCGGAGCTGAAGCGCTCGGGTCACGGCGTGGTGCTGCTGACCGAGTCGACGTCGTCGTACTACCCGGGCCGCGGTGGCGTGCTGTACCTGTCGTCGAAGTTCGCGGTGCGCGGGCTCGTCACCGCGCTCGCGCACGATCTCGCGCCGGAGATCCGCGTGAACGCCGTCGCCCCTGGCGGAACCCTGGGCACCGACCTGCGCGGCCTGCCCAGCCTCGGCACCGCCGAACGCAGCCTCGGCGACGCGCCGCGGCGGGCCGAGGAACTCGCCGCCCGCGTGCCGCTGCACGTGGCGCTCAGCGGCGAGGACCACGCGTGGAGCTACGTGTTCCTCGCCTCCGACCGCGCTCGCGGCATCACCGGTCAGGCCGTCCACCCCGACGGCGGCATCGGCGTTTCCGCGCCCCGCAAACGATCCTGAACCCGAAACGGAAAGACCCGATGGCCAAGCTCACCGCCGACACCGACCTCTGCCAGGGATACGGCAACTGCCTCACCACCGCCGCCGACGTCTACGACATCGACGACGACGGCAAAGTCGTCCTGCTGACCGAAACCATCCCCGAGGCCGACCGCGCCCGCGTCGAAGCGGCCGCGCGCAGCTGCCCGGTCAAGGCACTGGGGGTGGTCGACGGATGAGCACGGTCGTGATTGTCGGTGCGTCGGTGGGTGGCGTCCGCACCGCGCAGGCGCTGCGGGCGCAGGGTCACGACGGCCGGATCGTCCTCGTCGGAGCCGAGCCGCACCTGCCCTACGACAAACCGCCGCTGTCCAAGCAGTTCCTCGCCGGTGCATGGGAACACGACCGGCTCGCGCTGCTCACGGAGGAGGAAGCCGCCGCCGACCGCATCGAGCTGCGGCTCGGCGTCGCCGCGACCGGCCTCGACCCGGTCGCGCGCACCGTCAAGCTGGCCGACGGGACCAACCTCGGCTACGACACCCTGGTGATCGCCAGCGGCGCCACCGCGCGGCCGTCGCCGTGGGCCGCCGAATCCGGGGTCCACGTGCTCCGGACCTTCACCGACGGCACGGGCCTGCGCGCCGCGCTCGCGGAACCGGGGCCGCTCGTGGTCGTCGGCGGCGGGTTCATCGGCGCTGAGGTCGCGGCCACCGCTCACGCCGCCGGCCGCGCGGTCACCGTCGTCGACCCGCTGCCCGCGCCGATCGCGCGCGTGCTCGGCGACGAGGTGGGCCGGCTGGTCGGCGACGTGCACCGGCGCCACGGCGTCGAGACGCGGTTCGGCACCGGCGTCAAGGCGGTGTCCGGCCGAGTGGGCGCGCTGGAGATCACGCTCACCGACGGGACGGTGCTGCCCGCGGGCACGGTGGTCGTCGGCATCGGCGCGGTGCCGGCGGTCGAGTGGCTCGCCGATTCGGGGCTGGAGCTGGACAACGGACTCGTGTGCGACGAGTTCTGCCGGGCCGCCGGGCACCCGGAGATCTTCGGCGTCGGCGACGTCGCCCGCTGGTTTCACGCCGGCCACGGCGAGCACGTGCGCGTCGAGCACTGGACCAACGCGGTCGAGCAGGCGGCGTGCGTGGCGCACAACGTCGTCCACCCCGAGGAGCCGGTGCAGTACCGGCCCACCGAATACGCGTGGAGCGACCAGTACGACTGGAAGATCCAGATCGCCGGACGGCCGAACCGAGCGACCGGCTTCGAGCTGGCGGGCGATCCCGCCGTCGACCCACCGCGGTTCGCGGCGCTCTACCGCGACGAAACCGGCCGGCTTTCCGCGGCCGTCACGGTGAACTGGCCGAAGCTGCTCGTCGCCGCGCGCCGGCTGATCACCGCCGGAACCCCCTACGAGGAAGGACTTTCCGTGCTGGACAAGCTGATCGCACCGGTGAGCGCGGCATGACCGAGTTCAAGCGGGAACGGCGGCTCGTCTCCGACGCCTGCCGCGTGCTCGCCGCCCGCGGGCTGGCGGAAGGGTTCCTCGGCCACGTTTCCCTGCGCATCGACGACGAACGTCTGCTCGTCCGCTGCCGCGGGAACCAGGAGCGGGGGCTGGCGTGGACGACACCCGAGGACATCCGGCTGGTCGACCTCGACGGCGCGGCCGCGGCGGCCGGCGAGCTCGACGGCTGGTCGGTCCCGAACGAGCTGCCCCTGCACACCGAGGTGCTGCGCACCGATCCCGAGGTGAAGGCCGTGGTGCACGCGCACCCGCCTTCGGTCGTCGCGGCGGACCTGGCGGGGCTCGCGATCCGGCCCATCGTGGGCGCCTACGACATTCCCGGCGCGAAGCTCGCGGCCGGCGGTGTGCCTGTGTACCCGCGTGGCGTCCTGGTCCGCAACCGCACGCTGGCGAAGGAAATGGTGGTGGCGATGGGCGGCCGGCCGGTTGTTCTGCTGCGCGGGCACGGCCTCACGAGCAGCGGTGGCTCGGTGCAGGAAGCGGTGCTGCGCGCGCTGTCCGTGGACACGCTCGCGCGGATGGCGCTGGACGTGGTGAGCGCCGGCGGCCGGCTCGCCGACCTGCCGCCGGAGGACTTGGCGGAGCTGCCCGACCTGGGGCCGGCCTTCAACGAGGGCGTGGCCTGGCGCCACGAGCTAGCCCGGCTCGGCTAATGCAGCAGCGGCGTGGCTTCGGCGACCGTCTCCTTGAGACGTTCGCCGATCTGCCGGACCTCGGCGCGCGACAACCGCCCGACCGGCAGCGAGACGTTCAGCGCGAGCCGTGCGGGGAGGTTCCCGGCGGGGAAGGCGACGGCGACCGACGCCACACCTTCCTCGCTCTCCTCGCTGCTGGTCGCGTATCCGTGCCGGCGGACGCTGTCGATCTCGAGCTCCAGCTCGCCGCGAGTGCTGATCGAGTTGGGGGTGAGGGTCTCCAGCTCCTCGTCCGGGTACATCCGGTGCAGGTCCTCGGTGGACAGCTCGGCGAGCAGCGCCTTGCCGGTCGAGGTGCAGTTGGCGGGCATCGCCTGGCCCAGCCGCGAGGCCACCCGGACCGCGCGCGGGCTTTCGATGGCCTCGATGAACCGCACGGTGGTGCCGTCGAGGATCGCGAGGTGCACGGTCTCGGCGAACTCGGTGTTGAGCTTCTCGAGGAACGGCCGCAGTGTCTCGCGCACGTCGAACCGCTGCAGGATCGCAAAGGCGACGGCCGTGAGCGAGGTGCCCGGCCGGTAGGTCTTCGTTCGCGCGTCCTGCCGGATGAAACCGCGGTACTGCAGCATCGCCAGCAGGCGGTGCGCGGTGGAGGAGGCGACGCCCAGGTACTCGGCGACGTCCGTCATCCGCAGCTCGGGGCGATCCCCCAGCAGCAGGAGAATCCGAAGCGCCTTGTCGACCGAGTCGATCGGGTACTGCGGTGCGGGCGAGTGCGCGTCGGAGGGGTCGAGAGCGGGCTTCTTCATAGCAGAATCGTACGGCAAGCGGCGAACCCGGCGGGTCCCGGTGATCGCCGCGCTGCGGGCGGTCCGTGCCGGGAACCCCTGCCCCGCAGTCAAGATCTCGAGAACAACTCGGCTTTGCGAGCTGCGGAAAACGCGGTCCGCAACCGTTTCGAAACGCTGGGAACGCACGGCGAACCTGTGCCTTGACCCGCTTGTCAACCTCTGTTAGACAGAGCCCACTTCTTCATCGCAGAAGACTGGTGAACCATGACCATTGCTGTTCAGTTCTCCCCACCGCCGAGACCGTCCCCGCCACGGCGCCGCCTCGGCGTCGTGTTCGCGGCTCTCGCACTCGCCACGGCCGGCTGCTCCGCCTCAGCCGCTTCGGACGCCTCCGCCTACACCCTGGGCCTCATCACCAGCCAGACCGGCACCGGCAGCCAGCTCGGCGTCGGCGAGCTGCAAGGCGCGCAGCTGGCGGTCGACCAGATCAACGCGCGCGGCGGCGTCAACGGCAAGCCCCTGCGGCTGCGCACCGCCGACGACCAGAGCAATCCCGCGCAGGCCGTGCTGCAGACGCGCAAGATGCTCGGCAGCGTCGACGCGCTCGTCGGGCCGTCGCTGTCGGGTCCGTGCCAGGCCGTGATCCCGCTGGCCTCCAGCGCGCAGCTGATCGACTACTGCCTTTCCCCCGGGGTGAAGCCGAAACCGGGCTCGTACCAATGGTCGGCCAGCGCGCCGACCGACACGCTCGCCGAGCGGCTGCTGGCGTACTGGAAGAGCCAGAGCATCACCCGTGTCGGGCTCATCTACACCACCGACGCGAGCGGCCTCGACGGCGCGCACGCGATCCAGTCGGCCGCCGCGCACACCGGCGTTTCCGTGGTGGGACAGGCCAGCTACAGCCCCACCGCCGTGTCGGTGACGTCGCAGCTGCAGGCCACCACCTCGGGCAAGCCGCAGGCGCTGGTGGTGTGGAGCAGCGGCGCGGCCGCGGGTGTCGCGTTCAAGGGCATCGACCAGATGGGACTCAAGCTTCCGGTCGCGACCACCGACGGCAACCTCACGTACGCGTTCCTGCGCCGCATCGCCGACTACACGCCGGACACGCTGCTCATCCCGGCGACGCGCGACTTCTGGTGGCAGCAGCAGAACACCAGCACCCAGGTGCAACAGCTGGAACGCGGCTACCACGACGAGTTCCGCGCCCGCTACGGCGCCGACCCCGACTTCGGTCCCGGCGTCGCCTACGACGGGGTGCTGCTCGTCGCGCAGGCACTGGAGAAGGCGCACGGCAACGTGGCCGGAGCCCGTGACGCACTGGAGAGCCTGCGTGGGGTCTCGGGTGTCGTCGGCACTTATTCGTTCGCCCGGGACAACCACCGCGGGATCGGCGCCGACGACGTCGGCATCGTGCGCGCGACCGGTGGCCGGCTGACCTTCGTGGGGAGATGAGCACGGCCATGTCCGGACTGATCCAGGTCCTCATCGGCGGCCTCGCCGACGGGGGCGTCTACGCGCTGATCGCGCTGGGCGTCTCGCTCGTCTACTCGATCAGCCGCATCATCAACCTCGCCCAGGGCGGGTTCGTGGTGCTCGCGGCGCTGCTGGCCGTGTCGATCCAGCAGTGGCTGGGGGTACCGCCGCTGGCCACCGTGGTGATCGTGGTGCCGCTCTTCGCGGTGCTCATGGCGGTGGTGGAGCGGCTGGTGATGGCGCCGGCCGCGGCCCGCGCGACGCCGGACCGGATGCTGCTGGTCACCGTCGGTCTGCTGCAGGCGATCGGTGGGCTGCTGCTGCTCGTGTGGGGCAACCTGCCGTACACGATGCAGCCCTTCAGCGGCGACACCGCGATCACGATCGGCGGTGTCCGCATCGTCTCGCAGTACCTGTGGATCATCGGCGCGCTCGTGGTGACGGTGGCCGCGCTGTGGTTCCTGGTGCAGCGCACGAGCCTCGGGCTGACGATGCGCGCCACGGCCAGCAACCCGGAAGCCGCGGCGCTGCAAGGGATCAACGTCGGGCGCATCCGGCTGATCGCGTTCAGCCTCGCCGGTGCGATGGCGGCGTTGGCCGGCACCACGGTGATCCCCGCGACGTTCCTGCAGTTCTCCACGGTGACCCCGTACGCGGTCGCCGGATTCATCGCGGCGGTCGCGGGTGGCCTCGGCAGCACGGCCGGTGCCGTGGTCGGCGGCCTCGTTCTCGGCCTGCTGCAAGGACTTTTCAGCCGCTACACCAGCGGTGACCTCGCGCAGGTGATCGCGATGGCCGTGCTCATCGTGCTCCTGCTCGTGCGACCGACCGGGCTGCTGGGCAAGACGAGCGAGGTGCGCCGATGACCACGAAGGAACAGACCACCCCTCCTCTCACAAGGACGCCTCAGCCTCGGTCGCAACGGGCACCGCAGCGGCTGGTCATCGCAGCCGTCGCGGTGGTCGTCGCCCTCGTGCTGCCGTTGCTGGTCCCGGGCTGGCTGGGCCTGCTCGTGATCGCCGGGATCTTCTTCCTCATCGTGCTCGGGCTCAACCTGCTCATGGGTTACGCGGGCCAGGTCTCGTTGGGACAGACGCTGTTCATGGCGATCGGTGGCTACGGCGCGGGCCTGCTCACGCTGCGCTGGCACTGGCCGACGCTGGTGGCGATGATCGTGATGGCCGTGGTGTCCGCGGCGGTGGCGGCCGGGCTGGGCACCGTGTTCCTGCGGCTGCGCGGCTACTACCTCGCGCTCGCGACGCTGGGGCTGGCCGTGATCACGGAGTCGCTCGCGTCCGGGCTCACCGGGTTCACCGGCGGGCCTTCGGGCCTGGTCGGCGTGCCGAGCCTGCGCCTGGGCACGTTCGACGTCTTCAGCGACCAGGCCAACTACTACCTGCTGCTCGTGGTGTGCGGGCTCGGCGCGTGGTTCGTCGGCAACCTGCAGCGTTCCCAGACCGGGCGCGCGCTGTCGGCCATCGCCGCCGACCCGGCCGCCGCGACGATGCTCGGCATCAACGCGGCCCGCTACAAGACCAGCGCGTTCGTGGTCTCGGCCGTTTACGCCTCGCTCGGCGGCAGCCTCTACGCGTTCTACCTGCGGTTCATCTCGCCCGAAGTCGTCGGGGTCACGGTGGCGCTGAGCATCGTGATCATGCTCGCGCTCGGTGGCGCGCGCACGATTGTCGGGCCGCTGCTGGGCGCGCTCGTGATCCAAGGGCTGCCGGAGGTGGGGCAGAGCTTCGCGTCCTGGTCGCCGTTCGTGGCCGGGGTCGTGCTCATCCTCGTGATCACCTACCTGCCGCGCGGGATCTGGGGCGCGGTCAAGAAAGCGGTGCAGCGATGACCACCGAGACCCCGCTGCTGGCCGTGCACGGCCTGACCCGCCGCTTCGGCGGCGTGACCGCGGTCGACGACGTGAGCTTCACCGTCGCCCCCGGCACCGTGCGCGCGATCATCGGCCCCAACGGTGCCGGCAAGACCACGCTGCTCGACCTCATGACCGGGTTCACCGCGCCCGACGCCGGCCGGGTCGAGTTCGCCGGGCGCGACATCACCGGCATCCGCCCACACCGGCTGCCCACGCTCGGCCTCGCACGCACCTTCCAGTCCGCGCGGCTGGTCGGCACGCTGACCGTGCGCGAGAACGTGATGCTCGGCGGCTACCGCTTCACCCGCGCGCGCTTCCTCTCCGACGGCCTGCGGCTGCCGCGCACCCGCCGCGAGGAACGCGCGCTCGGCCGCCGCGCCGACGAGCTGCTGGAGTTCCTGGAGCTCGGCGCGTTCGCCGACAGCCTCGCGGGCGAGCTGCCCGCCGGTGCCCAGCGGCTGGTCGAGGTCGCCCGCGGACTCGCGGGCGGACCGACGTTGCTGCTGCTGGACGAACCGGCGGCCGGGCTCGACGACACGGAGACCGGCGAGCTCGCGGCCGCGCTGCGGGCCGTGTGCGCGGGGGGTATCTCGCTGGTGGTGATCGAGCACAACATCGAGCTGGTCATGACCGTGAGCGACCACGTCACCGTCCTCGACGCCGGGCGCGTGATCGCCGACGACGTGCCCCAGCGCGTGCAGGCCGACCCGGCCGTGATCGAGGCCTACCTGGGAGTGAAGCCATGAAACTCACCGTCCGCGGCCTCGAGGCCCGCTACGGTTCCACCCGCGTGCTGCACGACGTGTCCTGTGAAGTCCCCGACGGCACGATGGTCGCGATGATCGGCGCCAACGGCGCGGGCAAGACCACGCTGCTCAAGTGCCTCGCCGGCCTGCACCGGCCGGCCGCGGGGGAGGTCACGCTGGGCGGCGAACCGGTCGCCGGGCTCGCCGCGCACGAGGTGGCGCGCCGCGGCGTGTGCCTTGTCCCGGCCGGGCGGCAGCTGTTCGGCGACCTCACCGTGGCCGAGAACCTGCAGGTCGGACTGCACGGCACCGGGGTGCGCGGCACCGGGGTGACCGAACGGCTGGAGCGGGCCTACGGCCTGTTCCCGATCCTGCGTGAGTTCGCCACCCGCCAGTCCGGGCTGCTGTCCGGCGGCCAGCAGCAGATGCTGGCCATCGCGCGTGCGCTCGTGCGGGAGCCGAAGGTGCTGTTGCTCGACGAACCGTCGCTGGGCATCGCGCCCTTGTTGGTCACCGAAATCCTCGGGGTGCTGCAGCAGCTCGCGCGCGACGGCGTGACGATTCTGCTCGCCGAGCAGAACGCCGCCGCCGCGCTCGGCATCGCCGACCACGGCGTGGTGATGGAGAACGGCACCATCACCCGCACCGACACCGCGGCGGCTCTGCTCGCCGACGACGACGTGAGCCGCCACTACCTAGGCACCGCCCGCGACGCCGTCTCCGTGGGGCACGCCCGTGCGCTGCCCGCCGGGTTGCGCGAACCGCTGGAGACTGCCTGAGACTGTCCACAGTAGAAGCTCAGGGAGGGGCGCCATGAAGATCGTGCTCGTCCACGGCGGGTGGCAGGGCGGCTGGGCGTGGGACGGCATGGCCGAACAGCTGCACGCCGCCGGCCACGACGTGTTCACCCCGACCCTGCTCGCCCACGAGGACGGCGCCGTCGACCGTTCCGGCGTCACGCTGACCACCATGGTCGAGGACCTGATCGATCGGATCGAGCGACCCGGATTCGACCGGTTCGTCCTGGTGGGCCCCAGCGGTGGCGGCCCGGTGATCCAGCTCGTCGCGCAACAGCGACCCGAACGCGTGGAGCGCACCGTGTTCGTGGACGCGTGGGTGCCGGCGGACGGTGAGTGCATCAACGACCTCCTGCCGGACGAGCTCGTCGGCGCGGTCACCGCACTGGCCGAGCAGAGCACCGACAACTCCGTCACCCTGCCGCCCGAGATGTTCCTGGGGGCGTTCATGCAGGACGCCGACGAAGCGCTGGCCGCGAGCGTCGCCGCGCGGATCGCGCCGAGCCCGCTGGGCTGGCTCACCGAGCCGGTCCGGCTGTCCCGGTTCTTCACCTCGGGCTTGCCCAGCAGCTACGTCTTCCTGCCGCAGGACCAGGCCGTGCCGAAGACGGCCTACGAGCGGTCCGCCACCCGACTGGCCGATGCGCGGATCGTCGAGTGTTCCGGCAGCCACGAGGCCATGCTCACGCACCCGGCCGAGATCGCGAAGGCGTTGCTGGAGGCCACCGCGTGAGGCACCGCACCGGTTTCCTGGCGCCGCTGTACTACGACGAGCTGCGGCCTGACCACGCCCCGGCGCGCAGCGTCGTCCTCGTGCACGGCGGCAGCGTGACCGGTGCGTGTTACCTGTCCACTCCGGACGGTCGCCCGGGCTGGGCCCAAGCCTTTGCCGAACACGGCTACCGGGTGCTGGTGCCGGACTGGCCCGGCACCGGGCGCAGTACGTCGCTGCCGCCCGACGAGGTCACGGGCGAGGTCGTCTGTGCGGCGCTGGGCGCGCTGCTCGAGGCGCAGGACGAGCCGGTGGTGCTGGTCGTGCACTCGATGTCGGGGCCGTTCGGGTTCCGCCTGCTGGCCACGCACGGGGACCGGATCGCCGCGCTGGTCGCGCTCGCGCCCGGTCCGCCCGGCGACATCCAGCCGGAGCCGACCGTGCTGGACGAGACCGAGGACGACGTCGAGATCCAGGGCCTGGCCCTTCGGTGGCGGCTGCCGAAGCGCGGCCTGTGGTGGCCGAACGACGCCTTCGCCCGGGCGAAGATGATCGGTGCCAGCACGCGGTTTCCGGCCGGCGCGGTGGCGACGTACAGCCGGCAGCTCGGCCCCATCCCCGCGGGGCTGCTGGCGCAGCGCCAGAACGTCCGCGGCAGCCAACTGCGGGGGAGCGGCCGCTTCGACGGCAAGCCCGTGCTGGTGCTCACCGGGGACCGGGACACCGACCACCCGCGCCCGGCCGACGGCGCCACCGCCGAATGGCTGACCGCTCACGGCGCCGAGGTCACGTACCGGTTCCTCGACGATCCGGAGCACACCGGCAACGGGCACATGCTGATGAGCGAGGACAACAGCGAAGTGCTGGCGGAGCTGGTCATCGGGTGGCTGGACCGGGTTTCCTGAGCACGCCCCGGTCGCACGCGTCCTCGGCCGGCAGGTCCGGCACGGCGTCCTCGACGGGCGCCGGCGGGAGACCGGTCGGCAGCAGGCGCAGGGCGGCCGGGAGATCGCCGGAGGACAAGCCGTTCCTGGCGTCGCCCATCAGCTGGTAGTCAGCCGGCCGGCGTGGTCCGCGACGCCGAGATCGGCTCGAGCAGCAGCCGCGTTGAGCGCCGCGGACACCGGGTCGGCCTCGGCGCCGGTCGGCCGGAAGCCGGGGCCGGGTTCGATGCGGGTGTCGCCGACCGCGACGAGCTCGCCGCACTTCGCGCACCGGCCGTCGTGGTCGAGCAGCGCGCCGTCCGCGTCGTGGCGCAGCGCGCGCTTCACCCCGGCCGGGTGAGGAGAAGTCGTCGCCCCAGCTGATGAGCGAGCGGGCGATCGGCCACAGGTCCACGCCGTTGTCGGTGAGAACGGGCTGTTGCAGGCGATCCTGCAGCTCCAATCCGGCGGGTTCGTCGCCGGTGGGCTGGACACCGAACACGGCGGGGCCGCCGCGCTCGCCCGCTCGGTGGGCGCGGTGGTCGTTTCCGCCGGCTGCCGGCTGCCGGCTGCCGGCTGCCGGCTGCCGGCTCGCGCCCGAGCACCCGTGCCTCGCCGCGCTCGACGACTGCTGTGCGGCGGTGGTGTGGCCGGCGGAGTCCGTCGGCGAGCTCGGGGCCGATCCGGTGCGGATCGCGGTGTGCGGGCAGAGCGCCGGCGGTGGTCTGGCCACGACGGTTGCGTTGCCCGCGCGGGACCGGGGCGGGCCGGCGTTGGTGTTCCAGGCGCTCGGGATTCCGGAACTGGCCGACCGGCTGCTGACCGAATCGATGCGGACCTGTGTGGACACTCCGGTCTGGCATCGGCGGAATGTCCAGCGGGGCTCGGCTTTCTCCCCGGTGGACCGGACGTGTCGCCGTATGCGGCGCCCGCGCGGGCGGACGGACCCGGCGGGCTTGCCGCCGGCCCACGTCACGGCGAGCCAGTTCGATCCGCTGCGCGACGAAGCCCTGCCGTACGCGCGCCGCCTGGCCCAGGCCAACGTCTCCGTGGAGCTGCACCTGTACCCAGGTACGTGCCACGGGGCCACGTTCGTCGCCACCGCCCAGGTCTCGCGGTGGTTGACGGCCGACTCGATCGGTGCGTTTCGCCGTGTCCTCTGAGCGGCGAGGGGTCCCTGAGGTTTGGCCGGCGAGTGGTGGCGGCGTCCGAAGACCTGCCCCGGCTGGGCGTCGGCGAGTGGTCCCCTGACCGCACCGAGCCAGTCCACTTGCGACAACCGGGAAAGGCTAAGCCCGCCGCGCCCGCTTGGCGC
This sequence comes from Amycolatopsis sp. NPDC023774, assembly GCF_040639695.1. Taxonomy (NCBI): domain Bacteria; kingdom Bacillati; phylum Actinomycetota; class Actinomycetes; order Pseudonocardiales; family Pseudonocardiaceae; genus Amycolatopsis; species Amycolatopsis sp. NPDC023774. The sequence continues at coordinate 192,162 of NZ_JBFAAJ010000009.1, forward strand.
GGGCAATCTGTGCCTCGGTCTCTTCCAGGGTGACGTCGTGGCCGGCCGTGCAGCGCACGGCGGCGCGGAGCAGTTCACCGCAGCCGGCGTGCACCAGCTCGACGCCGCCGGCCGGACCCGCCAAAGTGGCGCCCCAGTTCATCATCGCGACCACTACGGGGAACAGCGAACGCCCCAGCTCGGTCAGCACGTACTCGTGGCGGGTGCGCGTCCCGGGCTCGCGGTAGGGCTGCTGGCGCAGCAAGCCGTCGTCGACAAGCTGCTTGAGCCGCTTCGCCGCAACCGCGTCGCTCAGGCCGGTGCGCCGGGTCAGCTCGTCGAAGCGCCGGCCCCCGTAGAACGCCTCGCGCAGCAGGATCATCGCCGACCGGGTGCCGACGAGCTCCAGCGCCCGCTCGATCTTGCACCAGCCTTCGGCAGTCCACGCGTCGCGGTCGACGAACCGGCCGACGCGCGTCACCACGGGACGGTCCGCCTCGGGCTCCTGTGTGTGTGCCATGACAGTCACTGTACCTGTCTAGCTCTGACCATAGTCAGGCTGCCAGCGTGCTGGCTATTCCGTTGGAAAGTCAGCCGGCGCCCGGCTTGGCGCTGTCTCCGTGCTGTGCGGGCCGGGGCCACCGCGGGCAACCTCAAGACCATCGTCGAGGAGACCGGAGTCAAGGTGTTCGGCGCGAGCTCGGAGCACTTCGGCACGACGGTCGACCTCGTCGCGAGCCCCTCGGTGCTCCGGCTCGTGGCCTTCGACTGCACCACCGAGCTCGACGGTCACCGCGACAGCGTCGCAGCCGCGAAGGCACGCCTTTCCGAAGCCGGCAGCGACGTCGTGCTCAACGTCCTGCCCGTCGTCGCCGAACGCGACTCCGCGCTCCCGGCCGCACCGCTTGACACCGCCGATCCCGCGGACGCCGATCCGCTAGCGATGCTCAGCTACACTTCGGGCAGCACCGGTACGCCCAAGGGCGCCACGCACTCCGAGCGCGTCTCCCTTGAGCTGTGGCGCGAGTTCATGCCCGGCCGTGAGAATCGCGCGCTCGTGCTCGGCTTCCAGCCGAGCCGCCACGTCGTCGGCCAGAGCGTGACGGCCAGCGCGCTGGGTTGCGGCGGCACCGTTCACCTTCTGGGCAAGAGTGACCTGTCCGCCGTGCTCGCGTGAAGACGGCGTTCGACGACCTGCCGTCCGAGACCTGGGCCCGCCTTGGCTCCCGCCGGACTCCGGTGCGGGCCGTGGAAAGCGCCGCCGCCGCGGATGAGACCCGTTTCGACCGGGCTCGCGTCAGCTCTCGTCCACCAGCGCGCGGAACTGTTCGACCACGCCGGCCCGCTCGTCCCGGTTCGCGCCGGCGGGGGTGATGGTGAGCGTGGTGACTCCGGCTTCCCGGTACGCGGCGATGCGCTCGCGGATGTGGCTTTCGGGGCCGATCAACGAGATCGAGCGGAGCAGCTCTTCCGGGACCGCCGCTTCCGCCTCCTGCTTCTTGCCGGCCAGGTAGAGGTCCTGGATCTTCTCCGCCTCGGCCTCGAAGCCGTAGCGGCGCACGAGGTCGTTGTAGAAGTTGCGGCCCTTCGCGCCCATGCCGCCGATGTACAGGGCGAGCGTCGGGCGCATCGCGTCCAGCATCGGCCGGGGGTCGTCGGTGATGCGGAAGACCGCCTGAGCCTCGATCTGCAGTGGGGCCAGGTCGTCGGCGCGCTTCGCGGCGCCGTCGGCCAGCGACTGGCCCCAGACGTCCTTCGCCTTCTCCGGCAGGAAGAAGAACGGCTGCCAGATGTCGGCGAGCTCCGCGGTCATGGCGACGTTCTGGGGCCCGATGGAGGCGATCAGGATCGGGATCCGGCTGCGCACCGGCGTGTTGATCAGCTTGAGCGGCTTGCCGAGGCCGGTGCCCTCGTCCTCGGGCAGCGGGATGCGATAGTGCTCGCCCTGGTGCACGACGCGTTCGCGCCGCCAGACCTGGCGGCAGATCTCGACGACCTCGCGGGTGCGCCCGAGCGGCGCCTTGTACGGCACGCCGTGGAACCCTTCGATCACCTGCGGTCCCGAAGCGCCGAGGCCGAGGATGAACCGGCCCTCGCTCACGTGGTCCAGGCCGGCGGCGGTCATCGCGACCAGCGAAGGTGTGCGCGTGTAGATCGGCAGGATCGCCGAGCCGATGCGGATGGTGCTCGTGAGCGCGGCGAGCGCGCCGAGTTGGCTCACCGCGTCGAACGTGTAGACCTCGGCCACGTAGGCGATGTCCGCGCCGGCGCGTTCGTACGCGACGACGTCGCCGGCCAGGTCGCGGAAGCTGCCTTTCGCGCTGTACTCGTTGTAGATGCCGACAAGCACGGCCCCGCCTGCTTTCCTGCTCCGGTGAAGTTGCTGCGTGCTCTCAGAGTTGCGCAATGCAACTCACTCGTCAACCACCGGGGTGACTTGGTTCGATCGGTGTGGCTCCGGAGTGATCGTCCCGTAGACTACACCTGACTGCGCAAAAGCCTAGCCAGATGGTGGGCATTTCTTCCGAAGGAGCACGTGCATGAAGCCAGCCCTCAACCGGCGCGTCGCGGTGACCGGGATCGGTGTCGTGTCGCCGGCCGGCATCGGCGTGAAGGAGTTCTGGGACGGGCTGTCGCGTCCGGCCGCCGCGGCGAACGTGCGGCGGCTCAGCGGCTTCGACCCGCGGCGCTGGATGTCGCACAAGGTGGCGCGCACGGCGGACCTCGCGACGCAGATGGCGGTCGCGGCCGCCGACGAGGCGCTGGCGGACGCGGGGCTGCTGACCGGCGAGATCGAGCCGACGGTGACCGTGCCGGACGCCGAACGCGCCGCCGTCTCGCTCGGTACGGGCATCGGTGGCGTGTCCACTCTGGAGTCGCAGGCCGCGGTCCTGGCCGCGCAGGGCGAGCGCAGGGTGTCGCCACACACCGTGCCCATGACGATGCCGAACGCCGGCGCCGCCGCGCTCAGCATCCGCTACGGCTTCCAGGGCAGCGCGTCGGTGATCACCACGGCCTGCGCGGCCGGCACCGACGCGATCGCCGCGGGCGCCAAGCTCATCGCCTCGGGCGCCGCCGACCTCGTGCTCGCGGGCGGCAGCGACTCGAGCCTCACGCCCGTGTGCGTGGCCGGGTTCACCAACATGCGCGCGCTCAGCCGCAGTGGGATCTCGCGTCCGTTCGATGTGGACAGAGACGGCCTCGCCGCGTCGGAAGCGGCCGGCATCCTCGTGCTCGAGCCGCTGGAGCTCGCTCTCGAACGCGGCGCGAGCATCTACTTGACCATCGACGGCACCGCCTCGACCGCCGACGCCTACCACGTCACCGCGCCCGCCCCGAACGGTGCCGGCGCCGAGCGCTGCATGCGGATGGCGATCGAGGACGCCGGCTACACGCCGCAGGACATCACCCACATCAACGCCCACGGCACCTCGACGGCCCTCAACGACGCTGCCGAGGCCCACGCCATCCGCCGCGTCTTCGGCGCCTCCCGGCCGCTGGTGACCAGCATCAAGGGTGCCACCGGGCACTCGTTCGGCTCGGCCGGCGCGGTGGAGGCCGTCGCCGTGGCGCTGACGATGGCGCACGAGCTGGTCCCGCCGACGCTCGGCCTGTCCACACAGGACCCAGCGCTGGACATCGACGTGCCCCGCGCGCCGACGCCGTGGACGCCGGGACCCGTGCTCTCCAACAGCTTCGGCTTCGGCGGGCACAACGGCAGCCTCGTGTTCTCGCCGGTCGCCTGACCGGTGCAAGGCCTCGGGCCGGCGGAACGCCAGGACGCGCGCGGCGGTGCTCCGCCGAACGTCACCGTCCTGGTTCTGCGTCTTGTACGACATCAGCACGGTGGTGCGCGAGGGCCGCGACCGCGCGGCGCCGGAGCTGCGGGCGTCCGTCCCATGAGGACACGGGGCGAGCCGGCCCGTGATCAGGTCCGCCGCCGTCTCGCCGATCATGATCGACGGCGCGTTCGTGTTGGCCGACGTCACCACCGGCATGGCCGACCCGTCGGCCACCGGCAGCCCCCGCGGACCCGCCGGCCGCGCGTCGACCACGGCCAGCTCTTCGACGCTCATCGGGCACGTGCCGACCTGGTGGTGGTAGGTCCCGACGGGCCGGTGGGCGGGCGCCTCCGGATCGGCCGGGGCCAAGCGCAGCGTGCCGCGTGATTTCGGCGCGACGAGACCGGCGGCGGTCGGGTAGCCGTGTTCCGGCATCGCGTAGCCCTCGGCCGGGTAGACGAGGTGCAGGAACAGCGGCGGCAGGTCCGGCGCCGGTCTTCGAACGTCGCCGCCGCCTCCGACCAGGCCTCCCCGATGAACATCCCGGACGTGCGCTCGGCCGGGGCGTCGGCGGTCGATGTCCTGGTGTCCTCCTGCTGGCACAACGGTGTTCGCCGCCACGCTCGCAAGCGGGCGCCGCTGCGGGTTGCCGATCGCGGCACGCACGTTGACCAGTAACGCCCTACCTCACCGACGACGGCGTGACCAACGTGGCCGGCAACGGATTCGCGCAGACCCGGGAAACCAGCGCAGCTCGCGCGGCGAGCACCCGCCGCTGGCACACGCAGCCCTGGTCCGTGATCTCTCCCGCGTCCGGATCAGCCGGGCGGGTCGGCACCAGCGGCCGCCGGACCCGGGAGGCCGAACCGGCGACACGGTTCAGCTTCGCCAAGGCGCGCCCAGGTGAGCGGCGAGGACGGACGAGTGCACGACCTCTCCCTCCGGCGACGGGACGGCGTCGAGCACCCGGGCGGTCTCGGCCGCGTTGAGCCACTCCAGTGCGCCCACCTCGACGCGGTCCTCGCCGGTGATCACGGCGTCCGCGAGGATGGGCGCGGCCGAGAACAGCGCGGTGCGGACGACCTCCACCCGGCCGAACGTGCCGGTAGAGAGCCTGAAGTCCTCCGCTGGCCGGCGGCGGTAGCGCAGGCCGTGGGCCGGTCCCGCCGGCGAACGCGACGGCGTCGCCGGGACAGCAGCAGCTTTCGGTGTCGAACGCGACCTCGTCGAGGTCCGGACGCTCCAGGTAGCTTAGGGCCACGCGCGGCACCACACGCGGATTTCGAAGGCGTCCTCGGCACGAGCTTCACCGTCACTCCCGGCAGAGGGGGGCACTTCCACGACACCCGCCACCTGGAGATGAAGCTGAACCGCGTCATCGGCAGCCACGGCGGCAATCTGCGGGAAGCCGGCGAAACTAGACGCCTCATCTCCTCCGGCGCCACCGTCCAGCCGGGTCGGTGGTCTACCCGTTCGAGGAGCTGGCCGAGACCACGCGCCTGGTCCGGCCAAACGGACACGTCGGCGAGGTCGTCGTCCCGTGCCGGGCGCCGGGCCCGCGGCCTCGCCGGCACGGACCCCGCCCTGCGCACCCGCCTCGGCGAGGACCGGATGGCGCAGTGGGCGCGACCGTGACGGCCTCGGGCCCGGCAGGTCCGGCTCAGCCGCATGCGATCCGGCTACGCTCGGGGATCGGTGACAGGATGGTCCGGTGGATGTGCGCACCAGGAACAACGTGACCGTGACCGGCCGGGAAGACGGGCCCACAGTGCTGCTCGCACATGGGTTCGGGTGTGACCAGAACCTGTGGCGGCTCGTCGTGCCGGCGCTGGCCGAGCGGTTCCGCGTGGTGCTGTTCGACTACGTCGGCTCGGGAAAGTCGGACCTGTCGGCGTGGTCGGAGCCGCGGTATTCCCGGCTGGAGGGGTACGCGCAGGACGTGCTCGACGTCTGCGCGGAGCTCGAGCTGCGTGAAGTGGTGCTGGTCGGGCACTCGGTGAGCGCGATGGTCGCGGTGCTGGCCGCCAACCGCGAGCCGGCACGGTTCGCGAAGCTGGTGCTGCTGACGCCGTCGCCGCGGTATCTCGACGACGGCGACTACCGCGGCGGGTTCAGCCGCGCCGACATCGACGAGCTGCTCGACTCGCTCGACGCGAACTACCTCGGCTGGTCTGGCGCGATGGCGCCGGTGATCATGGGCAACCCGGAGCGGCCCGAGCTCGGCGAGGAGCTCAAGGACAGCTTCTGCCGCACCGACCCGGCGATCGCCCGGGTCTTTGCGCAGGCCACGTTCCTGTCCGACAACCGCGCGGACCTGCCGACGGTCGCGGTGCCCACGGCGGTGCTGCAGTGCGCCGAGGACGCTATCGCGCCGCCCGAGGTCGGGCGCTACGTCCACGAGCGGATCGCGGACAGCGTGCTGGTGACTCTCGACGCGACCGGCCACTGCCCGCAGCTGAGCGCGCCCGAGGCGACCGCGGCCGCGATCACGGCGTTCGCGGCCGGCTGATGATGGGCGAGACCGGCGACGCCGGCGGCGGGTCGGCGGGAGAACACCCCGAGGCGCTGGCCGCGTCGTTCTCCGCGCTGTTGGAGGACAGTGCCGAGGACCTCTACGAGCACGCGCCGTGTGGCTACCTGTCCACGTTGATGGACGGCACGATCGCCAAGGTCAACACCACGCTGCTCGGCTGGCTCGGCTACCGGCGCGAGGAACTGGTGGGGCGCCGCCGGTTCGCCGACCTGCTCACTGTCGGTGGCCGGCTGTACCACGAGACGCACTTCGCGCCGTCGCTGCGCATGCACGGCGAGCTCGGCGGCATCGCCCTCGAGCTCAAGGGCGCCGACGGGACACGGTTGCCGGTGCTGGTCACGTCCAGGGTGAAAACCGGTTCGGGCGGCGAAGGCCAGCTGATCCGCACCACCGTCTTCGACGCGCGTGATCGTCGTGCCTACGAGCAGGAACTGCTGCGGGCCCGCCAGGAGGCCGAGCGCGAGCGCGACCGCGTGCAGCGCCTGGCCAGGACGCTGCAGCGGTCGTTGCTGCCGCCGGTGCTGCCAGCCGTGCCCGGGATGGACGTTGCCGCGTACTACTACCCCGCCTCGGCCGACGAGGTCGGCGGCGACTTCTACGATCTGTTCCCACTGACCGGCGGCACCTGGGGGTTCTTCCTCGGCGATGTGTCGGGCAAGGGCGCGGAGGCCGCCGCGGTGACCTCGCTGGCTCGCTACACCTTGCGCGCGGCCGCGGTCTACGACCCGGATCCGGTCACGGTGCTGGGCAATCTCAACACCGTGCTCAACCACGAGTACCACAGCACCGACCCGCGGTACTGCACCGTCGTCCACGGGCTGCTCGTGCCCGACGCCGGGGGCGCCACCGTCACCCTCGCCGGCGGCGGGCACCCGCCCGCGCTGCTGATCCGCCACGACGGCGCAGCCGAGCTGCTCGAAACGCCCGGTGGCCAGCTGGTCGGCGCGCTGCCCGACGCGCGGTTCGTCGCCGTCGAGCGCCACCTCGGGCCCGGGGACACACTGGTGCTGTACTCCGACGGCCTGACCGAAGCCCGCACGCGGGACCGCGTCCGCTACAGCGAGGAACAGCTGCGCGACTTCGCCTCGACCCTCGCCCCGGCCACGGCGACGACGGTGGTGGCCGCGATCTCCGACCTGCTCGCCGGCTTCGCCGAAGGCGTCGACGACGACACCGCCCTGCTCGCCCTGAGCATTCCGCACACCGGAGACGAGGAGCCGTGACCATCGAGTTCGCCGTCACCACCCGCGACACCGCGTCGGGCCCTGTGCTCGAGCTCAGCGGGGAGCTCGACGCCGCGACCGCGCCCGACGCCCTCGAAGCGATCCGGCTCCTCGCCCTGTCAGCCGGGCATCAGCTGCTCGTCGACCTGAGCGGGTTGCAGTTCTGCGATTCCAGCGGCGTCTCGGTCCTGATCGCGGCTCGCAACGTGGCTGTCGCGTCCGGCGCGGCGATCGCATTGGCCGCGGTGCCCGGCGACCTGGCCCGCACGCTCGGCCTCGTCGGGCTGGCCGAGCTTTTCAAGAGCTACCCCACCACCGAGGACGCCCGCAAGGCTTGGGCGTCAAGCGCTTCCGGCCAGTGACCGCGTGCCCCGCCCGTCCCGCGCGGCACGTCGCGACACCGGTGGCTGTGCGGACCGGCGGTGGGCGGACGAGTATCGAAGCATGCCGGTATCAGATCCGAACTCAGGACAAGACCCCCGCTCGTTCGCGGCGGAAACGACCATCAGCCTGCGCCGCGCCGGATCCGCCGTGGTGCTGACCGCGCAGGGCGAGTTCGACGCGGTGAGCACTCCCGAGCTGCGGACCTCGATCCACAAGGCGGTCGAAGACGGCCCCGAGGTGCTGGTGATCGACCTCACCGCCGTGGAGTTCTTCGGCTCGGGCGCGATCGCGGCCCTGGTCGACGCGCACCTGAGGGCCGCCGAGCAGACCAGCCTGCGCCTCGCGGTCGAGCATTACGTCGCCCGCACGCTGAAGCTGGTCGGCCTCGACCGACAGCTCGCGACGTACCCCTCGGTGGAGGAAGCTCTGGCCGCCGGGTGAGCATCCGGTGCTTGAGAGTGCCGTGCGCGGGTATCCCGAGCCATGACGTCCAGGCCAACCCGATCAGGAAAAAGGCGAGGTGGCGCACATGGCTCCGGCCGGCGATTCCGGGGCGCCCGTCACCCCCGAGCTGCGGGTCACGTCGCCGGCGCGCACCGGTGACGTGACCAAGGTGCGCCACAAGCTCACCCGGTGGATCGCGGCGCACCACCCGCCGGCCGACCTCGTGGGCGACATCGCACTGGCCGCCTACGAGGCACTGATCAACACCGCCGAGCACGCCTACCCGGCCGGCGCTGCCGGCGACGTCGAGCTGCGCGCCCAGCACCAGCCCGGGCTGATCCGCGTCACGGTCACCGACTTCGGCCGCTGGGCGCGCTCGCCGGCCGCACCCGACCCGTCGCGGGGCCGCGGGCTGGCTCTCATCCGGATCTTGTCCGACGACGCCACGATCGTCCGCACCGACTCCGGCACCACCGTGACCATGACCTGGCGCCTGCACCCCGACCCCACTTAGATCACCGCGGGTGCGGCGTTGTGTGAGGACGGGCCGCGTGCATCCAGCGATACGACCGGATGTCCACGATACCGCTCAGTCCACACTGGACAGTCGAGTGAGGAGCGGCCCGGTGAGGCCGCCGCGGTGTTCTTCATGAGGATCCTGGCCGAGTTCCGGTACCGCTTCCCCGGCAATCCGATGTGGACAATCCGCGGCATGGCCCGGACCGTGACGCAGGTGTGACCAACCGGCGGTTTCGCCCCGCCCTACCCGGGATACCTTGGTGGTAATCGCCCCGGAACCTCGGCGACCACCGTCCGTCTCCGAGAAGTGAGCGATCGCATGACCCATACCCTCACCCGTCCTGGCCCCGACACGCGAAAACCCGCGGAGCCGATGCTGTCGGGAGAAAAGACCCGGACCGAGAACTTCCTGGTGAAGCTGTTCGCCGTCGTGCCGTTGCTGGCGCTGGCCGCGGCGGTGCCGTTCGCGTGGGGGTGGGGCCTGGGCTGGGTCGACCTCGGCCTGGCCGCCGGGTTCTACGTGCTCACCTGTCTCGGCGTGACGATCGGGTTCCACCGGTACTTCACGCACGGCGCGTTCAAGGCCGTTCGCGCGCTGCGGATCGCGCTCGCGGTGACCGGGAGCATGGCGATGCAGGGGCCGGTGATCGGCTGGGTCGCCGACCACCGCCGCCACCACGCTTACGCCGACCGCGAAGGCGATCCGCACTCCCCGTGGCGCTACGGCACCACACCGGCCGCGCTCGCCAAGGGGTTCTGGTACGCGCACATGGGCTGGCTGTTCGACCGCCGGCGGACCAACGCCCGGCGTTTCGCCCCCGACCTGCTCGCCGACCGCGACCTCGCCCGCGTGGACCGCTGGTTCCCGGCGTTGACCGTGCTCACGCTCCTGGCGCCCGCCCTCATCGGCGGTCTCGCCACGATGTCCTGGTGGGGCGCGCTGACGGCGTTCTTCTGGGCGAGCCTGGTGCGCGTCGCGGTGCTGCACCACGTGACCTGGTCGGTGAACTCGCTGTGCCACCTGATCGGCGACCGGCCCTACGCCGCGCGTGACAAGTCGGCGAACTTCTGGCCGTTGGCCATCGCGTCCATGGGCGAGTCGTGGCACAACTCCCACCACGCCGATCCGACCGGTGCCCGCCACGGTGTCCGCCGTGGCCAGCTGGACATCTCGGCCCGGATCATCTGGCTGTTCGAGAAGGCCGGCTGGGCCACCGACGTCCGCTGGCCGAAGCCCGAACGCCTGGTCCGCAAGCTCAACCCGGGCTACGCGCCGGGGCTCGAACGCGGAGTGCCCGGCCCGCGATGACCCTGCCTGCCGGACCCAACCCCGGTTTCATCAGCTCGGGTTGACCTCGCAGCCGCCCGAGCTCGGACTACCGCACAACCGTGGGGGGCCAAGGGAACTCCACTCCACCGCCGGTCGCTGTTCCTGCTCGGCATGGCGGCTGCGGCGGTGGTCTACGGGCCGGTGCGGCTCCTGGCCCTCGGTGGCTTCCCGACGTGCTGCTCGGCGATCTGGCCATCTCCGTGATCGCCGGGTGCTGACGCCGGCGTGGCTGCTGATCGTCGGCGTCCCCTGCGCGGCGCTGGTTTCGATCACCGTCGTCGTTCCCATCGCCGCCGCGGCGCTGCTCATCGTCCGCGAAACCCTGTACCCGCGCACCGACCGAGCCTGGCGAGGTACGGCGCGTGCGCCGAGTGTGTTAGGACTGGGTCCTAGCAAAGGGGCTCCAGGTGCACCAGCTCAGTCTCGGCGTCATCGCGCGTTCACGGAAAGAGAACGAACGTCGGTTGCCGATCCACCCGCACCACCTCGACCGGATCGACGCCGATCTCCGGAAAACCATCTACCTCGAACACGGCTACGGCGAACCCTTCGGCGTGCCCGACGAGCGACTGGCCGGCAGCGTCGCGGGGCTGCGCTCGCGCGAGCAGCTCATCGCCGAGTGCGACGTCGTCCTGCTGGCCAAGCCGCTGGCCGACGACGTCGCCGAACTGCGGGACGGCCAGGTGCTGTGGGGCTGGCCCCACTGCGTGCAGGACGCCGAGCTGACCCAGCTGGCCATCGACCGGCGGCTGACGGTGATCGCCTTCGAGGCGATGAACCACTGGCGCCGTGACGGCTCGTTCGGCCTGCACGTGTTCCACAAGAACAACGAGCTGGCCGGTTACTGCTCGGTGGTGCACGGCCTGCAGCTGATCGGGTCGACCGGCGACTTCGGCCGGCGGCTGCGGGCGGTGGTGATCGGTTTCGGCGCGACGGCGCGCGGCTCGGTGACGGCGCTGAACGCCCACGGGGTCCACGACGTCGACGTCCTTACCGCTCGTGGCCTCAGCGCGGTCGGCTCGCCGATCCACTCCGCGACGATGGTGCACATCGACCACGACGTGACCAACCCGGGCGATCTCCGCCGCAGCCACGCGCTCACCCCGAGGGGCCGGGTGCCGCTCGCCGGGTTCCTCGCCGAGCACGACATCGTCGTCAACTGCGTGCTGCAGGACACCGACGCGCCGCTGACCTTCCTCATCGAGGACGACCTCGCCGCGTTCACCGCGGGCAGCCTCATCGTCGACGTTTCGTGCGACGAAGGCATGGGCTTCAGCTGGGCACGGCCCACGACGTTCGCCGCGCCGACCTTCGCGGTCGGTGACGGCATCACCTATTACTCCGTCGACCACAGCCCGTCCTACCTGTGGAACTCGGCGACCTGGGAGATCAGCGAAGCCCTGCTGCCGCACCTGCGCTCGGTCCTTTCGGGCCCCGCCACGTGGGACGACCACCCCACGGTCCGGCGCGCCGTCGAGATCCGCGACGGCACGGTCGAAAACCCCGCGATCCTGTCCTTCCAGCACCGGTCACCGGAATACCCGCACCACCACCTCTGAGCCCGGCGACGTGGCTTCACCGCCCGGAGAAACCAGCGCTCCGGGCGGCGAAGCCAGGCCTTCACGGCGCCTGACGACCGGTGTCGTGCGCGAGCGCGTGGAGCAATGCGGCCAGCCCGCCAGGCGCGCGGCCGTGCAACCGGGGGCTGGTGAACACGCGTGCGGCCGGTTCGTGGCACCGCTGATACCCGGCCGCGCCGAGGCGGTGCCACAACGCGTGGTCTTCGCCGGTGGCGATCGGGCCGAAGCCGCCGACGCCGCGGTAGGCGTCGGCGCGGACGGCGAGGTTGGCGCCGTAGACATTGGGTTCGCCGCCCGCCACGACGTCGCGGTAGCGGGCCGCCGCCGTGCTGGTGCCGGGGAACGGCGCGAACAGGTGCGCCGGGCCGGCGCACGCGTGCCAGCCGAGGCGGGCACGGTCGAGGTGCCGGGCCGCCCACAGCGGGGTCACCTCGGTGTCGGCGTCGGTGTTGAGCAGCAGCACCTCGGAGGCCGAGTAGCCGGGCAGCGCTCGGAGGGCCGTTCGGCAGCCGAGGTCGCGCACGGCGCCGATGGTGGTGAGCCGGGTGTTCGTCGTGACGTGGGCGCCGTGGCGGCGGGCGAGCGCCGCGGTGGCGTCGGTGCAGCGGTCGGCGACGACGACCACGGTACGGGCCGTCCCGGCCGGCAGTTGCGCCAAGGCACGGTGGACGGCGTCGAGGCAGCGCGGCAGGGTCGTGGCTTCGTCCCGGGCGGGGACGACCACGGCGACAGCGGCGATCACCGGCGCCTCAGCACGTGCAGCAGGAACTCCTCGTCGACGTGCTCCACCACGGTCTCGAGCCCCGGGTGCCCCGCCAGCCGCCGGTGGACCTCCCGGCCGTCGCGCGGTGCTTCCGGTGCCCAGTGTCGCCAGTGCACGGCCGCGATCTCGCCGCCGGGCGCGAGGGAGGCCACGGCGCGGTCGATCGTGGCGGTGAGGTCGGCGTCGTCCAGGTAGTACAGCAGCTCGCCGAACACGACGAGGTCGACCGGCCCCGCGGGCAGCACGTCCGGCACGGCGCCCTCGTGGACGTCCGCTGTGGACAGCCCGGCTGTGGCCTCCCGCGTGCGCCGCACGGCTTCCGGCACCGGGTCGGAGGCCAGCAGCCGGTCGCACCGGTCCGCGAGTTCGCGCGTCAGGGCGCCGGTGCCGCAGGCCGGTTCGACGACGGTGCCGTAGTGCTCGCGGGGCAGCGCGGCGAGCAGCAGTCCGCGTTTGCGGCGTTCGTACCAGCTGGTGGCGACCTGCCACGGGTCGGCCGCCCGATCGTAGAGCTCAGCGAACCGGCCGACGGGCGCCGAGCGGGCCGGTGGCACGCGCAAGAGGGTCTCGTGCGGCCGGTCGAAATGGGCGAGCACTTCGGGCGGCAGGATGGGGTCTTCGCCACGGGGGCCGGGTTTCAGCTGTGAGACGAACTCGCGGACGGCGGTGGCCTTGGCCGCCCGCTCGGCGACGCTGAGCGAGTACGCGCGGGCGAGGTGCCACGGGACGTCCGGCGAGTCCGGCCGGCCCCAGTGCCACAACCAGATCGGGTAGGCCCAGCAGTGCGCGGTCACGGGCGCGGCGGCCACCGCGGCCCGCCCCGCCGCCCGGTGGTCCGGGTGCGGGTCGTCCGGCCACGGCATCAGGCACAGGTCGCGGTCGGCGGCGTGCTCGCGCAGCGCATCCGTGAGCTCCGCAGTGCGCTCGGCCAGGCCCGAGTCCGGCAGGCCGAGCCAGATCGGTTCCACTTCGGACAGTCCCTGTGCCGCGAGCGCGCGCGCCAGTTCCTTGCGGCGGACGCTCGCCAGCCGGCGGCGTTCGGCGGCGTCGGCGGCGGGGAACGCGGCTTCGCCGTCGGTGACCACGACGAGCGTCACCGCCGCGCCGGCGGTGTGCAGGTGCTGCACCAGCCCACCGGCGCCGAGCGTTTCGTCGTCGGGGTGCGCGGCGACCACGAGCACGCGGCGGAAGTCGTCGTCCGGCCACGGCTCGTACTCCCGCGTCCATTCGCTCTCCGGTACGAACGGCTTCACGGCGTCACCTCCAGCACGCGGCGGCCCAGCGCGGCGAGGTCCCGCTCGCCGTGGTGCTGGCGCACGAAGACCTGCAGGTCGGCCAGGCGCTGGGCGAACCCGCGGTCGCGGCACATCGGCGCGGGGCCGGTGATGCGGGGCGCGCGGTCGAGCACCTCCCGGGCGGCGTGCTCCACGCTCGCGCGGCAGGTGTCGTGGAGCAATGCGGGATCCGGCGCGTCCTCGAGCACACCCGCGGTCGCCGTGAGCAGGGCGTCGGCCGCCGCGATCGCGGTGTGCAGCGCGCCGAAATGCGCGAGCTGGTGTTCGTCGGCTTTCTCCCGCAGCACGTCGCGGACCACGTCGAGGACACCGGCCGCACCGCCCAGCCAGACGGCGGCGACTCCCGTGCCACCGAAGACGAACCCGGGCCGCTCGACGTACCAGCCCGGGGGCCCGATGACCGAGTCGGACGCGACGGGAACCGAGCCGAAGACGACGTCGCCGCTGTCGGAGGCGTCCATTCCCAGTGCCTGCCACGCTTCCGGGTGGCGCGCCACGCCTGCCGCGGTGAGGTCGACCTCCACGAGCCGGTCCCCCGCGGCGACGAGCGCCCGGTCGAGTGTGGTCAGCCCGGAGCAGAACCGGACCGTCCCGGAGAGCCGGCCGCCGTCGAGAGCCGCGCCGGTTCCTCCGGACTTCGCGGCCCAGACCCCGTACAGCGCACCGGGTTCCGGCTTGCGTCCCGCCTCGGCGAGGATCGCGACGGCGTCGGTGTGCCCTTCGGCCAGCCGCGCCAAGGCGAGGTCGCGCCGCCCGTACGCGGCGAGAGCCGACCAGCGCCGCGCGAGCCCGCCGTGGCCGGGCACGGGCAGTTCCAGCGCGCCGTTCGCCAGCAGCGCGCGCAGCTCAGCGGCCACCCACTCGACGGTCCGGGGCACCGGGAGCGGTTCCGGGAGCGGCTCAGCACTCAGCAAGGAAGTCATCACGAGGTCCTGTCTGCCGATCGGTCGGGTTCGGCTCAGCCGGGGGTCGTCTCGCCGCCCAGCGCGGCGAGGACTTCCCCGCTGTAGTACGAGGAGAGCCGGTCGGCGGCGAGGAGCACGTAGGACGGGGCGAGTTCGTCGGGGTGCGCGGCGCGGCCGAACGGCGCCTGCGAGCCGAACTCCTGCACCTGCTCCGGTGGGAACGTCGACGGGATCAGCGGTGTCCACACCGGACCCGGCGCGACGCAGTTCACGCGCACGCCGCGGTCGGCCAGCGCCTGGGCCATCGAGTACGTCCACGCGTGGATCGCACCCTTGGTGGCCGAGTAGTCGATGAGGGACTTGTTGCCGCGCAAGCCGTTGACCGAACCGGTGTTGATGATCGACGAGCCCTCGCCCAGGTGTGGCAGCGCGGCGGCGGTCACGCGAAAGTAGCTGTGCATGTTGACGTCGAACGTGCGCAGCCACTGCTCGTCGGTGAGGTCCTCCGGCGCGTCGACGGGCCACTGCACGGCGGCGTTGTTCACGAGCAGGTCGAGACCACCGAGCTGCTCGACGGTGCGGGCCACCACGTCGCGACAATGCTGCGCGGCGGCCAGATCGCCGGGCAGCAGCACGCACTTGCGTCCTTCGGCTTCGACGCGGCTCGCGGTGTACTTCGCGTCGTCGTCCTCTTCGAGGTAGGCGATGGCGACGTCCGCGCCCTCCTTGGCGAACGCGATCGCCACGGCCCGGCCGATGCCCGAGTCGCCGCCGGTGACCAGGGCGCGCCTACCCGCGAGGAGCCCGCTGCCCTCGTAGCCGTCCATCGTGTCACGCGGGCGCGGCTCCATCTCCTCGGTAACCCCGGGCGGCTCCTGCTGCTGGGGCGGACGCTGTTCGTCGGGCATGCGCTTCTCCTGTGCGGTCAGGGTCCTTGCGCTCACCGGTTACCCCCGCGCGCCCCCTTCCAAAGCCCGGCGCAGCGGGTTTCGCCCGGCCGCAAGCGGGTAACCGGTACAATGGTCTGCGCAACTTCGGGGTGCTCCTGCACCAGAGGCGATCTCCTACCGTCGGACACCCTCGCCGGCCAGGATTTCCGACGTGGCGGTGGGGGACTCTTCGCCGGCGGCCGCGCGCAGCGCGGCATGGGCCGCTTCCCGCGGAGTCTCCGGGGGCACCACCAGCAGGATGACTTGGCGTGCGTTCGAGCCGATCGCTGTGATCGTGTGCGGGTTCGTGAATCGAAAGCCCTCGAGTGGCACGATCCGGTCGCCGAGATAGACCTTGCGGGTCGCCGGGCCCCAGGTGTCCAGGTGGTAGGACACCCGCGTGACCGGTCCCACCCACAGTTCGAGCGCCGCCGCCAGCGAGGGCAGTTCCGCTTCCAGGTCCGTCGACCGCGGCCACCAGCCGCCGTCGACCTGGCCGCGTTCGGCGCCGGTCTTTTTCACCCGCAGCCGGGGCTCGTGGAGTTGTTCTGCTTCCCGCTGAATCACGGTCGCCATTCCGGCGCTCCCGCCTCCGGCCCTCGACGGGGCCGGGGATCGTCAGTGCGCCAGAGGTGGCACCGGCGAACGGCCGAATACTGTTTCGCCCCTGGTATCACCAGGCTACCCGGAAGCCGGCGCAATCGGCGTACGCTGAACGTACTGGCCCGCGAAATCACCGATTCGATTCTGTCGGCCTAGGACGGCGCACCGCCCGGAATCCGCGGCAGCGGCCATCGCACGAAGCGAGCCGGACAGGAGTGCGACCATGAAGTTCGAATCGGACCGCGGTGCGGCGGGAACGGTGATCGGCTCGCTCGCGACCGGAAATCGGCTGCGATTGAAGGAACCGGGCGCGGCAAAGGGCTGTTTCGACGGCGCCTGGTGGCCGCGGTCGCGGGATCCGGTGAGGGAGTTCAGTGCCCTCGTCGCGGCGGTCGCCGCCGGACGCGGTCGAGTGGAACGCATCGGGTTCAACCCGGCCGCGTGGGACCTCGCGCCCGCCCGGCTCGCCCACGGCCCCGATCTGGTGCGGCTCGCCGGATTCTTCGGGCTCCAGCAGCACACGGTGGTGGTCGTCGGACCCCGCCTGCACCACCTGACCCTGTTGGTGATCCCGCCGGACGCCGACCCCGCGGCCGCGGAACGCGCGCTGATCGCGGCGTCCGCCCCGGACAGCACGGGCTCCGCCCACTTCATCTTGAGCGACACCGGTGTCATCGACCTGGTTGACCCCACCCTGTCCTGAGGTACCCACCGGCCGTCCTGAGCACGATCGGAGGTCCCGTGTCCGACCCACCGCACAGGCCGCCTGACCGCCCCCGGGTGCGGCTCAAGCCCGCGCTCTCCGTCGCGGGCTGCGTCGACGGCGCCTGGTGGCCGCGGTCGACGGATCTGGCAGCCGAGGTCCCGGAACTCGCGGCCGCGCTCGCCGAGCGGATCGGACAGGTGTGGCGGGTGGCGTTCCCCTCGTCGGCGTGGACGGTGACGCGAACCAGAATGGTGAACCGCGGCATGATCATCCGGCTGGAGGGGTTCCGGTCGCAGGATCGCCACATCGTGCACGTGACCGGCAGCCTGATGCGCCGCCTGACCCTGCTCGTCGTTCCCGCCGGAACGACGCCGGCCATCGTCGAGCGCGCGATGTCGGCCGCCTCGGACCAGAACGACGCAACCCGCCCGGAGGCGATCCTGGACGGCGCGGGCCTGGCTCCTCCCCTTGCCGAGAACGACATCCGCCGCTGGGAATCCGAAGGTGGCTCCACGGTGTGAACACGTGCCGGCGCGCTCTCGCCCGGAGCCGGTCCAGCGGGGCTCGGCCGGTGGTGAGGCCGTCGAAAACAGTGTCCACAAGAGACCGCACGTTCGGCCCGTCGATCGTCTCCGGGCCCATCGGCAGACGGTGGTACATCGCGCCGTAAGGGCGTCGATGGCGGCCGAGCGGGGTC
Source organism: Amycolatopsis sp. NPDC023774 (assembly GCF_040639695.1). Taxonomy (NCBI): domain Bacteria; kingdom Bacillati; phylum Actinomycetota; class Actinomycetes; order Pseudonocardiales; family Pseudonocardiaceae; genus Amycolatopsis; species Amycolatopsis sp. NPDC023774. Next base: position 209,834 of record NZ_JBFAAJ010000009.1, read on the forward strand.
TCGCCTCGGCGCCGACTACGTTCGAGGACCTGTTCCATGGCGTGGCGCCGGGAGGTCAGCAGCGTCAAGCGGAAGAGTTCGCCGAATGCCTGCGCGCGACGGACGTCCTCGGTGCACCGGCGTCCGCCGGTCTCGACCGTCGCTCGGGCGCCACGGCCCATCCGGCGTGGCGCGCATGGAGCACCCCCGGTGGTGACCTGAGGCCGGCTTTCAGACCACTCGCTCCGTAATAAGTTAAAGTGTTACGGTTATGTCGCCGGCCTCGGTGGCCGGACCACCACAGCGAGGGTCGACAGCCGATGGCTGTGGTGCACGGCGACTTCCCGACCGAATGAGGTGCCCATGCGTGGCCCTGCAGTTCGACCGCTTCGGTGACTACGACGTGCTGAAGCAGGTCGACGTCCCCGCTCCGGAGCCCGGCCCCGGGCAGGCTCTCGTCCGGATCACGTACGCGGGGGTGAACCCGCTCGACGACACGGTTCGGCGAGGGAAACTGCCGGCTGCTGCTGTCAAGGCCTTGCCCCTGCGGCCTGGCTGTTTCGGGGTCGGGGTACTGGAGGTGCCCGGTGGTGCGGCATTGCCCGCTGGGAGCCGGGTGGTGCTCAGTGGTGGCCGCTACGGCGTCGGTGCGGACGGGTCCTGGGCCGAGTACGTCGCCGTGGCCCCGGAGCACCTCGTACCGGTGCCGGATCAAGTCGACGATGTCGCCGCCGCCGCTCTGACTGCCGGTGCCGGTCACCTCACCGCGTACCTCGCGTTGACCGAACTCGCGAACTTCCGGCCCGGGCAGACCGTGCTCGCCCCCGGTGTCGGTGGTGCGGTCGGACAGGGCGGCGTCGACGTCGCCCGCGTCCTCGGCGCGCGAAAGGCGATCACCACGGCCACCAGTTCCGCCAAGGCGGCGCGCGGGCGGGAAGCCGGGTTCGAGGTGATCGACCTGTCGACGGAGTCGCTGCGAGACGGCGTCCACCGGATCACCGAAGGCAAAGGCGTGGACGTGGTGCTCGACGGCGTGGCCGGGCCGGTGACCGGTGAGGCGCTCTCCGCACTCGCGGTGGACGGCACCTTGATCAGCATCGGCTACGCCGCCGGAACCCGCGCTGCGATCGACGTCACGGACCTCATCTGGAAGAACGCGCACGTGCACGGCTTCCGGTTCGCCCTGTTCAGCCCGGCGCAGGTCAACACCGCGAACGCGCGCCTGCTCGACCTGGTCGCCGCCAAGGAGATCGCGCCCGTCGTCGACAGGATCTTCCCCTTGGCGCAGGCGGCCGAGGCTCAGCGCCACCTGATGGAAGGGGATCCGTTCGGTCGGGTTCTGATCTCGATCTGATCGAGCTTTCGTGGGGACGCCCCCGACGATCTTCTGAGGATCGTCGGGGGCGTCGCCTTGGTGCATCGGAGCGTCTGGACGCTCCCGGTCCCGGCATCGCATCGAGCTGGAAGAGCCGGGTGGGGATCAGGAGAAGTAGGCGTCGAATTGCTTGCCGTCACCGAGGTCGGCGTCGACGGCGGATACCTTGCCGCCGCGGCTGATCGTCAGCACGTTGACGATGTCCTGATCGAGGGTCTTTCCGTTGTGGTGTCCGGTGTCGTCGTGGGTGATCGCCGTCGTGAACCGGCCGACGATCTGTTGCCGCTGCTGGTCGGTGAACGGGGGAGGGCTTGCTTGACCGGCGGAGGGAAGGAAGTCGCGGCGAGTGCGCAGATGCCGGCCGGTGCAATCGTGAAGCTGAGTTTCACCGAAGTCCCTGAGGTCGTCACTGAGCGGACGACATGACCATAATTATTTTGGCTATTTCATCCGGGCCGTCGCCTCTTACGAAATCGTGACGTCGCGGCCACCACGGCCCGAGGCCGACGAGGTACGGGCGGTCCACCCGAAGGAGCTCCATGGCTCGTCCCGCGATGACGTAGACCCATCGCGATGGTGTCGGCCCGACGAAACGGACGGAATGGCCGAAGCGCCGGCGACGCGAAGGTCGTCAACCCCGTGCACGCGTGGCGACAAGCCCTCGCTCCCAGCAAGTCTCCTGCCTTGTCGCGGGAGAGGCCGGCACGGGAAACAACGCTCTCCCGCGCGAAGGCGAGGCTGGTCCGGGTGACCCGACCCCGTGGTGCTGGATGCCGCGGACGCGCACCTGTCCGGGGACACCGAATGGGTCCGCGCTCCGTGGCTCCGGATGACCGCGCGTGGAGCAGCCCTGGACCAAACCCGTGGTCCCAGCGGCAGCCGGTTCGCCAGACCGCGCTCGGCTGCCGCTGACCACAGCGGTCGAGCGTTGGCTCCAGCGCCACGGCCCGCGCCGGTCCGAGGCGCTTTCCACGAGCCGCGGCCGAGGAAGGCAGGTCGGCTCGCCGGTTTGTCCCGGCGACAGGCGCGGGTGCCACGTCCGCGCGGTGCTTCACGCCGGCGCGGGCAGCGTCCCGACGATGGCCTCGACGCGGCCTGCCAGGTCGAGGACTCTGCTGTCCTGGCCGTGTGGGCCGTCGATCTCGAGGCCGGTGGGCAGGCCGTTTTCGGCCAGGCCCATGGGGATGCTGATGCCCGGTAACCCTGCTCCGCTGGTGGGAACGGTGTTCTTCGCGAGGATCAGCTCGTTGACCTGCTCGCCCGAGATCGTGAACGACCGGTGTTCGATCAGCGGTGCGGTGCAGGGCGTTGTCGGAAAGAGCAGTGCGTCGAACCCGCGATGGGTGAACACCTCGCCGAGGCGGCGCTGAAGTTCCGGGCGGTCGACGGACAGCGTCGCCTCGTAGGCCTCCTGGGAAAGGTAGCCTGGCCCGCTCGGCAGGACGAGATTGCGCCACGTTTCTTTGAGCTGCGGCTTGAGCTCTTGGTAGATCTCCTCGAACGACACCGGGAAGTTGTTCCGGTGGAGGAATTCTGAAACCGCTTGCCGCGTCTCACGGAAGAAGAGGTTCCACGTCAGCCGATCCGCCAACGGGGAGAAGTCCTCGCCGAGGTCGATTTCAGTGACCTCGGCGCCGGCGTCCCGCAGGCGCTGGAGGGCCAGGCTGAAATGCGCTTCGACGTCGGGGTCGAGCAAACTCAGGTAGTGCCGGGGAGCGTAGGCGAATCTCACCCCTTTGAGGTCGGTGCGATCAGGCGGGGGAGCGGCTGCGTTCTTGGTGACGATTTGATCGACCAGCGCGCAGTCCTCGACGTTGCGCGCAAGGACGCCTGCCGTGTCGAGAGTGTGCGAAATCGGCGCGACACCGCCACCTGGCCATCGGCCCGTGGTCGGCTTGAAACCCACCACGCCGGACAGTGCGGCGGGAACCCTGATGGAGCCGACCGTGTCGCCGCCCAATGCCGCGGGGACGATCCGAGCCGCGACGGACGCGCCGGCGCCACTCGAAGACCCTCCTGGCACGTGGTCGCGGCCGTAGGGGTTCTTCACCTGCCCGAAGGGCTTGTTGTTTCCGGTCAGGCCGAAGGACATTTCGACGAGGTTGTTCTTGCCGAAGACGATGCCGCCGGCTTCTTTGAGGGTGGCGACGACCTCCGCGTCTTCGGTTGGCGTGTGACCCGCCAGGGTCCCCACGCCGAGCGTGGTGCGAACCCCACGTGTGGTGTAGCTGTCCTTTACCCCGAGCGGGACGCCGAGGAGGGGAGTGCTCACACCCGCGGCCCGCGCCGCGTCCGCGTCTGCGGCCGCGGCCAGCACAGCGGATTCATCGATCGTGATGAAGGAATTGAGATCGGCGTACTGTCGAGCGTTCCGCAGAAGTGCGGCCGCGTATGACTCGGCGGTGATGTCGCCGTTGCGAATTGCCGCGGCCGCTGCCGCCACGCCGAGTTCGGCCAGCTCGTGGGTCTCTGATGCCGGCGCCGCGTCGGCCGGTAATTGATCGTTTCGCATGACTGCCTTTCTTGACCTCGAAATCGACCATCAGTTCGCCGGCCGGGTGTGGGAGAGGGTGGAAGGCACCGGAACATCAAGAACTCGCAGGAGATCGGCGACCTTGCGGTCCAGTTCCAGTCCGACGGACGTGATGTCCGGGATGTCGAAGCTGGCGAACCGGGTGCTGGGCTGGTCGATGGAGAACCGCGTGCGGCAGTGCTGATCTCGGTGAATCGTCGTTCGCAGGGGGGCGTAGAGCATCACCGCCGGGTCGTGCCGGTACATGCGCTCGGCGATCGTGTGGTTTCCCATCAGGTAGGTGACACAAGCCCCGGGATTGCCTGCGAGCTGCATGAGCTCGCCGACATCGGTGCCCCAGAACCGCATGAACCCGTGCGGTGCGTTCTCCGCGGCGGCGGCGAGCACGGTGTCCCAGCTCGCGTGCCCGGCGCGCAGCTGCGCCATCCGGTCCATGTCCAGCGCCGGCACCGCGGCTTCGTACCGGTCACGAAAGTCCTCAAAGGATGCGCCGGTGTCGATCGACCACCGGACGACCTCGTGGCGAACCGAACTGAAGTGCTCAGTGGACATCGGGTTTTCGTTCCTCTCTTGGCTACGAGTGAAGAAGCGCGGACTCGGGTCGCGTCCGTCCGACCGTGCGCGGTCCGTAGCGGTGCGGGATGCACGAAGTAAAGCGACCGCTGTACTTGAAGCTAGCAGGCGGTCGGCGAAATGTAAAACGATCGCTATACTTGCGGCATGGGAACCAGTGAGGTGACGGTCGCTGCCCCCGCGGGCGGGCGTGGGGCGCGTCAGCGCATCCTGCGTGCTGCGGCCGAACTGTTCGCGAGCGACGGCATACACGCCACCGGCATCGCGAAGCTGACAGACGTGGCGCACGTGTCCACGCGGACGTTCTACCAGCACTTTCCGAGCAAGGAAGCGCTGGTCAGCGCGTATTTGCAGTGGATCGAGTCAGACGAGGAGCTCCTCGCCGAGACCGCGCTGGAACGCAGCGACCTCGGCGCGCGCGAGCGGCTCCTGGAGCTGTTCGCCGAACGTCCGGCCGGCCCTGCTTCGGCAACAGTCGTGCGCGGTTGTCCGCTGCACAACGCCGCCGTCGAAGCCGCCGGGACGATGCCCGAAGCCGCGGCATTGGTCGAGCGTCACAAGAGGGAACTCGCCGCGCGTCTGATCAAGGCCGCCGCCGAGGCGGGCGCGCGCGAGCCCGAAATCCTGGGCCGGCAGCTCGCCGTGCTGTTCGAGGGCGCTCGCGCGCTCTCGACCTCGCTCAACGACACCCGCCCGTTCGAAGACGCCCAGGAACTCGCCAAAACGCTGATCGACGCGGCGGCCGGACCCGCTTGAGGTCGGTCTACGGTTGAAGTTGTCGGCTTCTCGCCACACGGCGTCGTCCGGGCCGGTCGACGTCGGCCTTACTGGGCAGGCTGGGGTGTGGGCTGGGGTGTGTCCGGGTCGAGCCGGCCGTCGGGGCGCAGCAGCCAGCCCGCACGTTTGCGCGTGCGCGGGGTCACCGAGCTGTCGATCAGAGCCCCGGCACAGGTTGGCTCGGCTCGCACACCACCATCCGGGCCGCTGTGCGCCAGCCGGAACACCTCACCACGGTGATCGCGACCCAGGCGCTGAGCGACTGGTACGAGGACACGGTCTACCTCGGCGGCGGGGACCGGCAACAACCGGATCCGCGGCTGGCAGAGGGACACGGCCCCGGCGACCCTCGAGACTTACCCCCAGCACCCGCTCTACGACGACTACTGGCGCGAGCGCAGCGTGCGGGTGCGCTGGGACCGGCTGGATGTCCCGCTTCTCGATGTCGGCGGCTGGCTGGACCAGTACCGCAACGCCATGGTGCAGACTTCCGCGCCCGCCCCGAGAACGTCTGGATGGTCGTGGGCCCGTGGAGCCGTGGAATGCTCCGCGGCCAGTTCGAGGACATCGCGACCGCGGCGTCCGGCCGTGCCCAAGGCTGCTCCGCGGCGAGAGGCTGTTTTGCCGTTTCGGGAAGGGCTACTGCCGGGTACCCGGGCCCGAGTACCGAGGAACGGGGGCAGCCATCGTGGATCCACTGCGTGACGACCACTCGACACGTCCGCGGTTCACGCTGGATGACCGGCCGGGCGAGAGCGGGCCGGTCTTTGGTGATCGCTACGAGGTCGGCGGTCTCCTCGGCGTCGGCGCGACGGCCCGGGTCTACCGAGGTCATGACCGGCGTCTCGGCCGCGAGGTCGCCATCAAGGTCTTCAACCGCGACGCCGTCGCCGAGGAGCAGCGCCGGCGGCTGCGGGAGGTCGGGATCCACGCAGGCGTGGACCACCCGGGGGTCGTCGCGCTACTCGACAGCGGATCCGAAGAGGGCCGGATGTACCTGGTCACGGAGTTCGTGGCAGGGGAGAACCTCGCGCAGCGCCTCCTCGGCGGCCCCTTGGGTGCCGAGGAGGTGGCCGCGATGGCGATCCGGCTGGCCGACGCGCTGGTGCACCTCCACGCCGCGGGGGTGACCCATCGGGACCTCAAACCCGCGAACATCCTGCTCGGCGAGCGCGGGCCGCTCATCGCCGACTTCGGCATCGCCCACGCGCTCGACGTCACCCGAGTCACCGCGACCGGCACCGTGGTCGGCACCGCTGCCTACATGGCGCCCGAGCAGGTGGTGGGCGACCCGGTCGGGCCGGCGGCGGACGTCTACGCGCTGGGCCTGATCCTCCTCGAATGCCTGACCGGCAAGCTCGAGTACCCCGGCACCATGGTCGAGGCCGCGGTGGCACGGCTGACCCGCCGGCCGCGCATTCCGGCCGGGCTGCCGGCCGGGCTGTCGGACCTGCTCGACCGCATGACCGCCCGCGAGCCGGGAGCCCGCCCTACCGCGGCGGCGGTCCACTCAGACCTGACGCGGCCGGCGGTTTCGGTGGCCGCGACGGGTTCGACCGGGACAGGGCGCAGCGACACGGAGCCGATCTGGCCGGTCTCCGACGCGCCCACCGCCGGGCAGACCCGGCCCGGCGGGTCCATCGCCGGATCGACTCGGCACGTGCCCGATCCGCCGGCGACGACTCCGCCTCGTCACCGGCAGGGACGACGCGCGGCAGCGGTGGCGGCTCTCGTCGTCGGCGCCGCCGCCATCGTGGTGCCCCTCCACTTCGGCGGTTCCCAGCAAGCGGCGACGCCTCCGCCCGCTCCCGGTTCCCAGACACCGCCTCCTGCCCCGGTCAGCGTGCCGCACTCGGCCGCGGCCACCTTGCGGGCGGCCGCACAGCCCGTCACGCAGGTCGCCCGCAACGCACCGGCCGCTCCGCCTCCGATCCGGCCGCCGAACCCCGGGCCGAAGAAGGAAAAGCACCACCCGAACGAGCCGGCCGGACCGGCGAAGCCACCCGGACACCGCTAACCGCGCCGACAAACCGTCCGCCACCTCCCCCGCATGACGAAATCGACGCGCGGACAGGCGTTCCTGACGGCGCGATCGACTTCGCGGCGGCGAATGAGGAGACGGCCTGTCCGAGCGGCGCACCCTCGCGACCACGTGGTCGCCGACGCCGGAATCCTGGCGCTCTACGCCCGCCGTCGCGTTCGTGGACACCGCCGCTGACGGGGTACCGGATCTGCGGCGGGGGAACCGCTGGCCGATACTCCCTGGGAACCAGTCGACGCGGACTCCGCAACCCAGGCGCCGGGATTGTCGGCGGGTGTCGGGGTCGGGCCGTCGAGCGGTTCACGAGCAGTGGCAGTGGTGGATCCAGTGTGGAGGGGGCGGCCGGACATGCCTGCTGCGGCGCACATGCTGGCCAGCAGTGTGCTGGCCAGGGTCGACGACCTGACCGATGAACTTGTCCGCGTCATCAACGAGCAGAACCCGGGCTACCGGCAGCTCAACGTCGTACCCGAAGACGACCTGTGGAAGTCGTGCCACGACAACCTCGAGCGCGTGCTGCAGCTGGTCAGCCAGGACGGCGACGATGCGGAGCGCGTCGCGCAGTTCTACGACGCGGCACGGGCGACCGGGCAGCGGCGGGCGCACCAGCGGCTGCCGCTGGACGACCTGCTGCGGTCGTTCCGCATCGGCGGACGGATGGTCTGGCAGGCGCTGATCGCGCAGGCCCGCGCGGAGGACGAAGCGGACACCGACGATCTGCTCGACCTCGCGACCCGCGTCTGGGAGCTGGTGGACGCGATCTCGTCCCAGGTCGCGGCCGCCTACCACGCAGCCGAGCGGGCCCTGGTCCGCGCCGACGAACAGCGCCGCGCCGCTCTGTGGGAGGGCCTGCTGCAAGGCCGGGCTTCCGACGCGGCGTTCGCGTATGAGGCGAGCCGGATCATCCGGCTGCCGGTGGAGGGCCCCTACGCGGCCGTCGCGGCTGAGGGTCGGTTCGCGACGAGCGACCTCACCGAGACACTCGGGCGCAAACTCGACGAAACGGGCATCCGGTCGGCCTGGCAGGTTCGCGCGGACGCACTCGTGGGCTTGGTGTCTCTGCCGGGGCGTGACACCGCGGTTCTGATGAAGACCCTCACCGTCGTCCGCGGGTCGGCGGGTGTCTCGCTGGTGGTCGATGGACTGGCTGAAGTGCACACCGCCTACCGGCAAGCGGTGCTCGCGCTGCGGACCGTCCCGCACGACAAGCCGGCAGTCGTCTGCCTCGCCCAACGGTTGCCGGAAGCGTTGCTGCTCAGTTCTCCGGAGCTCACCGGCTCCCTGATGCAGCAGTGGCTGTGCGGACTGCTGGACCTGCCCGATGAGGAGCGGCGGATCCTCGTGCAGACGCTCGCCTCCTGGGTGGAGACCGGCGGATCGGCCACCCGAGCGGCGCAGGTGCTGCACTGCCACCGCAACACGGTGCTCAACCGCGTGCGCCGGATCGAAGCGCTGACCGGGCGCTGCCTGCCGGGTGGCGAAATCCCGATCGAGCTGGCCCTCGTCGTGCGCGCGCTCCCGGTTCTGCCGCTGCGGAGGCGGTCGTGACTCCAGGCTCGATGTGCACATCGCCCAACGGCACTACGCCAAAAGTAGGCACGCAGGTCATAGCTGTGGCCAAGGAAGGTGTGTAACACTGCGGCCCAATCCGAACACCCCCCGCATTCCCTGATCACTTCTCTGACACTGTCGTTCGAGAGGAACCCGCCGCCCATGGCACAGCAGGACCACGACGCCCGGCCCGCTCCGGATGCGCCGCGGCACATCGACCGGCGCCGTTTCCTCGGCTTCGTGCTGGCGGCGCCGACGCTCGCCGTCGCCGCGCAGATCGCCCAGACCGGACTGGCGCCGCAGGAGGCCGATGCCGCACTCCCTTCCCTCCCGCAACCCGAGGACCTCTTCGACCTCGGCGACCTGCAGAACCTCGCCGCCGCACCCACGTCCGGCCTGATCACCGTCCAGATCGGGACGGACGGGCGCGCGTCGTTCGCGGTGCCGCGGACCGAGGTGGGTCAGGGCATGACCACCGCGGTGGCGATGATGGTGGCCGAAGAGCTCGACATTCCGCTGTCGAAGGTCGACGTCACGCTGGCCGACGCCCGCCCGGAACTGCTGATGAACCAGCTCACCGGCGGCTCCAACTCGATGCGGAGCATCTTCACCCCGGTCCGCACCGTCTCGGCGATCGCCCGGGCTCGGCTGGTCGCGGCGGCTGCCGCGCAGTGGGGAGTCCCCGAGTCGGAGCTGCGCACCGCCGACGGGGTGGTCCACCACACCAGCGGCAAGCAGGCGCCGTACGGCTCGCTCGCGAGGGCTGCTGCCGCCGTGAGGACCACCAGCGCCACGGCAAAGCTCAAGTCGCGGGCGGACTTCAAGGTGCTCGGCACCGCGCAGAACCGCATCGACGCCTACGAGGCGGTGACCGGGCGCAAGAAGTACACCCTCGACCACGACGTCCCCGGCGCGCTGCCGACGATGGTCGCCCGGCCGCCCACGATCAACGGCACGGTTCGCTCGATCCAGAACGAGGCCGACGTCAAGGCGATGCCGGGCGTCACCGACATCGCGGCGATCTCCCACGGCGTGGCCGTGCGGGCCGAGACGTTCGGGCAGTGCATCGACGCCATCCGCGCGTTGAAGGTGACGTGGGGTCCTGGCACCGTCGACGGTGAATCCGACGCGACCGTGCTGAAGAAGCTCAAGGCCGCGCAGCTGCCGCTGGCTGTGCCGGGCGTGCTGACGAAGTCGCTCGACGCGGAGTTCACCTTCGCGTTCGCCAGCAACAGCCCGCTCGAGACCGGTTCTGCCATCGCCGACGTCCGATCGGACCGCGCCGAGATTTGGTCGTGCTTGAAGGTGCCGATCGTCGCGCAGCAGCAGATCGCGCAGGCGGTGGGTCTGCCCCAGAGCGCCGTTACCGTGCACGTGACCCAGGGCGGTGGCTCGTTCGGCCGGCACCTGTTCCACGACGCGGCGCTCGAAGCCGCCGAGGCGTCGAAGAAGATGGGCAAAGCGGTCAAGCTCATGTGGTCGCGCACCGACGACTTTCGGCAGGGCCGCGTGCACCCGATGTGCGTTTCGCGGGTGCGCGCCACCTACGCGCTCGGCAACGTGGTCAGTTTCGAACAGCGGCACACCAGCGTGCAGACGGAGTTCAGCCACGGTCTCGGCGAGATGCTCACCTCGACCGCGGCGAAGCTGCCGATCGCCGGCAACCTGAGCTTCGCGGAGTCGATCTTCGAGCTGACGCAGTCTTCTCCCTACAACTTCGGCGTGACCACGCAATTGCTCAACGAGATTCCGCTGAAGTTCAACACCGGCAGCATGCGCAACATCTACTCGCCGAACGTGGTCACGGCTGAAGAGCTCGTGGTCGACCAGCTGGCGAAGAAGATGGGCAAGGACCCGGTTCAGTTCCGGCGAGAGTTCCTCAAGGACTCCCGGCTGCGCGCCGTGCTCGACAAAGCCGTCCAGGTCGGTGAGTGGGGACGGTCGATGCCGTCGGGCACCGCCCAGGGCATCGCGGTGCACTCGGAGTACCGGGGTGCGGTGGCGGTGCTGGTGGAGATCGACTGCCGCCCGGAGACCGTGAACCGGAAGGTCCGCGAGGCGGTGACCGGTCCGCGGGTGACCAAGGCGCTCGTGGTGGTCGATCCCGGGTTCGCGATCAACCCGCGTGGCCTGGAAGCGCAGATGATCGGCGGCCTCAACGACGGCATCGCGATGTGCCTGACCTCCAGCCTGCACATCAAGGACGGGATCCCGCTGGAAGGCAGCTGGGACAACTACTTCTACACGCGCGAGTGGAACACCCCCGTCGAGACGCGGGTCGTGATCATGCCGAATACCTCGGACACTCCGAGTGGTGCCGGGGAACTGGCGGTCGCGCCGTCGTTCGCCGCCGTCGCTTGCGCGTACGCGCGGGCCACGGGGAAGATGCCGACTTCGTTCCCGATCAACCACGGCACGCTTTCGTTCGAGCCGCTGCCTTTGGAACCCTCCACCCCGCCTTCCCCCGTCGACGGTCTCGACTACGCCTACTAGGAGTTCCCGTGCCACAACACACCTTCAAGCTCAACGGTGAGCAGGTCACGGTGGAAGCCGAGGACACCGAACGGCTCCTGTGGGTGCTGCGCGACCGCCTCGGCGTGAAAGGCCCGAAGTACGGCTGCGGGCTCGACGTCTGCAAGGCGTGCACGAGCCACATCAACGGCAAGGCCTTCAACCCCTGCTCGGTGCCCATTTCGAAAATCGCGCCCTCCGACGAGGTCACGACGATCGAAGGTCTGCCCGCCACCGTGGGCAAGGACCTGCATCCGATGCAGGAAGCGTGGCTGCAGCAGGACGTCGCGCAGTGCGGCTACTGCCAGCCAGGGCAGATCATGGCCGCGGTGGCCAAGGTCCGCCAGGCTCGCGCCGCCGGCCGCGAACTCACCGACGACGACCTCGACGAGATCCGCAACATCTGTCGCTGCGGCACTTACGCCCGCATCCGCGAGGCCATTGTGGACGGTGCGAAGAACATGTGACCCCGGCTCCTGGGGCACCGCGACGCACCGTGGTTCCCGGCCGAGGCGCCGAGGGTGACCGACGAGAAGGACGTCCTCCCGGTCAGCTCCAGCACGAGCACGGTGGGCTTCTCGACGGGGACGTGGTGCTCACCACGTCCCCGTCGACATGTCGGAGGGCGACGTCGGCCGCAGGCGTCGCGCTGACGCGGTCGGGGGTGTCGGGGGCGGAGTCGGATGGCTGTGTCTCCGCCACCCTCCGAGCCGTATCCGGGAAATCCAGTGCGGCTGTCATTCGCGGCGGGACGCCGTCGGCGCCGACGACGAGGGGTACCACCCCGGGGCCCGTTCCGGCGCCGGGCGCCGTCCGGATTCGCGGGGTGGGTCCGGCTCAGGGGAAATCGTCCACGGACGAGCCACTGCTCTGGCCGCCGCCGGTTTCACTTACCCTCACCGTGCAGTACCGCCTGCTCGACGCCGCACCCTGGCCGGGCGCCACTGGCCGATGCCCGGGCAGCACCGGCGTCGGCCCGGCCGACGCCGGAGATCTCGATGTCGACCCGGCATGCATCGTCGTGCAGGGCCACTCCGCCGGGCGCAGCTCGCGCTCATGACCGGCACGCTCCCGGCGTCCGAGCGGCCCACCGTCATCGTGGGCTACTGCCCTCCCAGCGCGTTCACGCCGCTGATCCGGACGCCATGCCGCCTGTCGAGCCGGACTCCCCGGGCCGCATCCCGGCTGGATGCTGTTGCTTCCCCCAACCGACGAGGCCGAGTTGACCGCCGCCAGCCTCCACGACCTGAGCACGGCCGAGTTCCCGCCGACCATCGTCTTTCGGGCTGGTGGCGCCGGGTGCGGCGGATCAGCCCAGTCATTTTCGAAAGCGGGCTTCTTGCCGCCTCGTCTGCCGTCGGCGCGTCAGCACCGCTCGCCGCGGCACCATGAGTCGGCTCGCTCTCGTGGAGCGGGTGCCCGTCGCGCTTCTATACTTCGTGGTCCACCGGAGGGGGAGCGACGATGGCGGATGTGCCGGGTCGACGGCCGTCGATGGGGCGTCCGCGCACGCCCGGCGTGGAAGAGGCGGTGCTCAAGGCGACGATCCGACGACTGGTCGAGGACGGCTACTCCGGCATGTCCCTGGCCAAGATCGCCGCCGACGCCGGCACGACCCGGCCGACCGTGTACCTGCGCTGGCCGACCAAGCAGGCACTGGTGGTCGCCGCCGTCCGCGCCACGTTCGAGTGGTCTCTCGAACCGCCGCCGGAGGACTGGAACGACTTGCCGCCGAAGGAACGGCTGTTGCGGCTGTTGCGCAGGATCGAGCCGGCCGAGGACCGCGAGAACCGGCAGCTGTACACCGCGCTGCTGGCAGAAAGCAACCGCGTGCCGGAACTGCTGCAGCTCCTCGAAGAACACGTCGTCCAGCCCCGCGCCAGGGCCATCGCCGAACTGCTCGAGGCGATGAAGGAGCGCGGTGAAATCCGGCCGGACGTGAACACCGAACACGCGGCGATGATGATCTACGGGGTCCGGTTCGTGGACAGCCTGTACCGGGTGCGGATGTCGACGGACCGCGACCAGGAGAGTGTGGAGCTGTTGTGGCCCTCTCTCACCCACAGCTCGGAGTAGCCAGAACCCCGTCCTGACCAGCGCTTCAAGGCAGTCAATCCCACTGATGGCTACGTTGCGTGAGGCCATCATCACACGCGACGCGCGGGCTGAATATATTACTTATCAGTACAGTAAAGATTGTGTGACGGCGACGTGTGGCGTCGCGTGTGGATCTTGACCAGGAAGGCGGTGGTAGGAGTGAAAACGTCGAAGGGTGAGGAGGACCAGGCGCAGCGGCGGAAGGCCTGGCTGTGTGAAGCAGACCCTGAGTTCACGGCCGCGATACCGGATCGGTCTGTGCGGGTGGCGATGGCCGAACCCGGCCTGCCGCTCGCGCGGATCGTCGAACTTGCGATGAGCGCGTATGCCGGGCGACCGGCGGTGCGGGAGCGCCGGTCGGTACTGGTGACCGACCCGGTTTCGGGGCGCCGGTCGCGTCGCCTGCTTCCCGAGTTCGCGACTCGCAGCTACGGCGAACTGTGGGCGCGGGCCACGGCGATCGCGTCGGAATGGTCGGCGCGGGGCCTGCGGGCCGGAGACTTCGTCGCCACGATCGGGTTCACGAGCGCGGACTACGCGACGTTGGACCTCGCCGGCCTCCGCCTGGGTGTGGTTTCCGTGCCGCTCCAACCGACCGCTTCCGTGGCCCACCTTCGGGCGATCGTCGAGGAAACCGAGCCCCGGTTGCTGGCCACGAGCCCCGCCTATCTGGGTAAAGCGGTCGAGGTGGCGTTGGCGGTGGAGTCGGTGCGGGCGGTCTTGGTGTTCGATCACCATTCGGAAGTCGACGACGAGCGGGAGGAACTCGAGTCGGCCGAGGCGGAACTCGACCGTGCCGGTCGCTCGATCACCACGCTCGAGGCAGTCGTCGAGCGCGGACGTACGCTGCCTGCCGCTCCGCTGCACGTGCCCGATTCCGGTGCGGATCCGCTGAGCCTGGTGGTCTACACGTCCGGCAGCACCGGCACGCCGAAAGGTGCGATGTACCCGGAAAGCCTGGTTCGACGGTGGTGGGCCGGTGCCCTTGGCGGCGCCGACGACGAACCGGCGATCACGGTCAATTTCATGCCGATGAGCCACATGTTCGGCCGGGCGACGATCGTCGACACGTTCGGGCGCGGCGGAATCAACTACTTCACGGCGAAAAGTGACCTGTCCACGCTGTTCGAGGACATGGGGATGGCGCGGCCCACCGCGTTGATGACCGTTCCGCGCGTTCTTGACATGCTTTTCCAGGAGTACCAGGCCGAGTGTGACCGGCGTCGTGGTGAGTTCGCCGACGCGGGCGAACTCGACGCCGCCGTCAAGGCGGACATCCGCCGGCACTTCCTTGGCGACCGGCTGCTGCACGCCATGGTGGGAAGTGCCCCGACCTCGGCGGAGGCGAAGGCGTTCGCCGAATCCGTGCTGGGCGTCCCGCTGCACGAAGCCTACGGCGCCACCGAATTCGGCCTGGTGCTGATGGATGGCAGGATCCAGCGGCCGCCGGTGACCGAGTACAAGCTGGCCGACGTCCCCGAACTCGGCTACCTCCGCACCGACCACCCCCACCCTCGGGGCGAGTTGCTGGTCAAGACCGACCCGATCTTCCCCGGCTACTACCGGCGGCCCGATGTCACCGCCTCCGTGTTCGACGACGAGGGGTTCTACCACACCGGCGACATCATGGCCGAGACCGGCGAGGATCAGCTGGTGTACGTGGATCGGCGCAACAACGTGCAGAAACTTTCGCAAGGCGAATTCGTCGCGCTGTCCACAGTGGAGTCCGTGTTCGCGGCCAACCCCCTCGTCCACCAGATCTACGTCTACGGCAGCAGCCGGCGACCGTACCTGCTCGCGGTGATCGTCCCGGCGCGCAACGCCCAGCAGGAAGTAGGCGGATCCGACGCCCTCAAGGCCAGGCTCGCTGAAGCGTTGCAGGCGACCGCCAAGGACGCCGGCCTCGAACCGTACGAGGTTCCCCGCGATTTCCTCGTCGAGACCGAACCGTTCAGCATCGACAACGGGCTGCTGTCCGACATCAGGAAACAGCTGCGGCCGCGCCTGCGAGAACGCTACGGTGATCAGTTGGAGCAGCTCTACGAAGACATCGAGCGCGGCCAGAACGACGAGCTGCGCGCACTGCGCGCGGGCGGCGCCGATCAGCCCGTGTACGAAACGGTCACCCGCGCGGTGCAGGCGCTGCTCGGCTGCGACAGCACGGACCTCGGCCCCGAAACCCACTTCACCGATCTCGGCGGGGATTCGCTGTCCGCGCTGACGTTTTCCAACCTCCTGCGGGACGTGTTCGGCATCGAAGTGCCAGTCGGCGTCGTCATCAGCCCCGCCAACGACCTGCAGGCGATCGCACGGCACATCGAAATCCAGCGTGACTCCACCGCGCAGCGTCCGACCTTCGAATCCGTGCACGGGCGAGGTGCCACCGAGGTACGGGCGAGCGACCTCAAACTCGACGAGTTCCTGGACGCGGAAACCCTGGCCGCGGCGAAACGACTGGCCCGGCCGGGCGGAGAACCGAAGACCGTGCTGCTGACCGGCGCCACCGGGTTCCTCGGCCGATTCATGTGCCTCGACGGGCTCGAACGCCTCGCCGAGCGGGGCGGGAAGCTGATCTGTCTCGTGCGCGCCACAGACGATGCCGCAGCACGTGACCGTCTCGAGAAGGCTTTCGACAACGGCGACACCGAACTCCTCCGCCACTACCGCGCACTTGCCGACGACCACCTCGAAGTGATCGCGGGCGACCTGGGAAGTCCCGATCTCGGGGTCGCGAGGCAGACCTGGTCACGCCTCGCCGAAGAGGTCGACGCGATCATGCACGTCGGCGCCCTGGTCAACCACGTGCTCCCGTACGAGCAGTTGTTCGGTCCGAACGTCGTCGGCACGGCCGAGCTGATCCGGCTGGCGGTCACCGCGAAGCTGAAGCCGTTCACCTACCTGTCGACCATCGGCATCGCCGACCAGATCGAACCCGGTACCTTGGCCGAGGCCCGCGACATCCGGCGGCTCAGCCCCTTCCGGCACCGCGGCGAGGGCTACGCCAGCGGCTATTCGACCAGCAAGTGGGCCGGCGAAGTGCTACTGCGAGAAGCGCACGAGACCTGCGGATTGCCCGTCGCAGTGTTCCGCTCCGACATGATCCTCACCCACAGCCGCTACGTCGGACAGGTCAACGTGCCGGACCTGTTCACCCGGTTGCTCCTGAGCATCATCACCACGGGGATCGCGCCGAAAACCTTCTACCGCACCGAGGACGGCCGACCGCCGACGGCACACTACGACGGACTTCCCGTCGACTTCACCGCCGAAGCCGTCAACACCATCGGCACCCGAAACACGCAGGGCTACCACACGTACCACGCGCTCAACCCCCACGAAGACGGCATTTCGCTCGACACCTTCGTCGACTGGCTGATCGAAGCAGGTCATCGCATCGACCGGCTCGAGGACTACTCGGAGTGGTTCCGTCAGTTCGGCGACGCGCTGCGGAAACTGCCGGAACCCCAGCGACGCAACACACTGCTGCCGCTGCTGCACTCGTACGAACGGCCGGCGGAACCCGTGCGTGCCGGAATTGCCCCCGCCGAGGAGTTCCGGAAAGCTGTACGTGCTGCCAAAATCGCATCACTGGGCGACATCCCGCACATCACCAAAGAGCTGATCCGGAAGTACTCGGACGATCTGCGCGCGCTTGGACTGGTGTGAAGCGAACGGGCAGACCGATTCGGTCGGCCGGCCGTGCGGCGAACGGCGAATCAGCACGAGGTCGCCGCGATCCACTCGCTGCTGGCAGCGATGCCTGAGGACCGTCGAGCCGCGAATTCTCAGCCGGCCCGCTCAGAGTTCCGACGTCCGTGACCAGGGGGCAGCGCGACCATCGACCGCAGGGGCATCACGGTGATCCAGTGACGCGCCGAGGTGACTGATGGCCAGCTCGTGCAGCCAGGTCCGAAGCGGACCCCGAGCGACTTGACGAGTCCGGGGGCAGGCCCATTCGGGGTGCGGGGTCCGGTTGCGGAAGCAGCGTTGGTCGGCCTTTGCCGCCGGGGAGAATCGGGGGAGTAAGCGAGCCTGCCACAGCTCTTGATCGAGCCCGTGCAGTGAATCCGCTCACTCGACGCCGGCTCGCCGTCTACCGCGTGGCTCGCGGCCAGCGTCGCGCTGCCCGTCGGCGTGCAGGTGCTCCTGCCAGCGGCGTTGTTCGCCTATGGCGGCTGCACGATGGCCGCCTCGTGTCGTTCGCTGCAGGCGCGCTGCTCGTCGCAGGGGGCCGCCTGGGCCGTGGGGAGCCGGGCTCCCGGCGCTGCCCGGTAACGCCGGGCGTGGTTGTACCGACCATGTCATGTTGATGTCAGCGAAGGAGCGCCAGTGCCCAACTCACGCCCGTTGGACCCGCCACAACCAGCGTCCAGACCGAGGCGGCGCTGGCCGTGGATCATCGGGACGATCGCGGTGTTGGTCGTCGTGATCGTCGGGGTCGGCGCCAACGATCGAGCGGAGAGTCTGCAGCCATCCCGAGCCGCCCACGATGCGACGACGTCGTCGGCTACGGCAACCGACGTCGGCACAGGCGCGGAGGCCATCCTGCGCGCAGCAGGCCTGCTGCACGCGCACATCGAGAACCTCGAGCAACTGATCTGCGACCCGTACACGGCGACCGCGACGGCGACCGCCGGTGGGTTCGATGTCCACGTCACCTACCCGGGTCCCGCGAATTTGACCGTTTTCGCCGAAACGTTCGATGAGCGCTCCAGCGCTCAGCACAAGACGATCGTCGGGCAAGAGGCCGGGGCGACGTTCACGTTCACCGGATTCTCGTTCGATCAGGTGATGGCGATTTCGGTGTCGGAGACATCGGACCGTGGCCCCGGCACTTGCGACGTCTTTGATCGGACTCCGTAGCCGACACCGCCTCCCAGGCACGCGTGCCAGTTTCGGCGGTGATCTCGCTCGCCACGCGGCAGACCGGCTTCTTTGAAGCCGTCCCGGAGATTGGCGAGATCGCTGCCGGCCGGGCGCACGGTGCCCTCCGGACGCGTCAGCTTCGCCTGCGAAGTCGAGTAGGCGGAGCAGCCACTTCGGCGTGTGGAGAACCCGTGCGCAGATGATTGCCGGGACGTCGGTGCTCTGGACGATCGCTTCGATTGTCCACAGCACGATGTGGTCGGGCACGTCATCCCGGTCGCTCGCTGTGGCTACCGGTGGACGAGTTGTCGAGGTCGTGTCGCAAGACGCGCACGCTGTAGGCCTCGGTGATGGGTTGCGATGGAGTGTCGAACTGCGGTCTGTAAGCGGTGTGGTTGCAGGGTTCGAGGGCCTGATCGTCTGCGTGTGGTCGTTGTTCTCGGTGAGTCGAGCGGGGACACGGGACGCGGTATTTCTCGTTGGACTTGCCGTGTGGTCCGGATGGGCGGCGGCATCGGGTGCGCCGCGGCGGGTTCCGTACCAGGGTGGCTGCGGAGCAGGCCCGGGCGTATCTGCTCGGTGCTGATGTGGATCCTGTCGATTTGGGCGTGAAACGGCTGGCCGACGCGCTCGCCGACGGCGACGCCCGCGTCCGACGGCACAGTCCGCTGCTGTCCCATCTCGGTTCTCGGCCGCCGGGCGGGTGCGGTGTCCACACTGGACTGGCGGGCGCGAGCCCGCCGAGAGTTGCCGCGACACCGTCCACGCACCGACGCCGGCGGCCGCCCCCGCCCGCCGGGTTTCCCGGCCGTGGCTGCAGCGCGGCCACCCGTGGTTGACCACTCTCGGCATCCTCGTGCTGTGGGAACTGATCGCCCGCGCCGGCTGGCTGCCGCCGGAGGTGCCGTCGATCAGCGCGATCGGGGTGGCGCTCGTCGAATTGGCTCCCACCGCCGGGTTCGTCCACGCCCTGATGGCGACCCTGGAGCAGTTCGCCGTCGGTCTGGCCGGCGGTGTGGTCGCCGGCCTGGTCCTTGGCGTCGCGCTCGGCGCCGTGCCGCTGCTGTACCGGCTCGTGCACTATCCGCTCGACTTCCTGCGTTTCGTGCCGGCCGTGGTGTTCCTGCCGCTACTGCGCCACGCGCCCGAGCTGGGCGGTGGACATCGCGCGCGGCCACCTGCGCCGGCGCGGCTCGCACCACGGCCGGGTCGCCCCGCACGCGATGCAGCGAGACATGCTGCGCAGCCTCTACCCCGTGACCGCGCGGGACCGCGCGGGACCGCGCGGACCTGCGCGCGTGGTGGCCCGGCCCGCTCGTGGTCAAGGGCGTGCTTCGCCCGGCCGACTGCCGCGTGCTGCTCGACCACGGCGCCGACGGCATCGTGGTGTCCAGCCACGGCGGCCGCCAGCTCCACTGCGCGCCCGCCACCATCGAAGCCCTCGCAGGCGTCGTCGCCGAGGTCGCGGGCCACGCGGAGGTGTTCCTGGACGGCGGCGTGAGACGGGGCAACGACGTGCTCCCCGCCCTGGCCACCGGTGCCCGCGCGGTGCTGGTCGGCCGGCCCTACTTGTACGGGCTCGCGGCCGGCGGGCAAGCGGGCGTGGAGCGGGTGCTGCAGGTGCTGACCTCGGAGCTCGACCGCGCGATGGCCCTCACCGCCTGCGCCCGCATCGAGGACATCGACCACCGCGTGGTCGCGACGGGCATCGCCGGAGCCCGCACCGTGGCCCACCCGCCCGGGGGCGGCTGCCAGAGAGCGCGGTTGCCGTGATGAGCGTTCGGCGCCGGTGTTGAGCGTGTTGCCGGTGACGGTCTGGCAGCGTGCTACACGGTCCCGAACCTGTCACCCAGCTTCGCCATCCGTGACAGCTCTTTCGGTGCTCCTCGTGGCGTGGCGGAGCGGTAGGCTCCGTCGATGGACGAGACTCCGGACATCAAGCCGCGCAGTCGCGACGTCACGGACGGCCTGGAGCGCACCGCCGCGCGCGGGATGCTGCGGGCCGTGGGCATGGGTGACGACGACTGGGTGAAGCCCCAGATCGGTGTCGCTTCTTCGTGGAACGAGATCACGCCGTGCAACCTGTCACTGGACCGGCTGGCGAAGGCAAGCAAGGACGGCGTGCACGCCGCGGGCGGCTACCCGCTGGAGTTCGGCACGATCTCGGTGTCCGACGGTATCTCGATGGGCCACGAGGGCATGCACTTCTCCCTGGTGTCGCGTGAGGTGATCGCGGACAGTGTGGAGACCGTGATGCAGGCCGAGCGGCTGGACGGCTCGGTGCTGCTGGCCGGCTGTGACAAGTCGCTGCCGGGAATGCTGATGGCGGCCGCCCGGCTCGACCTCGCCAGTGTGTTCCTCTACGCCGGTTCGATCCTGCCCGGCCGGGTCACGCTGTCGGACGGCGGCGAGCGCGAAGTCACGATCATCGACGCGTTCGAGGCAGTCGGTGCCTGCGCCAGGGGCCTGATGAGCCGGGCGGACGTCGGACTGATCGAGCGCGCCATCTGCCCCGGCGAAGGCGCGTGCGGCGGGATGTACACGGCGAACACGATGGCCAGTGCGGCCGAGGCACTGGGTATGTCGCTGCCCGGCAGCGCGGCTCCGCCGGCGACGGACCGGCGGCGTGACGGGTTCGCGCGGCGGTCCGGTCAGGCGGTGGTCGAGATGCTGCGCAAGGGGATCACCGCTCGGCAGATCATGACCCGGGAGGCGTTCGAGAACGCGATCGCCGTGGTGATGGCGTTCGGCGGCTCCACCAACGCGGTGCTGCACCTGCTCGCCATCGCGAACGAGGCAGAGGTACCGCTCAGCCTGGACGACTTCACGCGGATCGGTGCGCGGGTGCCGCACCTGGCCGACGTGAAACCGTTCGGACGGCATGTGATGACCGACGTCGACCGCATCGGCGGCGTGCCCGTGGTGATGAAAGCGTTGCTGGACGCGGATCTTCTGCACGGCGATTGCCTGACCGTGACCGGGCGTACGGTCGCCGAGAACCTGGCCGAGATCGCGCCGCCGGACCCGGACGGCACGGTGCTGCGCGCGATGGCCTCGCCGATCCACCCGACCGGCGGCATCACGATCCTGCGTGGTTCCCTGGCGCCGGACGGCGCGGTCGTGAAGTCCGCCGGTTTCGACTCGGACGTGTTCACCGGCACCGCCCGGGTGTTCGATCGCGAACGCGCCGCGATGGACGCGCTGGAGGACGGCACGATCGTCGCGGGCGACGTCGTGGTGATCCGTTACGAAGGCCCCAAGGGCGGCCCGGGGATGCGGGAGATGCTCGCCATCACCGCGGCGATCAAGGGCGCGGGGCTCGGCAAGGACGTCCTGCTGCTCACCGACGGCCGTTTCTCCGGCGGCACGACCGGCCTGTGCGTCGGCCATGTCGCCCCGGAAGCAGCCGATGGCGGGCCGATCGCCTTCGTCCGCGATGGCGATCCCGTCAGCCTCAACGTCGCCACCGGCACGCTGGACCTCGGCGTGGATGCCGCCGAGTTGGCGGCCCGCCGCGCAGGCTGGACGCCACTGCCCGCCCGCTACACTCGCGGCGTGCTGGCCAAGTACTCCAGGCTCGTCGGCTCGGCCTCCCAGGGCGCTGTCTGCGGGTAACGCAGGCAGGACTGCGCCCGGCGATCCGGCCGGCGCAGCGCTGCGCCGGCCGGATCGCTGACGGACCATCGCCGTGCGTCGATCTTGGCGAGCAACGCCTCGGCAGCGCTGTCGATGCTGTCGATGGGCAGTGGGAGCTCGGGTGCCACAGGAGCATTGTGGCGTCTAGTCACCCAGGTGGGGCGGAAATTCGTGACGACAACGCCGACCGACCGCGCAGTCACAGCGGCATACCTCTCGCGGTCTGGACGCGGGGTTTTGGCCTCGATCAGGGCTTCCCAGCTACGTCGGCGCCGGCAGCGCGCTTGCCGATCTCCGCGAACGACTGCCGTAGCTCGTCGACGCGGATCAGCACCCGGTGCATTCGCCACGTTGTGGCTGGCCAGGTGCAGAAGGCGGGAAGGAAGGAGAGGGAGAGGAGAAGGGAAACCTCCCTCGAATTCGCGCGTGGCATCGGCCAGACTGTCGACTGCACGCTCGTCGCCGTGGAACGTGCCGAGGACCTGGCGCTCGACTCGCCTGACCGGGGCGTAGGCGAGTTCGTGCTCGTCGGCCACGATTGCACCGTGTGGGAGCTGTTGGGCGCGCGGTCCGGCTCCGCGCTCGAAGCGCGCTTCCGGGCTGAGTTCTGCCGACTGTCGTGAAGGAGTCGAGCTGTGGATGAGCCATCGCGGGTGGCTGCGGCGGAGCACACGCTGGGCGTGCGGCTGCCGCGCAGCTACCTGGCCGCGTTGGCCGCCGGCCCGCTCCTGCGCCGGAGGTGTCCGAGTTCCTTCCCGACGTCATGGGCGGGGGACCACTTCGAGGTCGAGGTGTTGCTGGGAATCGGCGGCCCGGACGGCATCGACGGCGAATTCGGCAGCGCGTACCTCGTCGCGGAGTGGGAGTACCCGGACGTCGGGGTCGTGATCGGGATGACGCCGTCAGGTGGCCACGACACCGTGATGTTCGACTACTCCACCTCAGGTCCGGCCGGCGAGCCCGCCGTCGTGTACGTCGACGAGGACCGCGTCTCGCGGCGAGTGGCGCGGTCGTTCGCGGAGTTCTTGGGAAAGCTGGAGTGACGGGTGGACATCGACGAGAAGCCGCACCCCTGAGGCCTGTCGGGGTGGGCCGATCGGGTGGCCGGATCACCGGTCGGGACCGGTCGGAATGGGCGTGCGCTTTCGTGCCTTAAGGCGCGCTAATTTCGTAGCCAAGGTCGGCTTCCAAGCGGCTTCGCGGGTCACGGCGAAGCCGTACTCTGAGGGCATGGCTGACCAGGTACAGCAGAGACCCGGCGAATCGAACGCCCAATGGCTGAATCGGCTTGAAGCCCTCCTGGTCGTCCACCTCGACCGGGTCACCGGCATGGGCTCACCCGCTGACGATGAAGAAGAGAGAATCCGGGCGACCATTGCCGCACTGAAACGCGGTGAGGCACCGACGAACCCCTGATCTGGGGCTTAGGACCTGTTGGTGAAGGGTTTCGCACTGGTGTAGTGCACTCCGGCGAGGGGCCGGAACCGGAGCCTGGCGCAACGCCGAGCCCGGCGGCTCCGTGCTGAGTTCAGCACGGGCTACCGGACCGCGGTGGAGTGCAGCGGCTTCGGGAAGTGCGCGGCGCCGGCATCCTGGCAGTATGGCGCCCGGGAGCCGGGTAAGCACAACGCGATCCCGCTGCCACCCAACCAGCGGACGAACCTCGGGCCAAGAAACGACGTCTGGGGCGACGCGCTCGCCGAAGGCACGGCGAAGCGAGGTCCCTCATTCGGGGAAGTCGACGTCGTAGCCTGCCCGCGCCCGCCATCGGCGATGACGTCAGCCATCTCCTCGGCCGCCCGGTACGTCGGCGGCACGGGCGTGCGCGGCAAAACCGTCCAACGTGCTCGCCGCTCGCTACGGCTTCGAGCCGGTGATCACAGCCAGCCCCGCCGCGTGGCTTCCATCGCGATCTGGAACCGCGTGCGCGCGCCGACGCGGTGCATCAGCTTCGTGACGTGCCGCTGCACCGTGCGCTCGCTCCAGCCCAGCGCGCGCCCGACCGCCTTGTCCGTCAGCCCGGACGCCAGCAGCATCAGCAACTGCGCCTCGCCGGGCGGCAACGCGTCCGAAGCGCCCGACTGGAACGGCACGCTCCGCGCCCACACCGCCTCGAACAACGCGATCAGCGCGTCCAGCAGCGGCGACGGGTGGATCACGTACGAAGCTGTCAACGCCACGTCCCCGGGGCGCAGCAAGGGAATCATCGCGTACCGGTCGTCCGCGATCGCGAGCTTCATCGGCACCTCGCCGGCGATCCGGGCCTCCTCACCGTGGCGCACACCGACCGCGATGTCGTCGAGTACGCCGCCGAGTTCGAGCGCACTCTTGTCGTA
Organism: Amycolatopsis sp. NPDC023774; assembly: GCF_040639695.1. Lineage (NCBI taxonomy): Bacteria > Bacillati > Actinomycetota > Actinomycetes > Pseudonocardiales > Pseudonocardiaceae > Amycolatopsis > Amycolatopsis sp. NPDC023774. The sequence goes on from NZ_JBFAAJ010000009.1 coordinate 234,109, forward strand.
TACGACGCGGTAGCGCACGCCCCGCTCCAGCAGCGCGAGCTCGATGTGGTTCGGCTCCTGGTGCCCGTTCGGCGCGGCATACGGCGGGCGGTCGAATCCGCGCATCTGCACAAGGACCTCCTGCTGCACGCACGCCCATCGCTCATTGACCTCGTCGCGCCCGGAGATCACCTCCACCAGCTCGCCCGGTTGCGCGAAGCGGGTGCTCGCACGGTAGGCGGCCGTCAACGTCGCGATGTGACGGCGCGTATCGCGCAGCGCGGCTTCGCGTTCCTGCAGGACGGCCTCGATCGCGCGGTCCGGTGGCACCACGACGAACCGCGGCGAGCGCCCCGACGAGCGCGTCGCCAGCCCGAGGTCCACGAGCCGCTGCACCGCCCGGCGCACGCTCGCCGGCGGACGGTGGCAGTCTTCCGCCAGTTCGGCGGCCGTCGCCTGCGTCCGGTGGACGAGCGCGTCGTAGACCGCCTCGTCGTCACCGCTGAGCCCGATCGCCTCGAGCACGTCGTTCCTCCCACTGGTCCGGACCACGAAGGCTGTCGGAAACCCGACAGCTGACCGGAACTGGCCACCCTGCGAGCTTGTCACGCCCCTGATCACTCCTGCACTGTTTTCCGGGTGGCGGGCGCCCACCCCGACGCGCCCGCCACATCTCCCCCGCCAGAGATGACGGAGCGAAGGAGTCTCCCCATGTCCCTGTCCGCCTTGCGGACGCGCGGGCAACGCCTGGTCCTCGCGGTGCTGGTCACCGCCGGGACGCTGGGCGCACTGCCCGCGGCACCGGCTTCGGCCGCCCCCACCGGGCCGGCCCACTCGCCCAAGATCGCCCAGGAACTGAGAACCCGGATGGCCGCGGCCCGGACGGGTCCGGGCACCCGGTTCGAAGCCGCCGTGGTCCTCACAGACCGCACCGGGCTCACGCGCGCCGACGCACGCCGACAGCTCGCCGATTCGGCCGCCGCGATGCAGGCGCCGGTGGTGAACCTCGTCGACGCGCGCGGCGATCAGGTCGTGAACACCTTCTGGCTCAAGAACATGGTCCTCGTGCGCGCCACGCCGGCCACCCTCGACGCCGTCGCCGCGCTGCCCCTGGTTGACCACGTGATCCCGAACTTCACCCTCACCACGCCGACCGAGCCGCCGGTCAAGAAGGTCTCCGCTCGCCAGGCGGGCGAAACGGCGACGTGGGGCGTGCAGAAGATCGGCGCCGACCGCGTGCAGCAGGAACGCCGGCTCACCGGCAAGGGTGTGCGCGTGGCGATCCTCGACACCGGCATCGACGCCGAGCACCCCGACCTCGCGGGCAAGCTCGTGACCGACGACCCTGCCGATCCGGAGCACCCCGGTGGCTGGCTGGAGTTCGGAGAGGACGGCAAGCCCGTGCACTCCACGCCGCACGACAGCGCCTACCACGGCACCCACGTCGCCGGCACCATCGCCGGCGGCGCCGCGTCCGGCGAGCAGATCGGTGTCGCGCCCGGCGCGGATCTGATGGCAGGCCTCGTGATCCCCGGCGGGTCCGGCACACTCGCGCAGGTCGTCGCCGGCATGCAGTGGGCGATCGCGCCGTACGACGCCGACGGCAGGCCCGCCGGTAAGCCGGCCGACGTCGTCAGCATGTCCCTCGGCGAAGAGGGCTACGCCGAGGAGATGGTGGAGCCCGCGCGCAACATCTACCTCGCCGGCGCGTTCCCGGCCTTCGCCATCGGCAACGACTGCGTGCCCGGCGGCTCGGCCAGTCCGGGCAACATCTACGAGTCGGTGGGTGTCGGCGCGACCGACGCCGACGACAACGTGCCCGATTTCTCCTGCGGCGGTGTCGTCCACAAAACGGACTGGCAGAACGCGCCGGAGTCCTGGCCCGCCAGCTACGTCGTGCCCGACCTGTCCGCGCCCGGTCTCGACGTGACGTCGAGCCTGCCCGGCGGCGAGTACGGCAGCCTGAGCGGCACGTCGATGGCCACGCCGCACGTCTCGGGCACGGTCGCGCTGATGCGGCAGGCGAACCCCGGCCTCAGCGTGGACGAAACCCTCGACATCCTCGACGGCACGGCATTCTCCGACGACCGCTACGGCGCACTTCCCAACACCCGCTACGGTGCGGGCCGGATCGACGCGTATGCGGCCGTCGCCGAAGCGTCGCTCACCAGCGGCGTCAGCGGCACGGTGACGGCCGACGGGACGCGGGCGCCCCTGTCCGGCACCACGATCACGGTCACCTCGACCGGCCGCAAGGCCACGACCGACGCAGCGGGGCACTTCACGCTCCGCCTGCCGGCCGGCCGCTACGACCTCGCGCTGTCCCGCTTCGGTTACCGCGACCAGCACGTGAGCGCCACTGTCGTGGACGACGCGATCGCCGACCTGAAGATCACGCTCCAGCCGACCCCGCGCGGCACGATCACCGGCCGCGTGACTTTCGGCCCGACGCGTTCGGCGGTGCCCGGCGCCACCGTCCGCGTGCTCGGTGTCCCGGACGAGCTCACCGCGGTGTCCGACCGCAACGGCCGCTACACCGTGGCGAACGTCCCCGAGGGCACCTACCAGGTGTCCGCGTCCGCGCCCGGCATCTCGGCCACCGAGCCTCGGCAAGTCGGTGTCACGGGCAAGAAGTCCCACGCCGGCACGGACTTCGCGTTGCCTCGCCCGGCCGCGACCCAGCGGGTCTCGTTGACCGGGACCGGACAGGAGGTCCACGCGGACGCGTTCTGGCCCGCGCTCAGCGGCGACGGCGGCGTGATCGCCTTCGGCGACCTGGCGCCTGACCTTGTGCCGGGCGACACCAACGAGGACGTCGACGTCTTCGCGCGGGACGCCCGCACCGGGATCGTCGAGCGGATGTCGGTGGCCTCCGACGGCACGGGCGCGAACGCGTGGGCCATCAGCCCCACCGTCAGCCCCGACGGCCGGTACGTCGGTTTCCTCAGCGGCGCCACGAACCTCGTGGCGGGTGACACCAACGGTGTGCCCGACGCGTTCGTGCACGACCGCAAGACGGGCAAGACCGAGCGGGTCTCCGTCGGCACCGGCGGGGAGCAGGCGAACCAGTCGTCGAGCCAGCCGGCCATGACCTCGGACGACCGCTACGCCGTGTTCCTCAGCACCGCCACCAACCTGGTGCCCGGGGACACCAACGGCCGCCAGGACGTGTTCCTGCGCGACCGCGTCAGCGGCCGCACCGAGCTGGTGTCGGCCGGCGCGGGTGGCGTGTCGGCGGACGGTGATTCGCTCGAGCCGAGTGTCAGCGCCGACGGCCGGTTCGTGGCGTTCGAAAGCGGCGCGGAGAACCTCGTGCCCGGCACCGCGAACACCCACCGCGACGTGTTCGTGCGCGACCGGCGCACCGGGACCACGGAGATGATCCCGGCGCCCGGTGGAGCCGAGGCCACGCAGCCGTCGATCAGTGCCGACGGCCGCAAGGTCGCGTATGCGATCAGCGGCACCGAAGAGGGTTTCCAGGTGTACGTCTACGACCGGCAGACGCACACCAACACTCTCGTGACGCAGGCGCTGGGCGCAGCCGGCGGGGCGAACGCTTACTCCGCCACCCCGCGGATCAGCGCGAACGGCGCGTTCGTGGCGTTCTTCAGCTTCGCCACCAACCTCGTCGCCGGCGACGACGCCTTCTCCGACGTCTACGTGCGCGATCTGCACGCCGGGACGACCGAGAAGATCTCCGGCGGCCCGCACGGCGAATTGGGTGACGCATACAGCGACTTCCCGTCGATCAGCACCGACGGCAAGTACGTCGCCTTCGAAAGCGCAGCGACGAACCTCGTCGCCGGGGACACGAACGGCTACTCCGACGTGTTCGTCCACGACCGCACCCCGGGCCCCGAACCGCGCTTCGCCGTGTCGGACCTCGCGGCCGATTCCCACGGCCACCCGCGGATCACGGCGGCGGTGAAGAACGTCGGCGAGCGCTCCGGCTCGTATACGGGCGTGCTCTGGCTCGACGGCACGGTCGCCGGCGAGCAGACGGTGTTCCTCGGCACCGACCGGACGGCGCGGCTGTCGTTCGACCTGCGGAACCTGGCGAGCGGACCGCACATCGCCCGTCTCGGCGGTCTCACGGTGTCGTTCACCGCGGGCAGCTAGTCCCGGGCCGGGAGGGCGGCGCAGCCCTCCCGGCCTGGTTCTTCCGGCGTGACCAGCTCTGGATTTGCGGGTCCATTTTTGGCCGAGCGCGGTGGGGTCATGCCGCGTCAGCCGGCTCGCGCTCGGGACCATGAACTTCGGCACGGCGGGGTTCCACGCCCCAACGGGCAGGACCGCGGACGAAGCCCGGCTGATCTTCCGGCGTTACGTCGAGGCCCGCGGCAACTTCCTCGACCCCGGGCGGAGATCCGCGCCGATCTCGAACGCGTCAGTGCGGCACCCCGGCCGGCGTCTACCGCATGTTCACGCCGGAGTACCAGTCGTGGCTGGTCAGCACCGGCCCGAAGGCCGGCGACAAGCCGGCCGGCTACGCGCCCGCCGTGCGCAACTGGGCGGCCGAGAAGACCGCTACTGCACAAGCTGCCGCCCAGGAGTCCGCCGACAAGATTGGCGGTACGCTCACACCGACCGGCGGAACCCCCGGTTGAGGCGTCCACCGTGTACAACAGCTTCGCTGGCGCTACGGGCTTCCTCATGGCCGGTGACTAAAACAAGCCGATCGACCGTCCACGTCGACACGGCAGCTCCCCAGCTCCCTGGGGCCTTCAAGGCTGGAGCGTTCATGCGGGGACGCGCATCCTTCCTGGGGCGGACTTCCCTGTAGAGGGAGACGTTATGGCGAGGCGGCCTGGTGGGCGGGTGTCCAAGCGGTGTGGGTGCGTCAATCCGGCTGATGGTCGCCGGTGAGGTTTGCATTGTCCGAGGCTGGGTGAGCGTGGCCACGGGCGGTGGTATTTTACGGTCGAACTGGCTGCTGGCCGGGATGGTGGGCGTCGTCGTTTGCAGCGCGGTGGGTTTGTGTCACGGGCTGCGGCGGAGGGTGCGTGGGGGTTCTGGCTTGGCGACGACGTGGATCCTGGTCGGACGTTGGTGACGGTGGGGCAGTGGTTGGCGACGAGGAACACGCTGCACGCGTCGACACGAGGGCTGTATCGGAAGCTGATCCGGGACTATTTGCGATCGCGACTCTGGCAGCGGCGTACCGCACGTCGCGCAGAAGGCTTTGCCGCATCCGGCGCTGACCGAATGTGACGACGTGGTCTGGTCGGCGATCCCCGGCTGCCCGCCGGGGGCCCCGGTCGTGCTGCGCTCTCCTCGATTCCGACGCGGCCGAGGAAGCGGAACGGGCGCTGGGATGGCTGGTGATGTCCGCACCCTGCGCATCAGCCCCGTGATGCCGATCGTCCTGCCGTTCCTGTTGCGCTTGGCGGCCAACCCCTCGGTGCCCCGCCGGGGCGAACTGTTCGATCTGGTGCTCGTGGCCCGCCGCGCTGTCCGAGCCCACCGATCCCGACAACGCGGCGGACCTGGCAATCAACGGCCGCGAGGAAGACCACCCCGAACGATCCCTTTGCAGGGCTGCGTTCGCCGCCAACGCGAACTGGGTGAGCCGGTTACTGGCCGACCCCAGCCTGCAGCCCGCGGCCGAGTCTTCTTTTCAACGGTCGACGGGCGTGTCGACCAAGTCACCGTCTTGCCGATCCGGACCGGCGCGTCCACCGGTCCTCGCCAGCGACCGGCGCCGATGCGGCGCCGTCGGTCTTGCCAGCCCGGCCCACACGCCTGCCACCGCACGAACGGCGATACGGGGAACTGGACACCGAGGGTCCGTCCACTTTCGCCCGTGCTGCGAGAAACGGTGAGGGCGCGGGGCTTCCGGCTCACGGACACCACACGCACCGGCGACGTGTCGACGCCAGCGCGTTCGGCACGGCGCCGCAACGACCTGGGCAGGTGGGCCTCGTCCACCTCGGTGAACGAGTTCGGCAAGCAGAACAGCCACGCCGCGATAACCACGGGAAGCCAATCCAACGTCGTCTTCGCAGCCGACATCTTCGACGGATCCGCGAGGCGGACGCCACTCGCGTGCAACGTCGCCTCGGACTTCCCCCACGGCAAGTAGATCTCGTTGTCCCACGTCAGCTCCGCGTGCTGCACCCGCGCCAATCGAGGCGCCTCTGCCCGGCCCGCGCCCAGGTTCCGCAGGTACGCCTCGGCGCTCGGATAGTCCGTCACCGACCAAAAGGACAACCACAGACCGGCGTCCGGCGAGTTCATCAGGTCCGTCGGTCCCCACGACATTGCGACGATCCTCACGACGGCGCCGTCGTCGCGAACGTACTCGGCCATCGGGTGTCCGAAGTGAATGAACCCAGTCAGCGACGGCACATCGTGCAGACGGACATCCCAGTGGTCCTTCACGCTGCGGGCCGCGTGGAGGACCAGCTTGGTGATGTCCTCGGTGACGTAGAAGAGCTTCGCCTGACTCAGGCGCTGGTGCTCATCGGTCAGGAGCCGCGCGGCTGCAGACACCGAATCGCCGTCGGGCCGCAACGTACTTCCGCCCGGCAGCGAGCGCCCCGGCGGTCAACGCCAGTGCCGGCTCGGTCAACAGGTAATCGGCGAGGTGCTCGCGCAATGCCGGCAGCTCGCGATGCGCAGGTGGCCGCCACTCTGGCATTGCGCTGCTTGGCATGGCGCCCTCCAGAAACCTTGACTACTAAGTTCTCCACGTTTACGGTACTCTAACGTCGACAACCAAGTACGCAATGTTTCGGTGAGTACCTGATCGGAGCGGCGATGACCTCAGAATGAGCACGCAGCCCAGGTGGTGGGTGCGATCGACGACGCGTGGCACGCCGGAAACCCGGAGATCCGGCACGACGTCCCGATGAACGCAGCGGCGACCCTCTGCCTGTTAAGGCCGGACGACGTCGGGAGCATGGCGAAGCAGATACGCGGGGCATTCGCGCAGAAGTTCTTGTCCAGCGCCCGATGGGCGTGGAGCTCGGTTCTGCGCGCCCGGCCCGACCTGGTCCACCGCCGGGACCGAGCGGCGCCACAACAGCGACCTGCTCGGCCACCTCCTGACCAGACTGAAATCGCGCACCGCGCTACGCGGCAGCGCACAGATCTACACGCCGCCAGACCTCGCCCTGGCCGCCGCGGCGCTCGGCATCGACCGCGTCGAGCCCGGCCAGCAGTTCTGCGATCCCGTCGTCGGCACCGGTGGCCTGCTCCGAGCCGCGGCACAAGTGATCCGCCGCCACGGCCACGACCCGGCCACCATGGTCTGGTTCGGCGCGGACATCGACGCCTTGGCCATCGCCGCGACCGCGGTGAGCAGCATGGTGTGGGCCTCGGCCCGTCCGTCGTCCTCTACTGCGGCGACACCTTCGCCAGGCCGAACTGGGCGCGCGAAGCGCTCCACGCGCGGCACGACGTGCTCCGCATCGCCCGCGACATCGAGGCCATCAACTTCCTGAACCAGCTCTAGCCACCGCGCGTGGCGATCCCTGCGAACAGTGCTGCCCGCTGCTAACTTCCGCCGTATGACCGACCGGCGGACCGAGGTGGACGGGCAGCCCAGCAGTCCGGGGGAGACGCTCCGCTACGCCGACATGGTCGAAATTGGCACCTGGTTCGGCCACGACCACCGCGTCGTCTCCACCTGGCGCAAACGCTACGCCGCCGACCACCCGTTCCCTGAGCCGGACGTGATGGTCGGGCGCACACCGGGCTGGGCCCGCAGCCGCCGTCCCGAGATCGAAATCTGGGAACGCGGACGACCCGGGCGCGGCGCCGGCGGCGGGCGGCCCCGCAAACGCGACCTGAGCTGATCGCTGACGTCCATGAGCCTAATTCGGTGAAGCCGCGCACCCGCCGCACGCCTTCCCGAATGCCGAGAAGGAACCGGCAGCATCGAACGGGGCCAAAGGCGTCGCGGGGTCGGCTTACTTCGATTTCGGACCGGGAAGAGCTATTGGCGAGAAGGGTGAGACTAGAATTCGCGCCTGCTTGGACCCAGAAGGAAGTTTCCGTAGCATGTACCCGAGGTGACTAATGGAGATTTTCTATCATCTAGAAGATTGCCAAACAGGATGGGAGTATACGCCGACGTAGCGAAGGCGACCTGTGGTGAGCTCCTGTGGCACTACTTTCCGAGCTCCGTGGGAATGCGCGGAAGCGGCTCTTCCTGGGAGACTGAACTCGCGTGGTTCCTGTCCTTCATTTCGCGATTTCGATGGTGCGGCTCTACGAAGTCTTGGCGGCGGACAACGATGTCGACGCGCGGTATGGATTTACTGAGGCGGACAAAAGTTTGTGGTTTCGCCGAAGAGGTGAGTCGGTTGTGGTGAGGGCTAGTTTCAATGATGAGATAATTCGTTGTCCTGTTGTTGGTTTTCGGTCTGCCATCAAATCTTTCGCGAGTAAGGTAATTCACGAGCTGATTTCAATGTATCCTTCTCGGGCTCATGTCGATGTTGGGCGCGAATTGTCGACAAAGGCTGAGGCGCTGTAGATAAAGGAAACGGGCAGTTGTATGCCACTTCCTTTCCCCGAAAGTCTGCCCAGCGCAACAGGTAGGATCACGGCGTCGGCCGCGAGGAGGAAATCACGAGGACCACATCGGAGTGCGCGGGCGACTGGCTGCATCTGCTCATAGAGGGCAGCCTGGTGAGAGCATAACCCTGGGCAACCGGCATCCCGCGCGCTGCGTGCGACGTGGCAGCCTTCGTCCCGGGGTGGGAGGTGCGTCATGGCGATAATCGAGGCAGGATGTTCGTGCCCTGGGTTCGGAGCTCGAGCGCTCGTATCCGGTCCACGTGCGGGGCAGCGCCGTCGAGGGTGGTGCCCACCTGCTCGAGGGTGCGGCTACTACGAGTGAAGTCGAACTGCAGCACGAATAGTCGCCTTCGCCCTCGAACAGGTGTAGGCACGGTGTGAGTGGAATCCGGTCCGTGCGTGGAGGTATCGGATGGGGGCAAACGGAGTGCTGCCGGGCCGAGATCCGCCTGCCGAGGTACTGCACGAGAGCGACCGCACACGCGTGAGTCGGCTGTTCTTGACTGGGCGCACGGTCATCCGGAAGGAGCCGCTGGGGCCGGACGCCGAGCGCCGGCTGCGGCACGAAACGGCGATGCTGGAGCGGCTGCGCGGCGTCGCGGGGGTGGCGCAGCTGGAGGCGCCCCGATACCCGGGGAGCATCGTGCTGGCGGATGTTGGTGGCACCAGCCTGGCGGGGCTGGCCAAGCCGCTGCCGGTGGATGTCTTGATCGGGCTGGGGGTGGGGTTGGCCAGGGCAGTGTCGGGGATGCACCGACGGGGTGTGATGCACCGTGACATCACCCCCGCCAACATCGTGGTCTCCGGCGACGGTGTCCCGTGCCTGGTCGATTTCGCGTTGGCGACCTCGTTCGCCGAGATCCGCCCGGAGTTCACCCACCACACGCAGATCGTGGGGACGTTGGCCTATCTGGCGCCGGAGCAGACCGGGCGCACCGGCCGGTCGGTGGACCAGCGGGCCGACCTTTACGCGCTGGGCGCGACGCTGTACGAGCTGGCCACGGGGGAGCCGCCGTTCGGTACCGGGGACCCGCTGCGCCTCACCCACGATCACCTGGCGCGGGTGCCGGCGCCGCCGGCGAAGGTGAACCCGGCGGTACCGGGGCCGCTGTCGGAGATCATCCTGCATCTGCTGCAGAAGGAACCGGACCACCGCTATCAGACCGCCGACGGTGTGGGTCACGATCTGGAGCGGGTGCGGGAGGGTCAGGTGGGTCCGGCGGCCGTGTCCGTCCGCGTCGGCGAGCACGATGTTCCGCTGCGGCTGCTGCCGCCGCGGCTGGTGAGCCGCGACGACGAAGTGGCGACCCTGCAGGCGGGTTTCGAGGACGCGCAGGCGGGCCGGTGCCGGGCGGTGCTGGTCGGCGGGACAGCCGGGGTGGGCAAGACCGCGCTGGTCGACGAGCTGCGGCCGCTGGTGGCCGGCCGGGGCGGTTGGTTCGTGGCCGGCAAGTTCGACGAGTACCGGCGCGACCTGGAGTTCAATGGGGTCCACCAGGCGTTTCGGGCGCTGGGCCGGCTGTTGCTGGCCGAGCCGGAGGCCGAGCTGACCAAGGTTCGCGCACGGATTCTGGCCGCGCTCGGCCCGAACGTCGGGCTCCTGACCGCGGTGGTGCCGGAGTTCGCCGCGCTGCTGGCGGTGCCGCCCGATCCCGGGGATCCGCTGACCGCGCAGAACCGGGCGCAGCGGACCGGCGTGCAGGCGCTGCGGGCGGTCGCGTCACGGGAACGCCCGGTGGTGCTGTTCCTCGACGACCTGCAGTGGGCCGGCCCCGCCGCGCTCGGTCTTGTCGACATGATGCTCGACGAGGAACCGATCAGGGGTCTGCTGCTCGTGGGCGCCTACCGCGACGAGGCCGTGGACGCGGCGCATCCGCTGGCAGCGCCGCTGTCCCGATGGCGTGACCAGGCCGGAGCGCGGCACCTGCGACTGGACAACCTGCCCGTCCCGAGCCTTGTCACCATGGTCGCCGAAATGCTGCACGCGGCCCCGGCTGTGGCGGCCGGTTTGGCCGAGGTGATCAGGCCGTACACCGCTGGCAACCCGTACGAGACCGTGGAGGTGCTCAACGCGCTGCGCCGCGACGGCGTGCTCACCACGACCGCCACGGGTTGGCGGTGGGACGCGGCGACGGTGCGCGCACATCTGGGCCGGTCAAAGGTCGGCGAGCTGCTAGCGGCACGCATCGAGACCGTACCGCCGCCGTCCTGGCAGCTGGTGGAGGCGATGGCTGGTCTGGGCGGCCGCGCCGAGCTGAGCCTGCTGCAGACTGCGACCGGTGACCCAGCGGCCGAGGTGCAATCGAGGCTGGCGCCCGCCCTCGCCGAAGGCCTTCTCGTCATGGAGCCCGGCGCCCACGAGGCGGTGCGATTCCGCCACGATCGGCTCCGCGAGGAGATTCTGCGCGGGCTCGATCCGGGGCGGCGACGCACCCTGCAGCTGGCCACGGCCCGGCGGCTGGCCGGGGTGCCGCAGTTGTATGCGGGCGCCGCCGAACAGTACCTGCCGGTCATCGACGCGATCGAGGATGCCGGCGAGCGGCGTCGGGTGGTGGGGCTGCTGCGGCACGCCGCCGACCAGGCCACGTTGGTCGGGGACCACGCGCTGGTGAAAGTGCTGCTGACCGCCGCGCTGCGGCTGACCGACCCGGGTGAGACCGCCACGCTGATCGCGGTGCACACCAGCCGCCACGCCGCCCTCTACGGCCTGGGCCGCCTGGATGAAGCGGACGAGGAGTACCGCACGATCGAAGGGCTGGGCCCCACCGCGTTGGACCGCGCGGCCGCGACGGCGGTACAGGTGAGCAGCCTGACCCACCGGAACCGATTTGCGGACGCGATCGGACTCGGCATCGACGTGCTGCGGGGGCTGGGCATCACCGTGCCGGTGCCGGACCAGCTCGCCGCCGAGCTCGACCACCAGTTCGACCGCCTGTACCGGTGGCTGGACCGCACCGACCCTGCCGATGATCTGGTTCGGCCCGACCTCACCGAGCCCACACTGCTGGCCACGACCCGTCTGATCGACACAGTTCAGCCGGCGGCCTACTTCGCCGGCGGCGACGCCACGGGCGCCTGGCTGGGCCTGGAATCGCTGCGGATCTGGCTTGAGCGCGGCCCCGGCCCTACCCTCATCGGACCTGTCAGCGCCGCCGCCGTCGCCGAGGTGGCGCGGCGCGGCCACCACGCCGCCGGGTACCGGGCGGTGCGCCGGGTCCTGGCCTTGGGCGAGGCCCGCGGCTACGAGCCCGGCACCTCCGAAGCCCGCCGCCGGTTCGCTCTGCTGAGCTGCTGGTTCGAGCCGATCGAGAACGGTGTCCAAGCCGCGAGGCGGGCCCGCGAGGGGCTGATCGCGGGGGGCGACCTGGCCAACGCCGGCTACACCTACCACCCGACCGCGCATTACCTGCTGGACTGCGCGCCGTCACTGGACGTCCTCGTCGCCGAGGTGAAGGCGGGTCTGGCCTTCGTGCGGCGTACCGGCAATGAGCAGACCGGCCGGTGGCTCGACAGCTACCTGTGGCTGGCCGGTGTACTGCGCGGCGAAAGCGTCGCCACAACCGGCACGGCGGTCCCCACCGACAGGTTCGCCAACAACCCGATGCCGCTTTTCCACGCACATCTCAGCCACGCGCTCGTCGCCGCGGTCTTCGGTGATCCGGACGGCCTGGAGCGGCACGCCGCGGCGGCTATGACGCTGCTACGGGCTGTATCTGGCCTCTACCCCTCCGCCGTGGCCCGCCTGCTGCGCGGGCTGGCCCTCGCAGAGCAGGCCCGGGCCGGCCACGGCGACGAGCGCGCCGGTCTGCTGTCCGAACTGGACGAGGTGACGAGCTGGCTGGCCGCCCGCGCTGCGGACGCGCCGGACAACTTCCGGCACCTGCAGCGGTTGCTGGAGGCGGAGCGGGCCTGGGCGCTCGGCGACTTCCGCGCCGGAGCCCTCGCCTTCGACACCGCCCGGCGCGAGGCCGCTGGCCGGCAGCGCCCGTGGCACCGGGCCCTCATCACCGAACGCACCGCCCGCTTCTACCTCGCACACGGGTTGGAGCAGGCCGGTCGCGACCTGCTCGCTCGCGCGCGGCAGTACTACGCCGCATGGGGCGCGACTGCCAAGGTCGCTCAGCTGGACTGGGCCTACCCGACCTCACGGCTGGGAGCACTCACCACCAGCGAGCCCGGCGGTGACCGGCGTGCCGATGATCTCCGGCTCACCTCGACGGTCACGACCGGCACGCTCGACCTGCTCGGCATCCTCGCCGCGTCGCAGGCGCTCAGCTCGGAGACCGACATCGAGCGCTTGCACACCCGCGTCGTCGAGGTGCTCAGTGCGATGACTGGCGCCACCAGCGTGCACCTGCTGTTGTGGGACGAGCACCGCCACGACTGGCTGCTGCCCACACCGAACCGCACCACGGACACCGCCACGGCGGGCGGCCCGCAGGAACGCGACCTGCCGATGTCGGCGGTGCGCTACGTCCAGCGGACGGCTGAGACCCTGATCGTTGACGACGCCACCCGCGACGACCGCTTCGCCCGTGACCCGTACATCGCCGGCCTGGATGCCTGTTCATTGCTGGCCATGCCCATCCCCGGCCGCGGCGCGCTGCGGACGGTGCTGGTGCTGGAGAACCGCCTCATGCGCGCCGCGTTCGCCACGGAACGGCTCGACGCCGTCAGGCTCATCGCCGCGCAGCTCGCCGTCTCCCTCGACAATGCCCAGCTCTACTCCGACCTCATCGCCTCGCGCGCGCGAATCGCCACCGCGGCCGACCAGGCCCGTCGGCGGATCGAGCGGGACCTGCATGATGGCGCCCAGCAACGTCTGGTCACACTCGCCATGCGGGCGCGGACCGCCCGAGCGGTCGTACCGCCCGAGTCCGGCGAGCTGAGGGAAGAGCTGGAGGCTCTGGAGGCCGAAGCCGTCACTGCCCTGGACGAGCTGCGCGACTTCGCCCGCGGTATCCACCCATCGGTCCTCGCCGCGGGCGGCTTGCGCCCGGCGCTCAAGGCACTCGCCCGCCGTTCCGCGGTCCCGGTCGAGCTGGCCGTGCAGGTCGACCGGCGCTTGCCGGAGCCGGTCGAGATCGCCGCCTACTACGTCGTGTCCGAGGCGCTGACCAACGTGGCCAAGCACGCGCACGCATCGACTGTCCACGTCGAGGTCGAGATCGTCGGCGCTGGCCGCGGCGTGCTGCGGGTCCGGGTACGCGACGACGGCCGTGGCGGCGCCGACTTCGCCGGCGGATCCGGCTTGGTCGGGCTCAAAGATCGGGTGGAAGCGCTCGGCGGCCGGCTCTGGGTGCGGACCGCGCCTGGCGCGGGCACCGCCGTTCTGGCCGAGTTCTCCCTGCAGCGCGCGGACGTGGGCCCGAGCTGAGCAGAAGTCACCTCACCTTCGTGCGCCGCCCCCGACGTCGAGGAGCGTTGTGCTCTGTTCCGTGGTCCCGGCCACACGGCCCCAAAGCCACTTTTCGCAGCTTGAGGTGAAGAAACTCGTTCGACGACACCGAAGAGTTCATCGAAGTGCTGTCCCCGTCGACATCCGCCACTCGCCCACGATCGCCTGCGAGGTCAGACAGAACAGATGGCGGCCCGCCTCGCTGCGGAAGATGATCAACGAGGGAGCCGGCTCCGAGCGGACAAGGACCTCGATTTCACCGTCACTGAATGCAGCGTCGAGCAGCTCTACGAGGTGGGGTGGAAGGTGCTCAACCGCGGTGACGAAGCCGAACACCGCAACGAGATCCGTGGACAGATCATCCAGTCGAACCGTCCCAACGCGAGCACGAGCGGACCAAGTTCCGAGGCGACCATGTCGTCGAGTGCTACATCGTGAAGGAAGGAATCGTCGTCGCGCGAGACCTCATCGAGGCGCCCATCAGCAGCAACAGCGGCTCGTCATGAAGGCGGTGCGAGCAACAGTTGCGCGCCGACGTCTAATTCGGTCTGCGTCCGGACGGCGGCAAGGACGGGTCCGAACGTCAGCGTCACAACGCGTGATGGGAGCGAGAACACCGCCGAACTGTTCGACATAAGGATTTCAGTGGCGACAACGAGTCGCTGTCCCGATTGCACTGCCGGCAACGCCTTGGCGCCGGGGCAGGCGTCGTCGATCCGGGTGCGTGTCGCCGTGACCGTATGGACCGGTCCCGACTGCACAGGGGGGTCACTGGCGGTGGACTCGGGAATCGGAGACCTCTCGGTGGTGGACGTCGACGACGCCATTGCAGCGGTGTCGCTGGGCTGGACGGCCCACCTCGCTGCGTACGTAGTTTCTCCGTAGGACTCCCGATGTGCGGACGGCCAGTAAGAAGCGACACTTCAGGGGTACGAAGCGAAACCGACACGGAGGCCCCTCCCGATGGCGATCAACTCCCTTCGCCAGCCGTGCCCGGTCTGCTTCCGGTCCACAGTCCTCATCAGTCACTGGTGGGGCCGGCAGTGGACGCACGTGGGTACCTGGCGCCCCGGCTGCGATCTGGCCGGGCGTGACCGGGAAACGCTGCGCTATCCCCCACCGGACACCAGACCGACCGCACGGGAACTGGCCGCCTGAAAGAAACTCTCCGCCACCGCGGAAAAGAGATGCTCACTCTCCCGCCGACCGACCGAGTGAGCCGCTCCGCCGAACCCCGTACACGCGCCTCCGCCGCGGTACGGGGTTCGGTGCTGCCCGGATAAATACGACAACCGCTGGTCCGGCTCGGCCGGCTCTACGCGTCCACGTCGTGGCTCGCGAGTCTCAAGCCCGACAGCTGGCCCTTCGACTGGGACGTCACATGGGCCGCCGAGTACGGCGTGAACACCGGGCAGCGCAACCAGGTCATGCACTACGCCGGCCGCGTCGACCTGCACCAGTTCACCAGCAACGGCTGCGCCGCCGGAACCGTCGGATCGGTTGATCTCAGCTACACCGGCAGCCTCTCCGGCTCCTACTGACCGGCGCCCCGCCGCGCAGACGTCCATCTCGACCCTCATCGACGACGAGGAGACCAGCATGAAGCTCGATCCTGGGGACCACCGGTCGCTGTCGATGGACAGCATGATCGTGCACGGCATCTGGCAAGCCGGTGACGGCCTGCCACCCGGTACGGACTTCGACTACAAGTGGTCCTAAGGAAAAGGACTTCCGCGTCGACCGACTCCGCCCATGGAAGATCGACGTCGCGCCGGGACCCACCAACATCATCTACACCTACGCCCCGGACCACCCGGAGCGCACCGCCAGTCTGAGCTTCCGGTGACCGGCGCCATGCAGTACGCCAAAGCCGCCGCCGTCCTCGCCGCCGGAGTCTCGGCGATCCTCGCCGCCCTGACCGGCGACCAGACGATCTCCACCCCGGAGTGGGTGAACGTCGCCATCGTCATCGCCGTCGCCAGCGCCGCCTCGGTGTTCGCCGCGCCCAACGTCCCCGGCGCTCCCGTGACCAAGCTCGTCTTGATCATGACGGGCCTCACGGCCGTCGTGAACGTCATCGACACGGCGGGCGCCACCGGTTGGTGGCAGCTCCTGACCGTGTTCCTCTGGGCCGTCTTCGTGTACGCCGTCCGCAACTCCGCAAACCCGCCAACGACCGGCTGAGGCTCGCCGACACGGCGCCCCTGATCAGCTTCCGATCGTCAGCCAATGGGGGTCGTCGCCATGCTCGGTGGTGGCGTGGCCCGCGGTCGTGGCCGCCGGCGATTAGGACGGGCCATTCGACGTGAGAGTGAAGTCGTACGGTCCGCCCGGCGCCTGAGGTGCCTTGACGGACAGCCACGTGTAGGCGTGTCCTTTCAGACCGGACACGGTGACCGACGCCGGGAATTGGACGAAATGGCCTTGGGTGCAGTCCGGGGTGCAGTCATTCTGCGACAAATCGCCGGCACCGTGCGCAGTCGGTGATCCCCAACCCGACCACCGCAGTCCCTGCAACTGGACCCCGAAGTCAGCACAAGTCAGCACGTACGACGAGGGCGCCGAAACGGCATCATGCGTGCAGGTATAGATCACAACCGGCGGCGCACCGGCTGTCGTGGTGGGTTCGGCTGCTGGTTGATTGGTATCGCGGCCCACGAAGTAGCCGCCAGCGAACGCGCCGATCAACGCCACCACGCCAAGCGCGCCGCTTGTCGCAGCGATGGCCGTCCGGTTCATGCCCATCCCAATGTCGTTCCCTTCGGGCTGATCAACGGATCAGACGGGAGTTGCCAGGCGATCGTTACTTCTCTTTCTCCTCCGTTGGCCTGAACAGACAAGGGTCGGGCGGAGGTGGGGTGGCATTACATCCCACCCCTGCCACTGTGAGCAAGCATCCCCGCAAGCCGGACCGGCCCTTCCCTTCCGCCGGTCCCCACAGAAGCCCCCCGCCGCTCCCCGGTGCTGTCGTCACCCGGGTTGAGCGGCGGGGGTTTCTTTGTGTGCGGGCGTCCGCTCAGAAGCTGGCGTCAGCGATCGCGACCCACGAGTGCGCCTCCGTCGAGGAGACCGAATGCACGCCATGAGACCCGACCTCGACTCCGTAGGTCGGGAGACCATCGGGCACGCCCCGGATCGTGAAGTCGAACCTGCACGCGGCCCCCAGCTCGTTTTCGACAAACTGGCCCTGACCCAGCACACCTGAAGCGATCGACCTCCCGGACGGGTTGTACACCTGGACCAAGGTCCCGAGCTTCGCGTCGGCATACACCGCAGTGCCCTGGCAGATCTCCCCACTCTTCAGGGCTGTGGAGCCCTTCGGGACCAGCAGCGAGAGCGCGCCCTTCAAGTCGAACAACGGGCCATCCGAGCCAGTGTCGGTGAACGCCGACTTGTAGCTCGATGACACGGGCGCCGGCGGGGCGGGGGTGGTAGGCGTGCCGGATCCGCACGCAGCCGCGGTAGGCCCAACAGCTGCTGACAGCGCGGCGGCGATCACAGATGCGCGGCCCACTCTGATCAGAAGCCGTCGCAGGACGCGGTGGCGAACTGGCCGGACGCGGTCGCGGTCTTCGACTCCTTGCCGTCGACAACCACCTTGCAGGTCGCCTTCCCGCCACCGGCACCCGTCGTGACGGTGAGAGTGCCGCCCTTCACCAGCCCCTGGGCGGTGACGTCCTTCGACCACGGCAGCTTGGCCTGTTCCTGATTGGTGGACAAGTCACTGCCGGACATCGTCGAGTACGTGATCGTGGCGTCCTTCGCGGTGCCGCTGACCTCGTAGTGGATCGTGACGCTGCGGTTGGCCTCGGTGTTCAGGTCGCTGACGGCTTTGGTGGCGGTGGCGGTCCAGATGATGCAGATGATCAGGCCGATCACGGACAGGACCAAGCCGGTGATGGTGAGGCCCTTGTTCGTGGCGCGGTGCTTGCGGATCCGGCCGAGCCCGACCGCGGCGAAGATGATGCCGAGGATGACCAGGGGCCAGGCGATCAGTCCGATGATCGGGATGAAGGAGAAGATCAAGCCGATCAGCCCGAGCACGAATCCGGTGGTGCCGAGCCCGTTCTTCGGGGCAGTCGGCGCGGGCGCAGTCTGCTCAGGGTAGGACTGCTGCGGGTGAGGCTGATTCACGGTTTCGTTCTACTTTCGGTATGGAGTTTTCTCGTGGTGGAGACCGCAAGCCTCAGGCATGTCGGAGCACGCACCCTCAGGGTTACGCGTCACAGCAAGGTGTTACGGCCGTGTTATCTCAGTTCTCCCCACTGCGCCCCGATGTCGTCGTCGTCCGGGTTGAGCCATGGGCAGCCTTCTCGTGTCTTACGAGCCTCCGGTGAGCAGCTGAGTCAGTGCCGCCCATCCGGCCCAGACCAGCACGCCACCGAACCCGCACAGGCCGAGAACGACCCAAATATGCCCATAGCCGTGAGGTCCGCGGACGTTCACTGGTGGCCGCCGGCCGGCACGGGGGAAGACTCGATGCCCTCCTCGGCGGACTCCTGGTGCTCGCTCCTGTGGATCCGGCGCAGCCGGCGCCACAACATGGCCGCGCCCCATACGGCGTCCACGACCAACATCGCCCAGCGGCCGTAGGTGCCGGCGAGGTGTGACCACTCGTCGAACACGCCCGCGACGATCAAGATGGGCACGACGAGCACGAGCGGTGCGAACATGGCGTCGAAGACCGCGCTCCCTCGGCTGTCCGGCCCGTCGGTAAGACTGCTCCGTCTGGGCGGTCTATGTGGCATGGGTCCAACTCTCTGACCTACGGATCGAGTGCACAGAGTCGAATGGGTGTTCTACGGAATTGTGGTCTTCTACTTCTCGCCCGAGGTCCGGCTTTCCCCGGAGGGCCCAGTCAGATAGACCCGGCGTCGATAGGTCAGACGCGGAGCAGGTCGGTCGAGACGGTCCACAGGCGCTTGGCAGAGGCGGGATCGAGTGCCCATTCCTTGACACCGTGCGGGTGCTGCGCGAGGTCGGCGTCGTTCGGCACGGTGTAGGCCTCTTGTGCATCGTCGAGGTAATGGCCTCCGGAGTGAGCGAACTCGGGGGGCGACGGCCGCGACGATGCTGGTGGCGGCCCCCTGCTCGACCGTTTTGTACGTGAAGACTCCGGCGGCCCCGGCCGCGTCGAGCGACAGGCGCCGAACAGTCACGCGACGTGTGTCGACGCTGGGCACCTGGTGTGTACGCCTCCCCCGCGCGGGGGAGGCGGTCCCTGGTGACGTCATGCGGGTACCGGCCTCGCGTTTCTCCACCGAGTTCACCAGCGTTTTCATGTTTTCCCGTTGAGACTACGAGGAGTGTCGAAGTGGCTCGTGGACACCAGATGAAGGCGCTCGCCCTTCTCCCGGCTTTCGCGCTGGTCGGCCTGACCATGGCCTGCGG
>NZ_JBFAAJ010000010.1:0-252428 GCF_040639695.1 Amycolatopsis sp. NPDC023774
GCGCAGACCAAGGCCCACCGCGGTGAGGAGCTGCCGGAGAACCTGGCGCACCTGGCCGAGCAGGGCCCCGCCGCACAGGAAGCCAGCTCACTGCTGGCCAGACACTAGAGGGAAGGGGCGGGTCAATGGCGATCAGCGTCTTCGATCTGTTCTCGATCGGCATCGGGCCGTCGAGCTCCCACACGGTCGGCCCGATGCGGGCCGCGCGGACCTTTGTGGACGGTCTCGTCGACGAGGGTCTGCTGGACCGCGTGACGCGGGTGCAGGCCGAGCTGTTCGGCTCGCTCGGCGCGACCGGGTTCGGGCACGGCAGCGACAAAGCCGTGCTGCTGGGGCTGTCGGGGGAGCGTCCCGAGTCGGTCGACACGGAGACGGTGCCTGAGCGGGTCGCCGATATGCGTGCTTCGGGGCGGTTGCTGCTGGGTGGCGTCCGGGAGATCGCGTTCGACGAGGATGGCGACTTGAAGATGCACCGGCGCAAGTCGCTGCCGGCGCACCCGAACGGGATGGTGTTCCGGGCCTTCGCCGGTGCTTCGGAGCTGCGGGCGCGGACGTACTACTCCGTGGGCGGCGGCTTCGTGCGCGACGAGTCGTACGAGACCGACGCGGTGTTCGTCGAGGACTCGACGCCGGTGCCGTACCCGTTCCGCACGGGCGCCGACCTGCTCGCGCACTGCGCGGCGACGGGGCTGCCGATCAGCGAGATCATGCTGGCGAACGAGCTTTCGTGGCGTTCGGCTGCCGAGGTTCGGGCCGGGCTGCTGGAAATCTGGGACGTGATGGCCGCGTGCGTTTCGGCGGGCATCACGCACGAGGGCGTGCTCCCGGGCGGTCTGAAGGTCCCGCGGCGCGCCAAGGCGTTGCACGACAAGCTGATCGCCGAGGACGGCGTCGGAGATCCGTTGTACGCCATGGACTGGGTCAGCCTGTACGCGCTGGCGGTCAACGAGGAGAACGCCGCCGGCGGCCGCGTGGTCACGGCTCCGACGAACGGTGCCGCGGGGATCATCCCAGCGGTGCTGCACTACTACCAGCGGTTCATCCGCGGCTCTTCGGACGACGGCATCGTGACCTTTCTTTTGACGGCCGGCGCTTTGGGCTCGATCTTGAAGCAGACGGGCTCGATCTCGGGTGCCGAGGTCGGTTGCCAGGGTGAGGTCGGTTCGGCCTCGGCCATGGCGGCGGCCGGGTTGACCGAGGTGCTGGGCGGCTCGCCGGCCCAGGTGGAGAACGCGGCGGAGATCGGCGTCGAGCACCATCTGGGTCTTACTTGCGACCCGGTTGGTGGTCTGGTGCAGATCCCTTGCATCGAGCGCAACGCCGTGGGGGCTTCGAAGGCAATCCACGCCGCGCGGATGGCCATGCGCGGAGACGGCAGCCATGTGGTGACGCTAGACAAGGCGATCAAGACCATGCGCGAGACCGGGGCCGATATGTCGGTCAAGTACAAGGAAACGGCGCGTGGTGGGCTGGCGGTGAACGTCATCGAGTGCTGAGGCGCTCGCTTTGTGTGGGTTGGGTGGGGCCGTTCGGAGGGCGAACGGTCCCACCTTGCTTTTCCGCCCTTGCTTTTCAGCTCACTGGCCGGGTGTTGCGTCTGACTCGGTGGCATCTCGCCCTTCGCGCCGGTGACTCTTTCGCCGGGCCCGCGGCATCAGTGCAGTACCTTGGTGGCGGTGGGCAGCGGGTGCTTGCGCGACGTTCTCCGCGCGAACGTTCCCGCGGCGATCGCCAGGTTGTTGATCGCGATCTCCATGGCTCTCTCGGTTGGTGCGGGCGGGCTGCTGTTCGCTGGGCGAACGGCCCCGCCGCCCTGGCGTGCGCGGTGGCGCCGCGCGTACCTGCCCTTCGCCAGGCGAACGGTTCCGCCGAGACTTGGTTGTGGTTGAGCATGGGTGGGTGGGGTGCGGCCGGGATCTTCGCTGGGCGAACGGTCCCACCGCGCTGGCGTGTGCGGTGGTGCGCGGTGGGTCCAGCGCTCACGCGCCCTTCGTTGGGTGAACGGCCCCGCGGTGCTGGTTTGTTGCACGCGGCACTCGGTCTGGGTGTGACTGGACCGGTGAAAAGGTGGGATGGGTCTCTTCGCTGGGCGAAGAGATCACCCGGGATCGGCGCGGGGCATGTTGGCGAGTGGTGCGTGGCGGCAGGTGTTGGCGCGCCTTTCGCTGGGAAGGTTCCCGTTGCGCCAGGCTGGTCGCCGGTGGTGTGGAATGGGTTGTGCGGCGGGGACCTTCGCCGGGCGAATGGACCGCCGCGCCGGCGCGGGCGGTGGGACGCGGTGGGTTCGGCGCGTACGGGCCTTCGCCAGACGAACAGTTCCGTCGAGACTTGGTTGTCGCGCTGAGCACGGGTGGGTGGGTTGCGGCCGGGAAGTTCGCTGGGCGAATGGACCCGCCGCGCAGAGAGGCGGCGGCTGGGGAGAAGCCCTAAGCCGGGCGCAAGGCGGACGGTGTCCTCGGCGGACGGATGCCGGAACCGGGGACCCGGCAGTCCTCAGTAGACCGAAGCCCGAACAATCCTCAAGCCGGCTAAGTGATCCGCGGTCGTTGACCCCGGTCGGTCACCAACCGCAAGCCCGCGTGGACCAGGAGCCAGCCGAGGCGCTGGCGGGCTGTGGCCGTGGGGCGCGTGCGGTGCCGGGGCCAGGCGGCGACGCCGTGGCGAGACACCGCGCGGAGTTCGGACTGGCGCGCGGCGACGAAGTGCTCCGTGAAGTGGTGCGGAATCATGGCGTCCCCAGGGCGTCGGTCGGTTCTTCGGGGCGGGCGGTGCGCGGGAAGGCGGCCCAGTGGGTGACGACGGCGTCGTCGCCCGGTCGGCTCCGGCGGCGGTAGCGGTCGACCACGGCGGTGATCTCGTCGGTCATCCGGCGGGTCTCGTCGGGGGTCAGGGAGAGGTGTTCGCTGGTCAGGGTGGCCTTTTCCGCCCACCGGTCGTGCCACCGCGGGAGTTCGGCGACGAACTGCGCCTCCTCCTGGTAGCGCTTTTCGACGAGCTGGTGCAGGACGGTCGAGATCGGACCCGCCAGCTCCGGGTCGCGGACGAAGTCGCCGGTGCGGATGGTGGTGTAGTCCTGCGCGGCCTTCCACCAGCGTTCGCGCTTCGAGCCCCGGTCGGGGTCCTCCGCGACGAGACCGGCGTCGGCGAGCCGGCGCAGGTGCCAGGACGTGGTGCCGGAGCTCTCGCCGACGCGTTTGCCCAGGCCGGTGGCCGTGGCCGGGCCGTCCTGTTCCAGCAGGTCGAGCAACTGCATCCGCAGCGGGTGGGCGAGCGCGCGCAGGGTGCGTGCGTCGAGGATCCGTTCGGTGCGGTCGGCGGAGCTCATGAACCACAAACTACACCGCAGAGAATCCTTTGCAAAGAGGGCTCTGCGATTGACCGGGCTTAGACTCGCCGTCGTGGAGACGTCGGTGGCTAGCGCGAACGAGGCGCTGTTCCGGCCGGTGCGCGCGGGCAACGCGTTCGAGGAAACCGTCGAGCGCCTGCTGCAGGCCATCCGCCTGGGCGTGGTCGACGCGGGGGAGCGGCTGCCGTCGGAGCGCGAGCTGGCCGAGCGGCTCGGCGTGAGCCGGGTGACGCTCAGGGAAGCCATCCGCGCGCTGGCCGACGCGGGTTACGTGGAGTCACGACGAGGGCGTTACGGCGGCACATTCGTCAACGAGAACCTGCCCGCGCCGGCGCAGAGCAACACGCGGGAAATCGACACGGCCGCCTTCGAAGACACGCTGTGCCTGCGCCACGTGCTCGAGACCGGCGCCGCCGAGGCTGCCGCCGCACGGACGCTCAGCCCGGCCGACCGGCAGCACCTCAAGACCACGCTCGCCGAGGCCGCGGCCGCCGACCTCGTCGACTACCGGCGCAAGGACTCCCGCCTGCACCTCGCGATCGCCGAGGTCACGGCGTCGAGCTCGCTCACCACCGCGATGGCCGACGCCCGCATGCGCGTGAACCAGCTGCTCGACCGCATCCCCCTGCTCGAGCCCAACCTGGAGCACTCCAACGCGCAGCACGAGACGATCGTCGACGCCATCCTCGCCGGCGATCCCGTGGCCGCGCGCCACGCGATGGCCGAGCACATCGAGGGCACGGCTTCGCTGCTGCGGGCGTTCCTGTCGTGACCCGCGGTGAATTTCTCACCGAACCGCACAACCTTTTCACCCGTCCGGCCGTCGTCCCATCGTGCTACCCGACACGGATGCCGAGACGGATGGAGCCACCAGCAGTGCCACGAACGAGCAGCCCGACGATCCCCGTGCCCGTCGTCGTCGCCGGTGGCGCAAGATCCGGCGCATCGCGTACTGCTGCTTCGGCGTCTTCGTCGGCCTGCCGCTGATCGCGTTCTGGATCGCCTACCTGCTGATGGACGTCCGCAGCCCGCAGGACGTGCTCGCCTCGCTCGACAAGACCGTGGTGCTGAAGTACTCCGACGGCAGCGAGCTGCTCAAGGTCTTGCCCGCCGACGGCGACCGCTCCTTCGTGCCCTACGACAAGGTGCCCTCGAAGCTGCGTGACGCGATCATCGCCACCGAGGACCCGACGTTCTGGGACAACGCGGGCTTCGACCCCACCGGCATCGGCCGCGCGTTCCTCACCGGCGTCGGCGGCGGCTCGGGGATCACGCAGCAGTACATCAAGAAGTCGACCGGCGACGACGACGCGACGCTCGGGCGCAAGCTGCAGGAGCTGGTGCTCGCCACGAAGATCACCCAGCAGCAGAGCAAGGAACAGATTTTCACCAGCTACGTGAACATCATCTCCTTCGGCCGCGGCACCTTCGGCCCGTCGGCGGCGATGAACGCCTTCTTCGGCCGCCCGCTCGACGACTCCATGACCTGGAGCCAAGCCGCGTTCCTGGCCGGGATGATCCAGTCACCGTCGGTGCACGACCCCGCCGTTTCCGGCGACGCTCACGCGGCCAAACGCTGGACGTACGTGCGCGACAAGCTCGTGCAGCGCGGTTACGTCAAGCCCGCCGACGCCGCCACGATGGCCTATCCCGACAAGGAAATCCTGGCGCCGTCGGAGACGCGCGCGAGCGTGACCTACGACGAGTACCACGTGAAGCAGCAGGTGCTCAGCGAGCTCGAACAGGACGGCTTCTCGCTTTCCCGCCTGCAGCAAGGAAACCTGGTCGTGCAGACCACGCTCGAGCGCACGGCGCAGGCGTCCGCGCGCTCGACGCTGGCCGGCCGCCTGAACGGCGAGCCCCAGGAGTTCCGGGGCGCGCTCGTGTCCGTCGATCCGGCCACGGGGGCGGTGCGCGCGTACGACGGCGGCGACAACGGCGTTCGCGACTACGCCGGCACGGAACACGCGGTGGGCTCGGCGTTCTACCCGTTGACGCTCACCGCGGGACTGCGCGCCGGCGTGTCGCCGGACGAACCCGTGGCCGCGCCGGGCGCGGTCGACTTCCTCGGTGAGCACTTCGAGTACCCACGGAAATGCCCGTCCACCTGCACCTTGCGCACGGCGATGACCTCGGGCGCGGACACGCCGTACATCGGCTTGGCCGAACGGGTCGGCTCCGACGCGGTGAGCGCGGCGGCCCGCGACGCGGGCATCCCGGAGGCGGTCGACGGCGCGCCGACCCTGCGCGAGAAGGACGGGTTCCTGATCGGCTCGGGCCTCGCGGTCGGACGGTATCCGTTGCGGCCCTTGGACTTGGCCGGGGCGTACGGAACCTTCGCGGCCGACGGGATGCGCGTGACGCCGCACCTCGTGGACAAGGTGCTCGGCCAGGACGGCAGCGTCGTGTGGCAGCACGACAACGAGCCGCATCCCGCGTTCTCCGACGACCCCGGGGTGAACGCAAAGATCTCCGCCGAGGTGACGAACGTGCTGCAGACGTTCCTGCCCGACGGCCGCCCTGCCGCCCTGCCGCTCTGCGCACGGGCGAGTTCCAGCACGGCAACTCGTCGGACAACCAGGACGCCTGGGCGATCGGCTACACCCCGCAGCTGGCGACGGCCGTCTGGGTCGGCTCCGAGACGAGCGGCGGCTGTTCGACGCGCAGAGCCGGAAACTGATGGGCTCGACCGTTCCCGCCGACATCTGGCGGTCGTTCATGGTGCAAGCGGAGCAAGGGCAGCCGATGAACGGCAACGGCGGGGTCGAGCCGCGGTTCGCTCCTCCGCTCGCGAAGCAGACGCCGGGTGGCTGATCGTTCGTGGCGGGCGCCTTTTACCGGGGCCCGCCACGGAAACGATCAGGTCAGCGCACGCGGGCGAGGACGAAACCGTCGTAACCCTTGTCTCCCACCGTTTGGATCGCGGTGGCTTCGAGGCGGTCGTCGCCGGTGAGCGCCTCGAACATCTCCCGCACACCCCGCACCGACGGGTCGGTGCCGGAGGCTTCGAGGACGGCACCGTCGCGGACGACGTTGTCGACCACAATCGTCGTGCCCGGCCGCGAAAGCCGCACGGCTTCGGCGACGTAGGGCGCGAGGTTGGCCTTGTCGGCGTCGATGAAGACGAAGTCGAACGGCCCGGTCAGCGTGGGCAGGGTGTCGAGAGCGGCGCCGACGCGGATGTCGGCGATGTCGGGGCCGAAGCCGGCGCGATCGAGGTTCGTGCGGGCCACGGCGGCGTGCTTCGGATCGTATTCGCAGGTCACCAGCGTGCCGTCGGGCGGTAGGGCGCGGGCCAGCCAGATCGTGCTGTAACCGCCGAGTGTGCCGATCTCGAGGATCGAGCGGGCGTCGGCGATGAGGGCGAGCAGGTAGAGCAGTTTGCCTTGCGTGGGCGACACGGCGATGGCCGGCAGGCCCGCCGCGCTCGACTCGGCGCGGGCGGCGTCGAGCACCGGGTCGGCGGGGAGCAGGGCTTCGGCCAGGTAGTCGTCGACTGCGGTCCAGAGTTCGCGGGTCATGGCACCTCCGGCACCAATCTAACGGAGGCGGGATGTGAAGTGGCGACGCGAAAATGTGCCTTGCCTGTCGCCGGGCGATACGTGGTACCGCGGCCGGTTCCCGGGCCGCCGCGTCCTGCGGGCGAGGGTGCCCGCGGTGGGCTTCCCGACCTGGCCCGGGAAGCCCGCCGGCCGGTGCCCGGGATCGTTCATCCGGACGAGCCCGACTTCGCTCTTCCCGACACCGGGAAGAACAACACCGAGCTCAAGCAGCGCGCCGAACCGCTCGTCCAGGCCGGCCCGCGACTACGCCGCGCGCCGGCCCGCCTTCGGGATCACCAGTGGGGTGCCGGTTTCGGGGCAGGGCATGACGCGGCACGGCAGTTCGAAGATCTTCTCCACGTTCTCCTCCGTCACGACCTCCTCGGGCGCGCCGGTGGCGAGCACCTGACCGTCGCGCATGGCGATCATGTGGGTGGCGTAGCGGGCGGCGTGGTTGAGGTCGTGGAGCACGGCGACGAGCGTGCGGCCTTGTTCGGCGTGCAGTAGTGCGCACAGGTCGAGGATGTCCATTTGGTGCGCGATGTCGAGGTAGGTCGTGGGCTCGTCGAGGAGCAGCAAGTCGGTCTGCTGGGCCAGGGCCATCGCCATCCACACGCGCTGGCGCTGCCCGCCGGAGAGCTCGTCGACGAGCCGCTCGGCGAGGTCGGACACGCCGGTGGCGGCCATGGATTCGGCGACCACGGCGTCGTCGTCGCGGGACCACTGGCGCAGCAGGCGCTGGTGGGGATAGCGGCCGCGGGCGACGAGGTCGGCGACGGTGATGCCGTCGGGCGCGACTGAGCTCTGGGGCAGCAGGCCGAGGCGGCGAGCGACCTCCTTGGCGCCGTAGCTGGAGATCACCGAGCCGTCGAGGTAGACGGAGCCCTTGCGGGGCTTGAGCATCCGCGCGAGCGCGCGCAGGAGGGTGGTCTTGCCGCACGCGTTGGGGCCGACGATGACCGTGAACGACTTGTCCGGGATGACCACGCCGAGGTCTTCGGCGACGGTGCGCCCGTCGTACGCGAGAGTCAGGTCCTCGGCGTGCAGCCGGGGCTCGGTCCGGCCCGGTGCTTCCGCGATCGTCTGTTCCACACAGGTTAGGCTAACCTAGTGACCCTCGTTCGGGGGGTCCCCTGGGGCGCATTCGCCGAACGTGACCAGCCGGTGTCATCATGCGGACGGGGTTGTGTGCCGTTCACGGCGTAAGCGAAGGTGACGATGGACGACTACCGGGTCGTCGCGGACGAGCTCGCCGCAGAAATCGAAGCGGGCCGGCTGAGGCCGGGTGACCGCCTCCCGCCGCAGCGCCGGTTCGCGCGCGACCGCGGCATCGCCGGCTCCACCGCTGCCCGCGTCTACGGCGAGCTGATCCGGCGCGGCCTGGCCGTCGGGGAAGTCGGCCGGGGCACGTTCGTGCGGGCCGCGCGCCCGGCGCCCGAGCCCGCGCTGGCCGAACCCGGCGACGCGCGCGTGGACCTCGAGCTCAACTTCGCCGTGCTGCCGAGCCAATCCGCAAGGCTCGCGTACGCGCTGGAGCCACTGCTTCGCGCCGACGTCTTCACCGACGCACTGCACCCCGTCGGCGCCGCAGGGACGAAAGCGGTGCGTGAGGCCGCGGCGGGAATGTTGTCCCGGGGCCGCTGGGCACCCGACCCGGCGACGGTTCTGGTGACGGGAAACGGCCGCCAGGGCATCGCGGCGGCGATCTCCGCGTTCGTGCCACTGGGGGAGCGGCTCGCGGTCGAAGCGTTGACCTACCCGGTGGTGAAAGCGCTGGCCACGCGGCTGGGCGCCGAACTCGTACCCATCGAAACCGACGCCGACGGCCTCGTCCCGGCCGCGCTCGAAGCCGCCCACGCGGCGGCGCCCGTGCGCGCGTTGTACGTGCAGCCGACGCTGCACAACCCCCTCGGCCCGACCATGTCGCCCGCGCGCCGCGCCGAGGTCGCCGAGACCGTGCGGCGCCTCGATCTGCCGGTGATCGAGGACGGGATCTACACGTTCCTGCGCCCCGACGTCGAGCCGCTGGCCGCGCTCGCGCCCGAGCGCACGGTTTTCGTCGACAGCCTGTCGAAGCGGGTTGCGCCCGGTCTCACCGCGGGGTTCGTGGTGTCGCCGGCGGCCTGGACCGCGCGGCTCGCGGGCGCTGTCCGTTCGGGTGGCTGCGGTTGCACGCGGTTCGCGATGGAGGCCGCCACGCGCTGGATCACCGGCGGCGCGCTGGCCGAGGTCGAGACCGCGAAGCGGGCCGATGCTGCCGAACGCGCCACGATTCTCGACGAACGGCTCGCCGGCTTCACGGTCGTCGGCGATCCGGCGGCGTACCACCGCTGGTGGGAGCTGCCGGAGCAGTGGCGCGCGGAGACGTTCGTGGCTGCCGCCGCCCGCCACGGCATCGCGTTGTCGCCGGCGGCTTCGTTCGCCGTGCTGCCGGGCCACGCGCCGAACGCCGTGCGGCTCGCGGTTTCCGCGCCACCCAAGGAAACCCTGGCCGCCGCGCTCGACGTGCTCGCGGCGCTGGCGGCCGGCTCGCCCGACGACACGTTGCCGGACTGACGCCTCAGCGCACCCACTTGCCGACGAAACTCCCGCACGCCACCGGTTGCCCGGCCAGCCGCGCGCGCAACGCGTTCTCCAGCCCCAGGTAGTCGACGATCGGGGCATCCACCGCCACTTGAGCGGGCACCGGCCCGCCCTGCGCCAGCGTCTCGTTCGGCACGGTCTCGAACAACACCAGGTAGTCGCCCTCACGATCGAGATCCGCCGCGGTGGCGAGCATGCGCTGCGGCGCGTCACCGACGATCTCCAACGGCAACGGCCACTCCAGCGGGAACGGGTTGCGCAGCCCGAAAACCGGGTAGGCGAACGGGTTGTCGGGCAGCACGGCGACGCGGGAAGTCGGGTAGCGCTGCAGACAGTCGCGGATCTGGGCGACGTAGGTGTAGGTCGCCGGGTTCGTGCGGATGCCGCGCATGGCCGGGCTGACCGTGCCGAGGTCGGCGGTGAGCTCGTCGTGCGACAAATCGAGGTATGCGGCTTCGTCGTGGTGGGCCACAACGGCCCAGCCGCACAGCGCCACCGTCACAAGGCCCGCCGTCGTGGTCAACCACGTGCGGCGCAGCACCGGAGAGAGGTCCGGCAGCACGAAACCCAGC
This sequence comes from Amycolatopsis sp. NPDC023774, assembly GCF_040639695.1. Lineage (NCBI taxonomy): Bacteria > Bacillati > Actinomycetota > Actinomycetes > Pseudonocardiales > Pseudonocardiaceae > Amycolatopsis > Amycolatopsis sp. NPDC023774. Next base: position 10,044 of record NZ_JBFAAJ010000010.1, read on the forward strand.
AGCAGCAACGCCGTGAGCGCGAGCGAGCCGGTGAGCAGCGTCGGGGTGTCGTTGCCCCACGACAGGCTCGTCATGAAGCCCGTCGCGAGCACGAGCAGCGCGGCCCGGGAAACGTTGCGCCGCACGGTCGCGTGCACCACTGCGGCGACGGCGAGAATCCACCACAGCACGTCGGCCCAGCGCGACGAAGCCGTGAGCCGTCCGTCGACCACGGTCCAGGCCACCGCGGCCGCCCCGCCGAGCGCGAGCACCCACGACGCGACACGCCCGGCCACACCGAGACGTTCGCCCGCGAGCCGGAGCACCAGCAGCGCCACGGCGATGGCGGCGAAGAACGTGAACTCCCGCACCGGCGGGCGCAGCAGCACCTGCGGGTCTTCCAGCCACAGGCCGAGCAGCCGTTCGCCGTACGTGGGCACGCCGCCGGTCACCTGGCCGACCATCTCGCCGAAGCCGCCGCCGCCGCTCACCCAGGCCACGTAGCCGATCCCGAACGCGCCCAACGCCAGTAGGTCACCCGGCAGGCGGCGAAGCCGATGCGGGTAGCACAAGGTCCAGACCAAGCCGATCACCGCGGCGAGCACGAAGCTCTGCTTCACGAACACCGCCGCACCCAGCAGCGCGAGCCCGCCGAGCCGCGCGTACGGATTCCGCTTACGCAGCCCGGAATCCAGAGCCCACGCGCCGCACGCGGTGAGCGTGATCCCGTCGATGGTGTGCCACGCCATGAGCGGGAACCCGTTGAGGTTCAGCAGGGCCGCCGCCGCGACCAGCGCCGTGCGGCCGGGTCCCCACGACAGCACCGGCCGCCGCATGACGAGCACGGCGAACGCGATCGTCGTCAGCGCGATCTGCACCATCGCCAAGCAGCTGGAGGCGAAGAACAGCGGCCCCGGCAGTGCGAAGTCGACCACGTGCAGGATCGCCGACCCGAGCGGCCGCGCGGAGATGATGTCGGCGTGCGGCACCTCACCCTGCAGCACCCGCCACGCCTGCGCGAGGATGAAGCCCTGATCGGACGGGTGGAAGCCGAACCGGCCCACCCGCAGCTCCGTCGCCACCGCGAGCACGAGCACCCACGCGGCGTGCGCGCCCCATCGCAGGGCGACCCGCCGCCACCGGACGCCCTCTGCGGCCGCCCCGGCGACGTCCACTGCGTGTCCTTTCGCCTCTGTGTTGTCTGCCTCGGCTGTGTTGTCTGCCTCGGCTTCGCCGAGGCGAGGCGAGATCGCCTTTGAGCCGGTGTTGGGAGCGAGCGGTCGGATCGGCCTGGCGGCCGATCGCACTGCTCGCTCCCAACACCGGCGCGATCTCGCGCGGTGGTTGCGGCCGCACCGGTCGCGGTGAGTCCGGTGTAGCGGAGCCAGGGTAGCGGGGTTGCGGTCGTGGGGTGAGGTGCGGTGGAGCCTAAGTGGGCGGGGTTGTGGTCGTGGGGTGAGGGCGGCGGAGCCAGGTGGGGGTGCGGTCGTGGGTGCGGTGGAGCCGGGGTGGGCAGGGTTGCCGTCGTGGCGAGAGGCGAGAGGTGCGGTCGAGGCAGGGTGGCCGGGCGCGGCGGCGGTGGGTCGGGCCTGGCGCCAGGGTAGTAGGCGGGAAGCCGGTGGGGGGAGGCCGCGGCAGGCCGCGGGCTTCAAGGCCGATTCGGGCATCACGCGGGAGGCCAGGTGGGCGACGAGCAGGGGAAGGCCAGGTCGGCGACGAGCCGAGGGAAGGCGAGGGCGACGCGCGTGACCAGTTCGGCCGCGCGGCCCTCCGGCAGGGACATGATCGGCGGCCGCCCTTCGAGCGCCTTCGCCACGAGCGAGTCGCCCGTTCGCGGGGGCTCGTGGTGAAGGCCGTGGGAGCCGGTGGGCATGAGCATCGGGTGCGCACCAGCGGCATGCACACGGAGGAGAAGGCCACGCCCACCACCGGGGCGATCTCGCGCCGTGGTCACCTGCAGGATCCGGCGGGCTGGTGCAGCTGACCACGAACGGGACACTGGTGAGCTGCTTCGGCTAATCGCGGTGGCCGCGATGAACCGGGCGCTTCACCGAAACCGACTTCGACCTGGGCCAGACCTTCAGCTCTCCTTTTCACGCAACGAAGTTCGAAGCCGAGAAGCTCGCGCGCGCAGAGCGCCACGCCGGTTCGCGTGTACGGGCCCTCGGCCGTCGTCGGCGTTCGCGCACAGGTGAGATGGACACCGCCGGCGGGCCGTACTTCTGTCTCCCCGCGATCTCGCGGCTCGCCGCGCTGCCGAAGCGCCTGCCGCCGGCACGAAGTAGGTGGTCATGACCGGGCACTACCTGCCCGAGGTCGGCGCCGACTCTGCCTACTCGGAAGTAGGAACGGTGGTTGTCACTCCGGGTGCTGCGCCACGGCCACCACGGCGTCGCGCAACGCGGCCCTGAGCCGTCCGACGTCGAGGGGCCCGAGCACGGCCGCTTCGCCTGGCGGTGCCACGAGCACGATCTTGTCGTCGCTGCTCACGAACACCGTCACATCCCTGCGCCTGCCTGCCAGATCCCGGCAGCCGATGGACCACTCGTCCCGGTCTGTCACGGCTCTCGCCCTCCCGATTCCGCGTTGCGGTCGTGCTTCGTGCGGGGATGGGACCGGCACCTCACGCGGCTCTTACGCGGGTTCACCCGAATTGCCTACCGAAGAGTTCTCCCGGCGGGTTCACCTGGGATGTGCCGCCCGCGCAACGGGAGTAGCGTCCACGCGGCAGGTGGCGGGGACTCGGGAGGTCGGGATGTCCGGGATGGCACAGCCGCGCAAGATCGTGATCGTCGGAGCCGGTCTCGCGGGGGCCTCGGCCGCCGCCGCCATGCGGGAGCAGGGCTTCGGCGGCGACGTGCTGCTGATGGGTTCAGACCCGCACCGGCCCTACGAGCTGCCGCCGCTGTCGAAGGGCGTGCTGCTGGGCACCACCGACGAACCCGACTGGGTGCATGAAGAGGGCTACTACGCCGCCCACGACATCCGGCTCACCTCCAGCCTCACGGCCACCCGCCTGGAGCTCGGCGCGCGCCTCGTGCTCGACGACGCCGGCGGCGAGCACCGCTTCGATCGGCTCGTGCTCGCGACGGGTTCGCGCCCGCGTCCGCTGGCCGCGCCGGGCGGCAACTTCCCGGGCCTCTACACCCTGCGCACGCTGGACGACTCGCTCAGCCTGCGCACGGCGTTCGTCGATGCCCGGCGCGTGGTGGTCATCGGCGCCGGCTGGATCGGCACCGAGGCCGCGGCGGCCGCGCGTTCGCACGACGCGGACGTGACCGTGGTGGCGCCCGGGCGCCTGCCACTCGGGAAGGTCCTCGGCGCCGAGGTGGCCGGGGTTTTCCGTTCCCTGCACGAAGAACACGGCGTGCACTGGCGGCTGGGCGAGCGCGTCGCGGAGGTCACGGGCGACCCGAGCGGCGTGCGCGGCGTGCGGTTGCGCAGCGGTGAGGAGCTGTTGGCCGACGTGGTCCTCGTGGCCGTCGGCGCCGCCCCGCGCGTAGAACTCGCCCACACGGCCGGCCTCGAGCTGTCGGACGACGGCGGCGTCGCGGTCGACGCGGGCCTGCGCACGGCCGCCCCGGACGTCTACGCCGTCGGTGACATCGCTTCACACTTCCACCCCCGCTACGGGCACCGCGTGCGCGTCGAGCACTGGGCCACCGCGCGCACGCAGGGCGCCCACGTGGCCGGAAACCTGCTGGGAGAGAACGAGCCTTACCTGGATTCGCCGTACTTCTTCTCCGACCAGTACGACCTCGGCATGGAGTACCGCGGCCTCGCCGACCTCGACCGCGACCGGGTGGTGGTCCGCGGCGACCTCGCGGCGCGCGACTTCACGGCGTTCTGGGTCGGCGCCGAGGGCGAGGTGCACGCCGCGATGAACGTGAACCAATGGGACGACGGGGACGCGTTGCAGCGCTTGGTGGATGGGCGCATGAAGGTGAGTGACGAGGAGCTGAAGTCGGGCAAGCTGGCCGAGATCGGGTGAGGCTCGGACCGGTCGCCGGGGCACGGGGGACGGGGGATGGGCGCCCTCGACCAGCTCCGAGAAGTCTGGCCTGAATGCCGGCAATCCGGCTTTGGTCCCGACCTGGACCCCGGTGGCCTTGCGCGCTTCGCCGCCGAAGCTGTCGGCCTGTGCCTGGGACGGGAGGTCCGTGCCGAGTGGCATGGAGGTCGGCTCAGACCTCCACCGGGATGACCCTTCCGTCCAACGCCAGGTACCCCACCAGGTTCGGCGGCGCGTAGTCCGCCGCCAGCTTGTGGCGGGTGACCGCACTGGAGGCCACGAACTCGTGCTTCGGGTCCGTGGTGCCGATGCCGCGCGTCACGGAGGGCAGCAAGCGGTAGAAACCCGTGCGGGACGGGAACATCGGGCCCAGCGCGTCGGGTTCGCACGAGAATTCCGGCAGGAGTGCGAGGCCGTTGAGCGCGGCCTGGCTCGCGAGCCAGCGCAGCGGGACGTCGGAGAGGCTGTGCTGCGTCTGCCCGCCGCCGCCGACGTCGGAGTGGTAGCCGGCGAACCAGACCTGCTCGATCTGCCGGGTGCCCGGCTCGGTGGGTGGCGCCCAGACCGAGGGCACGAACGGTTTGCGGTGCTCGTCGATCGACAGCGCCTGGAACGCGGCGTCCACCGTGGAGCTCAGCGCGGTGTCGTGGAACTGGAAGCGGCGGTTGAACACGTCGACCGGCCAAAAGCCGGTCAGCGGCACGCCGAGCGCGCCCACCGTGTCCCACACGCCGATGAACCGGATCCGCGGCTCGTGCGAATAGGTGCGGCGGAAGAGCGTGGCCTCGGTGTTGCGCGGGTGGGACTTGTCGCTGCGGTTGCGGTAGAGGCCGTACGCGCGCTTGACGAGACCGACGTGCTCGCGGCGCAGCAGCCCGCAATTGCGGATGAAGCCGGCCACACTGCGCACCGTGTACGCGCCGCGGCTGAAGCCCACGAAGAAGACCTCGTCACCCGGCTCGTAGGTGCGGACGAGATAGGTGTAGACCTCGCGGACGTTGCGCGAGAGCCCGACGCCGAACGCGCCGCCGACCAGGCGCTGGCGCTTGGTGCCGATGCCCGACTGGTAGAAGACCAGCTGCTCGGTGCCGGCTTCGTCGGCCGGTGCGGTGGCCAGCGCGAGCCGCGTGACGTTGCTCGGGGCGGGCACGCCGCCGTCGGCCAGGTCCGCCGAGTCCCACGTGCCGTCGCAGCAGATCAGGATCCGCTTGGGCATCAGCACCTCGTTCACTGCGTCGTTGGGTCGCCAGCTCATCAAGTCACGACCCGGCGGCGTTTTCAACGGGTTCGGCGGAATCGGTACCGACGCGGAGGTGTGGCAAGGAAAACACCGGGAAACCACGGGGTGTTCACCCTTCGCCGGTGCTCACGCGGAAAGATCCGACGAAAGCGCACCCGTTCCGGCGTGCGTCCGTTGCCGGGCGGGGGCCCGATCGGCACCGGTGCACCGTGTGGTGCCCTTCCCGGTGATCCGATCAACCTTGGCAACAAATCCTCCAGACCTCTGGATCCCACGCCGCCCATGCGCTATACATCGGATGTCTTGATGTGGCTGTGGTGAGAGGGGAACGTCCGTGCAGCTTGTGCGTCTCGGAGCCGCAGGAGAAGAGCGACCGTTCGTGCGTGCCGGTGACGGCACTCTGTACGACCTCTCCGGCCTCACGTCCGACGTCGACGGCGCGTTCCTCGCGGCCGACGGCATCGCCCGCGCCGCCGCCGCGCTCGAAGCCGGCGAGCTGCCCGCCGCTGGCCCGGAAACCGCGAGCCTGCGCGTCGGCCCGCCGCTGGCCTCACCCGGCAAGGTCCTCTGCATCGGTATGAACTACCGCCGGCACGCCGAGGAAACGGGCGCCGCCGTGCCGACGGAACCCGTGCTGTTCATGAAGGCCCCCGACGTGATCGTGGGCCCGGATGACGACGTGCTCATCCCGCGCCGTTCGACCAGCACCGACTGGGAGGTCGAGCTCGGCGTCGTGATCGGCAGGCAGGCCCGCTACCTCGACAGCGTCGACGACGCGCTGGCCTGCGTGGCCGGCTACGTCGTGTCCAACGACGTCTCCGAGCGCGAGTTCCAGCTGCACCGCGGCGGCCAGTGGGACAAGGGCAAGAACTGCGAGACGTTCAACCCGCTCGGCCCGGCGCTCGTGACCGCCGACGAGGTGCCCGACCCGCAGGACCTCGGGCTGCGCACGTGGGTCAACGGCAAGAAGGTGCAGGACTCCTCGACGAAGGACATGGTCTTCACCGTCGCGCAGATCATCCACTACCTGAGCCAGTTCATGGTGCTGCGCCCCGGTGACCTGATCAACACCGGCACCCCCGAAGGCGTCGCGCTCGGGCAGCCGGAGCCGAAGCCGTACCTGCGCGAGGGCGACGTCGTCGAGCTTGAGATCGACGGTCTCGGCCGCCAGCGCCAGACGCTGAGGCAGGCCTGACATGGCGAAGATCATCGGCATGGAGGTGCTCGACGTCCGGTTCCCGACCTCGCGCGAGCTCGACGGCTCGGACGCCATGAACCCCGACCCCGACTACTCGGCCGCCTACGTCGAGCTCCACACCGACCTCGGCCCCGACGGCTACGGGCTCGCTTTCACCATCGGCCGCGGCAATGACGTGCAGGCCGCCGCGATCCGCGCACTCGCGCCGCACGTCGTCGGCCGCGACGTACCGGAGAATGCCAAGGCGCTGGGCGAGCTGTCGCGTGACCTGATCGGCGACTCGCAGTTCCGTTGGCTGGGCCCGGAAAAGGGCGTGGCGCACATGGCGATCGGCGCGGTCGTGAACGCCGCGTGGGACCTCGCCGCGCGCCGGGCCGACCTGCCGCTGTGGAAATTCGCGGCGCGCATGACGCCGGAAGAGCTGGTGTCGCTCGTGGACTTCCGCTATTTGTCCGACGCGTTGACCGAGCAGGAGGCGCTCGACATCCTGCGCGCCGCCGAGCCCGGCCGCGAGGAGCGCATCGCGAAGCTCGAAGCCGAGGGCTACCGCGCCTACAGCACGTCGCCGGGCTGGCTCGGCTACTCCGACGCGAAGCTGGTGCGCCTGGCCGAACAGGCCGTGGCCGACGGCTTCGAGATGATCAAGCTGAAGGTCGGCGGCGACCTCTCCGACGACGTGCGCCGCATGAAGCTGGCACGCGAGACCGTGGGTGCGGACATACGCATCGCCGTGGACGCCAACCAGCGCTGGGACGTGGCCACGGCCGTGTCCTGGATGACCGAGCTCGCGCCGTTCGATCCGTACTGGATCGAAGAACCGACCTCGCCCGACGACATCCTGGGCCACGCGGCCATCGCCAAGGCTCTGGCGCCGATCAAGGTCGCGACCGGCGAGCACGTGCAGAACCGCGTGGTGTTCAAGCAGCTGCTGCAGGCCGGCGCGATCGACGTGCTGCAGCTCGACGCCGCGCGCGTCGGCGGGGTGAACGAGAACCTCGCGATCCTGTTGCTGGCGGCCAAGTTCGGCGTTCCGGTGTGCCCGCACGCCGGCGGGGTCGGGCTGTGCGAGCTGGTGCGGCACCTGTCGATGTTCGACTTCGTGGCCGTCTCCGGCGAGGACACCGATCGCACCATCGAGTGGGTCGACCACCTGCACGAGCACTTCACCGACCCGGCTGTCGTGCGCGACGGCCGTTACCTGGCCCCGACCGCACCCGGGTTCTCCGCGCGGATGCACGACGCGACCCTGCGCCGGTTCCGCTTCCCGGACGGTCCAGAGTGGACGGAGGACGCCCAGTGAGCGAGTTCGACGGCCTGGTCGCCGTGGTCACCGGCGGCGCTTCGGGGATCGGCCTGGCCACGGCCACGCTGCTCGCCGAGCGCGGCGCGCGGGTGGCCGTGCTGGACCTCAAGACCGACGACGTGCCCGAGCCGCTGGCCGGCTTCCGGTGCGACGTCACGGCCGACGCCGAGGTCAGGGCCGCGATCGACGCCGTCACCGAGCGCTTCGGCCGGATCGACGTGCTGGTCAACAACGCCGGCATCGGCGCAGCCGGCGACGTGGCGGACAACAGCGACGACGAGTGGCACCGCGTGTACGACGTGAACGTGGTCGGCATGGTCCGGGTCACGCGCGCCGCGCTGCCGCACCTGAAAGCCTCGCCTTCGGCGGCCGTGGTCAACACCTGCTCCATCGCCGCGTGGGCCGGCCTGCCGCAGCGCGCGCTGTACTCCGCGACGAAGGGCGCGGTGCTTTCGCTCACGCTCGCGATGGCCACCGACCACCTGCCCGACCGCATCCGCGTGAACTGCGTGTGCCCCGGCACGGCGGACACGCCGTGGGTCGGGCGCCTGCTCGACGCGGCCGCCGACCCGGCCGCCGAACGCGCGGCCCTGGCCGCGCGCCAGCCGATGGGCCGGCTGGTGACCGCCGACGAGGTCGCGAGCGCCATCACCTACCTCGCCAGCCCGCTGTCCGCGTCGACCACCGGCACCGCGCTCGCGGTCGACGGCGGCATGCACGGCCTGCGCCCGCGGGGACCTGTGCAGAACTAGTGCCCGTTTGCATGTCATCAAGGAGGATGCGGTGCGTACGAAGGTGATCCGGCTCGCCGCCGCGGCGGCCGCGTGTGGTTTGGTCCTGACCGGGTGCGGGTCCACGAAGGACAAGCCGGCCGCCTCGGCGGGGGGCGGCGGCGGCGACACCGGTGGGAAGGTCGGGGCCACGCTGCCGCTGCTGACCTCGCCGTTCTGGCAGGCCTACAACAACTACGTGCCGCAGATGGCGAAGGAGACGGGCCTCGACGCGTTGCCGACGGTGAACGCCGACAACGACCCGGCGAAGCTGATCACCGACATCGGGACGCTGCTCAACCAGGGTGTCAAGGGCCTGGTCGTGACGCCGATCGACTCCGCCGCGGTGGTCGCCGGGCTGAAGCAGGCCGAGAACAAGGGCGTGCCGGTGGTCGCGGTCGACGTCGCGCCCGAGAGCGGCAAGGTCGCGATGGTCGTGCGCGCCGACAACAAGGCCTACGGCACCAAGGCGTGCGACGAGATCGGCAAGCGCGTGAAGAGCGGCAAGGTCGTGCAGGTGATGGGTGACCTCGCCTCCGTGAACGGTCGCGACCGCTCGGCCGCGTTCCGCGACTGCATGAAGCAGAAGTACCCGGACATCAAGGTGCTGGAGATCGCGGCGGAGTGGAAGGCCGACAAGGCGTCCTCGGGTCTCGACAGCCTGCTCACCGCGAACCCCGACATCAAGGGCGTCTACATGCAGGCCGGTGGCGTGTACCTCGCGCCGACCGAGCAGGCGCTCAAGCGCAAGAACCTGTTCTTCCCGACGAGCGACCCGCGCCACGTGGTGCTGGTGAGCAACGACGGCATCCCGCAGGAGCTCGCGGCGATCCGGGCGGGCGAGCTCGACGCCACCGTGTCGCAGCCGGCCGACGCCTACGCCAAGTACGGCATGTACTGGCTCAAGAAGGCCATGGCGGGGGAGAAGTTCCAGCCCGGCCCGACCGACCACGGTTCGACGATCGTCGAGATCAGCCCCGGCATCCTCGAGGACCAGCTGCCGGCCCCGGTCGTGACGAAGGACAACGTGGACGACAAAGCGTTGTGGGGTAACAACCTGTGAGCGCGCCCGCCCCCGAGACGGCCGCGCCGGTGGTGACCGCCCACGGCGTCGGCAAGCGCTACGGGCCCACCGTGGCCCTGCACGACGTGAGCCTCACCGTGCACGCCGGCGAGTCGCACGCGCTGGTCGGCCGCAACGGGGCGGGCAAGTCCACGCTCGTGTCGATCCTCACCGGTCTGTCCCTTCCGGACACCGGCAGTGTCGAGTTCGGTGGCGTGCCCGCGCCGCCGCTGTCCAAACAGGATGACTGGAAGGCCCATGTGGCGTGCGTGTACCAGCACGCCATGGTGGTGCCCCAGCTGACGGTCGCCGAGAACCTGTTCCTCAACCGGCAGGCGCGCGGCGGCTTCGCCATCGGCTGGCGCAAGCTGCGCCGGCAGGCCCGGGAGCTGCTCGACTCGTGGGACGTCCGCGTGGACGTGGACACGCCCGCGGGCGAGCTTTCGGTGGAGGACCGCCAGTTCGTGGAGATCGCCCGCGCGCTCAGCTACGGCGCGCGGTTCATCGTGCTGGACGAGCCGACGGCGCAGCTCGACAGCCAGGCCATCGAGCGGCTTTTCGAGCGCATGCGCCAGATGCAACGCAGCGGCGTGACGTTCCTGTTCATCTCCCACCACCTGCATGAGGTGTACGAGGTGTGCCAGGCCGTCACGGTGCTGCGCGACGCGAAGCACGTGCTCACCGCACCGGTCTCCGACGTCAGCCGGCCCCAGCTGGTCGACGCCATGACCGGCGAGCAGGGCGGGCTGTCCGTGCGTGACGCGGCGAGCCGTGATCCGCTGGCGGTGGACGCCGCCGAGGTGCTCACCGTCGACGCACTGTCCGGTGACGGTTTCCACGACGTGTCGCTGCGGGTGCACCGCGGCGAGGTGGTGGGGCTGGCCGGCAGCAACGCGAGCGGCAAGCACCAGGTGGCCGAGACGGTGTACGGGTTGCGCTCGCCTTCGGCGGGAACCGTGGCCGTGGACGGGAAACCGCTGCCGCCCGGCGACATCCCGGCCGCGGTGCACGCCGGCATCGGCTGCGTGCCGCGCGACCGCCACCACGAGGGCCTCGTGCTGGAGCACTCGATCATGGACAACGCCACGCTGTCCGTGCTCGACCGCATGGGCCCGGCCGGGTTCGCGTCGCCCAAGGCGCGGCACGACCGCGGGGTCCGCGCGCTGGCCGCGTACGACATCGTGGCGGCCGGGCCGGAACAGCCGGTGGCCGACTTGTCCGGCGGCAACCAGCAGAAGGTCGTGCTGGCCCGCGCGCTGGAAAGCGACCCGCGCGTGGTCGTGCTGATCAACCCCACCGCGGGTGTGGACGTGAAGTCGAAGGAGGCCCTGCTCGCGGTCGTCGACCGGGTGCGGGCCGAAGGCAAGGCGGTGCTGATCGTGAGCGACGAGCTCGACGACCTGCGCCTGGCCGACCGGGTGCTGGTGCTGCGCGCCGGGGCCGTCGTCGCCGAACACCAGGCCGGCTGGTCCGACGGAGACCTCGTGGCCGACATCGAAGGAGTCGGGCTCCATGACTGAGCTGATGAGCGATCCGCAGACGGCGCTGCCCGCGGCGCCCCCGAAACGGCGGAAGTCATTGTGGCTGCGCGAGCTGGCGCTGCTGCCGGCGCTCGTGGTCGTGTTCGTGATCGGCGGGCTGATCAGCGACTCGTTCTTCACGTTCGACAACGTGATCAGCATCCTCTCGGCCGCCGCCGCGCTGTCGCTGGTGGTGCTGGGCGAGTCGCTGGTGCTGCTGACCGGGAAGTTCGACCTGTCGCTGGAATCGACGATGGGCATCGCGCCCGCGATCGGCGCGATGCTGGTGATCCCGGCGACGTCGTCGGGCTTCGGCACGGGCTGGCCGGCCGCGCTGGGTCTGCTCGCGATCCCCGTGGTGGGCGCGCTGATCGGGTTGGTGAACGGCTTCCTGATCGTGAAGCTCAAGCTCAACGCGTTCATCGTCACGCTGGCGATGCTCACGGTGCTGCGCGGCACGCAGATCGGCTCCACCAACGGCAAGACGCTGTTCGACCAGCTCGACGCGTTCACGGCGCTGGCGACCACGACGTTCGCCGGGCTGCCGATGTCGGTGTGGCTCGCGGCGGTGCTGTTCCTGCTCTTCGGGCTGGGTCTGCGCTACCACCGCGTCGGCCGCTCGCTCTACGCGATCGGCGGCAACCGCGAGGCGGCGCGCGCGGCGGGCATCCGAGTGGACCGGATCTCGTGGGCGGTGTTCATCGTCGCGGGTGTGCTGGCCGCGATCGGCGGCCTGGCCTACACCGGTTACGTCGGCGCGCTCGGCGCCGACCAGGGTGACGGCCTGATCCTGCAGGTCTTCGCCGCGGCGGTGATCGGCGGCGTCTCGCTCGACGGCGGCAAGGGCACGCTCGTCGGGGCACTGACCGGGGTGCTGCTCCTGCAGTCGGTGGACAGCCTGCTGCGCATCGCGCAGGTCCCGGCGGAGTGGCTCAAGGCGATCTATGGCGGCATCATCCTGATCGCCCTGATCATCAGCCGCTACGCCGGCGGAAAGCCGCAGACCTGATCGGCGCCGGGGCCGTGATCATCCGACCTTCTCGCCGTTTCGTGGCGGGCACCCTCAGGGCTGCGGAGCCCCTCGAGGTGCCCTTCACGGAGGCGTGGCGCCGCTCAGGAGGCGGCGGCTTGGGGGCTCTCATCGGCCGGGCCCTCGGCGTCCGTGCCGGTCTGCGTGAGCGTGCTGCGCAGCCACTGCTCGACGCCCGCGACGTGCACGGTCGCCCACGACCGGGCCAGCTCCGGCTCCCGGGCGGCGATGGCCTCGTAGATGGCGGTGTGCTGCTCACGCGTGCGGGCGACCGCGCCCTCCTGCGTGAGGCCGCGCCAGATCCGCGCCCGCGCCGTGGGCCCGGAGAGGCTGTCGAGCAGCGAGCAGAGCACGGGGTTGCCCGATCCGTCGGCGATCTTGCGGTGGAACTGCAGGTCGTTGGCCACGAGCGCCTCCACCGTCGGCGCGTCGGCCAGCTCGTCGAGCAGCGCACCGAGCTCGGTGATGTCGTCCTCGCTCATGTGCAGCGCGGCCAGCGCCGTGGCCGCCGGCTCGAGGATCCGGCGCACGGCCAGGAAGTCGAGCACGGTGTCGTCGCGGTGGAAGTCGACCACGAACGTCATGGCGTCGAGCAGCAGGTTCGGCTCGAGACTGGTCACGTACGTGCCGTCGCCCTGGCGCACGTCGAGCACCCTGATCAGGCACAACGCCTTCACGGCCTCGCGCAGGGAACTGCGCGAAAGCCCCAGCCGCTGGGCGAGCTCGGCTTCCTTGGGCAGCCGGTCTCCCGGCGCGAGCTCCCCCGAGATGATCATGTCCTTGATCTTGTCGATCGCGACATCGGTGACGGGCATCGAGACCGCCCTCCCTCAAGAGACCTCGGATGTTTCGGTGTTCTGAGGACAGAGTGCCACGTAACTCGTCAGGAGGAACCATGACCCACGGCTCGGCACCTCAAAGTGTTGCTCTGCGCACTCGGCTCAAACCGGGTCAAGAGGCCACGTACGAGTCCGTTCACGCCGTGATCCCTCCCGAGCTCGACACCGCGCTGCGCCGCGCCGGCGTGCGCACGTGGCGGATCTGGCGCAGCGGGCTCGACCTGTTCCATTTCGTGGAGGTCGACGACTTCGACACGATGAAGGCCGCGCTCGCCGACGATCCCGCCGACATCGAGTGGCAGATCCGCATCAACCGGCTGCTCGACACGGATTACGACCAGTCCGAGACTTCGACGACCCTCGGGCTCGTCTGGGAACTTCCGGTGAAGGAGTGAACGTGAAGCTCTCCCCGCTCGGGCTCGGTGGCGCGCAGCTCGGCAACCTCTACCAGGCGATCGACGACGACACGGCGGCCGCGACGGTGCGGTGCGCGTGGGACGAGGGCATCCGCTACTTCGACACCGCCCCCCACTACGGGCTCGGGCTCTCCGAACGGCGCCTCGGCGCGGCGCTCGCTGCGTACCCGCGCGACGAGTACGTGCTGTCCACCAAGGTCGGCCGGGTGCTCGAACCCCGCGCCGCGGCGCCGGGCGAGCGCGATGATCAGGGCTTCGACGTGCCGGCGACCTACCTGCGGCGCTGGGACTTCAGCCGCGACGGCGTGCTGCGGTCGCTGGAGTCCAGTCTCGACCGGCTCGGACTCGACCGCGTCGACGTCGTGTACGTGCACGACCCGGACGACCACTTCGCCGAGGCCGTGCGCGGTGCGTTCCCGGCGTTACTGGAGCTGCGCGAGCAAGGTGTGGTCGGCGCGGTCGGCGCCGGGATGAACCAGACGCCGATGCTGACCGAGTTCGTCCGTCGCTTCGACCTCGACCACGTGCTCATGGCCGGGCGCTACACGCTGCTCAACCAGCCGGCGCTCGACGACCTGCTGCCGCTGTGCCTGGAACGCGGCGTCGGCGTGGTCGCGGGTGGCGTGTTCAACGCGGGCATCCTCGCCACCGCGGAACCGGGCGCGATCTACGACTACGCGGCCGCACCGGCGGAACTCGTGGAGAAGGCGCGGCGGATCGCGGAGATCTGCGCCCTACACGGCGTCGAGCTGCCAGAGGCCGCGCTCGCGCTGCCGGCTTCGCACCCGGCCGTGGTGTCGGTGGTCGTCGGCGCGCACGACGCCGGTCAGGTGGCAGCGAACGCGCGCCGCGCGGCCAAGGTCGTGCCCGCCGTACTGTGGACCGACCTCGTCGACGCGGGCCTGCTGCGCGCGGACGCCGTCGGCCGGCCCGTGACCTCTGGAGGACCGCAGTGATCGACGCCCACCACCACCTGTGGGACCCGACCCGCCGCGACTACCCGTGGCTCGCCGGCGCGGCGATGGACCCGATCCGCCGTCCGTACACAGTGGACGATCTGCGCACGGTGACGCACGCGGCGGGCGTGCACGCCACCGTGCTGGTGCAGACGGTCTCCGAGCAGAGCGAGACGGAGGAGTTCCTGGCCACCGCGGCGGCCGAGCCGGTGATCGCCGGCGTGGTGGGCTGGGTGGACCTGACGGCGCCCGACGTCGCCGACCGGCTGGCGCGGCTGAAGGAACTGGGCCCGCTCGTGGGCATCCGGCACCAGGTCGAGAGCGAGCCGGACCCCGAGTGGCTGCTGCGCCCGGACGTGCTGCGCGGCTTGGCGGCCGTCGGGGCGGCGGGGCTGGTGTACGACCTGCTGGTGGCGCCCGCGCAGGTCGCGGCGGCCAGGAAGGTCGCCGAGCAGCTGCCGGAGCTGCGGCTCGTGCTCGACCACGCGGCGAAGCCGGCCATCGCGGCGGGGGAGTGGCAGCCGTGGGCGGGCGGGATCGCGTCACTCGGTGCGCGCGACAACGTAGCGTGCAAGCTTTCCGGGCTCGTCACGGAGGCCGACTGGCAGCAGTGGCAGGTCGGGCATCTGCGCCGCTACGCAGACCACGTCTTCACGTCGTTCGGTGCCGACCGCGTGCTGTTCGGCACGGACTGGCCGGTGTGCGAGCTGGCGGCGGCCTACGAGGTCGTGCTCGACGCGGCCCTGTCCCTCACAGGCCCGCTGACGGACCCGGAACGGCTCGACGTCTTCGAGTACACGGCGAAGCGCGTGTACGGACTCGATTGACGCGTCAGAAGTCTTGACCCTGGACCATGTCGCGCAGCTTCGTGAGCGCGCGGTGCTGAGTGACTCGGACGTTGCCGGCGGAGATGCCGAGCGTCTCGGCGGTCTCGTTGGCGCTCAGACCCACGATGATGCGCAGGGTCAGGATCTCCTGCTGAAGCGGCGCGAGGCGGGTGAGCATCTCCTGCAGGCGGGAACCGAGGTCGAGCCGCAGCGCATACGACTCGGGCTCGTTGCCGCCCCCCGACAGCGGGCGTTCCGGCAGCTCGGGCACCGGCTCGGACCGGTCCCGTGCGACGGCCCGGTAGGCGTCGGCGACCTTGTTCGCCGCGATCGCGTGCACGAGGTAGAGGAACGAACCACCGCGGTCCTGGTAGTCGGGCAGGGCCTTGAGGACGGCCATGCTCACGTCCTGGGCCACGTCGTCGGCCGAGAGGTAGGACAGGTCGCGCCCGCCCATGCGCGCCCGGCAGTAGCGGGCCACCACGGGCCGCAGCACGTGGAGCAGTTCGGTGATCGCGCGCTGGTCTCCCCGGCCGGCCGCGACCACAAGTGGGTCGAGATCTTCCTTCGTCAGCCGTCCCGCGGGCCTCGGCAGCGTCTCGGGCGTGACGTAGCCTGGCACGTCGGCTTCGTCGGCTGCTGCGGTGCGGGACGTCTTCGACGGTGCTGTCATGGTCGTCTCCCCGGCGACCCTGCGACCGTCGCTGGTCTTGGGGTCAACACTCTGTGATGTTGCGGTCGCAGCTACTCCGGATGATCGGGTAGTTGCCGCTCCCGTTGCGACGCTCCGTAACCCTATGCGGCTCGCGGGCTGACAGTCCAGATTTCAACTACGAATACCCCGTTAGCAGCAGTGGTCTTGATAAAAACGAGACCAGTCAACGCACAGTACGATTCGCTGCTCGCAGGATGTGCGGACTGTCCACTCAGTACGTCACCAAAAGTGATACCGCAGTAGCGCAACAGAGGGTGGCCACCACAGCGGGTAGAACGGGTTTCAGTGCGGGCGGCTCGGGGTCGGTGCGGAGTGATCGCTCCCGGTGCCGGCCGACCCCTGCGAGCGCCAGCGCGGTGAGGGCCGCGAACACTGCCGGGACGATGTCCCACGCGCCTTCGTTGCGCACCGCGGCGCCGAGCATCAGCACCGCGCACGCCGCGGCCGACAGCGCGGTCCGGCGCCACGCTAGGCCGGTGCGTTCGGGCTGGGCGCCGTTCGCGAAGGGACGGCTCACGACACGATCACCAGCACCACGGCGGCCGCCATCAGCAGGAACACGCCCACGGTGAGCACGAGGATCATCGAGCTGCGGGCCAGTGGCTGCCCGGCGCGCATCGCGATCTGCACGCGCCGCCAGCGCGGGTAGGCGCCGGCCGCGAGGATCGCCGCGAGCACCACGCACAGCCCGGCGAGCACCGAGCTCATCGCGGCGGGTCTTGGCACCAGCTGGTGGACCGCGACGCCGCCGGCGAGCAGGCCCAAGGCCGTGCGCAGCCACGCGAGGAACGTCCGCTCGTTGGCGAGGGTGAACCGGTAGTCCGGTTCGGTGCCGCCGCTGTGGGGGCCGATGCTGGGAGGTTCGTCGTGGGGCGGGTCGAGCTTCTCTTCCGACACGATCCCGGACGTTAGTCGTGGTCCGCGGCGGACGCTTCGGGCTTGGCGCGGGCGAAGACCCACCACCGCAGCACGGCGAACCGCACGACCCCGCCGAGGAAGCTGGCGGCGAGGAGGCTGGCCGTCTCTTCCCACGCCGTCGGGCGGCTGACCACCGCGTCGAGGGTGGCCAGGACGATCGAGCCGTAGCCGGCGTAGAAGACGAAAGTGAGGAAGTCCTGCAGGTGGCGCTGACCGGCCTTGCTCGCGCGCCCGGCGAACGTGACGCGACGGTGGAATTCGGTGTTGCCGACCGTGGTCAGCGCGATGGCCACCAGGTTCGCCCACTGCGAGCCGAGCTCGGGGCGCAGGAGGAGGAAGAGCACGGCCTGCAGGCCTGTGGTGACGCCGCCTGCGACGAGGTACCAGGCGGCGTGTCCGCCGAGCTCGTGGTCCTCGTGGTGACGCTGCGGGTCCCGATGGAAAAGCGGCGGCCGGTGCGTCCACCTGGTGGTGGTCATGATCGTGACGCTACCTCTGCTTCACAAACTTGTGAACCTGATGAAGCCGATGAACACTTGTGATCCCGCCGACAGGGCTCCGCTCCTCCAGTTCAGCCGCTCCGGCGCCCCGGCTATTCCGTGTTCCTGGGTGTTCGCGCGCACCCGCGCCCGCGCATGGGCACAATGCCCGGTTTTCAAACGTGTTTGTGACCGGTCCCACGGCTGCTTCCCAGGTGCGTCGCTCACGCTGCGCTGCCGAACGGGCGCCCCTAGCGTGAAAACCCATCGCATCCGACCGCGACGAAGGGAAGGCCGAAGATGCTGACCGTGACCGAAGCCGCAGCCGAGGCGATCTCCGCGCTGACGGCTCAACAGGGCGCCGAGGAGAGCGGGCTGCGGTTCGCCCTCCAGAGCGTGCAGGAGGGCGAGGGCGCACAGCTCGCGCTCTCCGTCGCCCCCTCTCCCCAGGACGGCGACCGCGTAGTGGGCACCGACGACGGCGCGAAGGTCTTCCTCGAACCCCAGGCCGCCGCCCTCCTGGACGACAAGGTCCTCGACGTCCAGCAGGACGAAACCGGCGACGTGGCGTTCGCGGTGCTGCCGCAAAAAACCGATTGAGTTTCCGGCCCCGCTTCCCCACCGCACCCAACGCGAGATCGCGCCGGTGTGGGGAGCCGGCGGCGAGAACGACCTCCGGCGCGACTCAGACACACACCCGGACCGGCGCCTAGGCGACCCCAGCGCGAGATCGCGCCGGCTTCCGGATGGGGCGGTGTGATCGGACCCCGGTCGATCCGACCACCCCATCCGGAAGCCGGCTCAACGGCGATCTCGCCGCCCCGGCGGAGCCGGCGCCGAAGACGCCGCCCAGGTGCGCACGAGGTCGCTGGCGCGTGCGCGCAGCAGGTCGGCCGCGTGCGTGCGCGCGTGGTCCAGTGACGGTGCGTGGTCGATGAGCGCGCTGCTGCCGACAACGCCCAGGCTGGCGAGGCCGGCGGCGTCGAGCTGGATACGCCCGGCCAGGACCATCAGCGGTACGCCCGCGCGAGCGGCCCGGGCGGCGATGCCCGCGGGCGCCTTGCCCGACAGGCTCTGCGAATCGAGTGACCCTTCGCCCGTGATGACGAGGTCGGCGCCGGCCAGAGCCGTGTCCACGCCGGTGAGACCGGCGATGAGGTCGAAGCCCGACGCGACCGTGGCGCCGAGACCCGCGATGGCACCGCCCGCGACACCACCGCCGGCACCCGCGCCGGGGATCGCCGAAATGTCCGCCGCACCTGCGTTGACCAGGGCCTGAGCCCAGCGGCCGAGCGCCGTGTCCAGCTCCGTCACCTCGTGCGGCCGCGCGCCCTTCTGCGGGCCGAACACCGCTGCGGCGCCGTCGGGGCCGACAAGCGGGTTGGTCACGTCCGTCGCGACCGTGACCGGAACCGAGCCCAGCCGTTCGCGCGCCGGCCCCAGCTCGACCTTCGCGACACGCGAGAGCGTGCCGCCGCCGAGGCCGATGGGGGCGTCGAACGCGTCGAAGACCCCGGCGCCCAGCGCGGCCAGCATGCCGGCGCCGCCGTCGGTGCTCGCGGTGCCGCCGACCGTCAGCACGAGCCGGGAAGCACCGCGGGACAGTGCGTCGCCGAGCAGTTCACCGACGCCCCACGTGTGCGCGGCCAGGGCGGTCTCCGGCGTCGGGTCCACGAACTCGATGCCGCACGCGCGGGCCGACTCGATGTAGGCCGTGCCGTCGAGCACCACGTACCGCGCGTCGACGTGCTCCTCCAGGGGACCGCGCACCGAAAGCCGCACGAGCTCGCCGCCCGCGTTCTCCAGCACTTCGAGCGTCCCCTCGCCGCCGTCGGCGACGGGGCAGGCGGCGATGTCGGCGTCGGGCAGCGCGTCGCGCACTCCGAGGGCGATGGCCTCGGCCGCGGCGACCGCGGTGAGGCTGCCCTTGAACTTGTCCGGGGCGATGACGACGCGAGTCACGGGGTCACCGATCCGACCAGAAGCAGGCGGGCACGAAACCGGACGGTACCGCGTCGGGCAACTGCTCCCGCCGTGGCCGGAATCGGATGGGTGACGATCAGCACAGTACCTCCGTCAGCGGTGCTTCCCCAGTGAGTACCGAGGTCACGTTTCGTGCGGCCAGCACGGCCATCGCGGTGCGCGTCTCCACGGTCGCCGAGCCCAGGTGCGGCATGACCACGACGTCGTCGCGCTCCAGCAGCCGCGGCTCGACCTCGGGCTCGCGCTCGAACACGTCGAGCGCGGCGCCCGCGATCTCGCCGGCCTCCAGCGCGTCGGCCAGCGCCGCCTCGTCGACGACCGGACCGCGGGTGGTGTTCACCAGGTACGCGGTGCGTTTCATGGCCCGCAGGGCCGTCGCGTCGATCAGGTGACGGGTTTCCGGCGTGAGCGGGCAGTGCAGCGAGACGAAGTCCGAACGGCGCAGCAGCTCGTCGAACGGCACGAACTCGCCGTCGAAGTCCGGTTTCGCCGACCGCCCCGAGTACACGGACCGCAGCCCGAACGCCGCGGCGCGCGTGGCCATCGCCCGGCCGATCTGCCCGAGCCCGACGATGCCGAGCGTCTTGCCCTGCAAGCCCGAACCGAGCAGGAACCCCAGGTGGAACGACCACGGCTGCCGCGCCCGCAGCAGCCGTTCGCCCTCGCCGAGCCGGCGTGTGACGGCAAGCAGCAGCCCGAACGCCAGGTCCGCCGTCGCGTCGGTGAGCACGCCGGGGGTGTTGGTCACGGTCACCTCGCGCGCGGCCAGCGCCGGCACGTCGACGTTGTCGTAGCCCACGGCCACGTTCGCCACCACGGCCAGCTGCGGCCCGGCCGCTTCGGCCACGGAAGCGTCGATCCGGTCGTGCAGCATCGAGACGATCGCCGACGCCCCGGCCACGAACGACCGCAGCTCCTCGGGGGTGAGCGGGCGGTCGAGTTCGGACACCCGCACTTCTCCCACGTCGGCGAGCACCTTCACCGCGTCGTCGGGAATCCAGCGCGTCACGGCGATGAGAGGTCGATCGGGCACGTCGGGCAGCCTAGTGGGCTAACCGCCCCTCTAGCGAGGTTCGCGGCGCAGCCGGACGAGCCCGCTCGCGGGTCCCGTGCCCGCGAACTCCAGCGGCACGCCGTGCGTCAGCAGCACCGCACCGTGGTGCACGCAGCCGGTTTCCGCATCGCGGTACCGCGCGGCCGGGTCGAGCCCCTGGAGCACCGGGGTGACGATCGGCCGGCCGTGGTCGTGCGGGCGTCGCGCGAACAGCACCACCACGTCGTCGCCGAGCACGAACTGCACCGCGGTGAGCGGGGAGACTGCGGGGTCAGCCAGCCGGCAGGCTTCGCCGTGCTGCACGACGGGCCGGATCTCCTTGTACCGCCCCACGAGTTCGGCCGCGTGGCGCAGTTCGTCGTCGGTCCACTGGGTGAGATCGCCGCCGAGGCCGAGCACGCCGGCCATCGCGACGTGGAAGCGGAACTCGAGCGGCGCCTCGCGGCCGGTCAGCGGGTTGGGGCTGTCGGTGACCCACGCGGCCATCGCGCCCGCGGGCAGCACCTGCGAGAAGCCGTGCTGGATCTTGACGCGATCGGCGGCGTCAGTGTTGTCCGAGGCCCAGATCTCGTCGGTGCGAGCGAGAATCCCCAGGTCCGTGCGCCCGCCGCCGCCCGCACACGCCTGGATCCGCAGTGCCGGATGGTCGGCGCGCAGCCGGTCGAGCAGGCCGTAGACCGCGCGCACGTGGTCGACCCAGACGCGGCCGGGACCCGCCTCGGTGAACGCACGGTTCATGTCCCACTTGAGGTAGTCGATGCCGTGCTCGGCGACCAGCCGGTGCAGCCACTTGTATGCCCAGTCGGCGACTTCGGGCCGGCCGAAGTCGAGCACGAGCTGGTTGCGCAGCGTGGTCCGGGCGCGGTGCGGCATGTGCAGCACCCAGTCCGGGTGCGCGCGGTAGAGGTCGCTCTCGGGGTTGACCATCTCCGGCTCGACCCACAGCCCGAAGCCCATGCCGAACCGGTGCACCTCGGCCACGAGTGGGCCGAGGCCCTCGGGGAAGCGTTGGCGGTTCACGGTCCAGTCGCCGAGGCCCGCGCTGTCGCCGGTGCGCGCGCCGAACCAGCCGTCGTCGACCACGAACAGCTCCGCGCCCACCTCGGCGGCGATGGCGGCGAGCTCGAGCTGGCCGCGCTCGTCGACGTTCCAGCCCGTGGCCTCCCACGAGTTGTAGACGACCGGGCGCAGCTCTTCGGGGTGCGGCTGGACGTACGTGCGCACGTACGAGTGCCACCGCCGGCTCGCGCCGCCGAAGCCGTCGGCCGCGTACAACCCGGCGAACACGGGCGTTTCCCAGGTCTCGCCCGGGTTCAGCGACCACTGCACGCCCTCGTGCCCGAACCCGCCGGTCCACGTCACGCGCCCGGTGTGCGAGCGCTCGACGGTGATCCGCCAGCTGCCGCTCCACGCCAGCGCCGTGCTCCAGACTTCACCGCGGGTTTCGGTGGCGGTGCCGTCGTCGAGCATCACCCAGGGCTGGGCCTGGTGGCTGGAAACCCCGCGCCGGCTCGTCAGCGTCGTCTCACCGACGGGCACGTTTTCCCGCAGCAGGCCGGCTTCCGCGCTCCACGCGCCCGTCGTGTGGGAGACCCGGTAGGCGTCGCGGCGGGGGAGTGTCCAGGCCGCGGAATCCGTGCGCAGCAAGCAGATCGGGTCGGTTCCCGAGTTGTGCAGGACCGCGCGCCGCTCGACGACTTCGCCGCACACGCGGTAGTGCAGCTCGGCTTCCAGCGGGTAGTGCCGGTCGCGCAGCCGCACGACCAGCGTGTCGGCCGAAGCGTCGTGTCGGCTGAATTCCCACTCGAGCGCCTGCGTCCCGTCCGCGAAGCGCACCGACAGCCCGGCGACGCCGAAGAACGCGCCGCCCTCGGTCGCCAGCTCCGCCCGGTCGTCGCCGGGTTCGTCGAAGCTCGAGTCCACGGGGTTGCGCCGGCGCGCGACCTGCGTGGCCTGTTCCAGCGTGAGCGGCGGGCCCCAGTGCACGTGCCGCGGCCGGCCGGCTTCGTCGAGTCGCAGCGCGCAGCCCGCGCGACGGCCTCGTCCAGCGTCAGC
This sequence comes from Amycolatopsis sp. NPDC023774, assembly GCF_040639695.1. Classification (NCBI taxonomy): domain Bacteria; kingdom Bacillati; phylum Actinomycetota; class Actinomycetes; order Pseudonocardiales; family Pseudonocardiaceae; genus Amycolatopsis; species Amycolatopsis sp. NPDC023774. The sequence goes on from NZ_JBFAAJ010000010.1 coordinate 32,401, forward strand.
GCCGGATCCCCCGCGACCCGGCGTGCACTCGCGACGATCGCCTCGGTCGACGCGATCGCCTCCCCACAGCCCGTGCCGCCGCAGTGGCAGGCCGGGCCGTCGGCTCCCATGCCGGCGACCGGGACGTGCCCGATCTCGCCGGCCACCCCGTGCGCGCCGCCGACCAGCCGGCCGTCGAGCACGAGGGCGCTTCCTATGCCGGTACCCACGGTGACCAGCGCGAACGACGAGGCACCGACGCTGCGCGACAGGTTTGGGGACGGGGCCATGACTTCTCCTCACAAACGGTCGGACACGAAAGACTCTGAACGGCGACAGCGGCGGCGCCCCGTGCCCATTCCTCGAACGGCAGCGGCCGGATCACCAGGCCGCACCGCGCGGCACTGCCGAAGGCCTGCTCCGCGAACGTGCGGCGGATCTGGTCCTCGAACAGGTCGTAGGTGGCCACGCCCTCGCCCGAGACGACGACCCGTTCCGGCCCGAAGAGGTTGACCAGCGCACCGAGGCCGAGCCCGATCGCGTGGCCCGCGGTCGCGAAGACGGCCCGCAACGGCTCGTCCCCGGCGCGCGGAAGCGGTCACGTTCGTGCCGACGTTCGTGGTCGTCGGCGCCATGGGCGGGGTGAACACGGAGTGGGGCATCATCGCGCCGAACCTGTTCAGCGCGTTCACGGTGATCCTCTTCCGCAATTTCTACCTGCGGTTCCCCGCGGAGATCGAGGAGGCGGGCCGGCTCGACGGGCTCGGCTACCTCGGGGTGTACCGCCGGCTCGTGCTGCCCAACTCCGGCAGCATGATCGCCTCGCTCGGCGCGCTGATGTTCATCGAGAGCTGGAACTCTTTCCTGTGGCTGCTGGTCATCGGGCAGGACCCGTCGTCGTGGACGGCCCAGATCGCGCTCTCGACGTTCCTCACCGCGCAGACGATCAACCTGCCCGCCCTGTTCGCCGGCGCGCTCGTGACCATCGCCCCGCTCGTGGCGATGTTCCTGGTGGCGCAACGGTTCATCGTCCGCGGCATCGCGGCGAGCGGGATGAAGGAGTGACCTTCACCCCACCGGGAGCGTGACCGACGAAGTCCACACTTCGTCGACTGTGGACGGTTACCGCCGTCTGCTGAGTACGGCACGAGCTGGGCCTGAAGATCGGCCTGTACGCGGCGACCGGGCTCGACGAGGTCCACGACAATAACGCACCCGTCGTCGGCACCTCCTGTCGTGCGCATGGCCGGTGCCGCGCCATGCGGGGCGGGGGCTGGCGCCGTGGAGTGCTGCTGCGAGACGGTGTCTTCGTGGGACAGCTCGGTGAAGAAGCGTTGGGACGACCCGCCGGCGTGGCAGGGCGTGTTCAACGCCGGCTACCGGCCGGCCCTGGACTCGCTGCCGATCTCGAACAACACCGGCAGCGGGATCCAGGACGGCTCGACGACGCGGAGTGGCAGAACCTCGGGCACGTGCCCGGCGCAGTCGCGGGGGCGGGAAGCCGGGGGAGGCGATCTACCGCCTGGGCTCCTCGGTGGCGAACATCCCGGTGAGCTGGTCGTCGCTCGGGCTGTCGGGTTGCGCGCGGTGCGTGACCTGGTGGCGCGGACGGATCCGGGGTCGTTTCGGGTTCGTAGACGGCGGCCGCGGTGCCGGCCCACGCGTCGCGATTGACCACGGTCGGCTGAATTTCCCGCTGGCGGCTATTCCCCCGACGTGGTCGGGGGAGGAGTCTTTCTACGTTTCCTTGCGCTTTCGGGCGGGTTTCGGGCCTCGCGCCGGGGCACCGGTTCGTGCTATGTTCATATCAAGAACTTGTGTGCGCGATGCGAACACCGAGGGCGGGAGCTTTCCCGGTGTTGGCGAGCGCGGTCGAGACCCAGGACGGAAAGGCTCGCGATGGCTAGGGTGCTGTCGCTCGGCGAGGCGGTCGCCGAGCTGGTGCACGACGGGGACACCGTCGCGCTGGAGGGGTTCACGCACCTCATCCCGGTCGAGGCCGGGCACGAGATCATCCGGCAGGGGCGCAGGAACCTCACGCTGGTGCGGATGACCCCCGACATCGTCTACGACCAGCTGATCGGCGCGGGCTGCGCGAGCAAGCTGATCTTCTCGTGGGGCGGCAATCCGGGTGTCGGCTCGCTGCACCGGTTCCGCGACGCCGTGCAGCACAGCTGGCCGGTACCGCTGGAGATCGAGGAACACAGCCACGCGGGCATGGCCAACCGCTACGTCGCGGGCGCCTCCGGGCTGCCGTTCGCGGTGCTGCGCGGCTACACGGGCACCGACCTGCCGGCGCAGACGGACACGATCAAGTCGATCACGTGCCCGTTCACCGGTGAGCAGCTCACTGCGGTCCCGGCGTTGAACCCCGACGTCACGATCGTGCACGCCCAGCGCGCCGACCGCGCGGGCAACGTGCAGCTGTGGGGCATCGCCGGCGTGCAGAAGGAAGCGGTGCTGGCGGCGAAGCGGTCGCTCGTTACCGTCGAAGAGGTCGTCGACGAGCTGGAGCCCAAGCCGGGCGCGCTGGTGCTGCCCACGTGGGCCGTCACCGCCGTCGCCGAGGTGCCGGGCGGCGCGAAGCCGTCGTACGCCGCGGGCTACTACGAGCGTGACAACTCGGCCTACCAGGCGTGGGATCGGATCGGACGCGACCGCGACGAATTCACCAAGTGGCTGAACGAGCTGACCGGGGTGAAGGCATGAGCGAGTACACCGCCGACGAGATGATGAGCATCGCCGCGGCGCGCGCGCTCGGCGAGGGCATGTCCTGCTTCGTGGGCATCGGCCTGCCGAGCACCGCCGCCAACCTGGCGCGGCGCACGCACGCGCCGAACCTCACGCTGATCTACGAATCCGGCTGCCTGGGCGCGAAGCCGACCCAGCTGCCACTGTCGATCGGCGACGGCGAGCTGGCCGACACGGCCGATGCCGTGGTGAGCGTGCCCGAGGTCTTCAACTACTGGCTGCAGCCCGGGCGCATCGACGTCGGCTTTCTCGGCGCGGCGCAGCTCGACAAGTTCGGCAACATCAACACCACCGTGATCGGGTCCGACTACCACGACCCGAAGGTCCGCCTCCCCGGTGCGGGTGGCGCGCCCGAGATCGCCGCCTCCTGCAAGGAGGTGTTCATCGTGCTGCGGCAGAGCCCGCGCGCGTTCGTGGACAAGGTCGACTTCATCACCTCGTTCGGCCACGGCACCGGCAAGGGCGACCGCGAGAAGCTCGGTCTGCGCGGTGCGGGCCCGACGCTGGTGGTCACCGACCTCGGCCTCATGCGGCCCGACCCGGAGACCGCCGAGCTCACCCTCACCGAAGTGCACCCGGGCATCGAGGTGGAGCAGGTGGTCGCGGCCACCGGGTGGAAACTGAAGGTGGCGGCGGACCTGAAGACCACCCCGGCGCCGACGGACGAAGAACTGACCCTGCTCCGTTCCCTGAAGAAGGCCGGCGAATGAGCGACGTATTCCTGTTCGACGCGATCCGCACCCCCTTCGGCCGCCACGGCGGCGCGCTGGCGAAGGTGCGTCCCGACGACCTCGCGGCCACCGTGCTGAAGTCGCTGGCCGAGCGCAACGACCTCGACCCGTCCACTGTGGACGAGGTGCTGCTCGGTGACGCCAACGGCGCCGGCGAGGACAACCGCAACGTCGCGCGCATGGCCACGCTGCTCGCGGGCTGGCCGGTGACCGTGCCGGGCGGCACGCTCAACCGCCTGTGCGGCTCGGGTCTCGACGCCGTGATGCAGGCGAGCCGCACGATCCAGGTGGGCGACGCGTCGCTGATCGCCGCCGGTGGCGTGGAGTCCATGAGCCGCGCGCCGCTGGTGATGGCCAAGCCGGACAAGGCGTTCCCGGCCGCGAACCAGACGCTGTACAACTCGGCGCTGGGCTGGCGCATGGTCAACCCGGCGATGCCGCAGGAGTACGTGATCTCCAACGGCGACTCCACCGAGTACCTCGCCGAGCGCTACGGCATCACGCGCGAGGAGCAGGACGAGTTCGCGGTGCGCAGCCACATCAACGCCGCCCGCGCGTGGGACGAGGGTTTCTACGACAACCACGTGGTCCCGGTCGAGGGTGTCGAGCTGACCCGCGACGAAGGCATCCGGCCCGACTCCACCATGGAGAAGCTGGCCAAGCTGAAGCCGGCGTTCAAGCGCGACGGCGGCACGGTCACGGCCGGCAACTCGTCGCCGATCAACGACGGCGCGTCGGCGCTGCTGCTGGGCGACGAGGCCGCCGGCAAGCGGCTCGGCAAGGCGCCGCTGGCCCGGATCGCGGGCCGGGGCGCGGCGGGCGTCGAGCCCAACATCTTCGGCGTCGGCCCGGTGCGCGCGGCCGAGATCGCGCTGGAGCGCGCCGGCATCGGCTGGGGCGACGTCGCGGCCGTGGAGCTCAACGAGGCGTTCGCCGCGCAGTCGCTGGCGTGCCTCAAGGAGTGGAAGGAGCTCGACCCCGAGCTCATGAACGTCCACGGCGGGGCCATCGCGATCGGGCACCCGCTCGGCGCGTCGGGCGGCCGGATCCTCGGCACGCTCGCCTACCGGCTGCAGCAGACGGGCGGGCGCTACGGCGTCGCCGCGATCTGCATCGGCGTGGGCCAGGGGCTCGCCGTCGTCCTCGAACGCCAGTGACACCCCTGCTCTGAAACCACCGACCGGATAGGAGGAACCGTGGCCGCTCCCACCGATCTCCGCCTGCCCCGCTACCCGCGGGAGCCGGAGGACGCCAACGCCCCGCTGGACTTCGCGGGGTACCGCTCCACGAAGCTGCGCCACCCGTCGCAGCCGCTGGTGCTGCTCCCGCAGATGCTCACCGAGGTCACCGGGCCGCTGCTCGGGCCGGGCCGCCTCGGCGAGCTCGACAACGACCTCACCCGCCAGCACGACGGCGAGCCGCAGGGCCAGCGCATCATCGTCACCGGCCGCCTGCTCGACGGCGACGGCCGCCCGATCCGCAACTCGCTCGTCGAGATCTGGCAGGCCAACGCAGGCGGACGCTACCGGCACACCGGCGACCGCTGGCCCTCGCCGATCGACCCGAACTTCTCCGGGCTCGGCCGCGCGCTGACCGACGACGACGGGCGCTACGAGTTCACGACCATCAAGCCCGGCGCTTACCCGTGGAAGAACCACGACAACGCCTGGCGCCCCGCGCACATCCACTTCTCCGTGTTCGGCTCGGCGTTCACGCAGCGGCTGGTCACGCAGATGTACTTCCCGGAAGACCCGCTGTTCTCGCAGGACCCGATCTACAACTCGATCCCCGACGAGAAGGCGCGGCAGCGGATGATCTCACGCTTCAACCTGGAGCGCACGGTGCCGGAGTGGGCGCTGGCGTTCGATTTCGACATCGTCGTGCGCGGCCGTGAGCAGTCGGTGTTCGAGGACGAGGAGGACGAGGACTGATGGGCGAGCTGCTCACGACGCCGTCGCAGACCGTCGGCCCGTACCTGTCGATCGGGTTGCCGTGGGAAGACGGGCCGTTCGTGGTGCCCGAGGGCACCGAAGGCGCGTTCTGGATCCGCGGCACCGTCACCGACGGCGCGGGCGAGGTCGTGCCCGACGCCTTGATCGAGACCTGGCAGGCCGACCCGCAGGGCGGGTTCGACCACCCGGACGATCCACGGGGCCGCAGCGAGTCGGGCTTCCGCGCGTTCGGCCGGTGCCCCACCGACGAGAACGGCGAGTACCGCATCCTCACGCTGCTGCCGGGTGTCCTGCCCGGGGAGCAGGGTGAGCAGGCGCGCCACATCGACGTGTCGGTGTTCGCGCGCGGGCTGCTCAACCGGGTCGTCACGCGGATCTACTTCGAAGACCAGGACAACTCGGGCGACGCGGTGCTGGCGAGCGTGCCGGCGGAGCGCCGGGACACGCTCGTGGCCAAGAAGTCCGAAGACGGCTACCGCTTCGACGTGCGGCTGCAGGGCGAGGGCGAGACGGTCTTCTTCGCGCTCTGATCGATTCACTGTCCACTTTGGAGGTACAGGCGTGAGCGGCGTGGCGGTGCACCGGGTCGTCGAGGGTCGCGACGACGGCCCGGTGGTGGTGTTCTCCAACTCGATCGGCAGCGACCTCCGCATGTGGGAGCCGCAGGTGGCGCCGCTCGTCGAGCGCGGCTACCGGGTCGTGCGGTACGACACGCGCGGCCACGGCGCTTCGCCCGTGCCGGACGGTCCGTACGACCTGGCCGACCTGGGCGGTGACGTGCTGGCGCTGCTGGACGACCTGGGTGTGGAGCGGGCGCACCTCGTCGGGCTTTCGCTCGGCGGGATGACCGGGCTGTGGCTGGGCGTGCACGCGGCCGAGCGGCTGCGGAGCCTGACGTTGTGCTGCACGTCGGCGAAGCTCGGCCCCGCGCAGATGTGGGCCGACCGCGCGAAGCTGGTGCGGGCCGAGGGCACCGGCGCCGTCGCCGAGGCCGGGGTGGGGCGCTGGGTCACGCCGGCGTACGCGCAGTCGCACCCGGATGAGGTGGCGTTCCTGCGCGGGATGATGACCGACTGCCCGGACGAGGGGTATGCGGCCTGCTGCGGCGTGATCGAGCGGATGGACCAGCTGGCCGACCTGCCGAAGATCACCACTCCGACGCTGGTGATCTCCGGCGCCGACGATCCCGCGACCCCGCCCGACCCCCACGGCAAGCTCATCGCGAAAGGCATCCCGGGCGCGCGCTTCGAGGTCGTCGCCTCGGCTGCGCACCTGGGCAACTACGAGCAGCCGGCGGAGTTCACGCGGCTGATCCTCGAGCAGATCACGGAGGCAGTGTGATGGTCGACGTTCCGGGCGAACGTTTCGACGCGGGCATGAAGGTGCGCCGCGAGGTGCTGGGCGACGAGCACGTGGACCGGTCAGTGGCCCGGACCACGGAGTTCAGCAAGCCGTTCCAGGAGTACATCACCGAAGCGGCGTGGGGCTCGATCTGGACGCGCGACGGCCTGGACCGCAAGACGCGCAGCTGCATCACGCTGGCCGCGCTCACCGCGTTGCACTGCCACGACGAGCTGGCCATGCACGTGCGCGCGGCCATCCGCAACGGCCTCACCGCCGCGGAGATCCGCGAGGTCCTGATGCACACCGGCGTGTATGCCGGTGTGCCCGCGGCGAACACGGCGATGGCCATCGCCCAGCGCACGCTGGCCGAACTGGGCGAGCCCACCGCGCAGGTCCCCGACGCCGGATAGGGTTCGCGGCATGGACTCCGACGAACCGGCCGAACGCGGCGCGCACCACGTGCAGTCGCTGGAGCGCGGGCTGGCGGTGATCAAGGCCTTCAGTGCCCAGGCGCCGCACCCGACGCTCAGCGACGTCGCGCGGATCACGGGCCTCACGCGCGCCGCCGCGCGCCGGTTCCTGCTGACGCTCGTGGATCTCGGTTACGTCCGCACCGACGGCAAGTACTTCTCGCTGACTGCGCGCGTGCTCGACCTGGGGTACGCGTACCTGTCGAGCCTGTCGCTGTCGGAGGTCGCGCAGCCACACCTGGAGCGGCTCTCCGCGCAGGTGCGGGAATCCAGCTCCGTGTCGGTGCTGGAGCCGCCGGACATCGTCTACGTCGCGCGCGTGGCGGTTTCGCGCATCATGACGGTGAGCATCAACGTCGGCACGAGGTTCCCGGCCTACGCGACGTCCATGGGTCACGTGCTGCTCGCCGACATGACGCCGGTCGAGCTCGAGGCGTACTTCATGATCACCGAGCTCGACCGCCTCACGTCTCACACCCTCACCGACCGCGCCGCCCTCGAGGCCGAGCTCGCGCAGGTCGCCGAGCAGGGCTGGGCCATGGTCGACCAGGAGCTCGAGGAGGGCCTGCGCTCGGTCGCCGCGCCGATTCGCAACCGCCAGGGCCGCGCGGTCGCCGCCGTGAACATCTCCACGCACGCCAGCCGCACCCCCGCCCACTCCGTCCGCGAAGATCTGGTCCCGCCCCTGCTGGACACGGCCCAAGCCATCGCCGCCGACCTGGCCGGCTCGAGCCCCGCGCAGGCAGCCCGTGGCTGAGCTGCTTACTGCTGTCCCGGCCGCGGTGCCGGCTCGTGTGTCGGGCTGGTCGCCTGTGGCTGAGCTGCTCACTACTGCCCCGGCCGCGGCGCCGACCGACTCCACTTTCGGCCGGCCGGGTGCCACCGCAGGCCACGAGCAGGCCGACTCCGCACGAAGTGACCCGGCAGGCCCGGTTGCTGAGCGCACCGACTCCGAGGTCGCGCCGGGTGGACCCGGTGCGGTTCGGGCACTCGTGACCGCAGGGCCGGGAGTGGCCACCGCGAATGCCGAGGCGGCGAAGTCCGCTGCCGGCGGGCCCGGCGCCGGTGCGGCTGTGAGCGGGCAGCAAACGACCTCGGCGTCGCATCAGCGGGCCGCGGGCTCGGCTGCGGCAGCCGGTGGCTCGACCGAGTCGTCGGAAAGCCTGCCGACCGACCGGGCAACCGCTGCGAGCGGCGACCCGGGGGCCGCGCCGGCCGGCCCCGGTACCGGTGCGGCTCCACGCGTGGCCGGGCTGCTGCTCGCCGCCGGGGCGGGGCGGCGGTTCGGGGGGCCGAAGGCGCTGGTCGAGCTGGACGGGGAACCGTTGGTGCGGCGGGCGTTGCGGACGTTGACCGACGCCGGCTGCGGCCCGGTGCGCGTGGCGGTCGGGGCAGCGGCCGAGGACGTGGTGAAACTGCTGCCCGACCCGGGCCAGGCGATCTACGCCGAGGGCTGGGAAGGCGGCATGGGTGCGTCTCTGAAGGCGGGGCTGGCGGTGCTCGCCGCGCAGTTCCCGGACGGCGCCGACAGTGCCCCCGTGGCGGTGCTCGTGCATCTGGTGGACCTGCCGTGGGTGCCGGCGGCGGCGTTGGCGCGGGTGGTCGCGAAGGCGTCGCCGACGGCTGTTGTCCGGGCCGCTTACGACGGCGTGCCCGGGCATCCCGTGCTGTTCGGGCGGCGGTGGTGGGGCGAGGTCGCCGCGTCGGCGCAGGGGGACCGCGGGGCGCGGGACTGGTTGCGGGGCCGGGAGGACGTCGTGCTGGTCGAGTGCGGGGATCTGGGCAGCGGCCAGGACGTCGACCGGCCCGCTGACCTGGGGCGGACCCCGAAGGCGGCGGGATGACCGGCGCAACCACGCCCGGGAGCCCTACGATCGGGAGCGTGACCGAGTCCCTCGTTTCGCCCGAAGAGCTCACCGCCGCGCTCGACGCCACCGGGTACCTCGCCGACGAGGGACTGGCGACAGCCGGGTTCCTCGCCCTGCGCCTGCGGCGGCCGTTGTTCTGCGAAGGCGAACCGGGGACGGGCAAGACGTCGCTGGCGCTGGCCCTCTCGGCCGCGCTCGACCTGCCGCTCGTGCGCTTGCAGTGCCACGAGGGCATCGACGCCGCGCAGGCCCTCTACGAATGGGACTTCCCCCGCCAGCTCCTGCACCTGCGCGCCCTCGAAGCGGCCGACGGAGGCCGCCTCGACGCCGAGACCGCCGAGCGCTCGCTCTACACCGAGCGCTTCCTGCTCGCGCGCCCGCTGCTGCAGGCCCTGACCACCGCGCCGTGCGTGCTGCTCGTCGACGAGATCGACCGCGCCGACGACGAGTTCGAAGCCTTCCTGCTGCAGTTGCTCGACGAGTACACCGTCACCATCCCCGAGTACGGCGAGGTCCGCGCCGAGCAGCCGCCGCTCGTCGTGCTCACCTCCAACCGCACGCGCGAGGTCCACGATGCCCTCAAGCGCCGCTGCCTCTACCACTGGCTCGAGCACCCCGACCTCGCCCGCGAGATCACCATCCTGCGCCGCCGCATCCCCGGCATCGGCGAAACCCTCGCCCGCCAGGTCGCCGACGCCGTCCACCGCCTCCGCGCCATGGACCTGCTCAAACCCCCGGGCGTCGCCGAATCCCTCGACTGGGCCCGCGCCCTCCTCGCCCTCGACCGCGACGAGCTCGACGCCGCCACCGCCGCCCGCACCCTCGGCGCGGTCCTCAAGTACAGCGAGGACATGGACCGCGTGCGCGCCAAACTGGACACGCTGTTCTCCTGACGCCGCTCGCCTCCGCGCTCGGCCGCGCGGCGGTACCGGCTCGCGCACGGTCGCACCTTGCCACCGCCGCTCGCTGGTGCGCGGCGCGGCGTTCGACCAGCGCCGAGGCCGTCCGCGGCGGTGAGTGGCGCCGCGTAGCGGTGCTCTTGCAAGGCGAGGCAGTGGCTTTCAGCGGGGCCGGTGTTCCGCGAGCGCGTTGCTTTCTCTTGCCGCGTCCGGTGCCGACTGCCTCGGCGCAGCACCCGACGCCTGCCGGGGGAGTGGTGATGCTCGCGCGAAGCGAGTAGCGCGCGTTCCGCGAACGCGAAGCTGCTCTCCTGCCCTGCCCGAACGCTGAGCGCCCGGCCCAGTGTTCGAGCGGCGCCGAAGCAGTCGACCGCGGTGAATGGCGCCGCGTGGTGGTGCACGCGCGAGGCGCACAGGGCCGTTCCGTGCGGCCGCTGCTCCGGGAACGTCGGGCAGCCCTGCCCGCGCTCGATTCGTCCACAGTGGACGAAACGGTCATTGCGTTGACCGGAACACCGCCCGCGAGCCATGCTTTTCCCACCACCGCGACAGACGCAGCCGAGAGGAGGAAGACCGTGCGGATGACCGAGATCGATCGCGCAGCCGCGGTCTTCCCCGTGCGCTGACCTGGCACGCGACCCGGCTCTGAACCCCGGCAGCGAGCCCGGGACCGAACCCCGGCGCCGAACCGGGCCCTGCCGACCGGCGACCGAGCCCGCCGCGCCACTGAAGCGCAAAACCGGGCCCGAGCCACCAGTACGCGAAGTTCCCGATCTTTCACCGAAAGTCTCCGCGCGCCCGCCCTCCCGCTACCTTGGGCGGTCGCTGCGCGGAGCCGCCGAGCGCGCGCGTCGTCCCGGGGGAGGGGTGGCGTGCGCGCTCGCGTCATGAGCGAAAGCCACGCCGCGGGCGAAACCGTTGCACAATGGAGGCATGGACACCGAGGTCGCCGATCCGCTGGCCGGGCTCGCCGGGTTCGCGGCGGCTCTGCGCGAAGCGGGCGTTGCCTGCGATGCGCGCCGCGTGCAGGCGTACCTGGCGGCCGTCGCGGAGGTGGACATCGCGGAGCGGACGCAGCTCTACTGGGCCGGCCGGCTCACGCTGTGCTCCGATCCTGACGACCTGCCGCGCTACGAAGAAGCCTTCGCCCGCTGGTTCGAAGGCGACGAGACGCGCCGCGGCACTCAGTCCGCTCCCGCGCAGAAGCGCGCCCGCATCGCGCCGCTGACCTCCGACACCAGCGGCAGCGGCGAAGGCGAGGAAGCGCCCGACAGCCTCAAAGTCGCCGCGAGTGATCAGGAAGTGCTGCGCCACCGCGACCTCGCCGAGCTCACCAAAACCGAGCGCGAGCACCTGCGCGAGCTCCTGGCCACCCTCAAACCGGTTCCGCCCAGACGCCGCGCCGCGCGCCGCCACCCAGCCCACCGCGGCCGGCTGGACCCCGCCCGCACGCTGCGCGCCATGCTCGCCGACGGCGGCGAACCCGTGCGCCTCGTCCGGAGCCGCCGCGGCACTCGCCCGCGGAAAACAGTGCTGCTCATCGACGTCTCCGGTTCGATGAGCCCCTACGCCGACGCGTTGCTGCGCTTCGCCCACGTGCTCACCAAGTCCGCGCCGTCGAGCGTCGAGGTCTTCACGCTCGGCACGCGCATGACGCGGGTGTCGCGCCAGCTGCGGCAACGCGACCCGGAGCAGGCCATGCTCGCGGCCGGCAACGCGGTGCCCGATTTCGCCGGTGGCACACGCCTCGGCGAGACGCTGCGGGTGTTCCTCGACCGCTGGGGACAGCGCGGGATCGCGCGCCGCTCCGTGGTCACCGTGTTCTCCGACGGCTGGGAGCGCGGCGACGTGACGTTGCTGTCCGAGCAGCTCGGCAGGCTGCGCCGGCTCGCGCACGCCGTATTCTGGGTGAATCCGCACGCGGGGCGGGAGGGGTACGCTCCGGTTCAGTCCGGCATTGTGGCCGCCCTGCCCCACATCGACCGCTTGCTGGCCGGGCACAGCCTGGCGACTTTGGAACGACTGCTCGGGGAGATTGCCGATGCGTGACGTACTGGACGACGTGTACCGCCGCTGGCTGGCGGGCGAGACGGTGGGCCTGGGCACGGTCGTGGCCACGTTCTCGTCGGCGCCGCGGTCACCGGGCGCGTCAATGGTGGTGGCGCCGGACGGCACCGTCGCCGGCAGCGTGTCCGGCGGGTGTGTCGAGGGTGCCGTGTACGAGCTGGCCCAGGAAGTGGTCGCCGACCGCAAGCCCGTGCTGCAGCGCTACGGCGTGACCGACGACGACGCCTTCGCCGTGGGCCTGACCTGCGGCGGGATCATCGACATCTACGTGGAGCACCTCGACCGCGAGTCGATGCCGGAGCTGGACCAGGTCGTGGCCTCGGTGCGCAGTGGCGAGCCCGTCGCCATCGTCACGATCGTCGAGCACGAGGCGCCCGGGCTGATCGGCGAGCGCATGATCGTGTGGCCCGACCGCGTCGAGGGTTCGCTCGGCTCGTCGCGCATGGACGATGCCGTGGTCGACGACGCGCGCGGCCTGCTGGCCAACGGCCGCACCGGCACCCTGCGCTACGGGCCGGACGGTCAGCGCCGCGGCGAGGGCATGGCGGTGTTTGTGAACTCGTTCGAGCCGCCGCCGCGGCTGCTCGTGTTCGGCGCCATCGACTTCGCTGCCGCCATGGCGCGCATGGGCGCCTACCTCGGCTACCAGGTCACGGTGTGCGACGCGCGGCCCGTGTTCGCCACCAGCAGCCGCTTCCCCGACGCGCACGAGGTCGTGGTCGACTGGCCCCACCGCTACCTCGCCGCCGAGGCCGAGGCCGGCCGCATCGACAGCCGCACCGCGATCGCCGTGCTCACGCACGACCCGAAGTTCGACGTGCCGCTGTTGGAAATCGCGCTGCGGCTCGACGTCGGCTACGTCGGCGCCATGGGCTCCCGCAAGACCCACGACGACCGGTTCTCCCGCCTGCGCGAAGCCGGCATCACGGAATCCGAGCTGGAACGGCTTTCGTCGCCGATCGGCCTGGACCTGGGCGCACGAACGCCCGAGGAGACCGCGGTGTCGATCGCGGCGGAGATCATTTCGCTGCGCTGGAGCGGCACCGGACGACGACTGGCCGCGTTGTCCGGCCGGATCCACAACTGAGCGTTTTTCAAGAAGTCCCGCACCCCGTAGTGTGCGGGACTTCTTCATGACCCCGCATCTGCAGAGATAGCTGCGGCAAATAACCGCACTTGCGGTAAATGTCCCGCTGCAGAGCTGAATCCGCGGTGAGCCAACGAGGAATCCGCAAGCGACTCGGCGCGCGGTGGGCGAATGACCGGAAATCCCCACGCCCAGGCGGAAGTCGACCATGCCGCAACCGTCCTCCTGAAGCCCGGGCGAGTTTTGCCGCCGGGTGGAAAAATCACCCTAACGGAGGTCCGCATCTGCGGAATGGCCTCGCACATAAGCGTGCAGATGCGGGAGCGCGGCCGGGATGTGCGACATCGGGACTTGTCCGCGCGCGAAAGGAGTAGCAGGCTCCCGTGTGAGGCCGATCACGATCGACCTTGGCCGTTCCCGAACCGGCCCGCCGGCCCCACCCGGGCCAGGCGGGCATTTGCTCTTGGAGGCCTTTGATGCGCATCACCGTCACCGTCGACGGCACGAAGTACACCGATGAGGTGGAGCCCCGCACACTGCTTGTCCACTACCTGCGGGAACGCGTCGGGAAAGTGGGCACGGTCGTCGGCTGCGACACCAGCAACTGCGGCGCGTGCACCGTCCACCTCGACGGCCACAGCGTGAAATCCTGTTCCGTGCTCGCCGTCCAGGCCGACGGCAGCGAGGTCACCACCGTCGAAGGGCTCGCCCGCGACGGGCAGCTCCACCCCGTGCAGAAGGCGTTCCGCGACAACCACGCCCTGCAGTGCGGGTTCTGCACGCCCGGCATGATCATGGCGTCGATCGACCTGCTGGCCGACAACCCCGATCCGGACGAGGAGGCCGTACGCGAAGGCCTCGAAGGAAACCTCTGCCGCTGCACCGGCTACCAGAACATCGTGCGCGCCGTGCGCGACGCCGCGCAGCACATGAGCCCGGGCGCCGGACCCGAGGCCGAGCAGATCAAGCACGTCGGCGTGGGTGGTGAGTGATGACCGCGACCATTGAGCCGGAAGTCGGAAAATCCCGTCTCCGCAAGGAAGATGAGCGGCTGATCACCGGCCGCACGCGCTGGACCGACAACATCGTGCTGCCGGGCATGCTGCACCTCGCCGTGCTGCGCAGCCCGATGGCGCACGCGAAGATCGTGTCCCTGGACGTTTCGGCGGCCAAGGACTCGCCCGGTGTCGTCGCGGTCTACACCGCGAAGGACCTGGACCCGGACGGCTCGATCGGCATGCCGTGCGCGTGGCCGATCACGCCGGACATGAAGGCGCCGCGCCGGCCGGTACTGGCGGACGGCCAGGTCAACTTCGCCGGTGAAGGCATCGCGGTGGTCGCCGCCCGCACCGCCGCCGAAGCCCACGACGCGCTCGAGGCGATCGACGTCGAGTACGACGAGCTGCCCGTGGTCCTCGACATGGAGGCCGCGCTCGCCGAGGGCGCGCCGCTCGTGCACGAGGACCTCGGCACCAACAAGAACGCGTTCTGGGTCTTCGACTCGGGTGAAGCGGGCACCGGCGGCAAGATCGACGACGCCATCTCGTCGTCGGAGATCGTGGTCAAGCGCCGCTTCCGGCAGCAGCGGCTGGTGCCGGCGTTCATGGAGCCGCGCGCGTGCGTGGTCGACCCGACGGGCGCGCAGATCACGATGTGGTCGGCTACGCAGATCCCGCACATCCTGCGGGTGATGACGGCGCTGACGCTGGGTCTCCCGGAGCACAAGTTGCGTGTGATCGCCCCCGACGTCGGCGGCGGTTTCGGCGGCAAGATCGGTGTGCTGCCGGAAGAGATGATGACCGTGCTGATCGCGCAGAAACTCGGCAAGCCGGTGAAGTGGAACGAGTCCCGGTCCGAGGCGATGGTCACCGCACATCACGGCCGCGACCAGATCCAGGACATCACGATCTCCGCCAACGCCGACGGCACCGTCACCGGGCTCAAGGTCGAGCTGCTTGCCGACATGGGCGCCTACAACGGGCTCGTCGGTCCGGGGGTGCCGATCCTCGGCGCGTTCATGTTCAACGCCATCTACAAGTTCCCGGCATACCACTTCGCCTGCACGAACGTGTTCACCACCACGACGATCACCGACGCCTACCGCGGTGCCGGGCGGCCGGAGGCGACGTTCGGGGTCGAGCGGATCATGGACGAGCTCGCCGACGAGCTCGGCATGGACCCGATGGAGCTGCGCGAGAAGAACTGGATCAAGCACGAGGAGTTCCCGTTCACCACGGTGGCCGGGCTGACCTACGACTCGGGCAACTACGAGGCGGCCACCGCGAAGGCCAAGGAGCTCTTCGACTACGACGGCCTGCGGCGCGAGCAGGCGCAGCGACGTGAATCGAACGACCCGGTGCAGCTCGGCATCGGCATCTCCACCTTCACGGAGATGTGCGGTCTCGCGCCGTCGCGGGTGCTCGGCTCGCTGGACTACGGGGCCGGTGGCTGGGAATACGCGTCGATGCGCATGCTGCCGACCGGCAAGGTCGAGGTCACCAGCGGCGCGTCCGCGCACGGCCAGGGGCACGAGACGGCGTGGAGCCAGATCGTGGCCGACCAGCTGGGCGTCCCCTTCGAGGATGTCGAGATCCTGCACGGCGACACGCAGTCCTCGCACAAGGGCATGGACACCTACGGGTCGCGTTCGCTGGTGGTCGGCGGCATCGCCGTCATCAAGGCCGCCGAGAAGGTGATCGCGAAGGCCAAGCCGATCGCCGCGCACATGCTCGAGTGTGCTGAGGACGACCTCGAGTTCGCGGGTGGCAAGTTCACCGTGAAGGGCACGGATTCGTCGACGACGCTGCAGGACGTCGCGCTCGCCGTGTTCGCCGCGCACGACCTGCCGGACGGGATCGAGCCGTCACTCGACTCCGACGCCACGTTCGACCCGGAGAACTTCTCGTTCCCGCACGGCACGCACCTGTGCGCGGCCGAAGTGGACACGGAGACGGGTCGCATCAACCTGCGCTCGTACGTGTGCGTGGACGACGTCGGCGTGGCGGTGAACCCGCTGATCGTGGAGGGCCAGGTGCACGGCGGGCTCGCGCAGGGTATCGCGCAGGCGCTGTTCGAGGAGGCCGTGCACGACGAGAGCGGCACGCTCACCACGGGCACGTTCGCCGACTACCTGCTGCCGTCGGCGGCCGACCTGCCCTCGTTCACCACGGCGCGCACCGAGACGCCGTCGACGACGAACCCGCTGGGCGCCAAGGGCGTCGGCGAGGCCGGCACGATCGCCTCGACGCCGGCGGTGGTCAACGCGGTGATCGACGCCGTGCGCCACTTCGGCGTGAACGATATCGAGATGCCGTTGACACCGATGCGCGTGTGGCACGCCATCCAGCACGGAACCACGGCAGCCGGGGGAGCCGGCTCGGAGGCCGGTGGCGGCCTCGGTTCGATCGACCCCTCCGGAGGTGCCCAGTGATCCCGGCCCCGTTCGAGTACGTGGCCCCGTCCAGTGTGGACGAAGCCGTGCAGGCGCTCGCGGCGGCAGGCGAGGACGCGAAGGTGCTGGCGGGCGGGCAGAGCCTGCTGCCGGTGCTGCGGATGCGCCTCGCCGCGCCGACCACGCTCGTGGACCTGCGCAAGCTCTCCGAGCTGCGCGGCGTGCGCGAGGACGGCGGCGACCTCGTGATCGGCGCGATGACCACGCACTACGACGTGCAGCGCGACCCGCTGGTCGCCGAGCACGCCGCGCTGGTCAAAGCGGCCACCGACACCGTGGCCGACCCGCAGGTGCGCCACCGCGGCACGTTCGGCGGCTCCATCGCGCACGCCGACCCTGCGGGCGACCTGCTGGCCCCGGTCCTGGCATTGGACGGCTCGTTGGTGATCGCCGGCCCCGGCGGGCGTCGTACGGTGGCGGCGGCGGAGTTCTTCCAGGACTTCTTCACCACGGCGCTGGCGCCCGACGAACTGCTCGTGGAGGTGCGGCTGCCCAAGCACACGGGCTGGGGCGCGCACTACGAGAAGTTCAACCGGGTGGCGCAGGCGTGGTCGATGGTCGCGGTCGCGGCGACCGTCCGCACCGAGGGCGGCGTGATCGAGGAGGCCCGCGTGGCGCTCACGAACATGGGCTCGACGCCCGTGCGCGCGGTCGCCGTGGAACAGGCGCTGGTGGGCGCTTCGGCCAACGTCGACGTGATCCGCGCGGCCGCCGCGCACGCCGCCGACGGCACGAGCCCGACAGCGGACAGCAACTCCGACGTCGAGTACCGACAGCACCTCGCGCGGGTGCTCACTGGCCGTGCCCTGACGGCTGCGGTCGGAGCCTGATTGTCGACGAGGCCCACCTTTCGGCCGTCACGGCCGTAAGGTGGGCCTCATCGGTTCTTGGCTTTTGGTTCTGCGGTTCGAAGGAGAGGAGGTCGGCCCGTGCGGCTCGACCACGAATTCACCGTCCCCGCACCTCTGGAGGAGGTCTGGCAGGCCGTCATCGACCCCGAGCGCGTCGCCCCGTGCATGCCCGGGGCAGCGCTCACCAAGGTGGAGGGCGACTCCTTCACGGGCACGGTGAAGGTCAAGCTGGGCCCGATTTCCCTGCTGTACAAGGGATCCGGCGAGTTTCTCGAAAAGGACGAAGCGACCCGCAAGGTCGTCATCAAGGCCGCCGGCAAGGACTCCCGCGGCGGCGGCACCGCGGCGGCCACTGTGACCGTGACCCTCAGCTCGACCGACGACGGTGGCACCCACGGTGACGTGGCCAGCGACATCGCCATCACGGGCCGCCCGGCGCAGTTCGGCCGCGGCCTGATCTCGGAGGTGGGCGGGAAACTGCTGGACACCTTCGCGGGCAACCTGGCCGAATCACTGCGAACGGACTCCGGTGCGGGTGCTGCGTCCGGTTCGGCCGCGGCGTCCGCCGGCTCGGGCTCGGTGTCGACGCAGCCGGCGACTGCGGCCGCTCCGGCGGCCGAAGCGGCCGCGAAGGGCGACCTCGCCGAACAATCCGCCGCCGACAGCGCCGAAGCCGGCTCATCGGCCCCGAAGCCCCAGCTCCGCAGCGTCCCCTCCGAAGGCTCGACCGGCGAAACCGAAGCCATCGACCTCCTGGACTACGCGGGCCGGTCTGTGGCCAAGCGCCTCATCCCGGTCGCCGCGGGCGCCGCGGTGCTGTTCGTGGTCTTCATGATCATCCGGACCCTGCGCCGCCGCTGACTCGGTGACGCCGGCGGGTCCGCGGGGTCGCCCCGCGGACCCGCCGGCGATCTCCTCCCGGGCGGCAGGCATGCCGGCAAGCCTCTACCGGCGTGTCGTGGGGTTGCACCGCCGCCCACCGGACGACGAAACCCCCGCCCTCCCCAGGGGGCGTGCCCATGTCCATTCTATCGGCCCACCCCGACAAAACCTGGCGAAAGCCGCCCGGAGCGCTTGGTTGTCCACAACTCGGCTCGGCTGTGGACAATCAGGGCGGCGGCTCGCGGAACCCGGCCGCGAGCTCGGCGAACCGGGGTCCAGAACCTGGCGAAGCACCCGGCCGAGCGGTTGGGCAAGCAAGTCGGCGCAGCGCCCGCCCGAACTGGCAACCCAGCCAAGCGCCCGGCCACAGCCTCACCCAACCCGGAAATTGCCCACCCGCTCTACTCTAACCATGCCCGCCGGGCAGAGGACCTCCAGGAATTCCCCCGGTCCGGCGACGGCGGAGGGTTGACCGGCTACTCTAGGCCACCTCGTCGGCCGAAGGGGCGTCACGATGCTGGGAGCGGGTCCCCGGGGCGTCCGGGGTGCGCTGGCGGCGTGGCGGGAGTGGGACGGCCTGCCGTCGCGGTGGGGGATGTGGGTGGCGGCGCGGCGGAGGTGGATCGCGTATGCCGTGATTTGTGAGCTCGCCGCCGTCACGGCCGTGGCGGTCGGGTTCGCGACCGATTTCGGCGGCCGGGTCCAGCTCGGGTGGTTCGCGACGCTCGTTGTGCTCGGCATCGCGCAGGCGGAGATGTCGCGGCGGAGCGAGCGGCTACGGCGGTGGATGAGCGGCCAGACGCACATCAACGTCACCTCCGTCTGGTACCTCGCAGGCGCCTTCCTGCTGCCGCCGGCCTGGGTCGCGTTGCTGGCGCTGGTCCTCTACCTGCACCTGTGGCTGAGGGTGTGGCGCAGCGTCCGCACGCGGCCCGCGCACCGGTTCCTCGCGAGCACGGCGTGGGCGATGCTCAGCTGCTTCGCGGCGTCCTCCGTGCTCACCATCGACCATCTCAACGACGCGACGCTCAACACGTGGCACGGCGTGCTCGCCCTCGTCGCGGCGGCGGCCGTGTTCGAGGTGGTCAACATGGCGCTCGTCGCCGCCGGGATCTACCTCTACACGGGCAGCCGCCAGGCCGCGGACCTCATCGGCACGTGGGAGGACAACGCCTTCGAGATCGCGACACTGTGCCTCGGCGGCCTCGCCTCGCTCGCGCTCGTGGCGCAACCCGTGCTCGTCGTCTTCGTGGTGGCGCCGCTGCTTCTCCTGCACCGCTACCTGCTTCTGAAGCAGCAGCTGCAGGTCGCCGCAGTCACGGACGAGAAGACCGGGCTGCTCAACACCGCCGGCTGGCACGACCTCGCCACCCGCGAGTTCACGCGCGCCCGGCGAAGGGGCCCCGGCAGCGAGTTCGCCGTCCTGATGATCGACCTCGACCACTTCAAGCGCATCAACGACACCTACGGCCACCTCACCGGCGACGAGGTCCTCGCCGCCGTCGCCGTGGCGATCTCGGACGCCGTGCGCCAGAGCGACACCGTCGGGCGCTTCGGCGGCGAGGAGTTCGTGGTGCTGTTGCCGGCCACCGGCGGCACGCCCGTGCTCGCCATCGCCGAGCGCGTGCGCGTCGCGGTGGGGGAGCTGAGCGTGGTGGTCGGCGGGACGGTGCGGGTCAGCGGCCTGTCGGTGTCCGTCGGCGTCGCCGGCTACCCCGAGGCGGGTGACACGCTCGACCAGGTGCTGCGCTCGGCCGACGCCGCCCTCTACCGAGCCAAGGACGCCGGACGCAACCGCGTCGCCGTGTGAGTCACCGCTCGAAATAGGTGCTCCGCCAAGTTGTTGAACGTTGTATGAGTGCGGATCACGAGACTGATGTCGTGGTGATCGGGGCGGGACAGGCGGGGCTGACGGCGGCGTACCACCTGCGCCGCGCGGGCCTTGCCAACGAGAGCGGTTTCGTGGTCCTCGACCACGGCAAACGCCCCGGCGGCGCATGGCAGTACCGCTGGCCCTCGCTCGTCGTCGGCAAGGTCCACGGCATCCACGACCTGCCCGGCATGGCCTTCGGCACGCCCGACACGACCAAGCCCGCCAGCGAGGTCGTGTCCGAGTACTTCGGCCGCTTCGAAAAGACCTTCGACCTCCCGGTGCACCGCCCGGTCGACGTCACGGCCGTGCGCAAAACCGGTGACCGCCTGCTGGTCGAGACCCCCGCCGAGACGTGGGCCGCGCGCGGTGTGGTGAGCGCGACGGGCACCTGGGACCGCCCGTTCTGGCCGCACTACCCGGGGCAGGAGACGTTCACCGGACGCCAGCTGCACACCGCCGACTACACCGGTGCCGAAGAGTTCCGCGGCCGCCGCGTGGTCGTGGTCGGCGGCGGCACTTCGGCCGTGCAGCTGCTGATGGAGATCGGGCCCGTCGCGAAGTCCACGACCTGGGTCACGCGCCGTCCGCCAATCTGGCACGACCAGGACTTCACCGAGGACTGGGGCCGCAAGGCCGTGGCGAAGGTGGAGCAGCGTGTGCGAGAGGGGCTGCCACCGCAGAGCGTCGTGAGCGTCACCGACCTCGCCGTGACGCCCGAGGTGCGCGCCGCGGAGGCCGCCGGCTACCTCGACCGCAAGCCGATGTTCGACCACCTCGTGCCGGAAGGCGTCGTCTGGGCCGACGGCACCTTCGAACCCGCCGACCTGATCCTCTGGGCCACCGGCTTCCGCGCCTCGATCGACCACCTCGCCCCCCTGCACCTGCGCGCGCCGGGCGGCGGCATCCGCATGGACGGCACGCGCGTGGTCGCCGAACCGCGCCTGCACCTCGTGGGCTACGGACCCTCGGCCAGCACCGTCGGCGCCAACCGCGCCGGACGCGCTGCCGTGCAGGAGATCCGCCGGTACCTCGGCCTCTGAGCTCGACAACTCCATACGACGTAAAGTATCGTCCCCGCTAATCGCTTACATCGTAAAGAGATGGGGGCCGACATGGTCACGCTGCCCGGGGGAGCCACGATCGACGTCGAGGTGCACGGCGACGGACCGGCACTGCTGCTACCCGTGAACCCGCGCCCGCTGGAAGGCGAGCAGGCCGAGTCCGTGCGCCAGTGGGGCGGCGACCCCGCGCTGGGCCGCTCGCTCATCGACGGTCTCGCCGGCTTCCGCGTGATCGCCTTCGACTACGAGGGGCACACCCTCGCCCATCCGCGGCCGGAAACCCTTACGCCGGAAGAAATCTCAGCCGACCTGCTGGCGATCGCGGCAGCGGTGAACGCCGACCGATTCGCCTACTACGGCTACTCCTGGCTCGCCCTCGCCGGCCTGCAGCTCGCCCTGCGCACCGACCGCCTCAGCGCGCTGGTGATGGGTGGCTACCCGCCGCTCGACGGCCCGTACGACGCGATGCTCGCCGTCACCCGGGCGACGCACATGATGCCCCGTACCGAAGGCGGCGCCGCGACACCGGGCGACTGGGACTCCGTCGACTTCACGATGTCCACGGCGCAGACCCGCCAGTTCGTCACGCTTTACGAGGCCCTGCAAGGCTTCGACGACCACGCCGTGCACCTGACGTGCCCCCGCCTGTGCTTCGCGGGCGCCGAAGACCGCATCGAATACGGCGAACGCTGGGGTGGCGTCACGGTCGACATCGCGGGTCCGCTCGTGCGCAATCGCGCGGCCCTGGAACGCGACGGCTGGATCGTCGAGCTGCTCGACGGGCTCGACCACCTGTCTGCCATGCAGGCCAAGGTCGTGCTCCGGATGATCTCGGCCATCAGGCCACGCTGAGTTCCCCCGGACGCCGTAATTGCCGAACGGGCCTGCGGCGGACCGGGGTGCGGCGCTCCTGCGCGAACACAGAGGAACTGCTGCTGGAGCCGGCCGTACGCGGGTGGAGGCAATGGCGTGACGCCGTCACCGCAGCAGTCCTCGACCGAGCCGGGCTGGGGCCGGACCAGGTCGCGGCCGTCCTCGCGAGCACCATGACCACCGAGTAACTCCGAAACCTCAGCACTGCCGCGAATCCGAGCTGGAACCGGGGCCTCGACTTCGAGCCCGAACTCGGCCCGCTCCTGCGTGCTGTGGCCGTGGGGTTGGCGTAGATCGAAAATAGACAGCCAAGGCTGATCAGTATAGGCTGTCTATCGTGAACGAACAGAGCTCTCCCGATGCCGTGGCCCAGCGGTTGCGGATCGTCTTCGGCCGGCTGCGGCGGCGGTTGCAGGACGCGTCTTCCGTGCGTGGCCTGAGCGCACCGCAGGCGTCGGCGCTGGCTCGGCTGGCGATTTCCGAACCGTCGTCGGCCAGCCAGCTGGCGGGCGCGGAGCGGGTCCGGCCGCAGTCGATGGCCAAAACGGTCGCGGCGCTGCACGAACAGGGCCTGATCCGGCGTGAGGCCGACGCCGAGGACGCGCGACGCCAGCTGCTCTTCCTGACCGACGAGGGCCGCGCCGTCGCCCAAGGGGCCCGCGCCAGCCGGGAAGAGTGGCTGGCCAACGCGTTCGAGCAGCGTTTCACCGAGGCCGAGCGCCAGGTGCTGGCCCAGGCGCTGACCTTGCTGGAGCGCGTGGTCGAAGAATGAGCGCACCCGTGAAGGCGCGCGAGCGGTCCGGCGCGGGCGACGGGTTCAACCGCAGGCTCATCGCACCGCTCGTGTCCGGCGCGATCCTGAACCCGATCAACTCCACGATCGTCTCGGTCGCGCTGGTGCCGATCGGCGTCGCGTTCGGCGCGCCGCCCGCGCAGACGGCGTGGCTGATCTCCGCGCTGTATCTCGCGACGGCGGTCGGCCAGCCCGTGGTCGGGCGCCTGATCGACATCTACGGTCCGCGCCGGCTGTTCCTCCCCGCTGCGGCACTGGTCGGGGTCGCGGGCGTGCTCGGCGCGCTGGCCCCGAACCTGGCGGTGCTGATCGCCGCCCGCGTGATCCTCGGCTTCGGCACCTGCGCCGGTTATCCCGCGGCGATGCGGCTGATCCGCGACGAGGGCCGCCGCACGGGCAAGGACAGCCCCGCCGGGGTGCTCACCATCCTGGCGATCGCCACGCAGACCATCGCCGTGATCGGCCCGCCGCTGGGCGGGCTGCTGATCGGCCTCGGCGGCTGGCGCACCACGCTGGCGGTCAACATCCCCATCGCGGTCGTGGCGTTCGTGCTCGGGTGGCGGCGGTTCCCGCGCGACGAACGCGCGCCGGGCGAGCTCAACCTCGACTACCCCGGCATGGCCCTGTTCGCGGCGACGCTGGTCGCGCTCCTGCTGTTCCTCATGAACCCGGACGCCGGCTCGTGGTACCTGCTCGTGATCACCGTCCTCGCCGCGGCGGCCTTCACGGTGCGCGAGTTGCGCCATCCTCGGCCCTTCATCGACCTACGCGTGCTCGGCGGCAACGTCCCGCTGCTGCTCACGTACGGCCGCGCCCTGCTCGCGTACGTCGTGTCGTACAGCTTCCTCTACGGCGTCACCCAGTGGCTCGAGGACGGCCGCGGTCTGCCGGCGAGCACCACGGGCCTGCTCACTCTGCCGATGTTCGCCGCCGGCATCGTCGTCTCGGCGATCACCAGACGTCGGCAAGGCTTGCGCGGCAAGCTGTTCGTCGCCGCGGTCGCGCAGCTCGTCGCGTGCGTGCTGCTGCTCACCCTGGCGCCGACCAGTCCGTTGTGGACGATCGTCGGGATCGTGCTGATCTTCGGCATTCCGCAAGGGCTCAACAGCCTCGCGCTGCAGAACGCGGTGTACCGGCAGGCGAACCCGGGCGACGTCGGCGCGTCCGCGGGTCTGCTGCGCACCTTTGGCTACCTCGGCGCCATCGTCTCCTCCGCGGCCCAAGGCGGCTTCTACGGCCCACAGGCCGACTCCGACGGCCTCCATCACCTGGCCTGGTTCCTGGTGATCGCGAGCATCGTCTTCCTGCTCGTCAACGTCCTCGACCGGACGCTGGCGCGATCGACCCCGTCTGAAAGGCACCCGGAAATGACCGAACAGCTCGACCCGGCCCGCACCGCCCTGCTCGTCATGGACTACCAAGCCGGCATCGTGAGCCGCGTCGCCGACGACCAGGCGCTCCTCGACCGCGTCGGCAC
This sequence comes from Amycolatopsis sp. NPDC023774, assembly GCF_040639695.1. Taxonomy (NCBI): domain Bacteria; kingdom Bacillati; phylum Actinomycetota; class Actinomycetes; order Pseudonocardiales; family Pseudonocardiaceae; genus Amycolatopsis; species Amycolatopsis sp. NPDC023774. Next base: position 56,810 of record NZ_JBFAAJ010000010.1, read on the forward strand.
CGCGATCTCCGACGTCCGCGCCCACGGCGGGCACGTCGGCTGGGTCCGCGTCGGCTTCGACGACGCCGAGTTCGACGCCATCCCGTCCACCAGCGTGTTCGCGCGCATGGTGACGCCCGAAAGCCGCGCGGTGATGCACGCCGACGCCCCGGCCACCCAGATCGACGAGCGGCTGAGCCCGCAGCCGCAGGACGTCTCGGTGCGCAAGATCCGCGTCGGCGCGTTCACCACCACCGACCTCGACACCCAGCTGCGCGGGCGCGACGTCGACACCCTCGTGCTGGCCGGCATCAGCACCAGCGGCGTGGTGCTCAGCACCGTGCGCGAGGCGATGGACCGCGACTACCGGATTCTCGTGCTCGACGACGCCAGCGCCGACCCCGAGCCCGGCACCCACGAGTTCCTCACCGGCCGGATCTTCCCGAAGTTCGCCACCGTCCTCGACGTCGACGCGCTGGCGAAGCTCTGGGCCTAGCGGCTCAGGTAGCGGACCTGCCCGGGCTTCGCGGCGTCGAAGTCCGGGCGGCCCGCCAGGTGCTCGGGCACGCCGACCTCCCACCACGCGCCGGCTTCCGTCCACGCCGCAGGCAGCGTGCGCACCACGACCACCGCGGGCCGGCTTTCTGCGACGGCGGCCGCGCGCGCCTCGGCGTAGGCGTCCCGGAGATCGTCGACCGACGAAGCCGAGAACACCGCGCAGCCCAGGGCTTCCGCGTGCCGCGCGAAATCCACGCGGGGCGGCTCGGCGTGGGAGGTCCGGCAGTCGGCGTAGAAGTTGTTGAACGGCTTGCCCCCCTGACCCTGCTGCAGACGCGCGATCACGGCGTACCCGTCGTTGTCGCAGACCACCGCGACGAATGGGTGGCCCGCGAACGCGGCGGAGAACAAGTCCGAGTTGAGCATCAGGTACGAGCCGTCGCCGAGCAGGGTCGTCACGAGGCCGCCGTCGTGGGCGATCGCGGCGCCCCATGCGCCGGAGAGCTCGTAACCCATGCACGAGAAGCCGTACTCCACGTCGATGCTCACCTCGCCGGACCCGCGCCAGCCGCCGATCAGCTCACCGGGCAGCCCGCCGGACGCGGTCATCACGTAGTCGCGGGGCTCGGACAGGTCGTTGACCACGCCGACGACCTGCGCGTAGCTGGGGATCTCCGAGGTGGCAGAACGCAAGGAGCCGACGTGCGCGTCCCACTTGACGCGTTCCTCGGCGGCCTGGGTGGTCCACCGTGGATCGACGTGCCAGCTTTCCAGCTGTGCGGCCAGATCGTCGAGCCCGGCGTAGGCGTCGCCCACGACAGCCAGCGCGCCGTGCTTCACCGCGTCGAACGCGGCCGCGTTGAGCGTGACCAGCCGCATCTCGGGCGAGAACACGGTCCACGACGCGGTGGTGAAGTCCTGCAGGCGAGTACCCACCGCGAACACCACGTCGGCTGATGCGGCGACGGCGTTCGCCGACGAGGACCCGGTGATGCCCAACGGTCCCGCGTACAGCGGGTGCGTGTGCGGCACCAGCGTTCGCCCGGCCGTGGTCTCCGTGACGGGGATGCCGTGCCGCTCGGCGAACTCCAGGGCACGGCGACCCGCACCCGAGTAGCGCACGCCGCCACCCAGGACCAGCAGCGGACGCCGTGCCGCGCGCAGCACGCCGGCTGCCTCGGTCACCGCGCGCCGGTCGGGGCGCGGGCGCGGCAGCCGGTGCGTCACGGGCTCGAAGAGCGTTGGCGGGAAGTCGAACGTCTCGGCCTGCACGTCCTGCGGCAGCGCCAGCGTCACCGGCCCGCAGTCGGCCGGGTCGGTGAGCACCCGCGCGACCTGCGGCAACGTCGCGAGCAGCTGCTCCGGGCGCGTGATGCGGTCGAAGTAGCGGCTCACGGCGCGGAAGGCGTCGTTGACCGTCGCCGTGCCGTCGTGGAACGGCTCGATCTGCTGCAGCACCGGGTCGGGCGCGCGGTTGACGAACGTGTCGCCCGGCAGCAGCAGCACCGGCAGCCGGTTGGCGTGCGCGACCCCCGCGGCCGTCACCATGTTGAGCGCGCCCGGGCCGATCGACGACGTAACCACGCCGACCTGCCGACGTTGCGCCGCCTTCGCGTAGCCGACGGCCGCGAGCGCCATGCCCTGCTCGGTGTGCCCGCGCCAGACCGGGATTTCGTCGCGGTGCTCTTCCAGCGCCGTGCCGAGGCCGAGGACGTTGCCGTGGCCGAAGATCGCGAAGACCCCGGGGAACAGCGGCACCTCGCGCCCGTCGAGCGTTTCGGACCGCTGCGCGAGCAGCCAGCGCACCAGCGCCTGCGCTGTCGTCAGTTTCAGTGTCTTGCGGGGGCCAGGCCCCTGCGCCCCCGCCGGGTGCTCTGCCCCCGGGCCGGCGAAAAGATTCATGAGACGCGTCCTTCGTAATCGGTGACGGGACACCGCGGATCCAGCTCCTGAGACGCCCAGGTGTCGCGGACCCAGCCGTGCGCGGGGTCGTCGCAGAACGCCATCGAACGCTCTTCGGCGGGCCCGGCCAGCACGTTCAGGTAGTACATCGGGTAACCCGGGGCTGCGACGCACGGGCCGTGATAGCCGCGCGGGATCAGGAACACGTCGCCGTCGCGCACGGCCACATCCTCGTCCAGCTCGCCGTCGGCGGTGTAGGTGCGGTGCAGGCCGAAGCCCTCGCGCGAGGGCGTGACGCCGTCGCGCCCGGCGATGCGGAAGTAGTAGATCTCCTCGTTCACGACCTCGCACTCGCTCGCCTCGTCGTGCTTGTGTGGCGGGTACGAAGACCAGTTGCCGTCGGGCGTGATGAGCTCGCAGGCGTTGAGCTTGTCCGCGTGGTCCCACACGCCGGGGACCCCGAAGTTGGTGACCTGCCTGCTCGCCTGGCCCGAGCCGCGGACCTCCACGGGCACCTCCTCGGCCGCGCCGTACCTGGGTTCGAGCCGGCGCTCGCAGCGGGCCATCGGCAGCGCGACCTCGGCGCCGGTGGGGGAGGTCAGCTCGACCTCGGCGTCGCGCGGCACGTAGACGAAGTCCGTGACCCGCGAGAACACGGAGTCGCGGCCCTCGAGTTCGAACTCCTCGTCGTCGACGCGCACGGTGAGCGAGCCGGACAGCGGCAGCACGAACGCCTCGAACTCGCCGGTCTCGATCATCCGGGGCAGCCGGCGACCGACCTTGAGCACCCGCAGGCCGGTGTGCGACCAGCCGGCCGCTTCGGGCGTCAGAAGAACCGGGTCGGAGTCGTCGGTCAGTGTCCCGTGTGGACGGTGCAGTGCGCTCACTTCGCGGCCTCCAGGATCTTCGCGGCAGCTGCCACGGCGGACCCGACGTCGCCGTCGGGCGGGTAGAGCAGGGTACGGCCCACCACCAGGCCGCGCACTACGTCGTGTCGCAGGGTGCGGCCCCACGACGCCAGGTCGGCGGCGGGGTCGCCGGACGGCACCCCGCCCAGGATCACCACCGGCAGAGTCGTGGCGCCGAGCACGGCGGTGTCGTCCGTCGACGGCAGCTTGAGCCAGGTGTGCGCCGACGTCACGCCGATGCCCGAGGCCACCGTGACGGCCCGGGCCAGCGCGGCGGCGTCCTTCTGCAGCACCAGCCGGCCTTCGGCCCGGGCGTACGGCAGCGGCTCGACCATCGCGACGAGGCCGTAAGAAGCGAGCTCTGTGACGGCGTCCGCGCAGGCCTGCAGCGTCGGCACGGTGCCAGGATCGTCGTCGACGAGCCGCAGCAGCATCTTGCCGCCGTCGAGCCGGCAGTCGACGAGCGATGCGGCGTGGTAGCCGGTGAAGCGGTCGTCGATCTCCCAGTCGGCGCCGGCCAGGCCGCCCCGGTTCATCGAGCCGATCACGACCTTGTCGTGGAGCGCGTCGAGCAGCAGCAGTTCCTCGACGACGTCGGGCGTGGCGAGCAGCCCGTCGACGGCCGGGTTGGCCAGCGCCACCAGCAGCCGTTCGAGCAGCGACCGGCGGTCGGCCATCGCGAGCGGGTCGCCGCCCACGCCCAGCGCCCCGCGGGCCGGGTGGTCGGCGGCGACGAGAAACAGGGTTCCCTTGTCCGACAACAGGTTCTCGCGCCGCCGCCGTGACGCGTATGCCCGCCGCACCCCGCCCGGGTCGGTGGCCCGCACGCGCAGCAGCTCGCTCCAGCGTTCGTCGGTCAGCAACGGCGTCACAGCAGCTCCTCGATCTCCGCGGCGGTCGGCATCGCGTCGGCGCACGCGAGCCGCGCCGCGACCAGCGCGCCGGCCGCGTTCGCGTACTCCGCGAGGCGCACCGGCTCCCAGCCCGACAGCAACCCGTGCACGAGGGCGCCGCCGAAGCCGTCGCCCGCGCCGAGACCGCACACCACCTCGACGCGCTGCGGCTTCACCGTCGCGCGACCCTCGGGGGTCGCGACGAGCACGCCTTCCGCGCCCTTCTTGATCACCGCGAGCCGCACGCCACGGGCGAGCATCCGGTCCGCGGCCTCTTCCGGGTCCGCCGTGCCCACGGCCACCTCGACCTCCGCGCGGTTGCCGACGGCCACCGTCACGTGGTCGAGCATCCAGCCGATCTCCTCACGCGCGGTCTCCACGTCCGGCCAGAACATCGGCCGGTAGTCGAGGTCGACCACGGTGTGCCGGCGCCGGTCGCGCGCTTCGAGGATCTTGCGCTGCGTCGTGCGCGCGGGCTCGGTGGAGACGCCCGTGCCCGTGACCCACAGCAGCGGCACCTCGCGCACGACGTCCCACGGCACGTCGGCGTCGGTCAGCGTGAGGTCGGGCGCGATGGGGGAGCGGTAGAACAGCAGCGGGGGGTCGGCCGGCGGGTTCAGCTCGCAGAACACCACCGGTGTCTGCAGGGCCGGCGAGGTGCCCACGAACTCCGGCGAGACGCCGAAGCCCGTGAGCGCCTGGCGCACGTAGCCGCCGAACCCGTCGGGCCCCACCTTCGTGAGCACGGCGGTGCGGCGGCCGAGCCGCGCGGCGGCGACCGCGACGTTGGTCGCGGTGCCGCCGAGCGACTTGGCGAACGTGGCGACCTCGGCCAGCGGCACGCCGCTCTGCTCGGGGTAGAGGTCCACCCCGACCCGGCCGATGGTCAGCGCCTCGAGACTCACGTCTCCACCGCGCGCAGCTCGTGTTCCAGGGCCTCCAGCTCGGCACCGCCCGCCATCTGCCGCGTGAGCTCGGAGATGCCGATCTCGGACTTCTCGTACGACCCGAGCGCGGCACCGCGCTTGAGCAGCAGGAACCGGTCGGCCACCGGGTAGGCGTGGTGCGGGTTGTGCGTGATCAGCACGACGCCGAGGCCGCGGTCGCGGGCCTGCGCCACGTACTTGAGCACGACCCCGGCCTGCTTCACGCCCAGGGCCGCTGTGGGCTCGTCGAGGATCAGCACCTTCGCGCCGAAGTGCACGGCCCGCGCGATGGCCACGCACTGGCGTTCACCGCCGGAGAGCGTGCCGACGGGCTGCTCCACGTCCCGCAGGTCGATGCCCATGTCCGCGAGCGCCTGTTTCGTGGTCTCGCGGCACTTCTTCCGGTCGAGCATCCGGAACGGGCCGAACCCGGTCGTCGGCTCGGAGCCGAGGAAGAAGTTGCGCCACACGCTCATCAGCGGCACCACCGCGAGGTCCTGGTACACCGTGGCGATGCCGCGGTCCAGCGCCTCGCGGGGCGAGGTGAACCGCACGGGCCCGCCCTCGACCAGGAACTCGCCACGGTCGTGCTGGTGCACACCGGCGAGGATCTTGATCAACGTGGATTTCCCGGCGCCGTTGTCGCCGAGCACGCAGGTGACCTCGCCCGCGTTGACCACTGTGGACACATCGCGCAGCGCCACGACGCTGCCGTACCTCTTGCCGACGTCCTTGACCTCGATCAGGGGAGCGTTCATCGCCGGACCCTTTCCGCGCGCCGCCGGAAGGCGTTGTTGACCAGGACCGCGGCCAGCAGCATGATCCCGAGGAACAGCATGAACCAGTCGCTGTCCCACCCGGCGAACACGATGCCCTGGCGCGCCATGCCGAAGATGAGGGCGCCGATCGCGGCGCCCACGGCCGAGCCGTAGCCACCGGTGAGCAGACAGCCGCCGATCACCGCGGCGATGATGTACTGGAACTCCAGCCCGATGCCCTGGTTGGCCTGCACGCTCGCGAACCGCAGGATGTTGATCGAGCCGACGAGCCACGCCGCGAGCGCCGTGCCCATGAACAGCAGGATCTTCGTGCGCACCACCGGCACGCCGACCGCACGCGAGCTGGCCGCCGAGCCGCCGACGGCGAAGATCCAGTTGCCGAAGCGGGTACGCGACAGCAGCCACGCGGCCACCGCCGTCACGCCGATCCACCACACGATGGAGATCTGGAACGGCGTGCCCCCGATGTTCACGGTGGAGGCGAACACGAACCCGGCCGACGCGTAGCCGTCGGTCGAGCGCATGCCCGAAACCTGCACGGTTCCCGTGACCAGCCGCGTCACGCCGAGGTTCAGTCCCTGCAACGCGAGGAACGTGCCGAGCGTGACGATGAAGCTCGGCAGGCCCGTTTTCATCACGAGCCAGCCGTTGAACGCGCCCACGACGAGCGCGAAGACCAGCGAGGCCAGCAGGGCGAGCCACACGTTCCAGCCCGCCTGGGTCGCGAGGATCGCGGTGACCAGCGAGGTCGACGCCGTCATCACGCCCGCCGACAGGTCGAACTCACCGCCGATCATGAGCAGCGAGACGGCCACGGCCATGATGCCGAGCGTCGCCGCGTCGTCGAGCCAGGTCGCGGCGCCGCTGGCGCTGAAGAACTTTTCGGTGACGAGCGAGAAGAAGAGGAAGACGACAGCCGCGCCGAGCAGGGCGCCGATCTCCGGCCGGACCACCAGCCGGTCCATGAGCTTCGGTTTCCCGAGCCGTTCGTCGAGCGTGGTGGTGGTCATCGGGTGCCCCTTTGCACGTACTGGCCGACCTTGTCCACAGTGGCTTTGTCGACCAGGTCGGGGCCGGTGAGCACCGGCTTGCCACCGCCGACGATGTTCGCGTTGTCGCGGTAGAGCTTGAGGAACACGACCGGCAGGTAGCCCTGCTCGTACTGCTGCTGGTCGACGGCGAACAGCACGTTGCCCGACTTGATGGCGGCCACCACGTCGGAGTTCAGGTCGAACGTGCCGACCTGCGCCTTCGAGCCCACCGACTTGATCGCGCTCACGGCGCGGGCGGCGACCTGCGAGTTCAGCGTGAGCACGGCGTCGATCGACGGATCGGTCTGCACGGCGCCGCGGATGCGCGACTCGGCGTCGGTGGGGTTGGAGATGTCCACCTGCAGCGTCTGCACGTCGCCGCCGAAGCCGTTCTTCGCGCCGTCGCAGCGCTGTGCCTGGCCGACGTTGCCGGCCTCGTGGATCACGCAGAGCAGCTTCTTCTTGCCGAGGTCCTTGAACTTCTTGCCGGCTTCCTGGCCCGCGATGGACTCGTTCTGGCCCACGTGGGTGAGTGCGCCGTAAGCCGCGCTCTTGTCCTCGCCGGAGTTGATGGTGATGACCGGGATCCCGGCGCGCACTGCCGCCTCGATCGAGGGCTGCAGGGCTTCGGGGTTGGCCATCGAGACCACCAGGCCCCCGATCTGCTGGGCGACGGCGTTGTCGATCAGCTTGGCCTGCGCTCCCGGGTCACCGTCGGACGCGTATTCGACCTGCACACCCAGGTCCTTGCCCGCCTGCTCGGCGCCGTTCTTGACCACGTTCCAAAACGCGTCGCCCGCGGTGCCGTGGGTGATCACGGCGACCTTCAGCGGCCCGGACTCGACCGGCGCCGCGGCGGGGGCGGTGGCCTTCGGCTCGGCCGCGGGCCCGGTGCACGCCGACAGCAGCAGGCCCGTGGCCAGCAGCCCCGCCACGACCCGGGCGGCCCTCGAGCGCGGTTTCGGCACCCCGCGCCTCAAGCGATGGGACATCGTCGTCTCTCCTCGCTTCGTCTTCCTCGTTGTCTTCTCAGCCGGCCAGGCGGCCGACGATCGCCGCGAGGCAGGCCAGGCTCGTCGCCACGTCCCGCTTCGGCAGGTCCACGGGGCTGCGCTCGTCGAGCGCCGTGTCCTGCTCCAGCACGTACCAGCCGTCGTAGCCCGCTTCGTGCACGAAGCGAACCATGGCTTCGATGTCCACGTCACCCTCACCCAGCGGGACGTACAGACCATTGCCCACCGCTTCGGTGTACCCGACGGTGCCCTTGCGGACGGCTTCGGCCAGCTCACCGCGCACGTCCTTGAGGTGCAGGTGCCCGATCCGGTCCGGGTACCGCCGGGCCAGCTCGACGGGATCGGTGCCGCCGATCAGCAGGTGGCCGGTGTCGAGGCACAGCGGCAGGTCGGAGTCGGCGAGGAACCGTTCGACTTCGGCCTGCGTCTCGGCGTGGGTGCCGACGTGGGGGTGCAGCACGGCCTTGAGGCCGTGGCCCGCCGCGACGTCGCGGATGCGGCCGGCGGTGCTGATCAGGGTGGCCCACTCGGCGTCGGTGAGAGCGGGCCGTTCGTCGTAGCCGTCGAGGCCGGTCGCGGCGGCGAGCACCAGCACCTCGGCCCCGCACGCGGCGAAGAGCGCCGCCGAGTCTTCGGCTTCGGCGAGCGCGGCCTCCGGGTTCTCGTGCAGCACCACGGCGAGGAAACCGCCGATGAGGTCGAGGCCGTGGCCGCCGAGGAGCTTCTTCAGCTCGCCAGGGTCGCGTGGCAGGTATCCGGGCGGGCCGAGTTCGGTGGCGGTGATGCCCAGCTCCGCCATCTCCCCGAGCACGGTCGGCGCGTCGAGGACCCGGCCCCAGCCCGGCACTTCGCACACCCCCCAGGAGATCGGTGCGGCGGCGATGCGGATGGTGGCGGTCATGGGAACCCTCTCCGTGCGGTGACCCTTGGCGTTGGCCCGTTCGGTGCGCGTTGGAGCGCTCTATTGATTAGAGCGCTCTAAGCTTGTAGCGTCGGCCACACCCGAGTCAAGGGCCGGTTTCCGGCCGGTTTCCGGCGGAGAGGCAAGCGAATCGTGAAGCCCACCATGGAGGACGTCGCCGCGCGGGCGGGGGTTTCCCGTGCGCTCGTCTCCCTCGTGATGCGCAACGCGCCGAACGTTTCGGCGTTGCGCCGGGAAGCGGTGCTGAAGGCCGCGGAGGAGCTGGGCTACTCGCCGCACGTGATGGCGCGCTCGCTCGCCAGCCGCACGTCGACGGTCCTCGGCGTGATGGTGAACGACCTGCGCAACGCGTTTTTCGCCGACGTGGTCGAGGGTCTCGACGCGGCGGCGCAGGCGGCCGGGTTCGATCTCATCCTCAACACCGGTGGGCGTGTGCCCTCGCGGGAGAGCACGGCGTTGCGCAGCCTGCTGTCCTTCCGGCCGGCGGGGGTGATCCTGCTTTCGCCGGTCGTGCCCGCGTCGGCGATCGAAGCCGCGGCCCGCCAGTGTCCCGTCGTGCTCGTGTCGCGGACTTCGCGCGCGGCCGGGGTGGACACGGTGAACGACGACGGTGAGGCGGGGTCGGCGCTGGCCGTCGAGCACCTCGTGGGCTTGGGGCACCGCCGGATCGCGCACCTCGACGGCGGGGGAGCGGCCGGTGCCGCGGCACGTCGCCGGGGGTTCCGGCGGGCGATGACGGCGCAGGGGCTCGAACCGATCGTGGTGCGCAGTGAGCACACGGACACCGCGGGCGAGAAGGCCGTGCTGGAGCTGCTGAGCACGTACGACCGGGCCGACCTGCCCACCGGATTGGTGGCGGGCAACGACTTCAACGCCGTGGGCGCGATCTCCGCCTTGGAGGACAATGGGTTGCGCGTCCCCGGCGACGTGTCGGTGGTCGGCTATGACAACACGTCACTGGCTTCACTGCGGCACGTCTCACTGACCACCGTGGACCAGCCGCGCACCGAGATGGGCCGCCTGGCCTTCGAAGCTTTGTTGGAGCGCGTGCGCGGTGAGCGCACGACTCCGGCCCGGCACCTGCTGCACCCTTCCCTGGTGGTTCGCTCGACCACCGCCCGTCGCTAGGAGCTTCTCGTGACCGAACTCGTCCAGCACTGGATCGACGGCGCACGCACCGTCGGCGTCTCGACCCGTCGTGGCGACGTCTTCCAGCCGGCCACTGGCGAGGTGGCGCGCCAGGTCGTGCTCGCCGGGCCGGCCGATGTGGACGCCGCGGTCGCATCGGCGGTCAAGGCCTCGCGCGACTGGTCCGACAGCTCGCTGGCGCAGCGGACGAAGATCATGTTCGCGTTCCGCCAGCTGGTGGACTCCCGCCGCGACGAGCTGGCCGCGCTGATCACCGCCGAGCACGGCAAGGTGCTCTCCGACGCCGCGGGCGAGGTGCAGCGCGGGCTCGAGGTGGTGGAGTTCGCGTGCGGCATCGCGCAGGTCCTCAAGGGTGAGCACTCCGAGCAGGTCTCGCGGGGGATCGACGCGTACTCGCTGCGGCAGCCGCTGGGCGTGGTCGCCGGGATCACGCCGTTCAACTTCCCGGTGATGGTGCCGATGTGGATGTTCCCCGTGGCGATCGCCTGCGGGAACACGTTCGTCCTCAAGCCCTCCGACCGGGATCCGTCGGCGTCGGTGCGGCTGGCGGAGCTGTTCTCCGAGGCGGGGTTGCCGCCGGGCGTGCTCAACGTGGTGCAGGGTGACGCCGCGGCGGTGAACTCGCTGCTGACGCATCCGGACGTCGCCGGGGTGTCGTTCGTGGGCTCGACGCCGATCGCGCGGCACGTGTACGAGACGGCGACGGCGGCGGGCAAGCGCGTGCAGGCGCTCGGCGGGGCGAAGAACCACATGGTCGTGTTGCCGGACGCCGACGTGGCGGGTGCGGCCGACGCCGCCGTGTCCGCCGGGTACGGCAGTGCCGGGGAGCGGTGCATGGCGATCTCGGTGGTCGTCGCGGTCGGTGACACGGCCGATGAGCTGGTTTCGGCCATTGCTTCCCGCACGCGTTCCTTGACGACCGGGCCTGGCGTGGACGCTTCCTCGCAGATGGGGCCGGTCGTGACCGCTGCCGCGCGGGACCGGATCGTGTCCTATGTGGACGCCGGTGAACGCGCGGGCGCTTCGGTGGTCGTCGACGGCCGTGGTCTCGCGGCTCGTGAAGATGGCTTCTGGGTCGGCCCGACGCTGCTCGACCACGTGACGCCGGACATGACCGTGTACACCGACGAGATCTTCGGCCCGGTGCTGTCGGTGGTGCGCGCTGACACGTTCGAGGCGGCGCTGGAACTGGTCAACGCCAACCCGTACGGCAACGGCACCGCCATCTTCACCACCGACGGCCTGGCCGCGCGCGAGTTCGAGCGGCGCGTCACCGTCGGGATGGTCGGCATCAACGTGCCCATCCCCGTACCGATGGCCTACTACTCCTTCGGCGGCTGGAAGGACTCCCTCTTCGGCGACACGCACGTGCACGGCGCCGAGGGTGTGCGCTTCTACACCCGTACGAAGGCCGTGACGTCGCGCTGGCCGCGGCAGCCGCACGGCGTCGACCTCGGTTTTCCCACGCACTGATCCTTCCGACGAGCAGGAGGCTTCCACGATGAGGTTGGGACTGGCGGGCACCGGCCGGATCGGCACCGCCCACGCCGAAACGCTCAAGGGCTTCGATGAGGTCTCCTCGGTGGTCGTCGCCGACGTCGACGCGGCGCGCGCCCGGGCCGCGGCCGCGAAACTCGGCGTCGAGGCCGCTTCCGGGATCGAGGAGCTGTTCGAGGCGGGCCTGGATGCCCTGGTGGTCGCCGCGGCCACCGACGCTCACCCGGGCCTGATCGTGAAGGCCGTCGACGCGGGCATCCCGGTCTTCTGCGAAAAGCCGGTGGCCGCCGACATCACCGGGACCTTGGCGGTCATCGACCACATCGCGGGCTCCTCCGTACCCGTCCAGATCGGTTTCCAGCGCCGCTTCGACGCCGGCTACCGGGCCGCCCGCGTCGCCGTCGCTTCGGGTGAGCTGGGCTGGCTCCACACCGTCCGCGCGACCACCCTGGACCCGGAACCGCCCCCCGCCGACTACGTCCCCCACTCCGGCGGCCTCTTCCGCGATTGCGGCGTGCACGACTTCGACATCGTCCGCTGGGTCACCGGCCGCGAGGTGGTGTCGGCCTATGCGGCAGGCGCGAACCGCGGCGCCCAATTCTTCGTCGACGCCGGCGACGTGGACACCGCCGCGGTGGTGCTGACCCTGGACGACGGCACCCTCGCGACAGTCTCGCTCACCCGCTACAACGGCGCAGGCTACGACGTGCGCTTCGAGGCCCTCGGGTCTCGGTCCGGTGTGGTGGTGGGTCTGGATGACCGCTCGCCGCTGAACTCCGTGGAGCCCGGTGTGGCTCCCTTGCCGGGCCCCGCGTACCCCGGCTTCATGGAGCGGTTCCGGCCGGCTTACGTGGCTGAGTTGCAGGCTTTCCTGGACGTCGCGGCCGGCCGGGCGCCCAGCCCCGCGGGTGCCGAGGACGCGCTGGAGGCCTTCTACATCGCCGAGGCCTGCGAACTCTCGCGGCGCGAACGGCGGCCGGTGCAGGTGAGTGAGGTTCGCCGGTAGCTCCGACGTCGCCCCGATGCGGACTCGACCCGAGGCCACATCGGGGCACGATCAAAACTCAGAAACCCGCCGGAACGTGCGGCACGTAGTGCTCCTCCAGCCGCGCCATCTCCTTCTCCGTGAGCCCCAGCTCCACAGCCGCCACGGCATCCGCCACGTGCCCGGGCTTCGTCGCGCCGAAGATCGGCGCCGTGACCGCCGGCTTGTGCAGCATCCACGCCAACGCGACCTGGGCCCGCGAAACCCCACGATCCGCAGCGATCTCCGCCACCGCTGAAGAAACGCGGCGATCGGCCTCCTCCGCCTGTGAGTAGAGCTTCTCGGCGAACCGGTCGTTTTCACTGCGCTTGGTCGATTCGCCCCAGTCACGTGTCAACCGACCGCGGGCCAGCGGGCTCCACGGCAGCACGCCGACACCCTGGTCGAGGCAGAACGGGTGCATCTCGCGTTCTTCCTCGCGCTGGATGAGGTTGTACTGGTCCTGCATGGAGACGAAGCGGGTCCAGCCGCCGAGATCGGCAACGTACTGGGCCTGCGCGAACTGCCACGCCCACATGGAGGAGGCGCCCAGGTAGCGCACCTTGCCGGCGCGCACGAGGTCGTGCAGGGCCTCCATGGTCTCCTCGATCGGGGTGTTCTCGTCGTAGCGGTGGATCTGGTACAGGTCCACGTAGTCGGTGCCGAGGCGGCGCAGGCTGGCGTCGATCTGGGTCATGATGGCGCCGCGGGAGAGGCCGGCGCCGTTGGGGCCCGGGCCCATGCGGTTGTAGACCTTGGTGGCGATCACGATCTCCTCGCGTCGCGTGAACTCGCCGAGGAGTTTGCCGGTGATCTCTTCGCTGGATCCGTCGGAATAGGTGTTGGCGGTGTCGAACGTGGTGATGCCCGCTTCCACCGCCTCCCGGAAGAACGGCCGCGCATCGTCGAGGTCGAGGGACCACTCGTGGCCGCCCCGGTCGGGCACGCCGTAGCTCATGCAGCCGAGGATCACACGCGAGACCTGCAGGCCGGTCGAGCCCAGCCGGACGTACTTCATCGAAGGCCGCTCCTGTTCTCATCGAAGGCACCGCGAACACCGGACGCAACCACCCTAGCGGCGAGGCACGAAGCCGTGGAGTCTTTCCACACTGGACAGTCGTCACGTTGCCCGTTGACCGCCACGTTGGTAAGCCGTATTACCAGGTCGCGCAGCCAAGGTCCTCGTGCCAAGCTGTGCCGCGTGACCGGAGCCTCCGATTCCGAGATCGTGCTGACCCCCCTCGACGAGCCGGAACTGAGCCGGCTGCTCGAAGCTGCGGTCGCCGACGCCGACCCCCTCGAGGTGATGCCTCCGGTGGAGGGCCCGCCGGGCTGGACGACCGAGCGGCGCGAGGCGTTTCTCGCGTTCCACCGGCGGCGCTGCCTCGACCCGGACACCGCGATCGAAACCACGTGGCTCGTCGAGGTCGACGGCCGCGCGGCCGGGGCGGCACGCCTGCGGCCCGTGCACGGGCACTCGGCCGTCGAGGTCGAAGCCGGTGTGTGGCTGGGCCGCTCGGTGCGCGGGCGCGGCATCGGCAAGCGCGTGACGGACGTGCTGCTCGAAGCCGCGCGCGACGGTGGTGCGGCGAGGTTCATCGCCTCGACCACCGTGGACAACGCCGCCGCCCGCCGCCTGCTCACCGGCACCGGCGCGGACCTCGACGTGCACGGCGCCGACGTGGACGCCAGTCTCGAACTCTGACCGGCCGACCCGAGAAGACGAGCCGTGGTCCGCCTCCCGGACGCGGGGGAGGCGGACCACGGCACCACGGCTCGATCCGCCGCGAACTCTCAGTCCAGCTGCAGTTCCGGCGAGTACATGTCGAACCAGTGGTAGAGGTCCAGCGCGCGGTCCATCCCCACCCGCTGCGTCGGCTCGATCGCCACCGGGTCCACTTCGGACACCTTCGTCAGCCACTCGCGGCTCACGAGCCGGAACACCGGATTGTCGCGCTCCGCCAGGACTTCCTTCACCTGCTGCTGCAACGCGGCGGGGTAGCCGGGGTCCTGGGTGGACGGGTACGGGCTCTTCACGCGGTCGCGCACCGAGTCGGGCAGCACGTGCTTGGTCGCGTGGCGCAGCAGGCTCTTCTCGCGGCCGTCGAAGGTCTTGAGCGACCACGGCGTGTTGTACACGTACTCCACGAGCCGGTGGTCGCAGAACGGCACGCGCACCTCGAGGCCCACGGCCATCGACGCGCGGTCCTTGCGGTCGAGCAGCATCCGCACGAAGCGGCTCAGGTGGAGGTTGCAGATGGTGCGCATGCGCGCCTCCTGCTCCGACTCGCCGTCGAGGTGCTCGACCTTGTCCACGGCCGTGCGGTACTGGTCGGCCACGTAGTCGCCGAGGCTCAGCTGCGTGGCGACGTCGGGGCGCAGCAGCGCTGCCCGCTCAGTCATCAGGCCCGAGCGGAAAGCCAGCCACGGGAACGTGTCGGCGTGCACCGACTCGTCGTGGAACCAGCGGTAGCCGCCGAACACCTCGTCGGCCGACTCGCCCGACAGCGCCACGGTGGACTCGCCGCGGATCGCCTTGAACAGCAGGTACAGCGACGTGTCCATGTCACCGAGGCCGGCCGGGATGTCGCGCGCCCGCAGTACGGTGCGGCGCACCTCCGGGTCGGACAGCTCACCCGGGTTGAGCACCACGTCCTGGTGTGCCGAGCCGACGAGCTTCGCGACGTCGCGGATGAACGGCGAGTCCGGGGTGTCGCGCATCTCGTCCGGCTGGAAGTTCTCCTCCTGGCCGAGGAAGTCGACCGAGAACGTGCGCAGCTGCTCACCCTGCTCGGCCAGCCGCGCGGCCGCGAGACCCGTCACGGCGCTGGAGTCGAGCCCGCCCGAGAGCAGCACGCACCGCGGCACGTCGGCCACGAGCTGGCGGTTGACGATGTCGGTCATCAGTTCGCGCACGCGCGCGACGGTGGTCTCCTGGTCGTCCGTGTGCTGCTTCGCGTCGAGCTTCCAGTAGGTGCGGGCGCGGATGCCTTCCTTCGACACCGTGACGACGGTGCCCGGCTCGACCTCGCTCATGCCCTTCCACAGCGACCAGCCGGGGCGCTTGGTGAACGCCATCAGCTCGCGCAGGCCGTCGCTGTCCACGACGCGTTTCGCCAGCGGGTTGGCCAGGATCGCCTTGGGCTCGGAGCCGAACAGCACGCCGTCGCGCGTCGGGTAGTAGTAGAACGGCTTGATCCCCATGCGGTCGCGGATCATCACGAGCTTCTGGTCGCGCTCGTCCCAGATCGCGAACGCGTACATGCCGTTCAGATGGTCGACGACCGCGTCGCCCCACTGCAGGTACCCGTGGAGCACGACCTCGGTGTCACTGTCGGTCTCCCAGGTGTGACCCAATTTCGTGAGTTCTTCACGAAGTTCGGTGAAGTTGTAGGCCTCACCGCTGTAGACCATGGCGATCTCGCCGTTGGGCGTGCGCACGCTCATGGGCTGGCGCCCGCCCGGCAGGTCGATGATCGCGAGCCTGCGGTGCCCGAGCGCGACGTTGCGGCGCACCCACGTGCCGCGGTCGTCCGGGCCACGGCACGCCATCGTCTCCGTCATCGCGTCGACGACCTCCTGTCGTTGTGACAGGTCAGAGTCGTAGGAAACCCAGCCGGCGATTCCGCACATCCGCGTGCCTCCGTGACTTTGCTTAGGTAATACAACTATTCGAAACACTGGTGTAACACAGCCGGGCGGGCCATGTCTGCCCGAATTGCACGCTCCGTCATAGATCCACTACCGATTGTGTCGTGAGTCACTCACCAACTACTTGGCGTAACCGGTCAAGATCAACCCAACGCCACGGGGTACCAGGCGAACGGCGGTGGCGGGGGTCACCCGGCGTCAAGAACGCGTAAATGGCCCAGGAGACCGCGTCAAGGAGGCGTCAGACCGTCTCCAGCACGCAGCGCTACGACCGCACAGTTGCCTCGTCCAACGGTCACCCGCCCCGGGTGACCTGTCTTGAGAGGTGCCTTGTGGCCGACTTGTTGTACGCCGTGCTCACGATCGGCGTGTTCGTGGTCCTCGCCTTGACCCTGCGCGGGATGGAGAAGCTGTGAGCGGCACCTCGGCAGTGGCCGACATCGTCGGCGGACTGCTGGCGCTGGGCCTGCTCGTCTACCTGTTCATCGCACTGGTGAGGCCGGAGAAATTCTGATGAGTGATGTCGGCGCCGGCCTCGTCCAGGTCGGTCTACTGCTCGTCGCCCTGGCGATGGTCCACAAACCGCTCGGCGACTACCTGGCCCGGGTCTTCTCGAACGGGAAGCACTGGCGGGTCGAGAAGGTCTTCTACAAGATCGTCCGCGTCAACCCCGACTCGGAGCAGCACTGGAAGACCTACGCGTCCGGGGTGCTCGGGTTCTCCTTCGCGTCGATCGTCCTGCTCTACCTGCTGCAGCGCCTGCAGTCGGTCCTGCCGTGGAACTTCGGCCGCGGCGCGGTGTCGTCCTCGGTCGCGTTCAACACGGCGGCGAGCTTCGTGGCGAACACGAACTGGCAGTCCTACGTGCCCGAGACGACGATGGGCCACTTCGTGCAGATGACCGGCCTCACCGTGCAGAACTTCGTGTCGGCGGGCGTGGGCCTGGCCGTTGCGATCGCGGTGACGCGCGGATTCATCCGCTCGAAGACCGACCGCCTCGGCAACTTCTGGGTGGACCTCACCCGCGGCACGATCCGCGTGCTGCTGCCGATGGCGTTCGTCTTCGCGATCGTGCTCATCGCGCTGGGCGTGGTGCAGAGCCTGCGCTCCGGCGTCGCGGTGACGAACCCCGACGGCAGCCAGAGCACCATCGCGCTGGCGCCGGCGGCGAGCCAGGAGACGATCAAGGAGCTCGGCACCAACGGCGGCGGCATCTTCAACGCGAACTCCGCGCACCCGTTCGAGAACCCCAACGCGTGGACCAACCTCATCGAGATGTTCCTGATCCTCGTGATTCCGGTGAGCCTCACCCGCACCTTCGGCCGGCTGGTCGGGAACAAGAAGCAGGGCTACGTCCTGCTGTCGGTGATGGGTGTGCTGTGGGGCGCGATGCTGGCCCTGATCTGGACCGCGGAATCCTTTACCAGCAGTCCGGCCGCGCTGGCTGCCGGGGCCGACATGGAGGGCAAGGAACAACGCTTCGGGCTGAGCCTCACGTCGATCTTCGCCGACACGACAACGGGTACGTCCACGGGCGCGATCAACGGCGCCCACGACAGCCTGTCGAGTCTCGGCGGCGGTGGTCCGTTGCTGAACATGCTCTTCGGCGAGATCTCGCCGGGCGGTGTCGGCACCGGTCTCTACGGCATTCTCGTGATGGCCGTGATCGCGATGTTCCTCGCGGGCCTCATGGTCGGGCGCACGCCGGAGTACCTGGGCAAGAAGCTCGGCAAGCGCGAGGTCACCGCCGCGGCGATCTCGATGCTCGCGATGCCGACGCTCGTGCTCGTCGGTGCCGGGATCGCGCTGGCGATGCCCGACACGCAGAGCGCGCTGGGCAACTCGGGTGCCCACGGCCTGTCGGAGGTCCTCTACGGCTACGCCTCGACCGCCAACAACAACGGCAGCGCTTTCGGCGGCCTGACCGCCACGAGCAACTGGTTCCAGTCCTCGTTCGGCGTCGCCATGCTGCTCGGCCGGTTCATCCCGATCATCGCGGTCCTCTGCCTCGCCGGTTCGCTGGCCAAGCAGAAGAAGGTTCCCGAGACCGCAGGCACCCTGCCCACGACCGGGCCGCTGTTCGCCACGATGCTCACCGGAACCATCGTCCTCGTCGCGGCCCTCACGTTCGTCCCGGCGCTCGCGCTCGGGCCCATTGCGGAGGCGATGGCATGACAGTCACCGAAACCCCTCGAAGTCCCCTGGAAGACCAGCAGCACCACGCCGAGAACGCGGGCCGCGTCGGGGCGGGCGCGTTCAACGCGCGCCAGCTCTGGCTTTCGATGCCCGAGGCGCTGCGCAAGCTCAACCCGAAACACCAGCTGAAGAACCCCGTGATGTTCGTGGTGTGGGCCGGTTCGGCGCTCACCACGGTGTTCGCGATCGTCGAGCCGAGCGTGTTCGCGGTTCTCGTCGCGGTGTGGCTGTGGCTGACCGTGCTGTTCGCGAACCTCGCCGAGGCCGTCGCCGAAGGGCGCGGCAAGGCGCAGGCCGAGTCGCTGCGCAAGTCCAAAAAGGAGACCGTGGCGCGGCGGCTGACCGAGGACGGCTCCGAGGAGAGCGTGCCCGGCGTCGACCTGCGCGTCGGCGACCTGGTAGTCGTCGAGGCCGGGCAGATCATCCCCGGCGACGGTGACGTCGTCGAGGGCATCGCGACCGTCGACGAGTCGGCCATCACGGGCGAGTCGGCCCCGGTCATCCGCGAGTCGGGCGGCGACCGCTCGGCGGTGACCGGAGGCACCACGGTGCTGTCCGACCGGATCGTCGTGAAGATCACGACCAAGCCCGGTGAGTCCTTCGTGGACCGCATGATCGCGTTGGTGGAAGGCGCTTCCCGGCAGAAGACGCCCAACGAGATCGCGCTGACGATCCTGCTCTCGACCCTGACCATCACCTTCCTGCTCGCCGTGGTCGCGCTGCAACCGATGGCCGGGTACTCGGGCAAGGAACAGTCGGTGATCGTGCTGACGGCGCTGCTCGTCTGCCTCATCCCGACCACGATCGGCGCGCTGCTCAGCGCCATCGGCATCGCGGGCATGGACCGGCTGGTGCAGCGCAATGTGCTGGCTACGTCCGGGCGCGCGGTGGAAGCCGCGGGCGACGTCTCGACGCTGCTGCTCGACAAGACGGGCACGATCACCTTCGGCAACCGCAAGGCCACCGAGCTGATCCCCGTCGGCGGGTCCACCGTGGACGATCTGGCCCGCGCGGCCCGGCTGTCCAGCCTCGCCGACGGCACGCCCGAGGGCCGCAGCATCATCGAGCTGATCGCGGCGAACCACGCCCTGCCCGAAAAGGCCGGCGACGACGAGAAGCTCGCCGAGTTCGTGCCCTTCACGGCGCAGACGCGCATGAGCGGTGTCGACCTCGGCGACCGCGAGGTCCGCAAGGGCGCCACCTCGGCCGTGCGCCAGTGGGTGCGCGAGCGCGGCGGCGCGATGCCGGAGGAGACCGAGCGGATCGTCGACGAGATCAGCCAGCAGGGCGGCACGCCGCTGGTGGTCGCGGAGGCAGCCGGCGGACGCGCGTTCGTGCGCGGTGTGATCCGGCTGTCCGACGTGGTCAAGCCGGGCATGAAGGAACGGTTCCGGCAACTGCGTTCCATGGGCATCAAGACGGTGATGATCACGGGTGACAATCCGCTCACCGCCAAGGCCATCGCCGCGGACGCGGGCGTCGACGACTACCTCGCCGAAGCCAAGCCCGAGGACAAGATGGCGCTCATCAAGAAGGAGCAGGAGGGCGGGCGGCTCGTCGCGATGACGGGTGACGGCACGAACGACGCTCCCGCGCTGGCGCAGTCGGACGTCGGCGTCGCGATGAACACGGGCACGTCGGCCGCGAAGGAGGCCGGCAACATGGTCGACCTCGACTCGAACCCGACCAAGCTCATCGAGATCGTGGAGATCGGCAAGCAGCTGCTCATCACGCGCGGTGCGCTCACCACGTTCAGTGTCGCCAACGACCTCGCGAAGTACTTCGCCATCCTGCCCGCGATGTTCACGTCCATTTTCGCCCAGCTGGGCGCGCTGAACATCATGCACCTGGCGACGCCCCAGTCGGCCATCCTCTCGGCCGTCATCTTCAACGCACTGATCATCGTCGCCCTGATCCCGCTGGCCCTGCGGGGCGTGCGGTACCGGCCGTCGTCGGCTTCCGCGCTGCTGCGCCGGAACCTGCTGATCTACGGCCTCGGCGGCATCGTGAGCCCGTTCCTCGGGATCTGGGTGATCGACCTGATCGTGCGCCACATCCCTGGAATCGGGTGAATCTGATGAACTCACTGGTGAAGCAGACCTGGGCGGGCCTGCGCGTCATCATCGCGATGACCGTGCTGCTCGGGCTGATCTACCCGCTCGCCGTGTGGGCGATCGGGCGGATCCCGGGCCTGCAGTCGAACGCGGAAGGCTCGGTCGTCACGCAGAACGGGCAGGCCGTGGGGTCGTCGCTGATCGGGATCGACCCGGTCGCGGCCGACCCGGCGCACGACCCCTGGTTCCACACCCGGCCCTCGGCGTTGTCGAAGGACGACCTGGGGCCCGCCGATCCGTCCACCTCGGGCGCGTCGAACAAGGGCCCGTTCAACGCCGACCTCGTGAAGACCATCACCGAGCGCAAGGACGCCATCGCGAAGCGGGAGAACGTCGCCCCGGCCCAGGTGCCGCCCGACGCCGTGACCGCTTCCGGTTCCGGCCTGGACCCGTCGATCAGCGTCGCGTACGCCGACCTGCAGATCCCGCGCGTCGCGAAGAACACGGGGCTGAGCGAGGACAAGGTGCGCGAGCTGGTCGAGGCGAACACCTCCGGTGCCGGGATCGGTGTGCCGAGCGTGAACGTGCTGCTGCTCAACCTGGCCGTGCATTCCACTGCGCCAGGAGCACACTGACAGCGTGAGCACACCGAGGACGACCCCGAAGCCGCGTCGAGGAGAACTGCGGATCTACCTCGGCGCGGCTCCGGGCGTGGGCAAGACTTTCGCGATGCTGGGCGAGGCCCGGCGTCGGCTGGAACGCGGGACCGACGTCGTGGTGGGCCTCGTGGAGACCCACGGCCGCCAGAAGACCGCGGACCTGCTCGACGGCCTCGAGATCGTGCCGCGGCGCACGGTCAGCCACCGTGGGCACGAGTTCGCCGAGATGGACCTCGAAGCGATCCTGAAGCGCGCGCCCGAGGTCGTCGTCATCGACGAGCTCGCGCACACCAACGTGCCCGGCGCGCGCCACGACAAGCGCTGGCAGGACGTCGAGGAGCTGCTCGAGTCCGGGATCGACGTGCTCTCCACCGTCAACGTGCAGCACCTGCAGAGCCTCAACGACGTCGTCGAGCGCATCACCGGCGTCACGCAGCAGGAGACCGTGCCCGACGAGGTCGTGCGCAAGGCCGAGCAGCTGGAGCTCGTGGACATCACCCCGGAGGCGCTGCGGCGCCGGCTCGCGCACGGCAATGTCTACCCGGCCGAGCGCATCGACGCCGCACTGGGCAACTACTTCCGCCCCGGCAACCTCACCGCGCTGCGCGAGCTGGCGCTGCTGTGGGTCGCCGACCAGGTCGACGTCGCTCTGCAGCGCTACCGGGCCGAACAGAAGATCACCGACACCTGGGAGGCCCGCGAACGCGTCGTCGTGTCCATCACCGGCGGCCCCGAGAGCGAGACGCTCATCCGGCGCGCGAGCCGCATCGCCACGCGCGCCGGCGCGGAGCTGCAGGTGGTGCACATCCTGCGCGGCGACGGGCTGTCCGGTCTGGGGCCCACGGCCATGGCCCGCAGCCGCACACTGGCCGAGGAGGTCGGGGCCACGTTCCACGCCGTCGTCGGCGACGACGTGCCCACCGCGTTGCTGGACTTCGCGCGCGGGGTCAACGCCACGCAGCTCGTGATCGGCACGTCCCGCCGCTCACGGGTGGCGCGGCTGTTCGACGAAGGCATCGGCGCGGCCGTAGTGCAGCAGTCCGGTTCGATCGACGTGCACATGGTCACGCACTCCTACGCGGGCGGCCGGCTGCGGGCACGGCTCGGCGCGAGCCCGCTGGCGCCGTCACGGCTCGTGCTGGGCTGGGTGCTGAGCCTGGCGCTGCCCATCCTTGCGACCGGCTTGGGCGTGCTGCTGCGCGACACCGTCGAGTTCTCCACCGACGTGATCCTCTACGTGCTTGCGACGGTGATCGTCGCGCTCGTCGGCGGGCTCGGCCCGGCGGTGATCGCGGCCGTGTTCGGCGCGGGCCTGCTCAACTTCTTCTTCACGCCACCGCTGTACACGCTCAACGTGCACAGCCCGCAGAACGTGGTCACGCTCGTGGCGATGATCGTGGTCGCCGTACTGGTGGCTCTCGTCGTCGCCTCGGCGGCCCGGCGCGGCAGCCAGGCCGCGCGGGCGCGAACGGAAGCGGCGCTGCTGGCGTCGTACGCGCGCACGGTGCTGACGAACCCGAACCCGATCGAGCGGCTGCTGGAGAAGGTGCGGGAGAACTTCGGCCTGACGTCGGTCACGCTGCTGGAGAAGAAGAACGGAGTGTGGCAGAAGGTCGCGATCGCCGGGCAGTTCCCGTGTGGCGACCCGGATGAGGCCGACGTGGACATCGCGGTGACCGCCGACGTCCACCTGACCCTGCGGGGGCGGGCGCTGCCGGCGGCCGACCGGCGCGTGCTGGAGGCAGTGGCCGGGCAGGCGCTGCTCGCGCTGCGCCAGCAGCGGATGGCCGCGGCCGCGGCGGAGGCCGAGCGCAAGGCCGAGGCGACGGAGCTGCGCACCACCCTGCTCTCGGCCGTCGGCCACGACCTGCGCACGCCGTTGACGTCCATCAAGGCCGCGATCGGCAGCCTGCGCGCGCCGGACCTGTCACTGTCCGAGGAGGACACCGCAGAGCTGCAGGAGACCATCGAGCTTTCGGCCGACCGGCTCGCCGGGCTCATCGACAACCTGCTCGACTCCTCCCGCCTGGCCACCGGCGCGGTCACTCCGCACCTGCGGCCGGTGGGCTACGACGAGGTGGTGGCCCACGCACTGTCCAATGTGGATAACTCGCGTGAGGTGAAGGTGGGCGTGGACGTGAGCCTGCCTTCGGTGCTGGCCGATCCGGGCTTGCTCGAACGGGTGATCGCCAACGTTCTCGACAACGCCCTGCGCCACGGTGGTGGCGTGGTCTCGGCGCGGGCCAGCGCGCACTGCGAGTACGTGGAACTGCGGATCGTGGACCACGGCCGTGGCCTGAAGAAAGGCACGGCGGACTCGGCGTTCGCGCCGTTCCAGCGGCTCGGCGGCGACCGCGACTCGACGCCTGGTGTGGGGCTCGGGCTGTCGGTCGCGAAGGGCTTCATCGAGGCGATGGGTGGCAGCATCCGGGCCGAGGACACGCCGGGTGGCGGCCTCACCGTGGTGATCTCGCTGCCCGCCTACACCGGGCAGAATCCGGACAAGGACCTCCTCAAGATCGACGAGGCCGCCGGCTCAGTCGCTGACGAGGCCGTGGAGGGAGTGAGCACGTGAGTCCGGACAAGGCGGCCACCGTGCTGGTGGTCGACGACGAACCGCAGATCGTGCGCGCGCTGCGGATCAACCTCAACGCCCGCGGGTACAAGGTGATCACGGCGCACGACGGCACCGCGGCGCTCAAGGCCGTGGCCGAGACCAAACCCGACGTGGTGGTGCTCGACCTCGGGCTGCCCGACCTCGACGGCACCGAGGTGATCGCCGGCCTGCGCGGCTGGACCACGGTGCCGATCATCGTGCTCTCGGCCCGCGGCGACTCGGCCGACAAGGTCCAGGCGCTCGACGCGGGCGCCGACGACTACGTGACCAAACCGTTCGGCATGGACGAGCTGCTCGCGCGGCTGCGGGCCGCGGTGCGGCGCTCCACTGTGGCCGGGTCCGACGGCGCGGAAGCCGTGGTGGACACGGGTTCCTTCACGATCGACCTGGCGGCGAAGAAGGTCCGGCGCGACGGCCGCGAGGTGCACCTGACCAAGACCGAGTGGGGGGTGCTGGAACTGCTGGTGCGCAACCGCGGGCGGCTGGTGGCGCAGAAGCAGCTGCTGCACGAGGTGTGGGGCCCGTCGTACGAGACGGAATCGCACTACCTGCGCGTGTACCTGGCGCAGCTGCGGCGGAAGCTGGAGCCGGAGCCCTCACGCCCGCGGCACCTGCTGACGGAACCCGGGATGGGGTACCGCTTCGAAGCCTGACGCCCACCGCCCCGGGAGGGGTGGGGTCCGGAGAGTGCCGGAAACGGCGATGGCCGCCCCTGCGGCCCGCACCCCAATGTGGCGTTGGTTGCTCCATCCATGCCCCCGCCACCACCCTCAATGGAGGCGCTGCGCGCCAGGCCCCATTCAACGCACCCAATGCGGCATTCGGTGCGTTGAACACGACGATGGCCGCCCCGCGGGGCGGCCATCGTCGTGTAGTCAGCTGGTGGGACCGGTCGGGTCGGTCGTGCGGACGTCCGTGGAGGACGACACCGGCGGCGAGCTCGGCGGCTCGCCACTGGTGGACCCACCCCCGCCGGTGCTGCTCGGCGGCGGGTCGGACCGGGACGAGGTCGGCGGGTTATCCGAAGAAGAAGGCGGGGCGCTGCTAGTCGACGTCGGCGGGGTGTCGCTCGACGGCGGCGGCGGCGGCTTCACGGTGTTGCTGCTACCGGGCGGGTTGTTGCCCGGACCGCCGGGCTGTCCGGGCTGCCCCGGCTGACCGGGCGGGTTGTTCGGCGGCGGGACGACCACGGTGGTGGTCGGCACGCCGTCCGCTCCGGTGGAGACGACCGTGGTCGGGGTCGGGGGGACCGACGTCGGGTCGCCCGCGGTCGGCTCGCCGGTCACGGTCATCGGGGCGCCCGGCACGGCGTTGCCCGGCACGACCTGCGAGCTGCCCGGCAAGGTGCCCTGGCCGCCGCCGGGGACGGTGGTGGACGTGGCGGTGGTGCTGCCCGGCCCCGCCAGTTCGGCGACCGCGGCGAAGGCCGTGGCGACCACGAGGCCGCTCACCCCGAGGATGGCGTAGCCGGTCCGGTTCATCAGGCCGCTCGTGGCCCTCGGCGGTGCGACGGAGATGCGTGAGCTCGGATCCGGCCCGTCGGGACGGGACATGCAGGCTCCTTACATGCGGTTCATCGCTGTAGCAGGTCGGGGCAGTCAGGACGACGCCGTCTCCCGGCTTCGACGGGTGCTCCAAGCGTTCGGGCACCACTTCCGGAGGTTGGAAGTCGTGGCGTGGTTCGGTCCGGCTCCCCGGAGCGCTCAGGGGATCGGGGCGCCGGACGCGGACCCCGGCCGGGAGGTTATCACCGCCTGTGACCCATTCGCGCAGGTACGGGGCCTGCCCCGTCACTGTCCGCAGCAGGTGTCGTAGGGCAGGATGGACGCGTGAGTGAGGAAGAAACACACATTCGGCTGGCGGCGTGGGTCCACGGGCGAGTCCAGGGGGTCGGTTTCCGCTGGTGGACCCGGAGCCGCGCGCTGGAGCTGGGTCTGGTCGGCTTCGCCCGCAACTTGCCCGACGGCCGTGTCGAGGTGGTAGCGGAGGGTGGCCGAGACCACTGTGAGCGGTTGTTGGCCACCCTGAGGTCGGGAGAATCACCCGGAAGTGTGGATCACGTTGTCGAGCGCTGGAGCCCGGCGAAGGGCGGTCTGACGGGCTTCGCCGAGCGCTGAGCGGCAGCACCGGGAGCACTGCGCCGCCCGGGTGGCCGCTGTGACGGGTGGGACACAACGGGTTGCCGGTGCGCTGCGTTCTGTGCTAGGCGCGCCGCGGAAGGCAGCCTCCCGCGATCACGGCGGGTGCCCAGGTAGCCTTGGCGGACTGTAGAGCCAGTACCCGAGGCCGGAGAGGTCCGCACCAAGTGCACCTGAAAAGCTTGACGCTGAAGGGTTTCAAGTCCTTCGCCTCGGCCACCACGCTGCGGTTCGAACCCGGGATCACGTGCGTGGTCGGCCCGAACGGTTCGGGCAAGTCGAACGTCCTCGACGCACTGCGCTGGGTCATGGGTACCCAGGGCGCGAAAGACCTGCGCGGCGGCAAGATGGAAGACGTCATCTTCGCCGGCACGGCGGGCCGCGCCCCGCTGGGCCGCGCCGAGGTCACGCTCACCATCGACAACACCGACGGCGCGCTGCCCATCGAGTACACCGAGGTCTCCATCACGCGCCGCATGTTCCGCGACGGCGCGAGCGAGTACGAGATCAACGGCGACCGCTGCCGCCTGATGGACGTGCAGGAACTGCTGTCGGACTCCGGCATCGGCCGCGAGATGCACGTCATCGTCGGGCAGGGCCAGCTGTCGGCGATCCTCGAGTCGAAGCCCGAAGAGCGCCGCGCCTTCATCGAGGAGGCCGCGGGCGTCCTCAAGCACCGCAAGCGCAAGGAACAGACCTTGCGCAAGCTCGCGAACATGCAGGGCAACCTCGACCGCCTCGGCGACCTCACCACCGAGCTGCGCCGCCAGCTCAAGCCGCTGGGCAAGCAGGCCGAGATCGCGCGCAAGGCCCAGTCGGTGCAGTCCGAGCTGCGTGACTCCCGCCTGCGCCTGCTGGCCGACGACCTGGTGACCCAGCGCGACGCCATCGCCCGGGAAGAGGCGGACGAGCGCACCGCGCGTCAGCGCCGCACCGAGGTGGAGCAGGCCCTGGAGGTCGTGGCCGCCGAGGAGACGGAGCTGGAGGCCTCGCTCGCCGAGGACGCGCCGAAGCTGCAGACCGCGCAGGAGACCTGGTACAAGCTCTCCGCACTGGCCGAGCGCCTGCGCGGCACCGTACGGCTCGCCGTGGAGCGCCAGCGCCACCTGTCCTCCGACGTCTCGGCGCCGACGGGCGGGCGCGACCCCGAGGAGCTGCTGGCCGAGGCCGAGCAGGTCGCCGAGCGCGAGCAGGAGCTCAACGAGGCCGTGATGGAGGCCCGCGAGCTCTTGGCCGAGACCGTGCTGCGGCGCGAGGATCTCGAGCAGCGGGTGCAGGCCGCCGAACGCGCCCACTGGGCCGCGGTGCGGGCCATCGCCGACCGCCGCGAGGGCATGGCGAAGCTGACCGGCCAGGTCGAGGCGCTGCGCAGCAAGAACGGCGCCACCGCCGACGAGATCGACCGTCTGTCGGTGTCGCTGCAGGAGTCCGCCGAGCGCGCGGAGATCGCGCTGGAGGAGCTCGAAGAGGCCAAGGCCGAGGGCGGTGTCGAGGAGTCCGACGACGCCGACCTGATGCAACGCCACGACCGGGCGGTCGAGGCCAACAACGCCGCCAAGGCCCGCGTCGAAGAGCTGGTGAAGGCCGAGCGCTCGGCCGAACGCGAGATCGCGTCGGAGCGGGCGCGCGTCGAGGCGCTGTCGATGGGCCTCAAGCGCAAAGACGGCGCCGGCGCGCTGCTGGGTGCGTCGCACGAGCTGCCGGGCCTGCTGGGTTCGGTCGCCGCGCTGCTCACGGTGGAGCCGGGCCACGAGGTGGCGCTGGCCGCCGCGCTCGGGCCCGTGGCCGACGCCGTGGCCGTGGCCGGCGGCGAGCAGGCGCTGACGGCGCTGAAGTACTTGAAGGACACCGATTCCGGCCGCGCCGGCATCGTGCTGGGTGGCTACGGGTCCACTGTGGACACATCGTCGTGGCCGATGCTTCCGTACGGCGCCCGCTGGGCCCGTGAGGTCGTGACCGCGCCCGAGCAGCTGCGCCCGGCCGTGGAGCAGGCATTGGACAAGCTGGCGCTGGTCGACGGCCTCGACGCCGCGCGCCAGCTGGTGGCGAGCCACCCGGATGTGCGTGCGGTGACTCGCGAGGGCGACGTTTTCGGTGCCCGCTGGGTCGCCGGTGGTTCGGCCGCGCGCGAGAGCGTGATCGAGGTCCAGGCCGCCGTCGACGAGGCGGGCGAGCGGCTGCGCACGGCCGAGCGCGCGCTGGAGCGCCACACGGCCGAGCTGGAAGGCGCCCGCGCCGAGCAGCAGGCCCGGCGGGAAGAGGTCGGCCAGGCCAAGGACGCGCTCGGCGACGCGAAGGTCCGCAAGGCGCGTTCGTCGGAGCGGCTGAACCGGCTTCAGCAGGCCGCTCGGTCGGCGCAGGCCGAGGTTGAGCGCCTCGCCGGGCAGCGCGCGAAGGTGGAGCAGAGCCGCGAGCAGGCGCTGGAGCAGTTGGCGGAGCTGGAAGAGCGGCTCGCCGCCGTCGCCGAGCAGCCGGTGGAGGACGACCCCGACACGGCCGAGCGCGACGAGGCCGTGGCCCAGCTGACCGTCGTCCGCCAGGAGGAGATGGAGGCGCGGCTCGCGCAGCGCACCTCCGAGGAGCGGGCGCGCAGCATCGCCGGGCGCGCCGAGTCGCTGCGCCGCGCGGCGCACGCCGAGCAGCAGGCGCGCGAACGCGCGGCCAAGGCCCGCGAGGCGCGGGAGCGGGGCGCCGCGATCGCCAACGCCGTGGTCAACGCGGGTGAGCTCGCGCTGGAACGCATCGAGCACTCCGTGCAGCGCGCGGCCGCCGAGCGCGACGAAGCCCAGGCGCAGCGTCAGACCCGCGAGACCGCGCTTAGCGCGGTGCGCGCCAAGGTCCGCGAGCTGTCCGGCGAGCTCGAAAAGCTGACCGACGCCGTGCACCGCGACGAGGTGCTGCGCGCCGAGCAGCGGCTGCGGCTGGAGACGCTCGAGGCCAAGATCGCCGAGGACTTCGGCATCGGCCTGGAAGATCTGGTCCAGGAGTACGGCCCCGACGTGCCGGTGCCGCCGAGCGCCGGCGAGGTGGCCGAGTACGAGGCGGCCAAGGAGCGCGGCGAGGACGTGACCATGCCGCCGCCGATGCCGTACGACCGCGACACGCAGGCCCGCCGCGCCAAGCGCGCGGAGAAGGACCTGACGCTGCTGGGCAAGGTCAACCCGCTGGCACTGGAGGAGTTCGCGGCGCTGGAGGAGCGCTACAAGTTCCTCTCGACCCAGCTCGAGGACCTCAAGGACACGCGCAAGGACCTCGAGGCCGTGATCCGGCAGGTCGACGAGAAGATCCTGGAGGTCTTCGCCTCGGCCTACGCCGACGTCGCGCGCGAGTTCGAAACCGTGTTCGGCGTGCTGTTCCCCGGCGGCGAGGGCCGCATGGTCCTCACCGAGCCCAACGACCTGCTCGCCACCGGCGTCGACGTCGAGGCGCGCCCGCCGGGCAAGAAGGTGAAGCGGCTGTCGCTGCTGTCGGGTGGCGAGAAGTCGCTGGTGGCCGTGGGCATGCTGGTGGCCATCTTCCGCGCCCGCCCCTCACCCTTCTACGTGATGGACGAGGTCGAGGCGGCGCTCGACGACACCAACATGCGCCGGCTGATCGGGCTGCTGGAGCAGCTGCGCGACTCGTCGCAGCTGATCATCATCACCCACCAGAAGCCGACCATGGAGATCGCCGACGCGCTCTACGGCGTCAGCATGCAGGGCGACGGCATCACGAAGGTGATCTCGCAGCGCCTGCGCTCCGGCGACGAGGAGCCCGTGCCCGCGGGCTGACTCCGGACGTGCGAAAAGGGGCTTCCCACTTCCGGGAAGCCCCTTATTCGTTGCCTCGCGTGCTTCAGTTCGCGGCCCAGAACGCGTACTCGGCCGAGTAGGGCGTGGAGGTTTGCTGGCCCGTGGTGCACGCGCCCTTCGGGGCGAGGCCGCCCTTGGTGGCCAGGCGCTGCACGTAGGTAACGGTGCCGAACACGCCCTTGCCGGTGTCCTGGTCGGACTTGAGCAGGATCTCGGGGATCGCGTCGGCGTGCTGCACGGCCTTGCCGGGCACGGCGGTGGCGGCGACCGTGCTGCCGTCCACAGTGGACGTCCACACCGGTCCCTTGCTGTGCAGGGCCACGGCCTTGCCGTTGTCGGACATGATGGCCGCGGGCTGGATCAGGGTCCACGCGCCGTCGGTGCAGCCGTAGATCTGCACGCCCTCGCCGTGGAAGGTGGCCACGCGCTTGTTGCCCGGCGGCACCTGCACCTGCGCGGGGGCCGCGATCACTTCGGGGGTGCCGCCCTGGGTCCCGGTCTGGTCCTGCGCCTGCGTTCCGGACTGGGCTCCGGCCGCCGCCTTCGCCGGCGCGCCCGGGTCGGCCGCCGCTGCCCCGGAGGCCGACGAACACGCCGTCGCACCGCCCAGGAGGATCATCGAACCCGCCGCCAGTGCCAGAGAAATCCGCTTCATCGTCCCCGCCTGATCCGGGCCCGTCATCCGGTGGCGGGCGCTCGTCAGGTGCACGAGCGCCCACCCCGGGACGGTTCACCCGATCGGGGAAAATTTCCCGACGGTGTGGTCAAGCGCCGGTCAGGCGGCGACTTCCGCCTTCGGCGCGTCGACCTCGGCGGCGTGCGGGTCGGCGTCGCGGTGGCGCAGCGCGAGCAGCCCGCCCACGACCATCGTGATCACCACGCCGACGAACGTGTACCAGTACGTGGCCAGCGGCACGAGCGTCTTCGTGGCCGCACCGAACTGGATGTGCACGGCCGTGGTGGCCTTGTCGAACTTGACGAACAGGATCAGGAACGCCATGCCCACGACCGAGCACGCGAACGCGACCACCGCGTCGGCCTGGCGTGCCTTCTTCACGATCAGGCCGAGGAAGAACGAGCCCAGCAGCGCGCCGTAGGTGTAGCCGACGATGCCGAGACCCTGCTGGATCACCGGGTCCTTGGAGTTGGTGAACAGCGACGCGAAGATCGCGAACACCACCGCCCAGATCAGCGTCCACATGCGACCGTGGCGCAGCAGCTTCGAGTCCTCCACCGAGCGGTGCGTGAAGCGCTGGTAGAGGTCGGCGATGGTCGAAGTGGACAGTGCGTTGAGCGCCGAGGCCAGTGCGCCCATCGTGGAGGCGAGGATGCCGGCGATGAGCAGACCGGCCAGGCCCACGGGCAGGTCGTTGACGATGAAGTTGGAGAACACGTCGTCGCCGGACATCTTCCCGGCCGCGACCGCGGTGGCCGTCGCGCCCGTCTTGCCGCCCGTGTAGACCCACAGCATCGCGCCGACCACCAGGAACAGCGCGAACTGCACGAACACCACGAAAGACGAGCCGATCAGCGCGCGCTGGCCGTCGCGCAGGCTCTTGGTCGACAGCAGCCGCCCGACGATCAGCTGGTCGGCGCCGTGCGACGCCATCGACAGGAACGCGCCGCCGACCACGGCGCCGATGAACGCGTACGGGCTGGTGATGATGTTCGACGTGAAGTCGGTGAGCTGGAAGCGGCCCTGGCTCGCGGCGATCGACGTCCAGCCGTCGGGCAGCTTGGTCGAGAGGAACACGACCGCGCCGATCGCGCCGAGGACGTAGAGCGACCACTGGATCACGTCGACCCAGATCACCGACTTGATGCCGCCGACGAACGCGTAGATGAGCGTGAGCGCGGTCAGCAGTACCACGATGTGCCAGTAGGACGTGTGGATGCCGTAGTGGTCGAGGATCGCCTTGATCGGGATGGCGCCGGCGAACAGCCGCAGGCCCTCGGCGAGCAGGCGCGTGATCACGAACGTGACCGACGCCGTGCCCTGCAGCCCGCGCCCGAAGCGGCGGCCGAGGAACTCGTAAGCGCTCACGTAGTTGCCGCGGAAGTAGCGCGGCAGCAGCACGAACGCGGCGACGATGCGGCCGAGGATGTAGCCGAACGCCACCTCGAGGAAGAGGAACTCGCTGCCGAAGACCAGGCCCGGCGTCGAGATCACCGTGAGTGTGGACGTCTCGGTGGCCACGACCGACAGCGTGACGGCCCACCACGGCATGCTGCGTTCGCCGACGAAGTAGTCGTTCGCGGACTTCTGTCTGCGACCGACCAGCACGCCGATGATCGGCATCGCCGCCAGGTACACGATGACGATCACCAGATCGACTGGGTTCATGGGGATTCTCCTACCGTCGTGCGCCAACTTCCGTGACCCGCAAGCGGTCCACGGTGCCCCCCAGTGGGGCCGGAAGGTTCAGGGGGTGTGCTCCGGGCGTGAGCGCGCCGAGCAGGCGGGGCCCGCGCGCGCCGGTCGCCGAAGGCAGTGTGGCCGGCACGCCGCACCAGCTCAGCCAGCCGAGCAGCGCGGTCAGGTACGCCTCTTTGCCCGCGCCGGGCAGGCCGAGCTCGTCGCTGGTGCGCAGGGCGACGCCGCGGAGGTTGCCGGCCAGCGCCGCCATCACGGCGGGGTTGCACATGCCGCCGCCGGACACGACGAGCGTCGCCGCGTGGTGGCGCCGGCATTCGGCGGCGACGGTCGCGGCGGTGAGCTCGGTGAGCGTCGCCAGGAGGTCTTCGCCGGTGAGTGGCGGGAGGCCGGCGAGGGCGGCGTCGAGGTAGGCGCCGTGGAAGTGCTCCTTGCCGGTGGACTTCGGTGGTGCGGCGGCGAAGTACGGGTCGGCGAGCAGCCGGTCGAGCAGGTCGTGGCGGACGGTGCCGGCCAGCGCGAGCTTCCCGTCGACGTCGGCGTGCTGCTCACCGCCGGTCACGCGGGCGGCGGCGAGGTCGAGCAACGCGTTGGCGGGGCCGGTGTCGTAGGCGAGCACGGCGTCGCGCTCGCCGACCACTGTGATGTTGGCGATGCCGCCGAGGTTGAGCGCGGCCACGGCCTCGCCCGTCTCTTCGGCGAGGCCACGCAGCCACCACGCGTCGAGCGTGCTGGCTAGCGGGGCGCCCTGGCCGCCCGCGGTGATGTCGCGGATGCGCAGGTCGGCGACGACGGGCGTGCCGGTGCGTTCGGCGATCCATGCAGGCTGGCCCAGCTGCAGCGTGCCGAGCGCCACGCCGTTCTCCACCCAGTGGTAGACGGTCTGGCCGAGCGAGGCGATCACGTCCACGGGCCCGTGCTCGGCGATGCCCCGTGCGGCGGCTTCGGCGAAGGCCTGCCCGACGCGGGTGTCGAGGACGGTGAGCGCCTCGGCGCTGCTCGGGTTGGGCGGCAGCGCGGCCAGCACGGCTTCGCGGGTTTCCGCGGTGAAGGGCACGTCGAGCTCGCCGAGCGGGGTGAGGACCACGATGCCGTCTTCGGCGTGCAGGTCGGCGACGGCGACGTCGATGCCGTCGACCGAAGTCCCCGAGAGGAGGCCGAGGACGCGGAAGCCGTGGGTTTTCATCCGGAGTGGTTTAGCCGGGGTGAAGCGGAGACGCAAGGCGAGTCGTGAAGTCTTGGCCGAATCGGAATTCGGCGTGTGATCCGTTGGCCTGAAGGCAGTAGCTCGGTGGGGTGTCCGGGGGAGCCGAGGAGCGGATGACAGGATGGGTGCGTGTCGAGCACCTGGTTCTGGATCGTCATCGTCGCCGTCGTCGTCCTGGTCGCCGTGCTGGTGTCCGGGCTGCTCATCGCACGTCGGCGGCGGATCAGCCTCGAACAGACGCGCAAGGTCGAGGAGAAGCCGAAGGGCGGCGGGTACACCGCGTCCGGCGGCATCACCTTCGCGCCGGGGGGTGAGGCCGACGCTGTCGCTGCGCCGGTGGAACCGGCCGAGCACCCGGTCGCGGACCGCCCGGAGGTCGACGGCCAGCCCGCCGTGGGCGACGACGCCGCGGTGCCGCGCGACTCCGACCAGCGCACGATGCGCGACGTCAAGTTGCCCGAGCCCGAGTCGGAGGGCCCCGCGGCCGCGCCGGTCGAGGGCACGGTGGAACCGATCGAGCCGGTCCTCCCGATCGAGGAGATCGACCCCGCGACCGGTCGCCTGGAGCGCCTGCGCGGGCGGCTGTCGAAGTCGCGCTCGATGTTCGGCCAGAGCCTGCTCGGCCTACTCGGCGCCGGTGACCTCGACGAGGACTCGTGGCAGGACGTCGAGGACTCGCTGCTCATCGCCGACCTCGGTGCCGCCACCACGACCCAGATCGTCGAACGTCTGCGGGACGAGCTTTCGCGCCGCGCGGTGCGCACGCCCGCCGAAGCGCGCGAAATGCTGCGCGAGGTCCTGACCGCTTCGCTGTCCACGGACGGCATCCGCGCCGTGCGCGCGCTGCCGCACGAGATCGACGGCCAGAAGCAGCCCGCCGTCGTGCTCGTCGCCGGCGTGAACGGCACCGGCAAGACCACTACCACCGGCAAGCTCGCGCGCGTGCTCGTCTCGCAGGGCTCCACCGTGGTGCTCGGCGCGGCCGACACCTTCCGCGCCGCGGCCGCCGACCAGCTCCAGACCTGGGGCGAACGAGTCGGCGCGTCGGTCGTGCGCGGCAAGGAAGGCGCCGACCCCGCGGCCGTCGCGTTCGACGCGGTGAGGCGCGGCATCGACGAAGGCGCCGACGCGGTCCTCGTCGACACCGCCGGCCGCCTCCACACCAAGACCGGCCTCATGGACGAGCTCGGCAAGGTCAAGCGCGTCGTCGAGAAGCAGGCGAAGGTCGACGAGGTCCTGCTGGTCCTCGACGCCACCACGGGCCAGAACGGCCTCGCCCAGGCTCGCGTGTTCTCCGAGGTCATCGACGTCACGGGCATCGTCCTTACCAAGCTCGACGGCACCGCCAAGGGCGGCATCGTCTTCCAGGTCCAGAAGGAGCTCGGGGTGCCGGTGAAGCTCGTCGGCCTCGGCGAGGGACCGGACGACCTGGCGCCGTTCGAGCCCGGCGCGTTCGTGGACGCCCTGCTCGGCTGAGGGTGAAATTCGCCCGTTGAGGTGATCAACGGGCGAAGAGCGCAGAAGCCCCGCCGGTCTCTGCCACGGTGATCACGTCGTGACAGCCGGACGAGGGGTTCGCGGGGATGACGGGCGGGTTCGACGCCGTAACGGAGGAGCTCGAGCGCGCCGCCGACACCATCGGTGACGTGGTCGGCGGCGCCGCGGGCCTGCTGTGGCAGGGGCCGAGCGGCGACTACGGCCACGCGGGCGTGCAGGCGGGCTGGGGCAGCTTCATCGCAGACATCGCGTCCGTCGTCGAAGGACTCACCGGCAAGGCCCACGGCCACGGCGAGGACCTGCGCACGGCGGCGGTCCGCTACGCGGGCGCCGACGACACCGCGAGCGACGCGATCGTGAAGACCGCGGCGAAGGCGTTCGGCGGGCCTTCGGACGGCGGCATCTTCGGCCCGCTCGGCGAGATCCTGCACAGGTCCGTCGGTCCGGCCGAAACCGAGAAGCTCGGTCCCGCGTGGACCGGCGGCGGGACCGGCCGCATCAGCGGGTCGATCGACGAACTCCCGCCGGACGTGATGAGCCCCGAGCGCTCCCGGGAGCTGTTCCCCGGTCCGAAGTCCGAGGTGGAGGGCCCTGGCCCCGTCGCCGAGGCGGACCGCGAAGGGCCGGTGTTCTGATGGCCGCCGAGCTGGGGGAGACGACCGACCCGAGGAACTCCTCCCGGGGGAACCGCGGTTCATCTCGGGTGACCTGAAGGAACTCGTCCGCAACATCCAGAGGATGGCCGCGATCTCCGATGGCCTGTCCGGTGTCGACGCGAAGCAGTGGACCGGCGAGGCGAGCGACCGGTTCCGCGAGACGTTCGGCCAGGAACCAAAGAAGTGGTGCGACACCATCGGCGTGCTGGGCACCGGCGCCAACGCCCTCGCGGACTACGGCGACGCTCTCACCCGCAGCCAGTCCGAAGCCCAGCGGGCGATCGAGCTGTACACGCAGGGGCAGGCGGCCACCCGGGCCGCGTCTGCGCTGTGGACCGTGCAGGCCTACCAGGCCCTCACCGGAGGACATGCGGTCCCGGCCTTCGCCGACCCCGGCCAGTCCGCGACGCAGGAGGCCGAGCGGATCCTGAGGGCCGCCCGCGCCGCTCTCGAAGCGGCAGGCGGTTCCACGGCGAAGAAGCTGGGCTTCGAGAAGAAGGACGACGGGACTTACTCCAAGGATCTCGGCAAGACCCACGAGTTCGGCGCCGAGGAGCGCGACACAAAGAAGACGAAGAAGTGGGACCCTGACAAGAAGGAATGGGCCGAGGTCGAGGAGGACCCCGGTGGCTGGCAGGACCACAAGGGCGGCAAGAACTACACCCGCGAATGGGGTTCGCAGTCCGACGGCATGCTCACCGACAAACTCGGCGGCCTGCTCGAAAAGCTCGGCATCGACACGTCGGAGAGCACCGTGTCGGCCTCGGCGAGCGTCGACCTGGTCGACGGTTCGCTCGACGGCAAGTTCGGCGACGGGACCTTCGGCGGCAGCGGCAAGATCGAGGGCGCGGCACTGGGAGCCGGGGCCGAGGCCCACGCGGGGGCTTCAGCGCTCGGCCTGACTGCGGGCGCGTCGGCCGAGGCGTATTTGGCCAAGGGCAGCGCACAAGGCGAAATTCACTACGGCGACCACGTTGCGGTGAAGGGCGACGCCTCGGCGGAAGTCGGGGCCAAGGCGTCCGCTCAGGGGTCGCTCGGCTGGTCGGGGATGCAGGGCAGCGTCGAGGGGTTCGCGGGCGGCCGCGTCGAGGGCAACGTCAGCGCCGAGGTCGCCGGTGTCACCGCCGGTGCGCACGGCGAGGCGTGGGCTGGTGTCGGGGCCGAGGCGAGCGGCCAGTTCGGCATGGGAGACGACGGGAAGTTCCACGTCGGCGCTTCGGTCGGCGTGGCCCTGGGTATCGGTGGCAAGGTCGGGTTCGACCTCAGTATCGACCCGGGTGAGGTCGTCGACACCGTGCAGGACGTGGCCGGTGACGTCGCCGACGTGGCGTCCGACGTCGGGCATGGAATCTCGGACGCGGCGGGCGCCGTCGGCGACTTCCTCGGCTTCTGAGCAGAACCAGCAGATTTGGAGCAGACACAGTGGCAGGCACCTTCCCCGTCCCGATCGTGTTCGAGCTGCCGGACGGGTGGCGCTCGGTTCCCCCCGACGAGGTCGGCACGCCGGACGCGGCGTTCGTCGCGCTGAACCCCGCGTCGGCTCGGGAGGGGTTCACGGCGAACGTCACGATCACCGGCGAGCTGCGTGAGGACGACGTCGCGCTCACCGCCGTCGGCGACGAGGCCGTGGAGAAGCTGCGCGCGGCCGGCGCCCAGG
Source organism: Amycolatopsis sp. NPDC023774 (assembly GCF_040639695.1). Taxonomy (NCBI): domain Bacteria; kingdom Bacillati; phylum Actinomycetota; class Actinomycetes; order Pseudonocardiales; family Pseudonocardiaceae; genus Amycolatopsis; species Amycolatopsis sp. NPDC023774. The sequence continues at coordinate 93,828 of NZ_JBFAAJ010000010.1, forward strand.
GCGTGCAGCTCGGGCGGCGCAACGAGGTCGGCTCGGCGGAGAACCCGGGTCTCACGCAGGCGGTGAAGCTGACCGTCGGGCTCAAGGGCAAGCAGGTGGATCTCGTGCAGTTCCAGGTGTTCCTGGCGATGCGCGACCAGCGGGACCCGCAGCGGCGCGCGGTGCTGCACGTGGTGCTGTCGGCCTTGCTGGAGAACCAGTTCGAGCACGTGATCGACGACTTCCAGAAGTTCCTAGCCACGATCAAACCGGAGCAGGCGGCATGAACGACACCGCGCGGCAGCTGCTGGCGCGCATCGAAGCGATCGACGCGGCCGCGACCGACAACCGCCTGCGGGCCGAGGCGTACCAACGGGTCGCCGACGAGCTCAAAGACGCCATGGGCACCGCGACCTCGCCCGACGGCGTGGTCACCGTGGTCGCCGGTCCCGGCGGCGCGATCGCGTCGGTCACCTTCAGCGAACGCGCCCGCGAGACCGATCCCGCCGTGCTGTCGGCGGACGTGCTGCGAGCGATCGACGAAGCGCAGGCCGCGGCGGCGCGGATGCAGGCTGACGTGGTGCGCCGCGGCCTCGGCAGCACGGAGTTCCTCGACCGCGTGCTCGACTCCGACGAGCAGCTCTTCGGTGCTCCTCGCCCGACCTCGGTGGCTCCGCCGCCGCGTCCGCCGGTTCGCGAGGCGCCGCCGGAGGGCGAGTTCGACGACTTCTCCGTGTACGACCAGGAATCGACCCGGTGAGTGTCGCGCTGATCCTCGTGATCGTCATCGGCGGCACGCTCCTGATCGCGGCCGCGGTGACCTGGTTCGTGGTGTGGAACAACCGGAGCATGCAGCGCGCCGAAGCCGGGGTGCTGCAGCGGTTGAACCAGGAAGCGCCGCGGCGTGGCTGGCGGTACGAGGAGCGCAACGACTCCTATTGCGTCTACTACAACGAAGGTGACCAGCACCTGCAGCGTTCCTTCGCGGACGAGCTGTTCTCGCCGACCAGTGTGTTCGCCCAGCCGCCCGAGGCGTTCGAAGCGCACGAGATCGTGAGCGGGACGCACCGGGGACGTTCCTTCCTCTGCGCCAGGTTCAAGGTGCGCCAACGCGGAGTGGCCACCTATTACGCGCGAGCCGTGTGGGTGCGCACTCCGAAACTCGGCCCGGCCCTGCAGGTGGGCCCGGCGGTGCGGCTGGAGAGCCGCGTGAACGCCTCGATCGGACGCGGCGACCTTCGAGTGGGCGACGCCGAGTTCGATGAGCGCTACGAGGTGCTCACCGGCGACGATCGCTTCGCGCGTGCGGTGCTGGCACCGCCGGTCACCCACTTCCTGAAGACCGACCCCCGCCAGTTCCGGGGATTCTCCTTGTTCGGCGCGAACTTCGAGGTCTACGACCGCCTCGCCGATCACCGTGATCCCGAAGAACTCGTCGCCGCATTGGATTTGCGGTGCGACCTGCTCGAGCTGATTCCGCGTTCCGTCTGGGCCTAGAGGAGGCAAACAGTGTTGCGTCGGGTGGTTGTCGCAGTGTGCGGTATCGCGTTGGTGGCCGGGTGTCCCGCGCACGTGGAGGTGCAGCGGAAGGTGGCGAAGGCCGACCTGGAGCAGGGGATCGCCGACGCGTTGCAGCGGTCGATCGGGCAGCGGCCGGACTCCGTCACGTGCCCGGGGTCGATCGACGCGAAGGTCGGGCAGCAGATGCGCTGCGAGCTGAGTGCCGGCACGACCCGGGCCGGTCTCACGGCGACCGTCAACACCGTGAACGGCAGCGACGTCCGCTACTCCGTGAAGGTCGATGACCACGTCATCTGCAATTGAGGTGACACACCGGCCCGCGCCGGCGCACACTCCTGCCATGGATTGACGCCCGCGTGGACCGCCCCGTTTCCCCTCGTCACCCGAACACACCCGAGACGAGAGGAAACCCGGTCATGACCATCGAAGGCCCGCGCGTCCGCCTGCGTCCGCTCACGCGGGACGATCGGCAGTGCGCCCAGGAAATCCTGTCCACGCCCGAAGTCGCGCGGTGGTGGGGCGAAGCCGTGCACGAGGTCGAAAGCCTCCTCGAGGAGGAAGCCGGCTTCTCCAGCTACGCCATCGAGCTCCACGGGGAGGTCGTCGGGCTCATCCAGAGCTCCGAGGAGCTCGACCCGCAGTACCGCCACGCCGGCATCGACATCGCCGTCGCCCCGAGCCACCACGGCCGCGGCCTCGGCGCGGAGGCCATCCGCGTGCTCGCCGCGCACCTGTTCGCCCAGGGCCACCACCGCCTGACGATCGACCCGGCCGCGGCCAACGAGAAGGCCGTGCACGTGTACACCAAGCTCGGCTTCCGGCCCGTCGGCCTGCTGCGCCGGTACGAACGCGGCCCCGACGGCACCTTCCACGACGGCCTGCTCATGGACCTGCTCGAAGGCGAGCTCAGGTGACCGGCAGCTGCTGCGAAAGCCGGTCGGCGATCTTCTGCACGACGGGCGCGATACTCGCCACCGCGTCCGCGGTCAGCCGGCCCGACGGACCGGACACGGACACCGCCGCGGGCACCGGCATGCCGGGCACCGCGACGGCGACGCACCGGACCCCGAGCTCCTGCTCCGCCTCGTCCAGCGCGTAGCCCTGCGAAGCGATGCGAGTGAGCTCCGCTGCGAGTGCTTCGGGGTCGGTGTAGGTGTGTTCGGTGTACGAGGGCATGCCCGTGCGCGCCAAAAGCGCCGCGACGTCGTCGGCGGGCAGCTGCGCGAGCATCGCCTTGCCGACCCCGGTGCCGTGGGGCAGCAGGCGCCGGCCGACTTCCGTGAACATGCGCATGGAGTGTTTCGAGGGCACCTGGGCCACGTACACGACCTCGTCGCGCTCCAGCACGGCGAGGTTGGCCGTCTCGCCGACCTCCTCCACAAGCTCGACCAGCAGCGGCCGCGCCCACGAGCCGAACTGCATGCTCGCGTTCTCGCCGAGGCGGATGAGCCGCGCGCCGAGGGCGTAGCGACGGTTGGTGTTCTGCCGGACGTACCCGAGGTCCACGAGGGTGCGGATCAGCCGGTGAATGGTCGGCATCGGCAGCCCCGACAGGGTCGCGAGCTCCGACAGGCTGGCCTCCCCGCCCGTGTCCGCGAGGTGCTCCAGCAGCTCGAACGCGCGCTGCAGGGACTGGACGCCGCCGTCCCGTCCGCCTTTCTCAGCTGCCACCGGTGGTCCTCCTCACAGGTCCTCTTCACAGACGCGTTTGAGCTTCCGCTATGCAGAAACTATAGTCCGTCAGGTAAAAACCGTAGGGACGTTATCCAAGAACGACTCGGGGTGTTTCGCATGTCTGAAGTCCAGGTCCTCGGCGGCTCGGTGGAGCGCGGCGACGAGATCCTGACGCCGGAAGCCCTCGCCTTCCTGGCGGGGCTCCACGACGCCTTCGCGGCGCGCCGGGACGAGCTGCTCGCGGCCCGCGGCAAGCGCCGCGAAGAGGCCCGCACGACCGGCCGGCTCGACTTCCTGCCGGAGACGAAGGAGATCCGCGAAGGCGACTGGAAGGTCGCCGAGGCGCCGCCGGCGCTGCGTGACCGCCGCGTGGAGATCACCGGTCCCACCGACCGCAAGATGACCATCAACGCGCTCAACTCCGGCGCCAAGGTGTGGCTCGCCGACTTCGAGGACGCCAACACGCCGCACTGGGCCAACGTCGTGTCCGGCCAGGTCAACCTGTCCGACGCCATCCGTGAGACCATCACGCTGGAGAGCGGTGGCAAGAGCTACGCACTGAAGGACGACGTCGAGCACGCCACCATCGTGGTGCGCCCGCGCGGCTGGCACCTCGACGAGCGCAATCTCACCTTCGGCGGTCGCCAGGGCGTCGGCGCGCTGGTCGACTTCGGCCTCTACTTCTTCCACAACGCGGCTGAGCTGCTCAAGCGCGGCAAGGGACCGTACTTCTACCTGCCGAAGATGGAGAGCCACCTCGAGGCGCGGCTGTGGAACGACGTGTTCACCCACGCCGAGAAGGCCCTCGGCATCGAGCACGGCACCGTCCGCGCCACCGTGCTGATCGAGACGATCCCGGCCGCGTTCGAGATGGAGGAGATCCTCTACGAGCTGCGTGAGCACGCGTCGGGCCTCAACGCCGGCCGCTGGGACTACCTGTTCAGCGTGATCAAGTACTTCCGCGACGCCGGTGAGAAGTTCGTGCTGCCGGACCGTAACTCGGTGACCATGACCGCGCCGTTCATGCGTGCCTACACCGAACTGCTCGTGGCCACATGCCACCAGCGCGGCGCGTTCGCGATCGGCGGCATGGCGGCGTTCATCCCGAGCAAGGACCCGAAGGTCAACGAGGGTGCGTTCGAGAAGGTCCACGCCGACAAGGCGCGCGAGGCCGCCGACGGGTTCGACGGCTCCTGGGTCGCGCACCCCGGCATGGTCGCCCTCTGCAAGGAGGAGTTCGACAAGGTCCTCGGCGACAAGCCGAACCAGCTCGAGCGCACCCGCGACGAGGTCAGCGTCACGGCCGACCAGCTCCTGGACGTCGCCTCGACGCCGGGCAACGCCACCGCGGCCGGCCTGCGCGCCGCCGTCGAGGTCGGCATCCGCTACATCGCCTCCTGGCTGAGCGGCAACGGCGCGGCGGCCATCCACAACCTCATGGAGGACGCGGCCACGGCCGAGATCTCCCGTTCGCAGGTGTGGCAGTGGGTCAAGAACGGCACGCGGCTCGACACCGGCGACACGGTCACCGCGGAGCTCGTGCGCGGCGTGCTGGCCGAGGTGCGCGGTGAGCTGTCGGCCGAGGTCTCCGAAGACGTGCTCACCCCGGCCGTCGAGCTGTTCGAGCAGGTCGCGCTGGCCGACGAGTTTCCGGACTTCCTCACACTCCCGGCCTACGAGCACATCAAGTAATGCGGGACGGCAGGCTCACCGAGGACGTCTACACCGCCGCCGACGCGCGCCTGGCCGAGGCCGACGCGCGCGTCGCGGCGCTGTACCCCGGTGAGCCGCCGGGTCGCCGGCCCGTGCACACCGTGTACGTGCCGGCGTCCCAGTACCGCACCCGCCTGGTCGCCGACTGGGGCAAACAGGCCATGCGGGTGTTCGTCGAGCGCGGTGACGTGCTCGGCCTCGACGCGGACGTCGCCGAGCGCGTGCGCACGAAGCTGCTCACCGAGCCGATCGAGGACCTGCGGATCGACTTCGAGGACGGTTACGGCACCCCGGGCGACGAAGCCGAGGACGCCGCCGCGCTGGCCGCCGGGCAGACACTCGCGACCACGGGCGGCACGCCGTTCGTGGGCATCCGCTTCAAGAGCTTCGAGGCCACCACCCGCCGACGCGGCATCCGCACCCTGGACCTGTTCCTGAACGGTTTGCTCAGCAACGGCGACCTTCCCGACGGCTTCGTGGTCACGCTGCCGAAGGTCACCGCCGTCGAGCAGGTCTCGGTGGCGGCCGAAGTGCTCGGGCAGCTGGAGGTCGCCCACGGCCTGGCTGAGGGCACGCTGCGCTTCGAGGTACAGATCGAGACCGCGCAGTCCATCCTCGCCCACGACGGCACCGTCACCGCGGCCCGCATCATCCAGGCCGCCGCCGGCCGCTGCTCCGGCCTGCACTACGGCACCTACGACTACAGCGCGGGCCTTGGCATCGGCGCCGCCTACCAGAGCATGGCCCACCCGGCCGCGGACTTCGCGAAGCACCTCATGCAGGTCGCGGCCGCCGGCACCGGCGTACGCCTCTCCGACGGCTCCACCAACCGCCTACCCCTCGGCGACGACCTGCCCGGCGCCTGGGCCGAACACCTGCGCTTGGTCCGCCGCTCCCTGGAAAACGGCTTCTACCAGGGCTGGGACCTCCACCCGAACCAGCTGCCGACCCGCTTCGCCGCCACCTACGCCTTCTACCGGGAAGGTTTCCCCGCCGCGGTGAAACGCCTCAGCGACTACGCCTCCCAAGCCTCGACCGGCGTCCTCGACGAACCGGCCACCGCCGAGGCCCTCGCCCGCTACCTCCTCGGCGGCCTGCACTGCGGCGCCCTGGAAGCGGCCGAACTCCCCTTCGACGCCGCGACCCTCGACCGCTACGCCCGCCGCCTGGCCTGACGCGCCCCGCCCGGCCGCACGCCAACGCCACATTCCTTGCGCCCAACGCACCGAACGCCGCATTGGTTGCGCTGAGCGCACCGAACGCCACATGGGGGCGCTCGGTCACCACCCACCGCCACTCGCCCACCCAACTCACTAACCACCCAGGCCGCGCCACCCCCACCAACCGGCGCCCACCCACCCAGCGGAACCTGCACCCAGCCCCGCCCCGGCACCCCGATCCGAAGCCTCCGTCAACACAATCCAGCTTCGGGGTGCACACCCCACGCAACACGCCCTGCGCGGACCGAGAGCCCACGACACGCCCCGCGCGGGCCTGCACCCCCAACCGACCCAGCCCACCCCCAGGTAGGCTCGCGGCCGTCCTTCTGGTGTGGGGTGGGAAAGGAAAACGCAACACCATGTCTCAAGAAGCGGCGACTCAAGCAGCACAGCCCGAAACCCTGGAATTCCAGTCCGAGGCCCGCCAGCTGCTCCAGCTGATGATCCACTCGATCTACTCGAACAAGGACATCTTCCTCCGCGAGCTCATCTCGAACGCCTCCGACGCCCTCGACAAACTCCGCCTCGAGACCTACCGCGACAAGGACCTCGAAGCCGACACTTCGGACCTCCACATCGAGCTCACCCTCGACAAGGACGCCCGGACCCTCACCGTCCGCGACAACGGCATCGGCATGAGCCGCGACGACGTGGTGAACCTCATCGGCACCATCGCCAAGTCCGGCACCGCCGAGTTCCTCCGCAAGCTCAAGGAATCCCAAGACGCGGCCGGCTCCCAGGACCTGATCGGCCAGTTCGGCGTCGGCTTCTACGCCAGCTTCATGGTCGCCGACAAGGTCACCCTCGTGACGCGCAAGGCGGGCACCGCCGACGGCGTGCGCTGGGAGTCCGAGGGCGAGGGCACCTACACGATCGAGCCGGTGGCCGACGCGCCGCAGGGAACCGCGGTCACGCTGCACCTCAAGCCGGCCGACGACGAGGACCACCTCTTCGACTACACGTCGGAGTGGAAGGTCCGCGAGATCGTGAAGCGGTACTCCGACTTCATCACCTGGCCCGTGCGGATGGCCAAGCAGACCGGCCCCTTGGACGCTGCCGAAGAAAGCTCCGAAGAGGGCGTTGAAGAACGCGCCGAGCCGGAGTTCGAGACCGTCAACTCGCGCAAGGCGCTGTGGGCCCGGCCCTCGTCGGAGGTGTCCGACGAGGAGTACCAGGAGTTCTACAAGCACATCAGCCACGACTGGAACAACGCCCTCGAGACCGTCCGCATGCAGGCGGAGGGCACGTTCGAGTACCAGGCGCTGCTGTTCATCCCCTCGCGGGCGCCGATGGACCTGTTCATGCGGGACGCGAAGCGCGGCGTGCAGCTGTACGTGAAGCGCGTGTTCATCATGGACGACTGCGAAGCGCTCATGCCGAACTACCTGCGCTTCATCAAGGGTGTGGTCGACGCGCAAGACCTTTCGCTCAACGTCTCGCGCGAGATCCTGCAGCAGGACCGCCAGATCCGCGCGATCCGGCGGCGCTTGGAGAAGAAGGTTCTCTCCACGATCAAGACGATGATGACCGAGGACGCCGAGAAGTACGCCACGTTCTGGCGCGAGTTCGGCCGCGCGGTGAAGGAGGGTCTGCTCGACGACCCGGAGAACCGCCCGGCCATCCTCGACATCTCGTCGTTCGCGTCCACGCACCACGCGGAGAAGCCGACCTCGCTGCGCGACTACGTCTCGCGGATGAAGGAAGGCCAGGAGCACATCTACTACCTCACCGGCGAGTCGCGCACGGTGATCGAGAACTCGCCGCACCTGGAAGCGTTCCGCGCCAAGGGGTACGAGGTGCTCATCCTCACCGACCCGGTCGACGAGATGTGGGTCGACGGCGTGGGCGGGTTCGAGGAGAAGTCGTTCCAGTCCGTCGCCAAGGGTGAGGTCGACCTCGGTGGCGACGAGACGTCCGACGAGCAGAAGGCCGAGTACGAGGACCTGCTCAAGTGGATGTCGGCGACGCTCGCCGACAGCGTCAAGGAGGTTCGCCTGTCCGCGCGGCTGACCACCTCGCCATCGTGCATCGTGGGCGACTCGGGCGACATGACGCCGACGCTGGAGAAGATGTACCGCGCGATGGGCCAGGAGCTGCCGCAGATCAAGCGGGTGCTGGAGCTCAACCCGGAGCACGCGCTGGTCTCCGGGCTGCGCAAGGCCTTCGCGGAGAACCCGGCCGACGGTTCACTGGCCGAGACGGCGGAGCTGCTGCACGGCATGGCGCTGCTGGCCGAGGGCGGCGAGCTGGCCGACCCGGGCCGGTTCCTGAAGCTGGTCGCCGACCGGGCCGCGAAGGCTCTCTGACCATCGGTCCGTGAAGGGCACCTCGAGGGGCTCCGATCCCCTTGCGGTGCCCTTCACGGTGGTTCAGGACTCCGAGGCGAGCGCCAGGTAGACGTCGACCTGGGCGACGAAGTCCGTGAGGTCCACGCCGAGCAGCTCGGCGGCGCGGCCGATGCGGTAGCGCAGGGTGTTCACGTGGATGTGCAGGGTTTTCGCCGCGCGCGTGGGGGAGCCGGAGCACTCGAGGAACACGCGCACGGTGCGCACGAGGTCCGAGTGCTGCTCGGCGTCGTAGTCGAGCAGCGGGCCGAGCAGGCGCCGGCGCAACGCGGTGCGCAGTTCGGTCGACGTGCCGGCGAGCAGGAGTTGGTGTACGCCGAGCGCGGCGGCGGGAACGACCACCACGTCGCCTTCCCGATCCGCCGCGAGGGAAAGTGCGTGGCGCGCCACTTCGAACGCGCCGCGTGATTCCGCCGCGGGGACGGGGTCGCTGACCCCGGCGAGGATCCGCGTCGCGCGCAGGAGAGGTTCCACTGTGGACAGAGCGGTCACCGCGTCGTCGGCCCAGTCGGCGGGCCACGAACCGTCGTCGGCGACGAGGGCTGCCGTGTGGTCGCGGCCGCCGGTGGGCCTGATCGCTTCTGTGGAGATGGCCGAGCCTGTCGTGGCCAGGAGTTCGACCAGGACGTCGTCGGCCTCCGCGCTGCCTTCCGTTCGCAACGCGACCGCGCGGACGTTCCCGCTGAGCGGTGCCGGCGACGGCCGAGACCGCGCGCGAGCCAAGCCCACGAGCCCGGCCAGCTCCTCGGCGAGCTCGGTCTGCGCGGTGCTCAGCGGCCCGTCGACGGCGAGCAGCCACGGCACGGCGTGGCGGCTCGCCACCGGCAGCACGGTCAGGCCGCCCGCCGCCGTCGGCCGGGCACGGTCGGCGGCGAACTGGCGCACCGGCTCGGCCGCCGACACCGGCAGCGGCGCCGTGCCGGCCACTACGCGGGGCACGCCCGAGAGCACCCAGCACGCCGTGCCGAGTTCTTCGGCCGCGCGGGCCAGCAGGTCCTCCAGCGGCGCGTCCTCCGCGGCGGCGGTGAGCAAGCGTTTGCGCGCCCCGTCGGCGGCGGCCGCGAGCGCGAGCACCACGCGTTCGGTGACCACGGCGAACGACAGGTCCGGTGGCACCTCCAGCAGCGGCACGCCGTGGCGGGCGCACGTGTCGATGACGTCTTCCGGGATGCCACCGGCGTCGGCACCCGACGCGGCCAGCGCGGCGGCGCCCCCGGCGGCGAGCGCCGCCACGAACGGCTCGGCGTCGCCCGGCGCGCGCCACCACAGCAGCCCGGACAGCACGAGCTCGCCCGCCGTCAGGTAGCGGCCCGGGTCCGGCAGCTCGGTCACGTAGATCCGTGTGACGGCTCGATCGAGCAGGTCCGCGGCGGTGCTCGGGTGCGGGCGCAGGCCGGGCAGGCCCAGCAGGGTTCTCACGGTCGTCATCAGACTTGTAGGAAAGCACAACCGGGTGGTCTTCCGCTGGGGCGGCTTTCATGGCGGGGCACCGTTGCCGCGCGGGCGCGTTCGGCGTGTACTGGGACATCAGCCCGAGGGGAGGAGCTCGAGCGTGGATTTCCTGCGACCCGCCAATCTGGCCGAGGCACTGGCCGTGAAGGCCGAACGCGCCGACGCGGTGCCGATCGCCGGCGGCACGGACGTGATGGTCGAGCTGAATTTCGACCACCGCCGCCCCGCCGCGCTGCTCGATCTCACCGGTGTCGCGGAGCTGGCGGAGTGGTCCACTTCGGACGCCACGTTTTCGGGCAGCCCGCACTCGGGAAGCACCGTCCGGCTCGGTGCGGCCGTGCCTTATTCGCGCGTGATCACCGAGCTGGGTGAACCGTTGCCGGCCTTGGCGATGGCCTCGCGCACGGTCGGTTCGCCGCAGATCCGCAACCGCGGCACGGTCGGCGGCAACCTCGGCGCCGCGTCACCGGCCGGCGACACGCACCCGGTACTGCTGGCGCTCGGCGCGCGGGTGGAGGTCGCGTCCGTCCGGGGCACTCGGGTGCTGCCGGCGGAGGAGTTCTACCTCGGCGTGAAGCGCAACGCCCTGGAGCCCGACGAGCTGATCACCGCCATACACCTGCCCGCGCACGCGGGTCCGCAGCAGTTCGCGAAGGTCGGCACGCGCAACGCGATGGTGATCGCAGTCTGCTCCTTCGCGGTGAACCTGCGGCCTGCGCAGCGCGAGGTCGGCGCCTCCGTCGGGTCCGCCGCCCCCACCCCGCTCCGGGCCCACGCGGCCGAGGAATTCCTCGCCGCCGAGCTGCCGTGGGACGCGCCCGTGGCGTTGGCGGACTCACTGAAACGGCGCTTCGGCGAGCTCGTGGCCGAGGCCGCCGCGCCGATCGACGACGTCCGCGGCAGCGCGGACTACCGCAGACACGCCCTGGCCGTGCTCGCTCGGCGCACGTTGACCTGGGCCTGGGACGAACATCGGGGGAGTGAGCGCACGTGCGCGTGAACGTGACCGTCAACGGCGAGGCCCGCGAGGCCGACGACGTGTGGGAAGGCGAGAGCCTGCTCTACGTGCTGCGCGAGCGGCTCGGCCTGCCGGGCTCGAAAAACGCCTGTGAACAGGGTGAGTGCGGGGCCTGCACGGTGTACCTCGACGACGTGCCGGTGTGCTCGTGCCTCGTCGCGGCGGGCCAGGTCGAGGGCCGCTCCGTGCGGACGGTCGAAGGACTCGCCGAGGGCGACAAGCTGGATCCCGTGCAGCAGTCCTTTCTGGACAACGGCGCCGTGCAGTGCGGTTTCTGCACGCCTGGCCTGGTGGTCGCGGCTCACGACCTGCTCAACCGCGTGGCCCGGCCCAGCGACGAGGAGATCCGCGAGGCGCTGGCCGGGAACCTGTGCCGGTGCACGGGTTACGAGAAGATCCTCGACGCCGTGCGGGCCGCTGCCGTTGTGAAGGCGGGCGTCGCATGAGGACGGTCGTCAAGAACGCCGCGATCGCCACGGTCAGCGGCCCCGAGTACGACTCGGGGTACGTGCTCGTGGACAACGGCGTGATCGCCGAAGTGGGCGAAGGCACCTTCACCGGCGACGCCGAGGAGCACGTCGACGCGACAGGCTGCCTCGTCACGCCGGGCCTGGTCAACACCCACCACCACCTCTACCAGTGGGCCACGCGCGGGATGGTGGCCGACTCCACACTGTTCGAGTGGCTCGTCGCGCTCTACCCCGTGTGGGGCCGGCTCGACGCTGAGATCACGCACGCCGCGGGCACCGCCGGGATGGCGCGGCTCGCGCTCACCGGCTGTACGACCGTCGCCGACCACCACTACGTCTTCCCGCGCGACGGCGGCGACCAGGTCGAGGCGCTCGTCGCCGCCCGGCAGCGCATCGGCGTGCGGCTGCACCTCGTGCGCGGCTCGATGGACCGCGGCGAGCCCGACGGTGGCCTGCCGCCGGACAACCTCGTCGAGGGCACCGATGCCGCGCTGCTCGGCACGGAGGCGGTGATCGACCGGTTCCACGACTCGTCGCCCGACGCGCACCTGCGGATCGCGGTCGGCCCGTGCTCGCCGTTCTCCGTCACCGAGCGGTTGATGACCGGCGCGGCGGACCTGGCGCGCCGCAAGGGCGTGCGGCTCCACACGCACCTGGCCGAGACGCTCGACGAGGAACGCCAGTGCCTGGCCGAGGTCGGCTGCACGCCGGCCGAGTACGCGGACAAGCTCGGCTGGCTGGCGGGTGACGTCTGGCTCGCGCACACCATCCACCTCTCGCCCGACGCGATCCGCCGCTTCGGCGCGACCGGCACGGGCTCGGCGCACTGCCCCACGTCCAACGGCCGCCTCGGCGCGGGCATCGCTCCCGTGCGCGACCTGCTGGACGCCGGCGCGCCCGTGGGCCTCGGGGTCGACGGCGCCGCGTCCAACGAGTCCGGCGGGCTGGGCGAGGAACTGCACCAAGCGCTGCTGCAGGCTCGCCAACGCGGCGGGCCGACGGCGCTGACCACCCGGGAAGCGCTTTGGCTCGCCACGATGGGCGGCGCGCGCTGCCTCGGCCGCGACGCCGAGCTGGGCTCGATCGAGGCGGGCAAGCTCGGCGACCTCGCCGTGTGGGACCTGTCCGGGCTCGGCTACGCGGGCATCACCGACCCGGTCGCCGCGCTCGTGCTGGGCGCGACCCCGCCGTTGGCGCGGCTGCTCGTGGGCGGCCGGACCGTGGTGGAGCACGGCGCGCTGCGTGAGGAGGACGAGTCCGTGATCGCCCGTGACCTGGGTGCCGCGAGCGCCCGGCTGCGGGAGGACCGATGACGACCACCACCACTTCGCAGGCCACCGGCACTACCAACGGTGTCGGCGCCGACGCGCCCAGGCCCGACGGCACGGTGAAGGTGCGCGGCGAGTTCGCGTACTCCTCGGACCTGTGGCACGAGGACATGCTGTGGGGCGCGACCCTGCGCAGCCCCCACCCGTACGCGCGGATCACCGGGATCGACCTCACGGAAGCCCTTGCGGTGCAAGGGGTTTACGCGGTGCTGACCCACGAGGACGTGCCCGGCGTCAACCGCTACGGGCTGGAGCACGCCGACCAGCCGGTGCTGGCCGACGACGTCGTGCGCTACCAAGGCGAGCCCGTGGCGCTCGTCGCCGCCGACCACCCGGAGACGGCACGGCGGGCGATGAAGCGGATCAGGGTGACGTATGAACAGCTGTCGCCGGTCACCAGCTCCGAGGCGGCGGTGCGGGGCGAGGGTCCGTCGCTGCACGACGGCGGGAACGTGGTGCGGCATGTGCGGATCCGGCGTGGCTCTTCCGACGTGCCAGCCGAGGTCGTGGTGTCCGGCGTGTACGAGGTCGGCATGCAGGACCAGGCCTTCCTCGGGCCGGAGTCGGGCCTCGCGGTACCGGACACGGTCGGTGGCGTGGACCTGTACGTCGCGACGCAGTGGCTGCACGTGGACCAGCAGCAGATCGTCGCGGCGCTCGGGCTGCCGGTCGAGAAGGTGCGGCTGACGCTCGGCGGCGTCGGCGGGGCGTTCGGCGGCCGCGAGGACCTGTCGATGCAGGTGCACGCGTGTCTGCTCGCGCTGCATACCGGCAAGCCGGTGAAGATGGTATACAACCGCGAGGAATCCTTCTACGGCCACGTCCACCGGCATCCGGCGAAGATGTACTACGAGCACGGCGCCACCTCCGACGGCCGGCTCGTGTACGTCCGTGCGCGCCTGTTCCTCGATGGCGGCGCGTACGCGTCGTCCACCGGTGCGGTGGTGGCGAACGCGGCGACGCTCGGCGTCGGACCGTACACAGTGGACAATGTGTCGGTCGACTGCTGGGGTGCCTACACGAACAACCCGCCGTGCGGCGCGATGCGCGGCTTCGGCGCGGTGCAGGCCGCGTTCGGCTACGAGTCGCAGATGGACAAGCTGGCCGCCGCGTGCGGCCTCGACCCGGTCGAGCTGCGCATCCGCAACGCGATGACCGAGGGCGCCGTGATGCCGACGGGCCAGGTCGTGGACTCGGCCGCGCCCGTCGCCGAGCTGCTGGAACGCTTGCGGGCCAGGCCGTTGCCCGCCGCGCGCTCGTTCGACCTGCGCCACCTGCCCGGCGGCGTCTCCAACACCACGCACGGCGAAGGCGTCGTGCGCGGCGTCGGGTATGCCGTGGGGATCAAGAACGTCTGCTTCTCCGAGGGCTTCGACGACTACTCCACCGCGCGCGTGCGGCTGCAGCTCGTCGGCGGCGAGCCCGCGGCCACCGTGCACACCGCGGCGTGCGAGGTCGGGCAGGGGCTCGTGACGATCATGCAGCAGATCGTGCGCACCGAGCTCGGCGTGGAGCAGGTGACCGTGCTGCCCATGGACACCTCCATCGGCAACGGCGGGTCGACGTCGGCCTCGCGCCAGAGCTACGTGACCGGCGGCGCCGTGCAGGCCGCTTCCGCCGCCGTGCGCGCACGCGTCCTGGCCCACGCCGGGCTTCCCGCTTCGACGCGCGCGGCCGGCGGCAAGCTCGTCGCGGCCGACGGCGTGGTGCTGGCGGATCTCGCGTCGGTGCTGGGCTCCTCGACGTTCGACGAGGCGGTCGAATGGCGCCACCGTCCCACCTATCCGCTCGACCCCGGCACCGGCCAGGGGACCGCCCACGTGCAGTACGGCTTCGCCGCCCACCGCGCCGTGGTCGACGTGGACGTGGAGCTGGGCCTGGTCAAGGTCGTCGCCCTCGACTGCGCCCAGGACGTCGGCCGCGCGCTCAACCCGCAGGCCGTCCTCGGTCAGATCCAGGGCGGCTCCGCCCAGGGCCTCGGCCTCGCCGTCATGGAGGAAATCCAGGTCGACGCCGGCCGCGTCCGCAACCCTTCCTTCACCGACTACCTCATCCCCACCGCCCTCGACATGCCCCCGATGTCCATCGACGTCCTCGAACGCCCCGACCCCCACGCCCCCTACGGCCTCCGCGGCGTCGGCGAACCGCCCACCATCTCCTCCACCCCGGCCATCGTCGCCGCCATCCGCGCCGCGACGGGCCTGGCGCTCACCCGGGTGCCGGTCAGGCCGGAACACCTGACGGGGACGTAGGGCCCGGCGAATTCGCCGGGGCCGGGCCGACCGGCCGGGCCCACCTGCCCACGGACCTCGCTGCGGCGGTGGTCGCCGGACTGAGCGCCGGCGCGCCGGGCATGCTCACCGTGGACCAGGCCGCCTTCGATCTCAGGTATTCGTCCACTGTGGCGTCCGAGCAAGCCGCGGCTGCGTTGCCGGAGCCGCTATTGCCGGTTCCGAGCCGGGGTGTCGGGTTGGTGGATGGCGAGCTGGCGGGCGTCGCGGCGCCGTGGTTGAGTCGACGCGGAACGTCCGATGTGGATCAGACGGGGAGTGCGCATGCCGGACCGCGGACACGAGCGGCTGTTCAACGCGTTGACGACGAAAGGCACGGCGTTCACCCACGACGAGCGGCGGGAGCTCGGCCTGCTCGGGCTGCTGCCGGTCGCAGAGAAGACGATCGGCGAGCAGGTGGCGCACACCTACCAGGAGCTCGCGCGCCAGCAGGCCGAGCTGGACAAGCACGTGTTCCTGCGCGGGCTGCAGGACCGCAACGAGACGTTGTTCTACCGGCTGCTCACCGAGCACCTCGAGGAGACGCTCCCGATCGTCTACACGCCCACCGTAGGCGAGGCGTGCCAGCGGTTCAGCGAGATCTACCGGCGCCCGCGCGGGCTGTACGTGGCCTATCCCGACCGCGAACACCTCAGGGAAGTGCTCAGGAACCGGCCGCGGCGAAACGTCGACGTCATCGTGGTCACCGACGGCCAGCGCATCCTCGGGCTGGGCGACCAGGGCATCGGCGGCATGGGCATCCCCATCGGGAAGCTGTCGCTGTACACGCTCATCGGCGGCATCGACCCCGCGCGCACGTTGCCGATCGTGCTCGACGTGGGCACCGACAACGTCGAGCGCCTCGAAGACCCGCAGTACCTCGGCTGGCGCCACCGTCGCATCGGCGACGTCGAGTACTACGCATTCGTCGACGACTTCGTCGCGGCAGTGCGCGAAGAGCTGCCCGAGGTGCTGCTGCAGTGGGAGGACTTCGCCACCGCGCACGCCGAGCCCATCCTCGAGCGCTACCGCGACCGCATGCTCACCTTCAACGACGACATCCAGGGCACCGCCGCCGTCGCGCTCGGCGCGCTGCACGGCGCGGCGAAGGTGGCCGGGCGGCCGCTGTCCCAGCAGCAGGTCGTGATGCTCGGTGCGGGCTCGGCCGGGATCGGCGTGCTCGACATGGTCCGCCAGGAGATGGTCGTGCAGGGCCTGTCCGACGCGGAGGCGGCCGAGCGGATCTGGGTCGTCGACATCGTGGGCGTGCTGACCGACGACCGCACCGACCTGTCGGAAAGCCAGCGCCGGTTCGCCCAGCCCGCCGCGAAAACCCGGGGCTGGACCGGCACCGGGCTGGCCGACGTCGTGCACAACGTCGACGTCGGCGTGCTGCTGGGCCTCTTGACGGCGGCGGGTGCGTTCACCGAGGACCTCGTGCGCGAGCTGGCCGCCAAGACCGACCGGCCGATCATCTTCCCGCTCTCCAACCCCACCAGCCGCGCCGAGGCGCACCCGCGTGAGCTGGACGAGTGGACCGACGGGCGCGCCCTCGTCGCCACCGGGTCGCCGTTCGCGCCGATCGAGCGCGACGGCAAGCAGCGCCGCGTCGCGCAGTGCAACAACGTCTACATCTTCCCGGCCATCGGCCTGGCCGTCACGGCCTGCGGCGCCACCCGCGTGACAAACGCGATGATGCGCGTCGCCGCGAAGACGCTCGGCGAGGCGTCACCCGCCCTCGCCGACCCGGACGAACCGCTGCTGCCGGCGTGGGACGACGTGCCGGAAGTCGCCACGCGGATCGCCATCGCGGTCGCCGAGCAGGCCGTGAAGGACGGCGTCGCCCGGCCGGACGACCACCTCGCCGAGACGGTCCGGCGAGCCCGCTGGACGCCCGAGTACCGCTAGCGCTTCTTCCCGTCGTGCCCCAGCTCGCCCAGGATCCGCCGGGCCACGTCGACCACGGCGGCACCCGCGACCGCCATCGGTTCCGGCGAACGCATCGAGCGCGCCAGCACGAACGCGCCCTCCAGGCTGGTGATCAGCGCGATCGTCAGCACCCGCGCCTGCTCGGCCGGCAGCCCGAACGCGGCGAACTTCTCCGTGCCCGCGTCGATCCACGCCGTGAACACGTCGGCCGTCGCCCGGCGCAGTGGTTCGCTCGTCGTCGCGACCTCCAACGCCACCGTGGCGATCGGGCAGCCCTCGACGTAGTCGGTGTCCAGCAGGGTCGTCACGCCGGCCGCGAAGAACGCCTCGATGCCGGCGACCACGTCGGGCGCCGGGGCGATGAAGAGATCGTAGAGCTGTGCGTACTCCATCCCCGACGTGCGGATGACCGCTTCGGCGAGCTGTTCCTTGCCGCCGGGGAAGAAGTGGTACAGCGAGCCGAAGGGCGCGCCGGCGTTCTCGACGATCTGCTTCACGCCAGTGCCGGTGTAGCCGCCGCGGCGGAACAACTCCGCGCCCGCGGCCAGGATGCGGTCCTTCGTGCCTGTCACGGCACCGAGGATAGCTCCGTGGCGGTAGAGCGTTCTATCAACCGCTCGCCGAACACCAGGTTCAGCACCACGGCCGTGAGGCAGCCCGCGCTGATCCCGGAGTTCAGCACCACCTGCAGCGCCGCCGGAAAGCCCGAGCAGAAACCCGGCATCGCGATGGGAATCAGGCCCACGCCCCAAGACGCGGCCACGATCGCGACGTTGCCCGGGTGCTCGGACGACGCCTTCGCCAGCGTCCGCACCAGCCCGATGTTCTGCGCGAACGCCGTGCACGCGAACCCGCCGAACACGGTGCTCACGGCGGTGGCGAGCCCGTCTGCAGCAGGCCTTCGGCCAGGGTCCGGCTCGTGGTGGGCCGTCCGACGATCTCGCCGAGCGCCAGCAGGTCGGCTGTGCTCTCGGCCATGACCACGAGCATCACGATGAACATCGCCACGATCGCCGCGATGTCGAACGCCGGCCTGCCGAAGTGGAACGGTGTGGCGACGCCGAACACGGGCGCCTGGTTGAGTGTCGATGTGTCGATTTCGCCCAGCGGCCCACGCCAGCAGCGTCCCGGCGACGAGGCCCACCAGCAGCGCAATCCGGCTCCAGAAACCCGTGAGGAACCGCGTGAACACCAGCACCGCGACCAGCGTGACGCCCGCCAGCAGCAGCCCGCTCGGTCGCGCGGCCGGTTGCTGCGCCGAAATCCACTGCACGGCCACGGGCAGCAGCGAGACGCCGATGAGCGTGATCACGGTCCCCGTCACCACCGGTGGGAAGAACCGCGTGAGCTTGGCGAAGAACGACGCGGCCAGCACCACGAACACACCGCCGGCGAGCGTCGCGCCGTAGACGACGCCCAGCGCGTTGCCGACGTGCTGCTGCGCGATCGAGAGAATCGGCGCGACGGACGCGAAGGTGACGCCGTTGACCAGCGGCAGCCGCGCGCCGAAGCGCCACACGCCGAGCGTCTGCAGGAGTGTCGCGAGGCCGGCGGTGAAGAGGGACGCGCTGATGAGCAGGCTCAGCTGCCCGGGCGAGAGCCCGACGGCCGCGCCGATCACCAGCGGCGGGGCCACCACGCCGGCGTACATCGCCGCCACGTGCTGGATTCCGCCGAGCACGAGTTGCGGCCACTTCGGGCGCACATCGACGGGATGGTCGTTCTGAACACGTGCTCTCCCGGTGGGGATTCGGGGCTAGAGCACGGCGTCGGTCCAGGCCGGGCCGGGCTCTTCGGCTTCGTCGCGGACCGCGGTGCCTTCGATGAGGCCATACGGACGGTCGGCGGCGTAGAACACCTCGCCTGAGTTCTCGAGGCCGAAGGGGCTCAGATCGACGAGGAAGTGGTGCTTGTTCGGCAGGGAAAGCCGGACCTCGGCGACCTCGGGCCGTGCGAGCAGCACGGCCTCACCCATCGTGTACAGGGTCTGCTGCAACGACAGGCTGTGTTTCGTGGCGAACGCCTGCAGCAGCGTCCGCCGGATCTCCTGGTGGTTCTTGGTCCAGGCAACGCCCGGGCCATCGGTGTCAGCCGGGTCGCCGTCGTAGCGCCAGCGCGCGGTGACGGCGGTCGCGAGGATGCGGTCGTCGGTCTCCGCGAGGGTCGTGTACTCATCGCGCGGGAAGCCGTGGAACTCCGAGCCGCCCGACTTGAGAACGGTCAGACCGTCCACACCGGACACCACCCACGCGCGGCCGGCGTGCACGGTCACAGTGGTGGTGCGGCTTTCCCCGCCGGAGCGGCTGAACGCGTGGTCGTGCGGCCTGCCCTCGACCGGGATGCGCTCCCACGCGTGCTCGGCGACCGTGACGCGCGCGCCGGTGATCGCCTCCTGCGTGGCCACGAAGTGCCGGCCCAGGCGCAGCGCGAAATCCTCGATCTCGCCGACGTCCTGCTGCTTCGCGAAGGCGTATACGGTGTTTTTCTGCGCGTCGGTGGTCAGCACGGCGCTGTTGTCGCCGGCCAGGTGTGTGGCGGCGAGGTCGCCGCGCAGGGCCGTGGACACGGTGAGGTCGCGCAGGTGGTGCACCGGCCCGTCGCGGCGGACGGTCACCAAGCGGACCTCCGCCTTGCCGTACTGGTTGGGGCCCAAGGAGATTCCCACGGTCAGCTCCCGCGATAGGTCGAGTAGGCGAAGGGACTCAGCAGCACCGGCACGTGGTGGTGCGAGCTGCCGTCGGCGATGCGGAACGCGATGGTGACGTCGGGGAAGAACGCTTCGGGCCCGAGGTAGGCGCCGGTGTCGAAGACCAACCGGTAGACGCCGGGTTCGAGGGTGTCGGGGCCGAGGTCGCGGACGCGGCCGTCGTCATCGGTGACGCCCTCGGCGATCGGCGTGCCACCCGTGCCGTCCACGCGTTCGAAGCGCACGGCGATGCCGGCGGCGGGTTTGCCCGCGGCGGTGTCGAGCACGTGCGTAGTCACCAAGCTCATGCGTCAATCGCTTTCCGCAGGCGCAGCTCGGCGATCTTCGCCAGCTCCGCACCCGCCACGTCGAGTTCGGTCTCAGGGTCGTTGCCCAGCCGCGACCGCAGGTCCGCGAGCAGTTCCGCGCCGCTGCGACCGCCGGCGCACACGAGGAACACGTGGCCGAAGCGGGCTTCGTACTCGGCGTTGGCGGCAGCGAACTCGTCGGCGTTGTCCACACCGGACTGTTCGGAGCGTGACCACTCAGCGTCGGCGCCCTTGCTCGTCGGCTTTTCGCCGATCCGCGGGTGGGCGGCGATGGCGGCGCGCACCTCGTCGCGGTGCAGGGGGGTGGCTTTTTCAGCGGCGGTCAGGAGCGCGTCGAAGTCCGCGTACGGCCGGCCCGCGAGCACCGCGTCGACCCAGCGCGGCACGGCCAGGCAGGCCGTGAGGGCGGGCCGCACGTCGGCGGCGGCGGCGGTGTTGAACTCGGCGAGTGCGAGTGGCACGGGATCTCCTCGCTGCGGGGGAGCTGGTGCCTGCCGACGGTACGGCGCCCTCGCGCCACCGTCAACATTTTGTTGAACGCGCTGGTCAGTCCACTTCCCGGTTGAGGTAGTTATAGACCGTGAAGCGCGTGACGCCCAGTGCCTCGGCCACCGCGGACACCGATTTCCGCAGGCTGAAAGCGCCGCGTTCGCGCAAGAGCCGCACTGCCCGCTGCTTGTCCGGGCGGTCGAGGTCGCCGAGCTTCGCGCCCAGCTCGCGCTCGACGTCGGCGATGAGCCGGGCCAGCGCCGTGTTGAGCTCGACGGGCGGGGCCGGCGCGGGTTCGTCGGTGCGCCGGAGCTGGACGGTGACGCGCGTGGCACCGCCTTCGAGCGCGGCCCGCGCGATGGCCGGCAGTGCGTTCACCAGGTCGTCGGCAGGGCCGCGCGCGAGTGTGCCGAGTGGACCGAAGTCGGTGTCGAGTCCGGCGTCTCGGGCCGCGTCGCGAGCGCGCACGGCGTGCTCCGGCGGGGGGCCCTCGCCCTGGAAGGGTTCGCTGGTGAACTCGGCTTCTAGCTCCACCCCGTGACCGTAACGTGGAGAGCGAGGCGTTGACGAGGCGAGAGCGTGGTGGTTAATCTCGGTTGGCGAAAGAGAATTTCCGTACTGTGAAACAACTTGGCCGGTCTTGCCGACAGGAGAAGGAGTGTGCCCACAGATGGATCTCGTGGTGCGCGCCGCACGTGCGGTAACGGCGGCTGGTGCCGGCTCCGCGACAATGGGGGTCGACGGCGGCCGGATTGTCGCGCTGGAGCGGGGAATCGTCGACCTGCCCGGTGATCGCGTGGTCGAACTCGCCGCCGACGAGGTGCTGCTGCCGGGCCTCGTGGACACCCACGTGCACGTGAACGACCCCGGCCGGGCCGAATGGGAGGGCTTCGAGACCGCGACGCGTGCGGCCGCCGCCGGCGGGGTCACGACGATCGTCGACATGCCGCTCAACAGCCTGCCGCCGACGGTCGACGTCGCCGCCCTGGAGGTGAAGCGCAAGGCGGCTTCGGGGCGCACGCACGTGGACGTCGGTTTCTGGGGTGGCGCGATCCCGGGCAACACCGGCGCTCTGCGCGCACTGCACGAGGCGGGCGTGTTCGGGTTCAAGTGCTTCCTGCTGCATTCCGGCGTCGACGAGTTCCCGCCGCTCGACGCCGCGGGCCTGGAGGCAGCGCTGCGCGAGCTGACCTCGTTCGACGCGCTGATGATCGTGCACGCGGAGGACTCCGACGCCATCGACGCCGCACCGGACCCGCACGGCGAGAAGTACACCGACTTCCTCGGCTCGCGCCCGCGTGGCGCCGAAAACCTGGCCATCACGCACGTGATCGAGGCGGCCCGGCGCACCGGCGCCCGCGCGCACGTGCTGCACCTGTCCTCTTCGGACGCTCTGCCACTGATCGCGAGCGCGCGCCGCGAGGGTGTGGCGCTGTCGGTGGAGACGTGCCCGCACTACCTGAGTTTCGTCGCGGAGGAGATCCGCGACGGCGCCACGCAGTTCAAGTGCTGCCCGCCGATCCGGGAGGCGGCCAATCGGGAACTGCTGTGGCAGGGCCTGGCCGGCGGCGTGATCGACACGATCGTGAGTGACCACTCGCCCTGCACGCCGGAGCTGAAACGCTTCGACACCGGCGATTTCGGCCTCGCGTGGGGTGGGATAGCCAGCCTGCAGCTGGGGCTGCCCGCGGTGTGGACGCAGGCGCGCCAACGCGGATTCGGCCTCGCCGACGTGGTGCGCTGGATGGCCGAGCGCCCGGCGGCGCAGGTGGGAATGACGCGCAAGGGCCACCTCGCCGTGGGCTACGACGCCGACTTCTCGGTGTTCGCGCCCGATGAGGCGTTCGTCGTCGACGTGGCCGCGCTCAAGCACCGCAACCCGGTGAGCGCGTATGACCAAAGACCGCTGGCCGGCGTCGTGCGCGGCACGTGGCTGCGGGGTTCGCCGGTGACCGGCGACGAGCCGCGGGGAGAGCTGTTGACCAGGGGGAACTGCTAGAGATGGAGGACCACGTGTCGCACGACCGTCCCGAGTGGACAGCCCGGCCGGACCTCGCTTCGCGCGTGTTCGGGGGCACGGTGATGTGGGCGAGCGACGAGCTGTTCGCCGAGAAGGAGAACCTCGTCAACCCGTGGCGCCCCGCGCACCGGGCCGAGACGTTCGGGCCGAAGGGTCAGGTCTACGACGGCTGGGAGACGCGCCGGCACCGTGAGCCTGGTGACGACCAGGCCGTGCTGCGCCTCGGCGTCGCCGGTGTGGTGTCGGGCGTGGTGGTGGACACGGCGTTCTTCAAGGGCAACTACCCGCCGTTCGTGTCGGTGGAAGCGGTGTCGGTGCCCGGCTACCCGAGCGCGGCCGAACTGTCCGAAGTGGACTGGGAGGTGCTGGTGGACCACGAGCCGGTGGTCGGCGACGCGGAGAACTTCTTCGACGTGTCGTCGTCCCGGCGGTTCACCCACGTCCGCCTCACACAGCACCCGGACGGCGGCGTGGCCCGCCTGCGCGTGCACGGTTCGCCGGTGCCCGACCCGGCGCTGCTGGACCCGCGCTCGCTCGACCTCGCCGCGCTGGCCAACGGCGGGGTGGTCACGGGCTGCAGCAACATGTTCTACTCGTCGCCCAGCAACTTGTTCTCGCCCGGGCTCGCCGCGCACCAGGCCGAGGGCTGGGAAACCGCGCGCCGCCGCGACGACGGCAACGACTGGGTGACCGTGCGCCTCGCCGGCGCCGGCATCGTCCGCTTCGCCGAGGTCGACACGAGCAACCTCAAGGGCAACGCGCCGGGCTGGGCCGCGCTCTCCGGCCGCCTCGACGACGGCGACTGGGTTTCTTTGCTTCCCCGCACGCGTCTGCAGCCGGACACCCGCCACCGCTTCGCGCTCGAAGACGGCCCGCAGATCACCGAGGCCCGCCTCGACATCTACCCGGACGGCGGCCTCGCCCGCCTGCGCCTCTACGGCGAGCTCACCAAACGCGGCCGCGAAGCCGTCATCTCGCGCTTCACCGAAACGACGGCCTGAGAGGTGCTAGGAGTTCGCCCCGGGCCGGTTCAGGTAGATCGAGGCGCACGAGAGCAGCGTGCCGACGGCGAAGATCGCCCCGAGCCACCACGGTCCGCCGGTCACGACGTTCCAGATGAACCCCGCCGCCATCAACACGGCGGCCAGGGCGTTGCGCATCTGAAGCGGGGTCGGTTTGGCCATGCCGCCACCTTCTCACGGGCCTGACCAGCCCCTCGCGGCAGGACCGGGGCGCAGTGGCCGCGGGTTGCGGAAGCAGAGCTTGCACACGTGTTCTATGAGTTGTAGAACAGACCTATGAGCCTTGGCCTGTTTCCCGCCGCCGTGCTGGTCGCGAGCGGAACCACCGCCGCGGCCGGCACGGTGGCGGCAACCGACCGGGAAGTGCAGTTCGGCTCCGACGGCGTGACCGCCTACGGCCCGCTGCACGTCCCCGCGCACCGGGTCGGCACGCGGGTGCCGGCGGCGCTGGTGATCCCCGGCAGCGGCCCCACGAACCGCGACGGCGACGAGCCGCCCACGGTCACGCCGGGAACGTTGAAGCTGCTCGCCCACGCCCTGGACCAGGACGGCGTGGCCACGCTGCGGTTCGACAAGTACGGCACCGGCCGCACGCGACTCGGCGGGCTGGATCCGGCGACGCTGGAGCTGCTGGCGTTCACGAGGCAGGCCCTCGTCGCCGAACAGACGCTGGCCAAGCAGCCCGAGGTCGACCGCGACGACGTGTCGATCGTCGGGCACAGCGAAGGCGGGTTGCGGGCGATGCTCGTCGCGCGGCACGTCCGCGTCAAAACCTCGTGCTGCTCGCACCACAGGACCTCCGGCTGCTCGACCTGCTGAAGATCCAGCTCGACGCCCAGCTCACCGCGCCCGACCAGGTCGCGCTGACCACAGTGATCACCGACTTCCGCGCCGGCCGCCCACTCGACTACACCGGGATGAGCGCCCAGCTCGCGACCTTCCCGCAGCAGGCCGTCTTCAACCCGGTCAGCGCCCACTTCGTCCGCAGCGACGACGCCGTCTACCCGCCGTCCATCGCGCGACCGGGCACGCGCGTCCTGCTGACATGCGGAACGCGAGACAGCCAGGTGCCCTGCCGGACCACGCCGCCGCTGGCCGCCGCCCTGCACACGCTGCCGCAGCTCCTGCCCGTGGACCACTTCCAGCACGCGACCGGCACACCGGTCGACGACCAGGTGCTCGACGCGAGCGTGGTCACCGTCCTGCGCACCTTCCTGGAGCACCGATGATCCTCGACGTCGACCTCACCAGCGAGGTCCCGATCTACCAGCAGATCCACGACCGCGTGGTCGAGGCGATCGCTGCGGGTGAGCTCGCCGACGGCGACCCGTTGCCCTCGACACGCCAGCTCGCCGTGGACCTCGGCATCAACTTCCACACCGTGAACAAGGCCTACGACCAGCTGCGGCGCGAGGGGCTGCTGCTGATCACCCGGAAAAGCGGCGCGGTGGTGCAGCGGGTCTCGACCGCGGGTTTCGCGGCCGAGTGGCAGGCGCGGCTGAAGACCCTGCTGGCCGAGGCGATCGCCCACGGGCTGGGCGAACGCGAAGTCCTCGGCCACTGTGAAACGACGCTGCGGGCGTTCGAGGAGGTGCGCGCGTGATCGAGGTGATCGTCCTGCGGCACCTGCTGGTCCCGGTGCTGTTGCTGGCCAGTGCGTGGGTGATGCCGTCGGTGGCGAAGCCGACGGTGCCGTTCGGTGTGCGCGTGCCGGCGGCGCGGGTGGACGACCCGCTGATCGCCGAGCAGCGGCGGATCTACCGCTGGTGGGTGGGCGTGGCCGGGACCGCGCTGGTGGTGGCCGGGCTGGTCGTGGGCGTGGTCGTGCAGCAAGTCCTGGTGCCGGTGCTCGTCGTCGTGGCGCTGCTGGGGGTCGTCACACCGGCGTATGTGCGGGCCCGTGCGGTGATTCGCTCGGCCAAGCGGCGCGAAGACTGGTACCAGGGCCTGCGCCAGACGGTCACCGCCGACACCTCCCGCGTCACGCGCCCGCCGTTCCCGTGGCGGTGGGCCGTCCCCGCGCTCCTCGTGCTCGCCGCGACGGTCGTGGCCGGCGTCGTGCGCTACCCGGACCTGCCGGCCACGCTGACGTTGCACTACACCGCGTCCCGTGGCGATCGGCGTTTCGTGGTGCTGATCGCCGCCGTGGTCGTGGTCCCTCTGGCCGTCCGTTAAGGCGCGGACTGGCGCCGCGAGCTGATCACGCCCGTGTTGAAGCCGGCCAGGTGCAGGCCACCGGCGAAGCGCGCGTGCTCGATCTTCACGCAGCGGTTCATCACCACGTCGAGCTCGGCCTCGCGGCCGCGGTCGGCCACCTGCTCGTGCCACAGGCCCAGCTGCAGCCACAACGTGCGCGCGCCCGCCGCGATGACCTCCTCGGCGACCTGCGGCAGGTCGTCGTGCTTGCGGAACACGCTCACCAGGTCGATCTCGCCCGGCACGTCGGCCAGCGTGGGGTACACGGGCTTGCCGAGCAGCGTGTCGAGGCGCGGGTTCACGAAGTTGACCTCGTACCGCGTGGAGGACGTCAGGTACGTCGCCACGAAGTAGCTCGGCCGCGCGGGGTTGGCCGACGCGCCGATCACCGTCACCGACCGCGTGCGGCCGAGGATTCGCCGCCGCTCCACGGCCGAAACGTCGTAGTTCACCGCCGTCGTCACTGGTTCGCCACCGCCTTGTCCAGCGCCTGGTCGAGGTCCCACAGGATGTCCTCGACGTCTTCCAGCCCCACTGAAAGCCGGATCAGGTCCGGGCCGACGCCGGCGGCCGCCAGCTGGTCGTCCGACAGCTGCGCGTGCGTGGTCGAGGCCGGGTGGATCACGAGCGTGCGGGCGTCGCCGACGTTCGCCAGGTGCGACAGCAGCTCCACCGACTCCACGAACTTCTCACCCGAGGCCCGGCCGCCCTTCACCCCGAACGAGAACACCGCGCCCGGCCCGGCCGGCAGATACTTGCGCGCCAGCTCGTGGTCGGCGTGATCGGGCAGCCCGGCGTAGGAAACCCAGGCCACGCGCGCGTCGGCGTTCAGGTACTCCGCCACGGCCTTCGCGTTGGCCACGTGCGCGTCCATCCGCTGTGGCAGCGTCTCCACGCCCTGCAGCAACAGGAACGCCGAGTGCGGCGAGAGCACCGCGCCGATGTCGCGCAGCTGCTCGGCGCGCAGGCGCGTGCAGAACGCGTACTCGCCGAAGTTCTCCCAGTACTTCAGGCCGCCGTACGAGTCGACGGTCTCGGTCATGCGCGGGAACTTGCCGTTGCCCCAGTCGAAGCGGCCCGACTCCACGACCACGCCGCCGAGCGTGGTGCCGTGGCCGCCGAGGAACTTCGTGGCCGAGTGCAGCACGATGTCCGCGCCGTGCTCGATCGGGCGGCACAGGTACGGCGTCGCCAGTGTCGCGTCGACGACCAGCGGGATGTCGTGCGAGTGCGCGAGGTCGGCGAGCCCGGCCAGGTCGGCGATGGCGCCCGACGGGTTGCCGATCACCTCGGTGTAGATCAGCCGCGTCTTGTCGGTGACGGCCTTCGCGTAGTCCTCGATGCCGCCGTTGACGAACGTCGTCTCGACGCCGAAGCGCTTGAGTGTGCCGGTGAGCTGCGTGACAGTGCCGCCGTAGAGACCGCTCGCGGACACGATGTGCTCACCCGCCTCCGCCAGCGCGGAGAAGGTGAGGAACTCCGCTGCCTGGCCGCTCGCCGTCGCCACGCCGCCGATGGCGCCCTCGAGGCTCGCGAGGCGCTCCTCGAACGCGGCGACGGTCGGGTTGCCGATGCGGCTGTAGATGTTGCCGTACTTCTGCAGCGCGAAGAGGTTGGCCGCGTCGGCCGCGTCCTCGAACACGAAGCTGGTGGTCTGGTAGATCGGCACGGCGCGCGCGCCGGTGGCGGGGTCGGGCGTGCCACCCGCGTGCAGGGCGCGGGTGCGGAAGCCCCAGGTGCGTTCACTCATCAGCCGTCACGCTACTCAGCGCGGCTGCCGCGGGCCATCCCTCCCGAACCTTGATCGTCACACCGACTTCAGGATGTCCGCCACAGCTCGCGGGTTCGGCAAGGAACGGCGAATGGCTGACGTGCATCTCGCGCACCTCGCGCACTTCGTCCACCTGGCCGCCGATGCGGGCGGCCATCCGCCGCTGGGCATCCGGTGGCAGCGCTTGATCGTCGACGCACACGACGTAGGGCGACGGCACCGTCGGCCAGGAAGATTCGCCGCCGTCCTCGGTGAACGCGGCGAGCGCCGGCCGGCCCACCGTTCGAGCCGGCAGACCGGCGGACCCGCGCGCGAAGTTCGTCCAGTATCCGATCATCGTGCGCGACAGCTGCTGCCGGGCCGCGGTGGCATTGCACCGGCGACCCCAACGGCGCGAGCCTGCCCGCGTGGCCGAGGTTCTCCGATAGCGCCGGCGTGCAGCGGTTCGCGCCGGACCAGGTCGGGCCGATCGACGCGCAGACGCAGTCGAAGTGCTTCGCTGTGGTGCCAGGCCGGGGTGTGAGTCCTAGCCGCCGAGGGCCGCACGCAGCCGTGCGTCGCGCTCCGCGGGCGTCTGCCGCGGGCAGCTGACGCACTTCGGGTTGCCCACTTCGTAGATCAGGCAGCACGACGCCCGTTTCACCGCCCGCGTCCGGCCGACCGTGACGTACCGCGGCGCGGGCAGGCCGAGGCCGGTGGACGCCACGACGTCGGCGGCAAGCTGCGGCGCGGAAGCCCACAGCAGGCGGTTGGCGATCGAGTCCGTCGCGATGGCGCCCAGCGCTCGCGCCCGGGCACCGGTGACCTCGGCGGTGGTGGTGATGGCCGTGCCCAGCGCCGCGCCGAGTGCCGGGCCGAGCGGCCCGCTCAGTGCCCGCGTCGAACGGGAGCCGCGGAACCGCCCGTCGGACACGATGTCGAGCTCGACGGCGTCCAGCGACGGGTCCAGCACCTCACCGCCGGAGGCCAGCGATTCCATCGTCGGCGCGACGAGCACGGACGACAGCGAGTACCACCAGATCGTGCCGATCACCTCGGGCGCCGCGCAGCCGTACAGCTTCGCGGCGCCGCCGATGCGGGCACGCACCCACGTCGCGTCGGCCAGCAGCGCGGCCGGCGTCACGGCTGCCTCCGCCACACGCTCACCCCCACCGCGAGCGTCACATCGCGGCCCTCGGCGGCTTCGAGACGCGCCCTGCGGCCGTCGCGGTCGAGGTGGAAACCGGCGGGACCCATGGCGACCACGTCGTGCACCTGGCGTGCGGTGAACGGCGCTGTGCGGACCACGTCCACTCGCGACACGCGCGTGAAGCGGTCGCCGAGCGAGGTTTCGAGCCGTTCCTCCTTGCGCTCGTCCACGGACAGCACGAGGTCGCCCAGCTCGGCGAGGTGCCCGGGCAGCGGCGCGGCCACCACGAGCACGCCGCCGGGCTCGAGCACGCGGTGGAACTCGGCGGGGTTGCGCGGGGAGAACACGTCGAGGACCACGGAAGCCACGCCGTCGCCGACGGGCCACGGCTCCCAGAGATTCCACACCACGGCGCCGAGCCGCTCGTGCGCACGGGCGGCCCGGCGCAGCGCGACGGCGGACACGTCGAGCGCGAGCCCGGTCGCCTCGGGCGCCGCGTCGAGCACACGCGCGAGGTAGTAACCGGGGCCGGCGCCCGCGTCGATCACTAGGCCCGTGGCGGCCGGCGCGGCCACGCGGGCGAGCTCGTCGGCGAGGGGTGCGTACGCGCCCGAATTCAGGAGCTCCGAACGCGCCTGGACCATCGGCACGGTGTCGGCGGTGCCGGCGGGGATGCGTGCGTGCAACAGGTTGACGTAACCCTGGCGCGCCAAGTCGAACGAGTGGCCCTTTTCGCAACGCACCGTGCGGCCCGCTGACCCGACCGGGGCAAGGCACACCGAACACCGGAGTGCTTCCACCACCCGTCGTGGCAGTGGGTCATTTCCGGGTCCGGCCGAGGTCATGCGGCTATTCGACCATGACGTTTCGCAATCGGACACCCCACCCCGCGTGGCGGGAAACCTTCCCGTAACAACCGCGACGGATGAGTTCACGCCCGTGAAACCTTCGGCGCCGCCCCGCGAAACACCCGGAACCAAGACTTCCGGGTCATCTACCCAGGGCACGGGAGGACAATTGTGCTGAACGCAGGAGATACCGCGTGGGTGCTGGCCGGCGCCGCGCTGGTCATGCTCATGACACCGGGACTGGCGTTCTTCTACGGCGGCATGGTCCGCGCGAAGAGCGTTTTGAACATGCTGATGATGAACTTCATCGCGCTGGCCGTGGTGGGGGTGCTTTGGGTTCTCTTCGGCTTCTCCATGTCCTTCGGCAACGACGCTTTCGGCGGCCTGGTCGGCAACTTCGACCTCGCCGGGCTGTCGGACACCTTCGGCAAGCTGGTCGGCTTCGCCGCGTCGGCCACGGACTCCGCACCGGCTGTCCCCTGGCCGGGCCCGGACGCCTTGCCGTTGCTGGCCTTCTGCATGTTCCAGCTGATGTTCGCGATCATCACGCCGGCGCTGATCTCCGGCGCGATCGCGGATCGCGCGAAGTTTTGGGGCTGGACGCTGTTCGTGGTCATCTGGGTGTCCGTCGTGTACTTCCCGGTGGCGCACTGGGTGTTCTCGTTCAACGGTTTCCTCGGTGAGAACTCGGTCGGCGGCTGGATCGCCAACAACCTGAAGGCGCTCGACTTCGCCGGTGGTACCGCGGTCCACATCAACGCCGGCGCGGCGGGTCTGGCCCTCGCGATCGTGCTGGGCAAGCGCAAGGGCTTCCCGAAGGACACCGGACGGCCGCACAACGTGCCGTTCGTGCTGCTGGGCGCCTCGCTGCTGTGGTTCGGCTGGTACGGCTTCAACGCCGGTTCCTCGCTGGCCGCCAACGACCTCGCGGCCGTCGCGTTCACCAACACGACCGTGGCCACGGCGGCCGCCGTGCTCGGCTGGCTGCTGGTCGAGCAGCTGAAGTTCGGCAAGCCGACCACCCTCGGCGCCGCCTCCGGTGCCGTCGCGGGTCTGGTCGCGATCACCCCGGCGTGCGGGTTCGTGAGCCCGCTCGGCTCGATCGCGATCGGCGTGATCGCCGGTGTGCTGTGCGCGCTGGCCGTGTCGCTGAAATACCGCTTCGGGTTCGACGACTCGCTCGACGTCGTGGGCGTCCACCTCGTCGGCGGCATCGTGGGCACGCTGCTCATCGGCTTCTTCGGCACCACGAGCGTCAACTCCCTCGGCGCCGACGGGCTCTTCTACGGCGGTGGCTTCACCCAGCTGGGCCGCCAGGCGGCCGCGGCAGGCGCGGTGCTCGCGTACTCGTTCATCCTCTCCTTCATCATCGGGTTCGTCATCAAGAAGGCGGGCGGCTTCCGCGTCAGCACCGAGGACGAGGTGAGCGGCATCGACGAGGCGCAGCACGCGGAGAGCGCCTACGACTTCACCGGCATGGGCGGCGGGATCGGCCAGCCGACCACGATCCCGGTCAAGTCCGCCATCGCCCCTGCGAAGTTCGAGGAGACCAAGGCATGAAGCTCATCACCGCGATCGTCAAGCCGTTCACACTCGACGACATCCGCTCCGCGCTGGAGCAGCTGGGCGTGCTCGGCATGACCGTGAGCGAGGTCCAGGGCTACGGCAGGCAGAAGGGCCACACCGAGGTCTACCGCGGCGCCGAGTACTCCGTGGACTTCGTGGCGAAGCTGAAGATCGAGGTCGTGACCGACGACGCCAACGTCGAGAAGGTCCTCGACGCCATCACCACCGCTGCGCACACGGGCAAGATCGGTGACGGCAAGCTGTGGGTGACGCCGGTCGAGACCGTGATCCGGGTGCGCACCGGCGAGCGCGGAGCGGACGCGCTCTAGGTGAGCACTCACGGGGGTGAACTGGTCCGGGCTCGAGAACAGCTGCTCGACGGCCGCCACGGTCCGGCCGCGCTGCGGGCGGCCTTGGTGGACCTGTACGAATTCTGGCTCGCGAAGGGCGCCACGGCGGCCGGCGTGGACACCGCTGATCCCGGTGTCGCGCTGGTCGCCGTCGGCGGCCTGGGGCGGCGCGAGCTGGTGCCGTTCTCGGATCTGGACCTGGTGCTGGTGCACAACGGGAACCCGCGCGTCGGTGAGCTCGCCGACGCGTTGTGGTATCCGCTGTGGGACGCGAAACTGGGGCTCGACCACTCGGTGCGTACGCCGGGTGAAGCGCTGAAGGTCGCGTCGGAGGACCTGCGGACGCAACTCGGCTTGCTGGACGCCCGCCACCTCGCGGGCGGCGCCGAGCTGACCGAACGGCTCGCGTCCGCCGCGCGCGACCAGTGGCGGCGCACGGCCCGCAAGCGGCTCGACGAGCTGGCCGACTCGGTGCGCACCCGGTGGCGGCGCAGTGGCGAGATCGCGCAGTCGGCGGAACCGGATCTCAAGCACGGCCGCGGGGGACTGCGGGATTTCGCGGTGCTGGAGGCGTTGGCGCTGGCGCAGCTCACGGCGCGTCCGGGGGAAGAGCTGCTGGCGGCCAAGGCGTTGCTGCTCGACGTGCGCACGGAGCTGCGTCGGGAGCTTCGCCGCGAGCGGGACATCCTGAGCGCCCCCGAAGCCGAGGTGGTGGCTGCGGAGCTCGGGCTCGCCGACCGGTTCGCGTTGGCCCGCAAGCTTTCCGGCGCGGGGCGGACGATCGCGTATGCCGTGGACGTCGCCCTGCGGTCCACTGTGGAACCTTCCCGGCCGCGGTTCGGCCGTCGGCCTTCGCGCACCCCGTTGGCCGAGGGCGTGGTGCTGCACGGCGACGAGGTTTCCTTGGCCCGCGACGCCGTACCCGCCAAGGACCCGGCTCTGCTGTTGCGCGTTGCCGCCGCTTCGGCGCGCACGGGCAAACCGATCGCGCACGGCACTTTGCGCACGCTGGCGGACTCCGCACCCGAGCTGCGCGCGCCGTGGCCGGACGAGGCGCGCAACGCGCTGGTGGAGCTCCTCGGCACGGGGGAGGGGTTGGTCGACGCGGTCGAGGCGTTGGATCGCACCGGCTTGTGGGCCCGGCTGTTCCCGGAATGGGGCGCCGTGCGCGACCTGCCGCCGCGGTCGCCCGTGCACCAGTGGACGGTGGACCGGCACCTCGTGCAGGCATGCGTCGAGGCCGCCCACTTGACCACCACCGTCGCGCGCCCCGACCTCCTGTTGATCGGCGCGCTGCTGCACGACATCGGCAAGGGCCGCGACGCCGACCACTCCGAGCTGGGCGCCGACATCGCCGCTCAGGTGGCCGCACGCCTCGGATTGCCTGCTACCGACGTGCAAACGGTGGCCGCCATGGTCCGCCACCACCTCCTGCTCCCGCACACGGCCACCCGCCGCGACATCGCCGACCCCGCCACCGTGTCCCGCGTGGTCAAAACCCTGGACGGCGACGTCGTACTGCTGGATCTGCTCCACGCCCTGACGCGCGCCGATTCCCTGGCCACCGGCCCGGGCGTTTGGACGGACTGGAAAGCCCGGTTGCTCGCCGACTTGGTCGCGGCAGGCGAAGAAGCCCTCCACGGCAAGGGTTTCACCGCGCCGGATCCCCTCGACAGTTCACAACGCGAGCTCATGACCGAAGCCGTCCGGTCGGGGATCGGTGAGGTCCGCATCACCGCCCACGGCAAGGTCGTCACGGTCACCCTCGCCGTCCCGTCGCGCGCCGAACTCCTCGCGCCCGCCGCGGGCGTCCTGGCGCTCAACTCGCTGGAAGTCCACGCCGCCGTCCTGCGCGACCGCGTCGGCGTCTTCACCGCCTCACCCAAGTTCGGTTCCCTGCCCGACTCGGCGCTGTTGCGCGAACAGTTCTCCCGCGCCGTCGCCGGCACTCTGCCCCTGACCCAACGCCTCGCCGCCAAGGAACGCGACTACGCCTCCACTGCGTCGTCCGTCGTCGCGCCCAAGGTCCTCTGGTTCGACGACGAAACCAGCGGCCCCAACACCGTGGTGCTCGAACTGCGCGCCACCGACCGCATCGGCCTGCTCTTCCGCGTCGCCCGCGCCCTGAGCCGCTCGGGCGCCTCCGTGCACTGGGCCAAAGCCACCACCCTCGGCGGCGCCGTCGTGGACTCCTTCGCCGTCAGTCCGTCGACCGGCCGCATCGATTCCCTTTGGCGCGCCGAAGTCGAGGAGGCCGTGCTGGCAGCCGCTTCGTGAGCGTGCAGGCGGGCTACGGTTTTCCGGTGGCCCGCCCCTCCTCTTCCTCGACGTCGACGGTCCCCTCATCCCGTTCGGCGCCTCGGACTACCCGCTCTTCCCGCCGTTGCCCGGCCCGGCCGAGCACCCGCTCCTGGCGCGCCTCGACCCTGCCCACGGCGCGCGGCTCGCCGCCCTGCCGTGCGAGCTCGTGTGGGCCACGACCTGGTTCACCGACGCCGACGACGTCATCGCCCCGCGCCTCGGCCTGCCGGCGCTGCCACTCGTCGACGAGCCGGCCCAGCCCCATATCGACGGCCTGCACTGGAAAACCCGGCCGTTGGTGACCTTCGCCGCCGGGCGGTCCTTCGCTTGGGTAGACGACGAAATCGCCGCCGCGGACCGCGCGTGGGTGTCCGCGCACCACCCGGCGCCGCTCTGCTGCACCGCGCCGATCCCCGTACCGGCCTCACCGCGGCCGACTTCACCACCCTCGCCGAGTGGTTCGAACAGCTCAACCCCGACCTCCTGAACTGACCCCACCGCGCGGCACCTCCACTCCGCCCGCTCGCCCACCCATCCAACTCACGCCGTATCCACCCTCCGACTTCCGCCCCCACTCAACGGAACCTGCACCCAGACCCGTCCCGGCACCCCGATCCGAAGCCTCTTTGCGGACGGCTCACCGGCCGTCAACACAATCCAGCTTCGGGGTGCCCACCCCACGCAACACGCCCTGCGAGGCCCCGACTCCCACACCCCACGCAACACCCCCGCGAGGACAGCAGCCCACCGAAAACCCCAGAACTGTCCCCACCCGCAAACACCTCCACCCACCCCAACCCCGCACCCAACCGGGCTGACCAGCCCCGTTACCCGACCCGCCCGTCACACGATCGGGGTGTCGCGCTAGCGAAGACGGGCCCCGGTGGCAATATGGCGCGGGTCCGGAGCGGCTGTGCGGAGGGCGGGGTGTGAGGTGCTGGGGTCCGAGCAGAACCTGCCGAGGCTTTCGTTGCCGCCCACCGTGGTCGCGGCGCACCTGAGGTCGTGTGCGGAGGAGCTGGCCGGCTCGTTGCGCACGGACGGCGAAGCGGCGACGTTGGGGGAGCTCACCGAGGTGGTCACCCAGCTCGTCGCGGGGCAGCACGCGCTCGCGCACGCGCTGGCCGGCCTCGCGGGGCGCGTGGACGTGCGCAACGGGGCCTTGGCGGCCGCGCCGTCCGTGGACGTCGAGGTGGTCACCGAGGTGCTCCAGGCAGCGGCGTGCGCGGTGGGTTGTTCGGCCGAGGCGCTGGCCGAGGCCGAGCCGTCGTTCGAATGCGTGAGCGAGTCCGTGGGGCCCGACACCCGCCTGTAGCTGTCGCGTCTGCGAGGTCGACGGCGCCGACGTCAGCGGCGCGGAGATCGCCAAGGGCTTCACCGGACGTGAACCGGCCGAAGGCCTCAACGGTTGCTGAACCACCTTCGCCGGAGGAACGTGGTGGCCACGGCCCGCGCCGCCGCCGAGCAGGCCGCGAGTGCCCGTTCCCGAGGCCGGCGTGCGGGCGAAGACCCGCGGCTTGAGTAGTTCTACGCAACTCCGGTTGGGGGTCTTCACACTGCCTCGCCCGCCTGTGTCCCGGCAGACTTCTCCCCAACGCAAGGCGGAACGCGTTCGCCCGGTACTGGGGGCGGCGAGCGGGTGACGGGGCATCCGCCTGGCGTGCACGCGGCGGAAGGCTCCCGGGGAGGTGAGCCCTTCCGCCAAGGTTCCGGGGCCGGCCGTGGGGAGCGGCCGCGTCCCGGAACCCCTGGGGGAGTTCAGGAATCCGCCATCCGCACCATCAGGTCCGCGGCCATACGCAACAGCTGCTGCTCCGTCGGGCTCAGGGCGCGCTCCATCGCCGCTGCCAGCCACTGCTCGCGCGAGATCGAGTACTCCCGCAGCACCACGCGCCCGGCGTGCGTGATGTCGAGCAACGATCGACGCCCGTCCGACGGGTCCGCCGTCCGCGTGATCAACCCCCGCGCCGTCAGCGAAGCCAGCACGCGGGTCAACGACTGCGGATGCATCCGCTCGGCCTCCGCGAGCTCGCTCGGCGAGTGCGTGCCCGCGCGGTAGAGCCGCGACAGCACGGCCAGCACCGTCGGGCCCGGCGACGGCGAGTCCGCCTCCGAGCGCATGCGCCAGTTGAGCCGCCCGACTCCCTCCCGGACGTGACGGGCCAGCTCGGCCAGCTCGTCGGCACGGCGGGTGTCGGCTTCGGTCTGCATACCGCCACATTAGGCGGTTTCCCCGCGCACGAGCCGCGCGTACCGGCCGTCGAGCGCCAGCAGTTCCGCGTGCGTGCCGCGCTCCACGATCCGGCCGGTGTCGAGCACCACGATCTGGTCCGCGTTCTCCACAGTGGACAGCCGGTGCGCGATGGTCAGCGTCGTGCGGCCTGCGGCGAGCCGGTCGAGCTCCGCCTGCACGGAGCGTTCGGTGCGGTTGTCGAGCGCGCTCGTGGCCTCGTCGAGGATCAGCACGGGCGGGTTCCGCAGCAGGATCCGCGCGATCGCCATCCGCTGCTTCTCGCCACCGGAGAACCGGTAGCCGCGCTGGCCCACCACGGTGTCGTAGCCCTCGGGCAGCTTCACGAGCGTGTCGTGGATGTGCGCCGCTTTCGCGGCCTCCTCGATCTCCGCGTCGGTGGCGTCCGGCTTGGCGAAGCGCAGGTTCTCCCGCACCGAAGCGTGGAAAAGGTACGTCTCCTGCGACACGAACCCGACTCCCGCAGCCAGCGACGCGAGTGTGACGTCGCGGACGTCCGTGCCGTCGATGGCCACACGGCCGTCCATCACCTCGTACAGCCGCGCCACGAGGTACGCGAGCGTGGTCTTGCCCGAACCTGTCGAGCCGACGAGCGCCGTGGTCGTTCCCGGCGCCACGTCGAGGTCGATGTCGCGCAGGGTCCACGGTCCGTCGTCGTCGTAGCGGAACGACACCGACCGCATCGACACCGCGCCCTCTCGCACGCCCAGCTCCCGCGCCCCCGGCCGGTCGTCGATCTCCACGCCCAGGTCGAGCACCTCGAAGATCCGCCCGAACAGCGCCTTCGCCGCCCCCACGCTCTGGCTCACCGTCTGCATGGCGGTGGCCGGCCCCAGCAGCCGGTTGAGCATGCTCGTGAACGCCACCACCGTGCCGAGGGAAACCGGCGCCGAGCCGCCGGCCAGCTCCAGTCCGGCGACCCAGTACACGAGCGCCGGGACGATCGTGAGGCTCATCGTCCGCGAAGCCCGCTGCCAGCGCCCGGCCAGCGCCGCACTGCGCTCCAGTGCCGCGACCTCGCGCGACTCCTCGGCGAACCGCTCGCGCATCTGCCGCTCGTTGCCCATGGTCTTGGCCAGCAGCACTCCGGTGACGGACAGGGACTCCTCGACGATCGTCGTCAGCCGCGCCATCCGCCGGGTCCGGCCGCGGGCGAGCTTGCGCTGCTTGCCGCCCAGCCGCAACGTGAACAGCAGGAACAGCGGCACGACCACGAGTGACAGCAGCGCCAGCTGCCAGTCCATGATCAGGATCGCCACGGCGATCGCCAGCGCCGTGGTGCCGTTCTGCACGATCGACGCCGCGGTGGTCGTGACCACGTTGTCCACGCCGCTGATGTCGTTGAACACCCGCGAGAGGATCTCGCCGGTCTTGGTGCGGGTGAAGAAGCCGAGCGACATGCGCTGCAGGTGCCCGTAGACCGACACGCGCAGCTCGTTCATCACGCGCTGCCCGATCGTGTTCGACAGGCCGGTCGTCGCCACGCCGAGCGCGCCGGAGCCCAGCGCCGCGGCGATCATCCCGAGTGCCAGCACGCTCACCAGCAGCGCGTCGCGGTGGGGGAGCGCGTCGTCGAGGATCGCCCGCAGCAGGAACGGCGAGGTGACGCCGAGTCCGGCCTGCACCACCAGGAGCGCGAACAGCCCGGCCATCCGTGCCCGATGCGGCCGGAACAGCGCGGCGATGCGCCTGAACGGCGCTTTCTCGTCGGTGTCCGCCTCCGGCTCGGCCAGCGTCGGACGCGGTGTCGTTGCTGAAGTCATACGCAGATGTTTACCGATTCACTCTGCCGAGTCGAGCGATTCTCTTGCGCTTGCGGGAAGTGGCGTTCAAGATTAGTACGCATGTGCGTACTAACTTCTAGGAAGGTTCGCGCACCCGCGAGGCGACCGGGTCCGGACCGCTACCCTGGGAGGTTGCCGGGGTCGCCCAGCGATGCCCGGTACGCGAACGACGACCCAGCTGGAGCGTGCACACCCGTGTTCGACACCCTCTCCGATCGGCTCACCGCCGCCCTGCAGACGCTGTCTCGCAAGGGCCGGCTGTCCGACGCCGACATCGACGCCACCGCGCGCGAGATCCGCATCGCGCTGCTGGAGGCCGACGTCGCGCTGCCGGTGGTCAAGGAGTTCATCGCCCGGATCAAGGACCGGGCGAAGGGCGCCGAGGTCTCGCAGGCGCTCAACCCGGCGCAGCAGGTCATCAAGATCGTCAACGAGGAGCTCGTGGGCATCCTCGGTGGCGAGACGCGCCGGCTGAACCTCGCGAAGAACCCACCGTCGGTGATCATGCTCGCGGGCCTGCAGGGTGCCGGTAAGACGACGCTCGCCGGCAAGCTCGCGATGTGGCTGAAGAAACAGGGCCACGCGCCGATGCTGGTGGCCTGTGACCTCCAGCGCCCGAACGCCGTCACGCAGCTGCAGGTCGTCGGCGAGCGCGCCGGAGTCGTCACGTTCGCGCCGGAGCCCGGCAACGGCGTCGGCGACCCGGTGGACGTCGCCCGCCGCGCCATCGAAGAGGCCAAGCACGCGCAGCACGACATCGTGGTGGTCGACACCGCGGGCCGCCTCGGTGTCGACGAAGAGCTGATGAAGCAGGCCGCGGACATCCGCGACGCCGTCCAGCCCGACGAGATCCTGTTCGTCGTCGACGCGATGATCGGCCAGGACGCCGTGACCACGGCCCAGGCGTTCCGCGACGGCGTCGGCTTCACCGGCGTGGTGCTCACGAAGCTCGACGGTGACGCCCGCGGTGGTGCCGCGCTTTCGGTTCGTGAGGTCACCGGCCAGCCGATCCTCTTCGCGTCCAACGGCGAGAAGCTCGAGGACTTCGACACCTTCCACCCCGACCGGATGGCCTCGCGCATCCTCGGGATGGGCGACGTGCTCACCCTCATCGAGCAGGCCGAGCAGCACTTCGACCAAGACCAGGCCGAAAAGGCCGCGGCGAAGCTGACCAGCGGCCAGCTGACGCTGGAGGACTTCCTCGAGCAGATGCTCGCGGTCCGCAAGATGGGCCCGATCGGCAACCTGCTCGGCATGCTGCCGGGCGCGGGCCAGATGAAGGACCAGCTGGCGCAGGTCGACGACAAGCACCTCGACAAGCTGCAGGCGATCATCCGCGGCATGACCCCGGCCGAGCGCGACGACCCGAAGCTGATCAACGGCTCGCGCCGGCTGCGCATCGCCAACGGTTCGGGCGTCACCGTCCGCGAGGTCAACGACCTGGTCAACCGCTTCTTCGAAGCCCGCAAGATGATGGCGCAGATGGCCGGGCGCTTCGGCTTCGGCGGCGGTGGCGGCAGCAAGACGCGCAAGGGCAAGAAGGGGAAGAAGGGCAAGGGGCGCGGCCCCACGCAGCCCAAGGTCCGCGGCGGCTTCCCCGGCGGCATGCCGATGCTGCCCCCGGGTGGTATGCCCACCGGCGGCGGGATGCCCGACCTGTCGCAGCTCGGCGGCATGAACGACGTGCCGGGCTTCGACCCGACGAAGTTCAAGCTGCCGAAGGACCCCAAGAACAATTGAGCGCCCTGCACCTTTCCGGCACCGTCCTGCCCGACGGCTCGCCGTGTGAGTTCTGGATCACCGACGGGCGCATCTCGTTCGAGTCCGTCCCCGGCGCGGAGACGCTGGCGACCGGCGGATTCCTGGTGCCCGGCCTCGTCGACGCCCACTGCCACCCGGGCCTCGGCCCGCACGGGGCGGTGCCGGTGGCGGAGGCGGCCGAGCAGGCGGTGACCGACCGCGACGCGGGCACGCTGCTGATCCGCGACTGCGGCCTGCCGCTCGACGTGCGGCCGCTGCAGGCGCGCGCCGACCTGCCCACGATCATCCGCTGCGGCCGGCACTTGGCCCTGCCGAAGCGCTACGTCCCCGGCTTCGCCATCGAGCTGGACGACGTCGCGCTGCTGCCCGAGGCCGTCGCGGAACAGGCGCGCGACGGCGACGGCTGGGTCAAGCTCGTCGGCGACTGGATCGACCGCGGCGAGGGTGACCTCGCGCCGCTGTGGCCCGACGACGTGCTGGCCGAGGCCGTCGGTGTCGCGCACGACCTCGGCGCCCGCGTGACCGCCCACGTCTTCGGCGAAGCCGCCCTGCCGGGACTGATCAACGCGGGCATCGACTGCCTTGAGCACGGCACCGCGCTGAACCCGGAGCAGCTGGCGGAGCTGGCGCGCCGTGACGTGGCACTCGTGCCGACGCTGATCAACATCGAGAACTTCCCCGGCATCGCCGACCAGGCCACGAAGTACCCCACGTACGCGGCGCACAT
Organism: Amycolatopsis sp. NPDC023774; assembly: GCF_040639695.1. Taxonomy (NCBI): domain Bacteria; kingdom Bacillati; phylum Actinomycetota; class Actinomycetes; order Pseudonocardiales; family Pseudonocardiaceae; genus Amycolatopsis; species Amycolatopsis sp. NPDC023774. The sequence continues at coordinate 133,977 of NZ_JBFAAJ010000010.1, forward strand.
GCGGGCGCTGCACGCGGGCGTCGCCGACATGGTCTCCTCGGCCGTCGAGGCGGGCGTGCGCGTGTTCGCCGGCACCGACGCGGGCGGCATGGTCGCCCACGGCCGCATCGCCGACGAGGTCGAAGCGCTGCACCGCGCCGGCATGACCCGCGAGCAGGCGCTGGCGAGCGCGTCCTGGGCCGCCCGCGAGTGGCTCGGCCACCCCGGCATCGAAGACGGCGCTCCGGCAGACCTGATCGTGTACCCGGCCGACCCGCGTGAAGATCTCGCGGTGCTGCGCCACCCGTCGCACGTCGTCCTGCGTGGCACGGTTTTCGGCTGAAACCCCTCATGCATCGGTGATCGCCCGAGTACTGTGCGAAGTCTCCTCGGCGGTTACGCTCGACCGGTGAGCCGAGCGATCACCGGAGGGCCGGCGTGACCACTTCCCAGCCCCGGAAACCGATTCCGGGTGCCACGCCGATCCGTCCGGAGGACCTGGTGAGCGCGCCGCGCGAGTACCCGCCGCACCGGTGGGGCTTCGGGGCGTTCCTGCTTGTGGAGGCCGTGCTCATCGCGTCGGCGGCGTTCGTGAGCGCGTTGCTGGGTGATCCGCCGGCCGGGCAGCCGCTGCCGATCCGCACGGTGCTGCTGGGCACGATGCTGCCCGCGATGTTCGCCGCCGGCGTCGCGCTGCTGGCCACGGTCGTGCGCGGCAACGGACCCAAGCTGGATCTGCGCCTGGAATGGCGCTGGGCCGACGTGAAGCTCGGGCTCAAGTTCGGCCTGCTCGGGCTGGTGCTCACATCGCTGAGTGCCTGGGTGTGGACCGAGATCGTGGGCTCGGCCGACGCGACGTCGGCGATCAGCGCGCTGGTGGACGACCGGAAGATGTCGGTGTCGGCGGCCATCGTGACGTTCGTCTACCTCTGGCTGCTCGGGCCGATCTGCGAGGAGATCATTTTTCGCGGCCTGCTCTGGGGTGCGGTCGAGCGGCTGCAGTGGCGCAGCGAACGCCTGCGTCGCATGGCGGCTTTCCTGCTGTCCACGGCCGTGTTCGCCGCCAGCCACCTCGAACCGCTGCGGACCACGCTCCTGCTGGTCATCGCCGTGCCGATCGGCCTGGCGCGCTTCGCCACGGGCCGGCTGCCGGGCAGCGTGGTGGCGCACTCGATGAACAACTTCCTGCCCTCGGTCGCGATCCTGCTCGGCTCGCTCGGGGTCAGCTCGTTCTGAGGTGCGCGCCGGCCCGTCTTCCGAGGCCCTGCGCAGGCACTTCGAACCATCTGGCAGAATGTTCGCTTGCCCGCTTCCGTCCGGACCCTCTCACCGTTCGGGAGCTCCTGACCTTCGGGTGCCCGTGATCGTGTCCCCACGCGGTCGTCGTGCGCCCACCCTGCACCAGAGAGCACTGAGGAGTACCCACACCCGTGGCCGTCAAGATCAAGCTGCAGCGCCTCGGCAAGATCCGTGCGCCGTACTACCGCATCATCGTCGCCGACGCGCGCACCCGCCGGGACGGCAAGGCCATCGAGACGATCGGCAAGTACCACCCGAAGGAAGAGCCGAGCCTGATCGAGGTCGACACCGACCGCGCCCAGTACTGGCTGGGCGTCGGCGCCCTGCCGACCGAGCCGGTCCAGCGCATCCTCGAGATCACCGGCGACTGGCAGAAGTTCAAGGGCCTGCCGGGCGCCGAGGGCACCCTGAAGGTGGCCGAGCCGAAGCCGTCCAAGCAGGACCTGTTCAACGCGGCGCTTGCTGCCGCCGGCGAGGAGCCCTCCGCCGAGGCCACCACGCCGAAGAAGAAGTCCGCTCCCAAGAAGGCCGAGGCCGACAAGGCCGAAGCCGCTGAGGGCGAGAAGTCCGAGTGAGTTTTCTCGCTGACTCCCTCGAGCACCTGGTGCGCGGGATCGTCGACAACCCGGACGAGGTCCGGGTCGAGCTGCTGACCACTCGCCGTGGCCGCACGCTCGAGGTGCACGTGCACCCCGACGACCTCGGCAAGGTGATCGGCCGGGGCGGTCGCACGGCGACTGCTCTGCGCACCGTGATGGGCGGCATCGGTGGCCGCGGCGTCCGTGTGGACGTCGTCGACACCGATCGCTGACCCGCGGCGGAACTCGGACGGTCAGGATGGACGTCGTAGTAGGCCGCATCGCGAAGGCGCACGGTATCCGCGGCGAGCTCGCGGTGGACGTGCGCACGGACTCGCCCGAAGAGCGGTTCGCCGTTGGTGCGGTCGTCACGACGCAGCTGCGTGACGGCAGCAAGAGGGATCTCACCATCGCAGCCGCCCGCGAACACAGCGGGCGGCTGCTGGTGCGTTTCGAGCAGGTCCTCACGCGCGACGTCGCGGAGACCCTGCGCGGCGCGTTGCTGCTCATCGACACCGCCGCACTCCCGCCGACGAGCGACCCCGACGAGTTCTATGACCACGAGCTGGCCGGCCTCAGCGCCGAGCTGGCCGACGGCACGGTTGTGGGCAAGGTCGTCGAGGTCGTGCACTCGCCGGCGGGGGAGCTGCTGGAGCTCGACGTGGCCGGGCGCGAAGTGCTCGTGCCGTTCGTGCGCGCGATCGTCCCGGCGGTCGACGTCGCGGGCGGGCGCGTGGTGCTGGACCCGCCCGAAGGCCTGCTGGACGAGGCCTAGATGCGCATCGACGTCGTCACGATCTTCCCGGAGTACCTCGACCCGCTGCGCGCCGCGCTGCTGGGCCGGGCGATCGACCGCGGCCTCATCGAGATCGGCGTGCACGACCTGCGCGACTGGACCCACGACGTTCACCGCGCGGTCGACGACGCGCCGTACGGCGGTGGCCCCGGCATGGTCATGAAGCCCCAGGTCTGGGGGCCCGCGCTCGACGAGGTCTGCGGTCCGGAGACCCGGCTCGTGGTCCCGACGCCGGCGGGCAAGTCGTTCACGCAGGAGCTGGCCCACGCGTACGCCGAGGAGGCGCACCTGGTCTTCGCATGCGGTCGCTACGAGGGCATCGACCAGCGCGTGGTCGACGACGCCGCGCGCCGCATGCCCGTGGATGAGGTGTCGATCGGCGACTACGTGCTGGTCGGCGGCGAGGCCGCGGTGCTGGTGATCGTGGAGGCCGTGGTCCGGTTGCTGCCGGGCGTGCTCGGCAACGCGCGGTCGGCGGCCGAGGACTCGTTCTCCGACGGGCTGCTCGAAGGCCCGAGCTACACCCGCCCGGAAGTGTGGCGCGACCTGGCGGTGCCCGACGTTCTGCGCTCCGGGAACCACGCCCTCGTGGAGCGCTGGCGGCGCGACCAGGCGCTGGAACGCACGGCGCTGCGGCGCCCGGATCTCCTGGCCCGGTTGCCGGAGGGTAGTCTGAACAGCCGAGATCACGAGGTACTCGACCGGCTCGGCGAGGACCTCGGCTAGACCCCGTGCGAAGCGGGCACCAGCGCCTCTGCCATAATCGACAGGTTGGCGTGAGTGGACCGCCTCGTTCACGAGCCCGCCATCAGCTCCCGGGTATGGCCGTAGCACTGCTGCGCGCCCGGGGAGATACGCAAGCACTACCGAATCGACGAGGACGGACCACCGATGAACACCCTGGACGCGCTGGACGCGCAGTCACTGCGTTCCGACATCCCGGACTTCCGCCCGGGCGACACGCTCAAGGTCCACGTCCGCGTCATCGAGGGCAACCGCGAGCGCAACCAGGTCTTCCAGGGCGTCGTGATCCGCCGCCAGGGCGGCGGCGTCCGCGAGACCTTCACCGTGCGCAAGGTTTCGTTCGGCGTGGGCGTCGAACGCACCTTCCCGGTGCACTCGCCGAACCTGGCCGAGGTTGAGGTCTTCAAGCGCGGCGACGTGCGGCGCGCGAAGCTCTACTACCTGCGCGACCTGCGTGGCAAGAAGGCGAAGATCAAGGAGCGCCGCGAGAACCGCGAGACCACCTCTGCTTCCTGAGTGCCCACGCGGTACCCGGTAGCCTGGCGACGTGGTCGACCCCGTGCCCCAGAACGCCGCTGAGGACGACCCCGACGGCTCGGACGATTCTCGTTCCGAAGAGCGTCGGGGCTCCCACCGGCGGGGCAAGCCTCAGAAGAAGCGGTCGTTCTGGAAGGAACTGCCGATCCTGATCGCGATCGCCCTGGTGCTCACGATCCTGATCCAGGCCTTCCTGGCGAAGGTCTTCATGATCCCCTCAGGGTCCATGGAGGCCACGCTTCACGGCTGCCCCGGCTGCACGGGTGACCGGATTCTGGTCGACCGCGTCACCTACGACTTCACGGATCCCTCGCCGGGTGACGTGATCGTGTTCAAGGGTCCGCCCGCGTGGACCGAGAACGAGATCGCGCCGCAGGAATCCAGCAACATCATCGTCCGCGGCCTCCGGGGTCTCGGCTCGCTGGTGGGCTTCGCCCCGCCGGACGAGCGCGACTTCGTGAAGCGCGTGATCGCCGTCGGCGGCCAGACCGTGCAGTGCTGCGATCCGCAGAACCGCGTGATCGTCGACGGCAAGGCACTTGACGAGCCGTACATCCACTGGGAAGACCCTGACCACGCGATGCAGGAGTCGTTCGCGCCGGTCAAGGTGCCGCAGGGCACCCTCTGGGTGATGGGCGACAACCGCAACAACTCGTCCGACTCGCGGTACCAGGGCGGGGGCGGTGCCAACGGTGCCGTGCCCGTGAGCGACGTGATCGGCAAGGCCCGGATCATCGTCTTTCCGCCGAGCCGCTGGGGCGGGGTCACGGACCACGATCCGCAGGCCGATGCCCAGCCGGTTGCCCTCGGTGCCCCGGCATGGCAGGAGGGCCTGCCGCTCGGTCTCGGGTTCGCCGCCGCCGTGCCCACGCTGTTCGTCGGCCGGCGGGTGAAGGCGGGCCTGCGCAAGGCGAGACGTTAGGGTGTCCCACCCGAGAAGGTCCGTCAGACGGGTATTGCAGTTGTGACCGTTCCCGCTTCCCGAACCCCGGCCGAACCCCTGTGGCCGCCGCGTGCCGTCGTGCGCGGCGAGCTGTTCTGGGGTCTGCAGGGTGCTCTCGAACGCCGTGGCCTCGGCCCCGTCGCCGGGGTGGACGAGGCCGGTGCCGGTGCGTGCGCGGGCCCGCTCGTGGTGGCCTCCTGCGTGCTGCGCCCCGGCGACGGCGCACGGTTGCCGGAGCTCACCGACTCGAAGCTGCTCACCGCGAAGGCCCGCGACCGGGTCTACGACCTGGTCCTCAAGCGCGCCCTCGACTACGCGGTGATCGTGATCCCGTCCGAACAGATCGACCTGCTCGGCATCCGAGTGATGAACCTCGAGGGGATGCGGCGCGCGGTCGCCGCTCTGCGCGGCCATCCCGGGTATGTGCTCACCGACGGTTTCCCGGTACCGGGCATCCCGATGCCCAACGTCGCGGTCATCAAGGGCGACCGCAGCGTCGCCGCCATCGCCGCCGCGTCGGTGCTCGCGAAGGTGACGCGCGACCGCATCATGGCCGGCCTGCACGACGAGCTGCCGCACTACGGCTTCGACGTGCACAAGGGCTACAGCACCGCCGACCACCTGCGGGCTCTCACCGAGCACGGCCCGAGCCCCGCGCACCGTTGGTCCTACACGAATGTGGCCACTGCGGCCCTCGCACACGGACTCACCCCACCGCACCCGGTCGTGCTCACCTACGCTGCTCTGGAGAACGCGGCTTCGGAAGCCGCCGCGGAGGAGAATGGTTCTCGGGAAAACCCGAGCGCGCCGGTCCGTGCCCTGGCCCGCTCGGTGGGTAAGAATGAACGCTCCGCCGCCGGAGCAGCAAGACGAACGCGAGGAGGGGCGCGGATTTCATGAGCGCAGAGGATCTCGAGAAGTACGAGACCGAGATGGAGCTCTCGCTGTACCGCGAGTACCGCGACATCGTCGGCCAGTTCTCGTACGTGGTGGAGACCGAGCGGCGGTTCTACCTGGCCAACGCAGTCGACGTACAGGTACGTGACGGCGGCGGCGAGGTGTACTTCGAGGTCCGCATGTCGGACGCGTGGGTCTGGGACATGTACCGCCCCGCCCGCTTCGTGAAGCACGTCCGCGTCATCACGTTCAAGGACGTCAACGTGGAGGAACTCGACAAACCCGACCTCCGCCTCCCTGAGGACGGCCCCTTCTCGGGCTGAGGTCCCTCTCGGTTTCACCGGCCACCCGGGTCCGCCCGGGTGGCCGTTTTCACGTCTCCTTCGTGGGCCCGACCGCTGCCGGATCGCCGATTTCGGATCGGCCAACAGCCGTCCGAGCGGCCTTGTGCGCGCGACCTCGATGTCTCGAAGCCCGGCGCTTCGGTGTGGCCCGCCCCGCGTTGCCGCACCTGCTGATTTGGGCTCAGCTGATTCCTCGCGTCGCGGGTCTGTTGCCTGGTGAAAATGTCGGCGTCTGGCGCCGGCACCCGGCACCGACATTTTCACGCCGCCTTCCGCCCCGCTTGCCTCGGTTATCCACAACTCCCCAGTTGTCCACAGCCCGGCTTTTCGATGGTGGCGCCTGCCCTCGTCACTCTGAGACAGTAAGTCGCACACGCACCGTGACAGCCGGCGAAGGCCCGGCGACGGCGCGGCCGAGGGGGAGCGATGAACGACGGCCCGGACCCGGGCGCCCAGTGGCGCCGCGCGTTCGGCCGCTGGGGCGAAGACCTGGCGGCCCGGCACCTGCAGAACGCGGGCCTGGTGGTGCTCAGCCGCAACTGGCTCTGCCGCGAAGGCGAACTCGACCTGGTACTGGCCGACGGCGACAAGGTCGTCTTCTGCGAGGTCAAAACCCGCGCGAGCAACGCCTACGGCTCCCCGGCGGAATCCGTGACGGCCGAGAAGATCACCCGTATCCACCGTGCCGCCCAACGCTGGCTGCGCGCCCACCGCGTCGGCTGGTGCCGCACCCGCTACGACGTCGTGACCGTCTTCGCCCCCGCCGGGGCCCACCCGCAGGTCCACCACATCGCGGGAGCCTTCTGATGCCCATCACCACCGCGCACGGCGTTCCACCGCTGCCGAACCCGCACCGAGCCCACTCCCTCGAGCTTGGCGACCCACGTGGAGCGGGCGTCCTCGCGAAGTTGCCCCGCGTCGCGCTGCCCCGGAGCAACTACATCGCCCCAGCCTTGGCGCTCTGCGTTGCCGTTGCTGGGGGCGGCCTGATGGCCACCGAAGCAGCCTGCGGTTTTGCATCGCCGCCGGTTCGCCGTGTCGAGCTTGTCCCCGCGACTCACATGGTTGGTGCGGGCGACATGTTGCCCACAGCGAAAGTGCGTCGCATCGGGCTGCTCTCTGTCCGGCGTCGCCACGCCGAGATCCGCGAAGCGACCCGCGCGACCGTTGCGGAGGTGGCCTGATGCCCATCGCCAAAGCCTGGAGCGTCGCGCTTCTCGGCATCGAAGGCCGCGTGATCGAGATCGAGGCCGACCTCGGCGGCGGACTGAGCAGGGTGACCCTCGTCGGACTGCCCGACGCCGGGTTGAGAGAAGCGAAGGACCGCGTGCGCTCGGCCGTCCGCAACTCCGGCCAGCCCTGGCCCGACGGCAAAGTCACGCTTGGCCTCTCGCCCGCCAACCTTCCCAAGGTCGGCTCCGGTTACGACCTCGGCATCGCCGCAGCCGTGCTCGCCGCGAACGGAGCGGTCCCGGCCACGAAACTCCTCCGCACCATCCTCCTCGGCGAATTGGCCCTCGACGGCCGCATCCGCCCCGTCCGCGGAGTGCTGCCCGGACTCCTGGCCGCCCGCGCCGCCGGTTACGAGCGAGCCGTCGTCCCCTCGGAGTCGCTCTACGAAGCCGCGCTCGTCGACGGCCTCGAAGTCGCCGGCGTCTCGCGTCTGGCCGACCTCGTCGCGTGGCTCAAGGGCGAAGGTGAACTCGAGTCGAGTCCAGAAACCGTCGCAGCCGAACCACCGGAAGTGCCGGACCTCGTCGACGTGGTCGGCCAGCCCGAAGCTCGCTGGGCGCTGGAGGTCGCCGCCGCGGGCGGGCACCACCTGCTGCTCACCGGTCCACCGGGCGTCGGCAAGACGATGCTCGCCAAACGCCTGCCGGGCCTGCTTCCCGCGTTGTCCCACGAGGAATCACTGCAGGTCACCGCCATCCACTCCCTCGACGGCTCCTTGTCGAAGGCTTCGCCGCTGGTGACCGTGCCGCCGTTCGTCGCGCCGCACCACTCGATCACCGTCGCGGCGCTCGTCGGCGGTGGCAGCGGCATCGCGACGCCCGGTGCCATCAGCCGGGCCCACCGCGGCGTGCTGTTCCTGGACGAGGTCTGCGAGTTCAGCGGCCACCGCCTCGACTCGCTGCGCACCGTCCTCGAAGAGGGCGAGGTTCGCATCGCCCGCACCAAGGGCTCTGTCCGCTACCCGGCCCGCTTCCAGCTCATCCTGGCCACCAACCCGTGCCCCTGCGCGCCGCCGCGCGAGACCGACTGCATCTGCTCGCCGATCGTCCGCCGGCGCTACCTCGGGCGGATCTCGGGACCGCTGCTGGATCGCGTCGACCTCCGCGTGCGCCTGCGGCCGCTGACCGCCATCTCCGCTCACCAGTCCGTGGCGCCCGAATCGTCCGAGACGGTCCGCGCCCGTGTCCTGGCCGCCCGCGACCGCGCGGCTCACCGCTGGCGCACGCACGGCTGGCGCGCCAACTCCGACGTCCCCGGCCCCGCCCTGCGCCGCGAGTTCCTGCTGCCGTCGGCCACCACCGCCCTGCTCGACCGCGCCCTCGACCGCGGCCTCCTCACGGCCCGCGGCGCCGACCGTTGCCTTCGCATCGCCTGGACGCTCGCCGACCTGTCCGCCACGCCCCACCCGACCCCCGACCACGTCGCCGCCGCTCTCGACTTCCGCGAAAGGACCGCCGCATGACCCGCCCCCGAAAGGAATCCGCTGTGAAACGCCGCCTGCGTCTCGTCCCGAATCCCCACAACCAGCCCGAACGCGATCCCGCCCGCGTGCGCGCCGTCCTCGCGCCGCGCCGGCTGTCGCTCGTGAGACTGAGAGGTGCGGCGTGACGGCTCTGCCCACCCAACAGCCCGTCGCAACGGCCACCGACGAAGAACGCCTCGCCCGCGCCTACCTGCTGCGCGTCGCCGAGCCCCCGGCGCCGGCGTTGGTGGCGTTCGTGGGGGAGCGCGGACCCGTCGAGGCCGCGGCCCGCGTCCGCAGCGGAGACTGCCCCGACAAGGTCCGCCGCGAAACCGCCGCACGGCGCGAAGTCGACCTGGCCGAGCAAGACCTGGAGAGGGCCGCGAAAACCCAAGCCCGGCTGGTCGTGCCCGAGGACCACGAGTGGCCGGCGTGGCCGTTGCTGTCGCTGGCGGTCGCGAGCGGCCGCGGAATCGAGAACGTCGCGGCCCCGCTCGGCCTCTGGGTCCGCGGCGGCGCGAACCTCGCGGAGGCGGCCGACCGTGCGGTCGCCGTCGTCGGCGCGCGCCTCGCGACCAACTACGGAGAACACAACTCCGCCGAGCTCGCCCACGGCCTCGCGACTCGCAGCGTCCCGGTGTTCTCCGGCGCCGCCCTGGGCATCGACGGCGCCGCCCACCGCGGTGCTCTCGGCGCCGGCGGCGTCACGGTCGCCGTGCTGGGCTGTGCCGTCGACATCGGCTACCCGGCCGGCCACGTCGACCTGCTGAAGCGCATCGCCGACACCGGCGGCGCCGTCGTCAGCGAGTACGCCCCCGGCACCCCACCCGCGCGCCACCGCTTCCTCGTCCGCAACCGCCTCATCGCCGGCCTCACGGACGGCACCGTGGTCGTCGAAGCCGGCATCCGCAGCGGCGCGCGCAACACCGCGACCACCGCGGGCGCTCTCGGCAAAGTCGTGATGGCGCTGCCGGGCCCCGTTCAATCCGCCAACTCCGCCGGCTGCCACGCCCTCATCCGCGACTGCAAGGCCACCCTCGTCACCTCCGTCGACGAGGTGATCGACACCGTCGGCCGGTTCGGCTCCGCCCCCGAACCGGAAAACCCCCGGCCGCGCCGCCCCACCGACGTTCTTGCCCCGGAAGCCCTCCGCGTCTACGAAGCACTCGTACCCCGTGCCGGCCGTTCGGCCGACCAGGTCGCCACCGAATCGGGAGTCCCGGTCGATCGCGTACGCGCCCTGCTGCCCGAACTGGAAATCGACGGCTTCGCCGTCCGCGGCGACACCGGGTGGCGGCGCATCGTCCGCGCGGCACCATGTTGACCAGCGCAGCGTGCGCCGGGCAGCGCCTGCGGCCACACCACGCACCGCACAAGCTGTCGTGCGAGATCGCTTGGTGCCGGGTGCCGGGTGGTGTCGGGCGGCTGATGAAGGGCACCGGACAAAGCGTTCGGCTACGCGATCCGTGGCGCTCGCGGCCAGCGGATCAGCCGCGCCGCACCGAGGAGAACGGCGTGGCGATGCTTGACCTCGGGCGGTGGTTCGCGCAGCGTGATCGGCATGTCGTCAGCGAGCGCCCGCCGGGACGCGGCCCCGCGCACTTCGGGGCACCGGAAAGGCCCGCAGCGGCCGGATCTGCGGGCGGTGCGCGAGGAGTTGCCGGGCCCGGAGCGCGCGTTGGTGGCCGAGTACGAACGGCATCTGGCGCTGGAGCGCGGGCTGTCGCCGCACACGGTGCGGGCGTACGTGGGCGACGTGGTGTCGCTGCTGGGGTTCCTGACCGCGGCGGAGGGCGAGAACCGCAGGCTCGCCGATCTCGACATCGGGCTGCTGCGCGCGTGGCTCGCCGGGCAGCGGGCCGACGGCGCGGGCCGGACCACCTTGGCGCGTCGGGCGGCGGCGGCGCGGACGTTCACCGCCTGGGCTCACCGTCAGGGGGTGCTGAAGGCGGATCCGGGCGGCCGGCTCGCGGCGCCGCGGACGCACCGGACGTTGCCGGGCGTGCTGCGAGCCGATCAGGCGGACGAGCTCATGCAAGCCGCCGCGAGGGGAGCCGAGCAGCGGGATCCGGTTGCGCTGCGTGACCGTGCGCTCGTCGAACTGCTCTACGCGAGTGGCATCCGGGTGTCGGAGTTGTGTGGTCTGGACGTCGGCGCGGTCGATTTCGGGCGGCGTGTCGTCTCGGTGATCGGGAAAGGGGACAAGGAGCGGACGGTGCCGTTCGGTGTTCCGGCGGCCGAAGCGCTCACCGCGTGGCTCGACGCGGGCCGCCCGGAGCTGTCCGGTCCGAAGTCGGAACAGGCCCTCTTCCTGGGGGTTCGCGGCAGCCGGCTCGATCCGCGCGCGGCGCGGCGCGTGGTGCACGAGGCGGTGGCCGCGGTACCCGGGGCAGTGGACATGGGGCCACACGGACTACGCCACTCGGCCGCGACGCATCTGCTGGAAGGAGGTGCCGATCTCAGGAGCGTTCAGGAACTGCTCGGTCACGCTACGCTTGCCACGACCCAGCTCTACACTCACGTGACCGTCGATCGGCTGAAGGCGATCCATGATCGAGCACACCCACGGGCCTGACGAGGCAGGTGGCGGCTCGGCCGGAAAACCGGGGGCCGAACCGCCGGCGCACGCGCGTCCGCACGAGCACGGAGACCATACTGAGCCGCATGCCGAGAACGACCGGGCAATGACCTCCACGCCGCAAGTCACGGACGCCGGGGTGAGCACTGCCGGAGGCGAGGGCGCCGTCAGCGAGGACGGGCGTCCCGGTCATGACGTCGACGCGGGCATCCAGGCCTTGTGGCAGCAGTTCGCCGACAAGCCGGACCAGGTGTCGCGCGACCGGCTCGTGCTGCACTACGCGCCCCTGGTGAAGTACGTCGCCGGCCGTGTGGGCACGGGCCTGCCGACGCACGTCGACGTGGGCGACCTCGTGCAGTCCGGCATCTTCGGCCTCGTCGACGCGATCGAGAAGTTCGAGCCCGCCCGCGGGCTACGGTTCGAGACGTACGCGATGCAGCGGATCCGCGGCGCGATCCTCGACGATTTGCGCTCCCAGGACTGGGTGCCCCGCGCCGTGCGCAGCAAGGCGAAGGAGGCCGAGCGCGCCCTCGAACGCCTGGGCGCGCGCCTGCACCGGACCCCCACCGACGCCGAGCTGGCCACCGAGCTCAACATCGGCCTCGACGACCTGCGCGACTTGTACGGCCAGCTCCAGCTCACCAGCGTCGTCGCGCTGGAGGACCTCGTCGCGGCCGGCAAGGACAGCGGCTCGCTCGTCGACACGCTCCCCGACGACGGCGCCGTCGACCCCGTCGCCGTCCTCGTCGACCAGGACAACCGCCGCCAGCTCGCGGAGGCCATCGCCCAGCTGACGGAGCGGGACAAGATCGTGGTCAGCCTCTACTACTTCGAAAGCCTCACGCTCGCCGAGATCGGCAAGGTCCTGGGCGTCACGGAGTCCCGCGTGAGCCAGCTTCACACCCGCGCCGTGATGCGGCTGCGTGCCAAGCTCACGGAGCAGCCCAGCACCTGATTACCGCGGGTCGGCCCACGGTTTCAGCCGGACTCGGCCCGGCGTGCCGACGAGCGCCAGCGGATCGATGTACTCCTCTCCCTTGCGGGCGCCCCAGTGCAAGCACGTGGTGGTGGGACAGCCGGGGTGCCCGGCGGCGACGGTGCCCAGCGGCTGGCCGCGGTAAACCTGGTCGCCGGCGGCCACGGTCGGGGTGAGGGGAAGGTAGGTCGTGCGAAGGCCGCCGTCGTGGTCCACCGCGACGACGCCGTGGCCCCCGACCTCGCCCGCGAAGATCACGACGCCCATGTCGGCCGCGAGAACCTGCTGCCCCGCAGCGGCTTCCAGGTCGACGCCGCGGTGGCCGGGCCCGTAGACCGTGGCGGGCGGCTCGAAGAACCGGGTGACCTTCGGTCGGGGCGTGAGCGGCCAGGCCAACCGCCCGGCTTGTGCGCCGGCATTCGCTGCAGGCGGAACATCGGCGAACGCCCTCCCGGCCCACGCGCCGGGCAACACGGTGAGCAGCACCAGCGCGGCGCCCAGCACCAGCCGGGCCCGGCCCGCGGCCCGGCGCAGCACATCGAGCCATTGCCTCCACAACGGCGGGGCCGGGCGCCGGTGGCGGCCCCGCCGAGGCCTCCCGGGCAGCACCGGCCTTCCGGCTACCGTGCCCCGGCTCGGCGACGCGGCCGGGCAGGCCAGCCTCGACCGGCCGGACAGCGCCGGCCGGTCAGGCGGGGCAGTGCCGCCGAGCAAGGCAGGCCCGGGAAGCAAGGCAGGCTCGCCCGCCAAGGCAAGCCCGCCCGCCAAGGCAAGCCCGCCCGGCCTGGCAGAGCTGCCCGGCACGGCGGACTCGCTGGGCGAGGCAGGCCCGCTCGGCAAGGGAGGCTCGCTCGGCACGGCGGACTCGCTCGGCAGGCAGGCTCGCTCGGCAAGGCAGGCTCGCTCGGCAAGGCAGGCTCGCTCGGCGTGACAGGCCCGCCCGGCAAGGCGGAGCCGTCCGGCTTGGCGGAGTCGCTCGGCGAGGCAGAGCCGCCTGGCAAGGCGGAGTCGGCTGGCACGGCGGACTCGCTCGGCATGGCAGGCCCGCTCGGCAATGCGGAGTCGCCCGGCTTGGCGGTGACGCCCGGCTTGGCAGAGCCGCCTGGCAAGGCGGAGCCGCTCGGCACGGCGGACTCGCTCGGCATGGCAGGCCCGCTCGGCAATGCGGAGTCGCCCGGCATGGCGGTGACGCCCGGCTTGGCAGAGCCGCCTGGCAAGGCGGAGCCGCTCGGCACGGCGGACTCGCTCGGCATGGCAGGCCCGCCCGGCAATGCGAAGTCGCCCGGCATGGCACAGCCGCTCGGGAAGGCAGGTAAGCCCGGTAAGGCGAGTCGGGAAACCCAAGGCGCCCCTCGTTGACCCGCCGCACCCCCGGCACCTCGACCATCCGGGCGGCCCAACAGATCCGAAGCGCCCAGGTCAGCCGAGGCGCACAGGTCAGCCGAAGCACACAGGTCAGCCGAAGCGCGCGAGCCGCCTGAAGCAGGCGACGCACCTGAAGCGGCCAGAACCCGCGGAACTCCCGGATCCGCGAGCACACCAGAAGTGCTTGCACCACCCGAAGGCCGCAGAACACGCAACGCCCGCACAGCGCCGCGCCTCAGCGCAAAGACCAGCCGGGGCGTCGAGGAACGCTGCGAGGAACACGAGGTCGTCGTCACGGGTTCGATCATGAGGCACCCCCGGACCGGCACCCTGCCAACAAGGCGAGTTATCCACAGGCAGCCCTGAGTTGTGGACAAATCCGCCGGGCGGGAGCGCTGCCGGTGGGGGCGCCCCTGGTGGCAGGGGGTAGAATCTTTCCCGCAGCCCACTCGCTGGGCTGACTTCGCGTGCTCGTGCGCGCGGCCCGGCCGGTTCCGCTTGAAACACCAGCGGAGGCCCGGACGGAGGAGTCGCACGGCGCCCGGCGGTCCCTGGGATTCTCGGCAGTGAGAACACCGGGGTCCGGATGTCGGCACGAGCACCAGGGCGAGCGGTCACCCGGCCGCGAGCGACAAACCGAACGAGCACGTCCGCGGGCGCGAACCGCGGGGGTGCGCGACTACAGAGAAGGTGTGATTCCGGCAATGGCCGTCGTCACCATGAAGCAGCTGCTCGACAGCGGCGTGCACTTCGGACACCAGACCCGTCGGTGGAACCCGAAGATGAAGCGCTACATCTTCACCGAGCGCAATGGCATCTACATCATCGACCTGCAGCAGACGCTGACCTACATCGACCGTGCGTTCGAGTTCATCAAGGAAACCGTCGCGCACGGCGGCACGATCATGTTCGTCGGCACGAAGAAGCAGGCTCAGGAAGCCATCGCCAACGAGGCCGCGCGCGTGGGCATGCCCTACGTGAACCAGCGCTGGCTCGGCGGCATGCTGACCAACTTCCAGACCGTGCACAAGCGCCTCCTTCGCCTCAAGGAGCTCGAGGCCCAGGAGCAGACCGGCGGCTTCGCCGGCCTCACCAAGCGCGAGATCCTCACGCTCACCCGCGAGAAGGACAAGCTCGAGAAGACCCTCGGCGGTATCCGCGACATGGCCAAGGTGCCGAGCGCGGTGTGGATCGTCGACACGAAGAAGGAGCACATCGCCGTCGGCGAGGCTCGCAAGCTGAACATCCCGGTCGTCGCGATCCTGGACACCAACTGTGACCCGGACGAGGTCGACTACCCGATCCCGGGCAACGACGACGCGATCCGCTCGGCCGCGCTGCTCACCAAGGTGGTGGCCGAGGCCGCTGCCGCCGGTCTGATGGCCCGTTCGAGCCGTGGTGGAGCGTCGGCCGACGCGAAGCCGGAGCCGGGCGTGGCGTCGGACGAGCCGCTGGCCGAGTGGGAGAAGGAGCTGCTCGCCGGTTCGGAGACCGCCGCGGCCGACGCCACCGAGGCGGCTGCCGCGACCGAGGCCGCCACCGAGGCGGCCCCCGAAGCCGTGACCGAGCAGGCCCCGGCCAACTCCTGATCCACCGTGCCCGGGTGGCCCGCGCAGGGCCGCCCGGGCGCTGATCACCTCACACGTACCTGAAACGGACGGATTCAACACGATGGCGAACTACACCGCCGCTGACGTGAAGCGCCTGCGCGAGATGACCGGCGCCGGCATGATGGACTGCAAGAAGGCCCTCGAAGAGAACGACGGCGACTTCGAGAAGGCCGTCGAGTTCCTGCGCATCAAGGGTGCCAAGGACGTCGGCAAGCGCGCCGAGCGCGCCACCGCCGAGGGCCTCGTCACCGGCGAAGGCGGCGTGCTCATCGAGCTCGACTCCGAGACCGACTTCGTTGCCAAGAACGACGACTTCCAGCAGCTCGCCGCGAAGATCGTCGAGGTCGCGAAGACCCTCAAGACCAGCGACGTCGAGGCCCTCAAGGCCGCCGACCTCGACGGCAAGCCCGTGATCGACGCCGTGCAGGAGCTCTCGGCCCGCATCGGCGAGAAGCTCGAGCTGCGCCGCGTGGTCGCGTTCGAGGGCAAGACCGCCACCTACCTGCACCGCCGCGGCTCGGACCTGCCGCCGGCCGTGGGCGTGCTCGTCGAGTTCACCGGTGACGACGCCGAAGCCGCCCGCGGTGCCGCCATGCAGGTCGCCGCGCTGCGCGCGAAGTACCTGACCCGCGAGGAGGTGCCGGCCGAGATCGTCGAGAACGAGCGCCGCATCGCCGAGCAGACCGCCCGCGAAGAGGGCAAGCCGGAGCAGGCCCTGCCGAAGATCATCGAGGGCAAGGTCACCGCGTACTACAAGGACAACGTCCTGCTCGAGCAGCCATCGGTCAAGGACAACAAGAAGACCGTGAAGGCTCTCCTCGACGAGGCCGGCGTGACCCTGACCCGGTTCGCCCGGTTCGAGGTCGGCCAGGCCTGAGCGAGGTACTGGGACTAGGTTCTGCCACTGTGCCCCCGTCTCCGCGGTGCGGGGACGGGGGCACAGTCGGGTCCAGCCGCTCGGCGCCCCCTCACAAAGGGGAACGGCGGTCATCGAACACAGGAGGCGACACACAGATGGGTGACCGGGTCGACGGTGGCTACCGAAGGGTGCTGCTGAAACTGGGCGGCGAGATGTTCGGTGGCGGCTCGATCGGGGTCGACCCCGACGTCGTCCACTCCGTCGCGCGCCAGATCGCCGCGGTCGCGCGCACCGGCGTGCAGGTGGCGGTGGTGATCGGCGGTGGCAACTATTTCCGCGGTGCGGAGCTGTCCCAACGGGGGATGGACCGTGACCGCGCCGACTACATGGCCATGCTGGGCACCGTGATGAACTGCCTGGCCCTGCAGGACTTCCTGGAGAAGGAAGGCCTGCCCACCCGCGTGCAGACCGCCATCACGATGGGCCAGGTCGCCGAGCCGTACATCCCGCGCCGCGCCGAGCGGCACCTGGAGAAGGGCCGCGTGGTCATCTTCGGCGCCGGGGTCGGCATGCCGTACTTCTCCACCGACACCGCCGCCGCGCAGCGCGCGCTGGAGCTCGGCTGCGAAGCCGTGCTCATGGCCAAGGCCGTGGACGGTGTTTACACCGCCGACCCGAAGATCGACGCGAGCGCCACGATGTTCCACGAGATCAGCCACCGCGAGGTGCTCGAGCGCGGCCTCAAGGTCGCCGACGCCACCGCGTTCAGCCTCTGCATGGACAACAACATGCCGATCATCGTCTTCAACCTGCTCACCGAGGGGAACATCGCCCGTGCGGTGAGTGGTGAGAGGATCGGGACGCTGGTCAGCACCCCCGCCGACGGGGTGTCGGCCTAGACCTGCTGGGATCAGCACAGGTTCGACCATCACAACACCGGGAGTAGCCGTGATCGACGAGACCCTCCTCGACGCCGAGGAGAAGATGGAAAAAGCGGTGTCCGTCGCGAAGGACGACCTGACGTCGGTGCGGACCGGCCGGGCCACCCCGTCGATGTTCTCGCGCATCGTCGTCGAGTACTACGGCGCGATGACCCCGCTCAATCAGCTGGCGAGTGTCAACGTGCCCGAGGCGCGCATGGCGCTGATCAAGCCCTACGACCAGACGCAGCTCGGTGCCATCGAAAAGGCCATCCGCGAGTCCGACCTGGGCGTCAACCCCAGCAACGACGGCAACGTGATCCGCATCGTCATCCCGCAGCTCACCGAGGAGCGGCGCAAGGAGATGGTGAAGATGGCGAAGGGCAAGGGCGAGGACGCCCGCGTGTCGATCCGCAGCGTCCGTCGCAAGGCCAAGGAGGAGCTCGACCGGATCGCCAAGGACGGCGAAGCGGGTGAGGACGAGGTCGCGCGCGCCGAGAAGGAGCTGCAGAACCTCACCGACACCTACGTGCACCAGGTCGACGAGCTGGTGAAGCACAAGGAAGCCGAGCTGCTCGAGGTCTGATGAGCCAGGTGAGCGAGGAACGAGACGAGCGGGTGGAGCACACCCCGCAGCCGGACCCGGCTGACAAGCCCGAACCGGGTGGACAGCCGGAGCCGGCCAAGAAGGACTCCCGGGCCGGGCGCAACCTGCCCGCGGCCATCGGCGTGGGCCTGGTGCTCGGCGCGGCCATCATCGTTTCCCTGCTCACCGTCCGCTTCATCTTCATCGGAGTCATCGCGATCGCGATCGGGGTCGGCACCTTCGAGTTCGCCGGCGTGCTCAAGCGCGTCGCGAACATCAAGGTCGCGATGATCCCCGTGCTCGTCGGCGGCCAGGCGATGATCTGGCTGGCCTGGCCGTTCGGCCGCGCGGGCGCGCTCACGGCGTTCGTCATCACGGTGCTCGCCTGCCTGCTCTGGCGGCTGCCCGGCGGCGCCGACGGCTACCTGCGCGACATCTCGGCTTCGGTGTTCGCGAGCGCGTACTTGCCGCTGTTCGGCGCGTTCGCCGCGATGCTCGTGCCGCCTGAGGACGGCGTCGGCCGGGTCCTTACGTTCCTCATCGCCGTGGTCGCCTCCGACACCGGCGGCTACATCGCCGGCGTGCTCGGCGGCAAGCACCCGATGGCACCGACGATCAGCCCGAAGAAGTCCTGGGAGGGCTTCGCCGGGTCGATGGTCGCCGGCATCGTGGCCGGCATCCTCACGATCAGCCTGATGCTCCACGGCCAGACCTGGCAAGGCGTGGTGTTCGGCGCGGCGATCGTGCTCACCGCGACACTGGGCGACCTCGTCGAGTCGCTGATCAAGCGCGACCTCGGCATTAAGGACATGGGCACGCTCCTGCCGGGCCACGGCGGCATCATGGATCGCCTCGACTCGCTGCTGCCCTCGGCCGTCGTCTCCTGGCTGCTGCTGTCGGCGTTCGTCCCCGCGTGAGGCACCTGACCCACCTGAGCCGCCCGACCCGCGGACCTGCGCTGAGAGCTTGGGCCTCCCAGGGGTAGCGAACGGTTCGTGGACCACCGAAGCGTCCGCGCGTTTCACTCGAGGTCATGACCGCCTCGACCCCACCTTCGACCCGCGAACGCTCCTCGGCCCGACTGGCGCTCGCCGCGGTGTGCTTCGGGTTCGTGATGATCACGCTCGACGCGACCATCGTGAACCTCGCGCTGCCGGCCATCGGCGCCGAGTTCGGCGAACCGTCCACGGCCGCGTTGCAGTGGGTGGTCGACTCCTACACCGTCGCGCTCGCCGCGTTCCTGCTCACGTGGGGCGAGGCGGGGGACCGGTGGGGGTCGCGGCGCGTCTTCGAGATCGGCGTCGCGGTCTTCGTGCTCGCCTCGATCGCTTGTGCCGCAGCGGATTCCCTGCCGTGGCTCGTCGCCGCCCGCGGGGTGCAGGGGGCCGGCGCGGCGGCGCTGCTGCCGGCGTCGCTCGCGCTGATCGTGCACCAGTTCCCCGACGCCGGCGCCCGGGCCCGCGCGCTCGGCGTGTGGGGCGGGATGAGCGGCGTCGGGCTCGCGGCGGGACCGATGCTCGGTGGCCTCGCGGTCGGGCTGGCCGACTGGCGGCTGGTCTTCGCGGTGAACGTCCCCGTCGGGTTGATCGCGATCGCGTTGACGCGTCGGTACGTCGCCGAAACCACCGCGCGCCGGCAAGCCCGCATCGACGGCGTCGGACAGGTCCTCGGCACTGCCGCGCTGGCGTGCGTGGTCGCCGGGTTCATTGAGGCGGGGCACTCGGGCTGGGCGGACGCGACCACGCTCGTGCTCGTCGGAGCCGGCGTCGTGGCCGGGACGGCGTTCGTGGTCGCGGAAAAGGCGATCGCCGTGCCCGTGCTGCCACTGGGTGTGCTGCGCGTGCGGGCCTTCGCGGTGGCGACGGCGATCGGCGGCCTGTTCAACTTCTGCCTCTACGGCACGCTGTTCTGCCTCGCCTTGTTCCTGCAACGTGTGTGGCACCTCAACACGCTCGTCGCCGGGCTCGCCCTGGTTCCGCTCACGCTCGCGGTGGGGCTCAATGCGTTCGTCAGCGGCCGGCTCACGCACCGGATCGGTTCTCGCCTGCCGATCGTCGCCGGCAGCCTCACGGCGCTGGTCGGCGCGGCGGGGATGGCGGTGCTGCCGGACGAGCGGTCACCGGTGCTGCTGGTGGTGTTCTCGGTGGTCTTCGGGTTCTGCTCGCTCGCAATGCCCGCGATGACGTCGCTGGCCATGAATGCGTTGCCCGGCAAGGCGGGCATCGCCGCTGGTGTGCTCAACGCAGCACGCCAGACCGGCGGCGCAGTCGGCGTAGCGCTTGTCGGCGGGCTGCTGCCGGGCACGGCGATGTGGGTGGTCGCCGGGGGCTACGCCGCGATCGTCGTGTTGACGCGGTTGCTGCGGCCCAGTCGTTGTGAGGCTCAGTCGTCGTAAGGGTCGTCGACCTCGGCGCGTCCGACGTCGTCGAGCGTGCGCGAGTGGTCGATCACCGCGAACACCGCGCCGTCCGGGTCGGCGAGGATCGCCATGCGGCCGAAGGGCGTGTCGTACGGCTGGATCACCACGGATCCGCCGAGCATCAGCGCCTGGCCCGCTGTCGCGTCGCAGCCGCGCGCCGGGTCGACCTCGAAGTAGACGAGCCAGTGCGGGGGAGTGGCGCGGCTGTACTCCGGGCCCATCACGTAGCGGTAGAGCACAGGCGTGTGCTCGATGAGGTATTCCGCGTAGTCGACGCTCTCGCCGTCGCCGATCTGGTGGCTCGTGTAGTTGAAGAGCTTGGTGTAGAAGTGGTCGGCCGCCGCGCCGTCGTGCGCGTTGAGGTCGGCGCCGCTGAACGTGTTGGGGATCCCGGTGACGAACCGCCAGTCCTGCGGTGCTTCCCAGAACACCACTGGCGCGCCCGCCGCGTCGATCGCGTGCAGGATGCTGCCGCGTTCCGGGATCGCGACGGGGCCGAGCGTCACCCGGCCGCCGAGGTGCTCCACCCACTCGGCCGCGCTCGCGGTGTGCGGCACGGAGACGTGCAGCGTCCAGCCGGGCTCGGTCTGCGCCCCGGCTTGGTAGAGGCCGCCCGTCGGCTCGCCGGCGAGCGACGAGATCCAGTAGCGGCCGGTCGGCGCGGCGGGGTCGCGGCGCACGTCGTACTGCCAGCCGAACAAGCCCGTGTAGAACTGTTGCGAGACCGCTTCGTCGCGACACGCAACCTCGATCCAGCACGGGAGGCCGGCCGGAATCGCGCTTGTGCTGGCCGAACCGATGGTCATCGCGGCCTCCTCCCGGTGAGCAAGAAGTCTATGCGGTGCCCGTGATTTTTTCGCTGTGAGCCCCGGACCCCGGAACCGGCTCGCAGCCGACGTCGTTGGAGAAGTTCGTGCGATGGTTCCCCCGCTCCACAGGCCGGTCTCGGGCGACGGAGGTCTTGCCGAGCCCCAACATCTGGTACTACCAGCAGGCTTACGAGGTGGAGAACCGCGCGCAGGACGTCGACGGCGAGATCTGGCGCGTCCTGCGCGAGGAGTGCGACTGGACCGGGCGCGACGTTCTCGACCTCGGTTGTGGGGACGGGTTCCACTTGCCGCGCTTCGCCCGCGACGCGCGCTCGGTGCTTGGCGTCGAGCCGTACGCACCGCTGGCGCGCGACGCGGCGAAGCGTGTGCGGGAACTGCCGAACGTGTCCGTTCGCGAAGGCCGCGCGCAGCGGCTGCCGGTCGATGACGCGAGCGTCGACGTGGTCCACGCGCGCACGGCGTACTTCTTCGGCCCCGGCTGCGAGCCGGGGCTGCGCGAAGCGGAACGCGTGCTGCGGCCCGGCGGGTCGATCCTGATCGTGGACCTCGACGCGACGAGCGAGCCCTACGGCGGCTGGCTGCGGGCGGACCTCCCGCACTACGACCCCGCGGAGGTCGAGCGGTTCTTCGAAGGCGAGGGCTTCAGCCTCCGGCGCGTGGCGACGCGCTGGTTGTTCACCGATCACGCCGCCATGGAGTCAGTGCTGAAGATCGAGTTCAGCGCGCAGGTCGCCGCGCGGGCCGTCGCCGAAGTGCACAAGCGCACGGTCAGCACGGCCGGCGGGGCCGGGGTGACGCTGCCGGTGGGCTACCGCGTGCACACGCGGGTCAAGCCCACCGGCCTCGTCCTGCCGGGTCACTCGGCTTCTTCCGTCGACTCGTCGGTTTCCTCGACCTCGCCGAGGATCGAGTAGACCGAGCGGCGGGCATCGTTGAGCACGTCGACGACGCGGGCCTGCTGGCTCGGGCTGCCGGCGCGCATCACCTGCACGACCGCCGCCGCGAGCGTGGCGCCCGCCTTGCGAAGGTCGACCTCGACGGGGTCGACGTCCTCGGCGAAGTGCTCCCACGGCGGGGTGCCGGTCTGCTGCTCCGCGGCTGCGCGGCCCTCGTCGGTGAGCTCGAACAGCTTCTTGCCGTTCTCGTCCTTGCTCACGACCAGGCCTTCGTCGGCCAGCATCTGCAGCGTCGGGTAGATCGAGCCGGGGCTGGGCTTCCAGAATCCGCCACTGCGCTCGCCGATCTCGCGGATGATCTCGTACCCGTGCCTCGGCTGTTCCGCGAGCAGGGTCAGGATCGCCGCGCGGACGTCACCGCGCCGGCCGCGACGCGGGCCGTGGCCCCTCCGTCCGCCGGGACCGCCGTGGCCTCGCCGGCCGCGACCCATCGGGCCGCCGGGGCCGAAGCCGAAGTCGCCGAACTCGCGGCCGAAGGGGCCGAAAGCGGGACGACCGTGTTCTCCGTGTTGGTGCGCGCCTCGCACACCGGGGTGAGGGTGCCTCATGTCGGTGTTCCTCTCTCGAACGGTTGCGACTTGTTCACGATATATCGGAAACGGTCGGACTGCAACCTGCCGACTGTCGGGGACCTGCGCGAGGGACGTTCGCGGTGGTCGGAGATACTCGAAGGAGTAGGAAGACGCCCCGTAACGACAGCCCTGACACGACCTGGGAGACCCGACCCCCCATGCTGGACCGAGTGGTCATCGACGCCCTGTTCCCCGTGGACCTGCCCGAGCCCGAGCACTGGGAGCAGCGCTACCCGGTGCGGCAGCTGCCCGACGGCGCGAAGGTGACCCGGTTCGGCCCGTCCCCCACGGGGTTCGTGCACATCGGCGGCATCTACGTGGCCACGATCGATCAGGACGTCGCCCGTCGCTCCGGCGGCCGTTACCTGGTGCGCGTCGAGGACACCGACCAGTCGCGCGAGGTCGAGGGCGCGCTGGAGCAGTTCGAGCGCGGCTTCTCCTACTTCGGTCTGCAGGCTGACGAAGACACGCTGCGGGGCGGCGACTACGGCCCGTACCAGCAGTCGGGCCGTGAGCAGATCTACCTGTCCTACGTGCGGGAGCTGCTGCGTGAAGGCCGCGCGTACATCGACTTCGCGACGAAGGACGAGCTCGCGGCCATCACCGCGCGCCAGCAGGCCACGAAGCTGCCCACCGGCTACTACGGCTCCTGGGCGATCTGGCGCGACGCCGACCCGGCCGACGTGCGGGCGAAGCTCGACGCCGGCGAGCCGTGGGTCGTGCGGTTCCGCGCGCCCGACGACACCGGCGCGCGCGTGCGCTTCACCGACGCCATCCGCGGCACGATCGAAGCCGAGGCCAACCGCAACGACGTGGTGATCCTCAAGAGTTCCGACCAGAGCCCCCGGCTGCCGACCTACCACTTCGCGCACGCCGTGGACGACCACCTCATGCGCGTGAACCTCGTCATCCGCGGCGACGAGTGGATCTCGTCCGTGCCGGTGCACCAGCAACTGTTCGACGCGCTCGGCTTCGAGCCGATCACTTACGCACACATCGCCCCGCTGATGAAGCAGGAGGGCGGCAGCAAGCGCAAGCTGTCCAAGCGCAAGGACCCCGAGGCGTCGGTCGACTTCTACATCGAGGCCGGCTACCCGGTCGAGGCCGTCCTGTACTACCTGCGCGGGCTCGCCAACGGCCGCCTCGCCGAGCTGCCGCTGGCCCAGGCCCTGGACGAGCCGATCAACCTCGACGAGATGGGCGTCGCGGGACCGCTCGTGGACCTCGTGAAGCTCGACGACATCTCCGCCGACCACATCGCGACGATGTCCGGCGCGGAGATCCTCGCCGCCGTGCGCACGTGGGCGCAGCGGTTCGACCCGGAGCTGCTGTCGGTGCTCGAGTCGTCGGAGGAGCTGGCCCTGCGCGCGCTGGCCGTCGAGCGCGAAGGCGCCGAGAACCCGCGCAAGGACCTCAAGAAGTGGAGCGAGTTCCGCGCGGTCTACGGGTTCTTCTTCCCGCAGCTGCACGCCCCCGTGACCGGCCCGGACGACGAGCGCATCGCCGCACTGGGCGTGGCGCCGAACGTCGTGCGCGCCGTCGCCTCCGACTTCGTCGCGGACTACCGGCAGCTCGACGACGGCCAGGAGTGGTTCCAGCAGATCCGCGACGTCGCGGCGAAGCACGGTTTCGCCAAGAACGCCAAGGAACTCAAGAAGGATCCCGACGCGTACCCGGGCTCCATCCGCGAGGCCTCGCAGATCATCCGCATCGCGATCACCGGCTCCACCCGCAGCCCGGACCTGCACTCGATCACGCAGGCACTGGGCCGTGACGAGACCTTGCGGCGGTTCGAGACCCTCACTGCTTGATCGCAGGCGCGGGTGGCCGGTTCGTCGTGCCGTGTCTCAGCCGCCGGTGGTGACCGGCGGCACACGGCCGGGGGAGTGGTGACGGCGTGTCCGGTGGACGTGGAATACTGGATCGGTTATGACTGCCCTCCCCCTTGTTTTCGACGCGCCCAAGCGCGGCCTGCCGCCGCGTCACCTCGCCGACCTCACCTCCGCCGAGCGGGCCGAGGCCGCGGTGGAGCTGGGGGAGAAGGCCTTCCGTGCGAAGCAGCTGTCGAACCACTACTTCTCGCGCCTGACCGTCGACCCGGCCGACATGACGGACATCCCGGCGGCCGCACGTGAGCGCCTGGTCGCGGACCTGATGCCGCCGCTGCTCACCGAAGTCCGCGCGCTGTCGGCCGACAACGGCGCCACGCGCAAGACCCTGTGGCGCGCCCACGACGGCACGCTGCTCGAGAGCGTGCTCATGCGCTACCCGGACCGCGCGACGCTGTGCATCTCCAGCCAGGCCGGCTGCGGCATGGCCTGCCCCTTCTGCGCCACCGGCCAGGGCGGCCTCGACCGCAACCTGTCGACGGCCGAGATCGTCGACCAGGTCCGCTCCGCCGCCGCCGTGATGCGCGACGGCGCCATGCCCGGCGGCCCCGGCCGCTTGTCGAACATCGTGTTCATGGGCATGGGTGAGCCGCTCGCGAACTACAAGCGGGTGGTGGCGGCGGTGCGGCGGATTACGGAGCCGGCGCCGTCGGGGTTGGGGATTTCGCAGCGTTCGGTGACGGTGTCGACGGTGGGATTGGCGCCGGCGATCCGGAAGCTGGCGGATGAGGAGATGCAGGTGCGCTTGGCGGTGTCACTGCACACGCCGGATGACGAGCTGCGGGACACGCTGGTGCCGGTGAACAACCGGTGGTCGGTGGACGAGGTCTTGTCGGCCGCGCGGTATTACGCGGACACGTCGGGTCGTCGGGTGTCGATCGAGTATGCGTTGATCCGGGATATCAATGATCAGCCGTGGCGAGCGGAGTTGCTGGCGAAGCGGCTGCGCAAGCACCTGCGTCAGCTGGTGCACGTGAACGTCATCCCGCTCAACCCGACCCCGGGTTCGAAGTGGGACGCTTCGCCGAAGCCGGTGGAGCGGGAGTTCGTGCGGCTGGTCAACGCGGGGGGCGTAGCCTGCACCGTGCGTGACACCCGTGGTCAGGACATTGCTGCCGCGTGTGGCCAGTTGGCTGCCGAAGGCTGAGTTTTTCGTTTCAGTGATGGGAAAGTTCTTGTGATTTCAACCCCGTGTCTGCTGGACCCGGCTGCGGAAGAGCTGAAGCTGCGCGACATCACCGGCGGGGTGGCGGTTGCTCGTGCGGCCCGCACGTTGCTGGGTGAGCGTTTTGATTCGGAGAGCTTCATGTACGTGCTGATGCGCGCGTACTCCGTGGACTTCCACGCCGCGCGCGACGCTTCGCGGTGGCAGGGTTTCGGCGAAAGCCCGCGGGCGTTGTCGGATGCGGATCTGGAAGTGCTGCTCGCTCCCTGGCTCGCCACTCGCTGACGCCCGACCGGTCTGAGGGGCACCCGTCTCCTGCGGGCGGATCGGGCGAGCGCGGCGGCCTCATTTGAGCAACTGGCGATCCGAGGACTGGAAGATCAGCACGTTGTTCACGTTCACGGTCCACTCGTTCACGAATCGCCGGGTGTCGAAGTAGGGCAGACGGACCTCCTGCATCCCGGAGGCAAGCATGCCACCGGCGACGCCAGTGAAACCCAGTACACCTGGTACCACCTCGTGTGGAACCTCGTCTGCCAGAACCAAACCGGGCCGCAAAGCGACGACGAGAGCGGGAGATACGAAAAAGTCAGCCCGAACCGTCACTTCCACTTCGAATCCCGGTGGCCGGACCTGAGGCAGTCCTTGAGCGACTGCCGCGGCCCACTGTGAGAGTTCGTCCGGTGCGAACGGCGGCTGCCTGGCGGGAGACGCTTCGACCTCGCCGAAGCTCACCGTCAACGGGCCGAACTGCAGTGGTCCGGGCCCCGTCGGCCGGATCACCACTTGCGCGGTCCTGGTCAGCCGCTCGTCTTGGGCATACCCATCAGGGAACAGATAGTCCACGTCGAGTTCCGGCCCGAGTTCCTGACCGAGTCCCCTCGCGAGGACTTGAGACTCCTCAAGCAGGTTGAGGGCGAGGTCCACCACACCGTCCACCGCGTCGACGATATCGCTGCCCAACTCGTCGACCCGCTCCTCGCGTCGGCCGCGCAAGCCCATCCGGCCCGACCAGGAGAGTTGCTTTCGCGCCTGTTCATAGGCTTTGGGGCCGAACAGCGGCAGCGCGTTGATCAGTGCTTGGAAGGCCGTTTCGTTCAGCGTGCGCAGCGCCGTGGGAACGGCGTCATGCCGACCGGAAGCGATGGAGCACAGCGCCACGTATCGCTCGGCTACTGCGACCTGCAGCGGGGCTCTCGTCGAAGCCGCTGCGGCAGCTTCACGGAACAAATCACGCGCGCGTGCCAGTTCGGCGCCCCGCGAGTGAGCATCGGGGGCCGTGCTCGCGTCGCGCAGCACTCGCTGCCCGCCGGCGAGGGCGGTCGTATAACGCTGGTCCAACAACTCGTCGAGCTGACGGCCGATCCCGGCCAGCTGTTCGCCCAGCCGATCCTCGCTGGCCACCAGCTCGCCCAGTAACTCCGAGGCCAGACCGCTGAGACCGTCGTTCCCGGTGAGCGCCCGGACCAATTGCGCCGCCCCGTACTTCGCCGCGATCGTCGCGATCGCTGTCAACGGCTCCACCAGCCACACTTTAGGCACCGACGGTGGCAGTTGTCCTGAGATCAAGGGGTAACCAATCCCTGCGGACTCGGATCTCGACGCGCTCATTCGCCCGATTCGGCAAGGACCGCGCTTGAGCCAGGAGTGGCGCAGCTGTGGCCGCAGCCTTTCCCACACTTGACGCGGAGCGGCGCACAGCCAGATCGGCACGCCCTGGTCCAGACCGGCCAAACCGTGGTCACCGTCGGACGGCGTCACCGACTGCGGCACGGGCCGGCCCAGGCCGTCGCGGACGACTGGAAGGAACACGGCGTCGACCTGCGCGCGGTCGAGCTCGACCCGTCATCGAGCTGCGGCGTGGGCGGCGTTCCGTACGACCCCGCTGGACCTGGCCGGCGACGGCCCGCTCCCCGAGAGCCACGCTGTGCCGGCCGAAGACCTCGTAGCGGCGGAGTTCAGGGGAGAGCCCGCGTCGACCCCGGTGACGCGCTCGTGGTGCGACGCGACCGGGAGTTCACGCCGGATCCGGCGCGTTGCCGGTGAACCCCGTCGCGGTGTTCCGAGCGTCAGCTGGTCACGTCCATGCGCTGCGTGCCGATCACCGACAACAGCCGCATGGCTTCCTCCGAAGGCGAGCCCGGTACGGCCGTGTAGATCACCACGTGCTGGTCGCGGTCGGTCA
Organism: Amycolatopsis sp. NPDC023774; assembly: GCF_040639695.1. Lineage (NCBI taxonomy): Bacteria > Bacillati > Actinomycetota > Actinomycetes > Pseudonocardiales > Pseudonocardiaceae > Amycolatopsis > Amycolatopsis sp. NPDC023774. Next base: position 161,699 of record NZ_JBFAAJ010000010.1, read on the forward strand.
GGTCGAGCACGTCGCAGTTGACCGTGAGGGGCCCGACCCACCGGGTGCCGGAAGGTCTTGCGCAGGCTGGGTTGGGCGGCCACGTCGTGCGAAGCCCACAGGCGCGCGAAGTGCTCGCTGCCGGCGAGCAGGTCGTGGACGAGCTCGGTCACCTCGGGGTCGTCCGGGTAGCGGGCGGCGGTGGCGCGCAGGTTGCGGGCGGCGTAGCGGGCGAACTCGTCGGCGTCGGACACGCCGTAGAGGCGCTGGTCGTCGCGGCGCAGGAACACGCGGCGCACCAGGTTGCGGTCGCGCCGGGGCAGCGCGGAGAAGTCCTCCATCAGGGCGGCCGCGAGGTCGTTCCAGGCGATCACCTCGTACGTCGCCGACATCACCATCGCGGCGGCCTGCGGCAGCCGGTCCAGCAAGTCGAGGATGCTCTGGCGCACGACGCGCGAAGGGCCGGGCAGCGGCGCCGCGGGTTCGCCGGCGAGGTGGTGCAGGTGCTCCCGCTCGGCGTCGCTCAGGCGCAACGCGCGCGTGAGCCCGCCGAGCACCTCGCGCGACGGGTGCGGGCCGCGGGCCTGCTCGAGGCGGGTGTAGTACTCGGTCGAGATGAACGCCAGCTGCGCCACCTCCTCACGGCGCAGCCCCGGCGTGCGTCGGCGTGGCCCCGCGGGCAGCCCGACGTCGTCCGGGGTGATCCGCTCGCGCCGGCTGCGCAGGAAGCCGGCCAGTTCTCGCCTGTCCACACTTCCAGTATCCGCGCCTCACGGCGCTCAGCCAGGTACTGCCGATGCCTGAATGGGCGCACCGCGACGGCGCAGCCTGGGCTCATGGAACTCCACGAAACACCCGGCCTGCTGGCCGGCAAGGTCGCGTTCGTCTCCGGCGCGGGCCGGGGCATCGGTGCCGCCGCCGCGCGCCTGTTCGCCGGGGAAGGCGCCCGCGTGCTACTGGCCGCCCGCACGGAAGCCCAGCTCAAGACCGTGACCGAAGAGATCCGCGCCGCCGGCGGCACCGCCGACTATGTGCTCTGCGACCTCGCCGACGCGGCCGGCGTTCGCGCCGCCGTCGACCGCGCGGCCGAGCTGTACGGCCGCCTCGACATCGCCTTCAACAACGGCGCCACGATCCAGCAACCCGGCCCGCTGGACCGCCTGTCCGAAGCCGAGTTCGACCACGTCTTCGCCGTGAACCTCAAGGGCGTCTGGCTCGCCATGGCCGCGGAGGTCGCCGTCATCCGCGCGACGGCGGGCACGGGCGCCATCGTGAACACGTCGTCGGTCGGCAGCCTGCGCGGCAACCCCGAGCTGCCCGCGTACGGTGCCATGAAGCGGGCCGTCAACAGCCTCACCGAGTCCGCCGCCGTCACCTACGGCCCGGAAGGCATCCGCGTCAACGCCATCGCCCCGGGCAACACCCTCACCGAGATGATCCGCGCGTGGGAAGCGGAATCGCCGGGCCTGCAGGACCGCCTCGTCTCGGCGACGCCTCTGCGCCGCGGCGCCGAGCCGGCCGAGATCGCGGAAGCCGCGGCCTGGCTCCTGAGCGACCGCGCCTCCTACGTGACGGGCGCCGTTCTCCGCGTCGACGGTGGCGCGGGAGTCTGAGCCGCGAAAGCCGCGCTCCTGAGACGGGGCGATGGGCTCACCGGGGGTGTCACGCGCAAGTCCCTGTGGTTCGCGCTGCCCGTGGCCGTGGCCGTGGCCGTGGTGGCGGCGCCGCTCGACGGGGATGCGGCCGTGGCGGCGGTGAAGCTCGACGCGGCGCTGAGCCTGGACCGCACGACGTACGAGCCAGGTGCGGCGGTCCGGGGGACGCTCACACTCACGAACGAGACCGGCCGGCAGGTCGACGGTGTCCACGTGACGGGTGCGTCGGCGGATCCCGCGGATCGCATGGCGCTCAACGGGATCCGGACGAACCAGCCGCTGCCGGGCGGCTTCTCCGGAACGCTGCGGGCGCACCAGACCGTGACGGCGACGCTGAGCGGGCGGGTGACCGAGGACGGCGTGCGGCGCAGCGGGCTGGCGGCCTCGTGCGTGGTCACCACCGGCCGGTTCACCATGCGCAGCGGTACGGCCGCCGACGTGATCGGACCGGTCGTGCCGGCGACCGGGCACGTCGTCGAGGACGGCAAGCCGGTCGCGAGGGACACCGCCGTCGCGACGAGCCAGAGCCTCGCCACGCTCGACCGGACGTGGACCGCGGTCAGCGGCTACCGGCTGTCCGGGCTGCGTGCGGGTTACTACCTGCTGAAAGTTCCGGACGCGCCGTCGAGAGCGGCCTTCTGTTTTTGGTCGCCGGCACGACGGCGGATCACGACGTCGTGCTGACCGGCGGCTCGTGAATGCCACCCCATGCTCCATAGTGGACAATTCCACGCGCCGATTTCCCACGGAGTTTGACGAAAACCCCGAGCCGCCGTAGTGGTCACATGACGGTGAGTACCCGCCGATCACCCATCCCCAGGATCACCCCGAAGAGTGGTGGCGCGAGCAATCCGCCAAGTAGGTGCCGGAAGGACCTAGCGCAGAGTGAAAATACTCCGGCAAAACCCCAGCGTTACATCACTCTTTAGTGGTGAAATTGCGGAAAACGTGGTCACTGACTCGGCTGACCGGCGCACTGCGCAGTGGATCTTGCTTTGCAATTCCGGTCCCCCTTGATAGCGTCGCGTTCTCGCCGGTGATCGACAGTTGCGTCGGGTCACGCGCGGATTCGGGGATCCGCGGGCGGTTCCATTCTTGGTGTTCGAAAGGACAATTCATGCGTTCTGCCCTGCTGCGCGGACGGACCCTCGTGGTCGCCGCTCCAGCCCTTGCGCTGCTCGCCACCGCCGCCCCCTCGGCGGTCGCCGCCGACGCGCCCGCCGGGTCGGCCTACGGCGCGTCCGCGTCGGTCTCGCTGCTGGCGGGAGTGTTGGGGGACAAGGGAATCTCAGTGGAGACGGGCAAGATCGCGCCGTCGAACACGGACGGTCCCACGTCGGCGTCGGTGGTGGACGTGCCGCTGAAGGGCCTGGTCACGGCGAAGGCGGTCAGTAGCTCCGCGAAGAAGACCGACGGCAAGGTCGCCTCCAAGGCCTCCATCGTCGACGCCACGCTGCCCGTGCTCGCGCCGCTCGCAGGCGCGACGCCGAAGGCGCGCGTGATCAGCTCCGAGTGCACGTCGACGCCCGACGGCATCACCGCGTCGTCCGAGCTCGCGGGCCTGGATCTGGGCCGCATCGGCAAGCTGCCCGTGGGCACCGCGCCGAACCAGAAGATCGGCGTGCCCGGTGTGGTGCAGGTGATCGTGAACGAGCAGATCAAGCACGACGACGGCTCCCTCACCGTCAACGCGCTGCACGTGAAGCTCCTCGGCGGCAAGGCCGCCGGCGCGCTGGGCAGCGGCGACATCGTCCTCGCCTCCTCCACCTGCGCGAAGGTCGCGGCGACGCCGAGCACGCCCACCCAGCCCACCCAGCCCACCCAGCCCACCGCGCCTGCCAAGCCGCCGGCCCAGGGCCCCGGCCAGGTCACTGTCATCCCGGCCGGCGCGCCGGAGACCGGTGACGGCTCGCTCGCCACGGTGTTCGCTCAGTGAGTGACCGTGGAGTGACCCGACGCCGGTTCGGGTTCTTCGCTCTGCTGGTGGCCCTCGTCGCCACCTTCGCCCTGTCCGGCTGTGGCGCGGAACCGACCCCGGCCCAGCAGCCGGCCGCGCCCGTGAGCGCCGCACCCGTGGTCGGGCTCGCGCGGTCGGTGCCGGTGTCGCTCGACGTGCCGAGCATCGACGCGCACTCCTCGCTCGTGCCGCTGGGGCTCAACGCCGACAAGACCGTCCAGGTCCCGCCGGTGACCGAACCACTGCAGGCGGGCTGGTACTCCAACAGCCCGACCCCGGGTCAGGTCGGCCCCGCCGTGGTCCTCGGGCACATCGACGGCAACCACCAGAAAGGCATCTTCTGGCGGCTGCACGAGGTGAAGAAGGGCGACCAGGTCGTGATCGGGCGCCAAGACGGGTCGAAGGCCACCTTCACCGTCACGAAGGTCGACCAGATCGCGAAGAAGGAGTTCCCCACCGAAGCGGTCTACGGCAACACCACCGACCCGCAGATCCGCCTCATCACGTGCGGCGGGGCGTTCGACGCCGCCGCGCACAGCTACCTCGACAACATCATCGTCTACGGCACGCTCAACACGTAGCCGTCCCCGGACCAGGGCCCTGTCGTTTCGCGCTCGGGCGAGACGACAGGGCCCTGCCGCATCTCATGCCGCCGCGGCCACCGTCGTCAGCAGGGCCGCGCCCGCCGGTGTCAGCTCCGCCGGCACCTGCTGCCCGACGAGCCCGAGCCGTGCCGGGCGCACGAGACCCTCGTGGGCCAGGGCGTGGGCGGTGAACTGGTCGCAGCACGGCAGGCCGTCGACGAACAGGTCCGGTTCGGCGCTGCAGGTCACCCTCGCGCGCCCGGCGGCGACGGCCCGCAACATCGCGATCCCGCGTGAAGTGGTCCCCATGGCTGCCTCCTGAAATCGGTCTCTACTCCTACGTCGAAGCAGAGGCCGCCGGTTCGACATCCCGGCGCCCTAACCTGGCGGGAGAAGCCGCAATGCGATCGGGAGCGCCCATGTTGATCGAAGACCTGCAAGCCGTCCTGCCGCCCGAGGTGCTCGTGCGCGACCCCGACGTGCTGCGCGGCTTCGCCCACGACGAAGCCGAATGGGCGCCGTGGACGCTGCCCGAGGTCGTAGTGCGGCCCCGCTCCGCCGAAGACGTCCAGGCCACGGTGAAGGTCTGCCTCAAGCACGGCACGCCCGTGGTCACGCGGGGCGCCGGCACCGGGCTGTCCGGCGGCGCCAACGCCGTGGCCGGCTGCGTCGTGCTCGTCACCGACCGCATGACGGCGATCCACGAGATCGACGCCGTCGAGCGCCTCGCCGTGGTCGGCCCGGGCGTCGTGAACGACGACCTGCGGGCTGCTTGCGCCGAGCACGGCCTCTGGTACCCGCCGGACCCGGCGAGCTCCCCGTGGTCGACGATCGGCGGAAACGTCGCCACCAACGCGGGCGGTGTGTGCTGCGTGAAGTACGGCGTGACCCGCGACTACGTGCTCGGTCTGCAGGTCGTCACGGGCACCGGTGAGCTCGTGCGGCTCGGGCGCCGCACCGCGAAGGGCGTGGCGGGCTACGACCTCGCCGGCTTGATGGTCGGCTCCGAGGGCACGCTCGGCGTCATCACCGAGATCACCGTGCGCTTGCGCGCCCAGCGTGCGCCCGAGAGCACGGTGGCGGGCTACTTCGACTCCACCGTCGCCGCAGGCGAAGCGGCTGCCGCGATCCGGGCGGCCGGCGTGGTGCCCTCGGCGCTGGAGCTGGTCGACCGCCACTGCCTCGTCGCCGTGGACGAGTGGAAGAACATGGGTCTCTCGGCCGACGCGGAGGTGGTGCTGCTGGGCCGCAGCGACGCGCCGGGTGCGGCGGGGGAGCACGAGGCCGCCGTGATGCTCGAGTGCTTCGAAAAGGCGGGCGCCACCTGGGCGGCGCAGTCGTCGGACCAAGCGGAGGCCGACGCACTTTTCGCCGCGCGGCGGCTGGCGTACCCGGCGTTGGAGCGGCTCGGCCCGCTGCTGACCGAGGACGTCTGCGTGCCCACCCACCTCGTGCCCGAAATGCTCGCGCGCATCGACCTCGCGGCGAAGCGGCACAACACGCTCATCGCCAACGTCGCGCACATCGGCGACGGCAACCTCCACCCGTTGCTCAGCACGCCGGCCGGCGACGAGGACGCGCGGCGGCGCGCGCAGGCCGCGTTCGACGACATCGTGGCCGACGCGCTGGCCCTCGGCGGCACCGTGACCGGCGAACACGGCGTGGGCCTGCTCAAGCGGCCGGGGCTGGAAAACGAGCTCGGACCGGCCGTGCTGCAGATGCACCAGGCCGTGAAAAACGCACTGGACCCGCACGGAATCCTCAATCCGGGGAAGGTGTTTGCTTTTCACTCGGTCGAGTGAACGTAAAGGGTCCTCAAAGGACGGTGATCATCCTGTGACGGTTCTCTCGTAACCGATTTACGAAGTTGGTTGCCACAGGCAAGCAACTTGCTTAGCCTAGCTAAGGGAACGAGAGAAAGGTTTCACTGTGGCCGAGCGCAGAACGTATTCACTCGCGGAACTGGGTCCGCGATACAAGTGGATCGCGCTGTCCAACACGACGCTGGGCATGCTGATCGCGACGATCAACTCGTCGATCGTGCTCATCGCACTGCCCGACATCTTCAAGGGCATCGGGATCAACCCGCTGGAGCCGGCCAACACCAGCTACCTGCTGTGGATGATCATGGGCTTCCTGGTGGTCACCGCCGTACTGGTGGTGAGCTTCGGGCGGCTGGGGGACATGTACGGCCGGGCCAGGATGTACAACCTCGGCTTCGCGGTGTTCACCGTGTCGTCGATCTTCCTGGCCGTCACCTGGTTCGACGGTGACGCGGCGGCGCTCTGGCTGATCGGCTGGCGCATCGTGCAGGGCATCGGCGGCGCGTTCCTGATGGCGAACTCGTCGGCCATCCTCACCGACGCGTTCCCGGCCAACCAGCGTGGTCTCGCGCTCGGCATGAACGGTGTCGCGGCGATCGCGGGTTCGTTCCTCGGCCTGGTCGTCGGCGGTGTGCTCGCGCCTGTCGACTGGAACCTGATCTTCCTGGTGTCGGTGCCCTTCGGCGTGGTCGGCACGATCTGGGCGTACGTGAAGCTGCACGACACCGGGGTGCGCAAGCACGCGAAGATGGACTGGTGGGGCAACATCACCTTCGCGGTCGGCCTGATCGCGGTGCTGGTGGGCATCACCTACGGCATCCAGCCCTACGGCTCCTCGCCGACCGGCTGGGGTAGCCCGATGGTGCTCTCGTGCCTCATCGGCGGCGTGGCGGTGCTGATCGCGTTCATCGTCATCGAGACCAAGGTGGCCAACCCGCTGTTCCGGCTGTCGCTGTTCCGGATCCGGTCGTTCAGCTGGGGCAATCTCGCGAACCTCACGGCGTCGCTCGGGCGCGGTGGCCTGCAGTTCATCCTGATCATCTGGCTGCAGGGCATCTGGCTGCCGCAGCACGGCTACACCTTCGAGCAGACACCGCTGTGGGCCGGCATCTACATGCTGCCGATGACCGTCGGCTTCCTGGTGTCCGCGCCGACGGCCGGCATCCTGTCCGACCGCATCGGCAGCCGGCTGCTCGCGTCGAGCGGCCTGGTGATCACCGCGATCACCTTCCTGCTGCTGATCCTGCTACCGGTGAACTTCAACTACTGGGCGTTCGCGGCGATCCTGCTCGTCAACGGCATCGGCATGGGCATGTTCTCCTCACCCAACCGCGCCGAGGTGATGAACAGCCTGCCGGCCGACGCCCGCGGCTCCGGCGCGGGCATGATGACCACGTTCCAGAACGCGGCCATGGTGCTCTCGATCGGCTTCTTCTTCAGCCTGATCATCGCGGGCCTGTCGGACAACCTCCCGTCGGCGATGTTCCAGGGCCTCACCGCCCACGGCGTGCCGGCCGGGCCGGCCGACCAGGTGGCGCACCTGCCGGCGGTGGCCGTGCTCTTCGCGGCGTTCCTCGGCTACAACCCGATCCAGCAGCTGCTGGGCGGTCAGCTGGGCAGCCTGCCGCCGGACCAGGCCTCGTTCCTGACCGGGCGCAGCTTCTTCCCGAACTTGATCTCGGGTCCGTTCCAGGACGGTCTGGCCGTGGCGTTCGGGTTCGCCATCGTGGTCTGCCTGATCGGCGCGGTCGCGTCGCTGCTCACGAAGGACAAGGGCAAGACTTCGGAATCGGTGGGCGAGGAGCTGGCCGCGGTCGCCGGGGAGTCCGGCGGCGGGCCGAGCGAGCTGGTGGCGCCGACCAGCGAACGCTGACCAGTTCCGGGTGTACGGGCCGCTCCGGGATTCCCTCCCGGGGCGGCTCCTTCGTTTATGCCGGGACGGGCTCTTGCACCGGGGCCGGCTCGGGGCGCTTCGCGGTGACCCGCCGGCCGAGCGCGATCATCGGCAGCTCGACCCAGCGGTAGAGCAGGTCGGCCATCAGCAGCGCGACGGCCGTGACGCCGACCGCGGTGAGCGTGCGCGGGTGGGCCAGCTGCGGCACCAGCCCGGCGAGCATCCAGCCGGCGATGGACTGGATGAGGTAGAGCGAGTACGACCGCTCCCCGAGGAACCGCAGTGGTTTCACCGACAGCAGCCGGCTCAGCGGCCCGCCCGCGAGCAGCGAGGGCAGCAGCAGCGCCACGAGCACCGCGTAGGCCGTGCCGACCGCGACGCCGCCGTCGTCGTGCAGGGCGACGGTGAGGTCGGTGAAGAACACCTGCAGCACCACGATCGCCGCGGCGACGGCGAGACCGACCCCGGGTGCGTGAGGGGCTTGAGTACCGCGAACCCGTTGCGGTGGTGCAGAACGATCGCCACCGTGCAGCCGATGACGATGGACGCGTACGCGCCGGAGTACGGCAGCACCGGGCACGAGGGCCACGAGGACGACCGCCAGTGCCGCCGCGAGCCCGAACTTCTTGGCGAACCTCCGTGCGGAACCCAGCCCCGCCACGCCGAACGCCAGCAGCGGCCACAGCAAGTAGAACTTCTGCTCGACGCCAAGCGTCCACGCGACCCCGAACACCCCGACGACGTGGAACCCGTTGAGTAACGTCGCGAACCCGGGGGAGCGCGCCGAACAGGCCGCTGGAGCGCAGCTCGCCCCTGGCGGCGGTGACCACGACGAAGATCCCGAGCACCACGTAGTACACCGGCAGGATCCGGAACGCCCGCCGCAGGTAGAAGTTCTTCAGCGACACGCGGCCGGTGCGGTCCTCCTCGCGCAACGCCAGCGTCGTGCTCAGGAACCCCGACAGCACGAAGAACACGTGCACGCCGATCCACCCGTTCGCGCGCACCCACGCGCTGCCCCCGAAGTGGAACACCACCACCAGCACCGCGGCGATCGCGCGCACCCCGTCGAGCGCGGGGAACCGCCTGGTGGCGAGGTAGGTTTCGTGGGTCATCAGCATGAGCTCCCCCGGTCCGCCGCCCGACTTCGTGCTGGTCAAGGGCTGTTTCCGGGTGGATGTGGACCGCGAAAGTCCGGCGTAGCTGTTGTCGGCCGCGCCGGGTGAGAACACCGCGCCGGCTCGCGAGGCGCTGGTGGCCGGGGCTGTGGCCATGGGCGTCGAGCCCACCCGGGGTCTGTTCCGCCGGTCACCTGTCGGGGGTTAAGCAGTCCGCGAGAGCCGCGACACCGGCAGAACAGGTGCTGGACCGGCATTGGCTCCGGGGATGCGGACTCGAGACGCGTCAGACCGCGGGATCGGGAGCGGCTTCTCGAGATGCTCGTCCCGCTGTACCCGGCCGGAATCCCGACGTCGGTGGTCGCCGCGTGGGAGGCGGAAGCGACGTGTGATCGAGCGGACGTTGTGGATGAGTTCACTGAGGAAGTTGGACAGCTGGACGCCTACGACCGACCCTTCGCCTGGTCTAGCGGCCGAACGAAGCCGTCGCGATCTTCACCGGATGCTTCGGCGCGCCGCCCAGCGGTCCGTTCGGATCGGCCGGGATGATGCCGTCCTGCACCATCCGGTCGATCGCGTCCATGCCGCGCACGACCTTGCCCAGCACCGAATACTGCGCGGGAATGTGCGCGAAGGAATGGACGAGGAAGAACTCGCTCCCGTTGGTCCCCTGCCCTGGTTGCCCATCGCGATGGTGCCGCGCTCGTACGTCTCCGTGCCCGACACCTCGTCCGGGAACCGGTAGCCCGGGCCACCCTTTTCGACCTCGTAGAGGTCGCCGCACGGCGCGGTTCAGCCGCACGGTGACCGGCCCGTAGTTGAAGTGGAAGGTCACCTCGACCGTCCCGCGCGTCAACGCCACCGGCAGTGGCCGGAGCACCGGGCGGGCCCCCTGGTTGTCCGGCGTCGGCGTGAAAGGACAGCGGGCAACCTGAACGGCGGCGAACGCAGCAGTGGCCGGCGCGGCGAACAGCGCCACGGAGCCCAGTACCGAGAGGGCCACGACCGAAAGAACAAGAGCGACCCAGCGTGACTTCATGGCCCCGCAAGGTAGCGACCGTGAACTTACTTACGCCAGGCCGTGCGGCGCTTGCGGAAGTCGAGCACCAGCAACAGGGCGAGGAACGCGGCGAGGCCGATGAGCCACACGTTCTCGGTGTTGTTCTCGTGGTTGCCCTTGAGCATGAGCAGCAGGATGACGACGCTGACCCAGCCGGCGATGCGCGTGGCCTTCGGGAACGAGCCGTGCCAGCCCCACTCGGCCGACGGCTCGTCGCGCGGGTCCACTTCGGGGCGCTTCTCGATCGCCTTGCCTGCCACGATCACTCCTCCTGACCCGCTCAACCTCGTACGCGGCAATGATCCCACACCCCCGAGTGCTCCGCGGAGACGGGCCGCGGCTCGGCGGGCGATAATGGTGCGCGATGACTACCTCGCGAAGCGTCCTCGTGCTCGGCTCGACCGGGTCCGTCGGAGCCCAGGCCCTCGACGTCACCGCTCGTTACCCCCACCTGTTCACCGTCGCGGGCATCGCCGCCGGCGGCTCCGACCCGCAGGCGCTCGCCGCGCAGGCCCTGGCCCACGGCGTGGCGGCCGTGGCCGTGAGCCGGCCGACGGTGGTCGAAGACCTGCAGCTCGCGCTGTACGCGGAGGCCCAGCGGCGCGGCTACTCCCGGGGCGAGTTCCGCATGCCGCGCATCTTCGCCGGTGCCGACGCCGTGACGGAGCTCATCGACGCGGTGAACGTCGACGTCGTCCTCAACGCCCTGCCGGGGTCGCAGGGCCTCCAGCCCACGCTCAAAGCCCTGGCCACCGGCTCGACGCTCGCGCTGGCCAACAAGGAGTCGCTCATCGCGGGCGGGCCGCTGGTGCTCGCCGCTGCGAAGCCGGGGCAGATCGTGCCGGTGGACTCCGAGCACTCGGCCATCGCGCAGGCCCTGCGCTCCGGTCGGGACAACGAGGTCGCGCGCCTGGTGCTCACCGCGTCGGGCGGTCCGTTCCGCGGCAAGAAGCGCGAGGATCTCGCCGACGTGACCATCGAGCAGGCCATGGCGCACCCGACGTGGTCCATGGGCCCGGTCATCACGATCAACTCGGCCACGCTCATCAACAAGGGCCTGGAGCTGATCGAGGCCGCGCTGCTGTTCGGCATCGAGCCCGCGCGCATCGACGTGACCGTGCACCCGCAGTCGATCATCCACTCGATGGTGACGTTCGTCGACGGCTCGACGATCGCCCAGGCCAGCCCGCCGGACATGCGGCTGCCGATCGCGCTCGCGCTGCACTGGCCCGAGCGCGTGCCTGGCGCCGCCGCGGCGTGCTCGTGGGACACGGCCGCGAGCTGGACGTTCGAACCCCTCGACAACGAGGCCTTCCCGGCCGTCGAGCTGGCGCGCCACGCCGGCACGGTGGGCGGCTGCCTGCCGGCTGTCTACAACGCGGCGAACGAGGAGGCCGTGGCCGCCTTCCTCGCGCAGAACACCGGTTTCACGTCGATTGTGGACACTGTTTCCCAGGTGGTCGAAGCCGCCGACGAATGGCGTCGCGAGCCGCGCGACGTCGAGGACGTACTCGCCGCCGAGCGCTGGGCTCGAGGGCGCGCAGGATCGATGCTGGGTAAGGGGAAGTAGCGCGTGCTCGCCTACATCATCGGGGTGGTGCTGTTCGCCCTGGGCATCTGCATCTCCGTCGCGCTGCACGAGGCCGGCCACATGGTCACGGCCAAGATGTTCGGGATGAAGGTCCGCCGGTACTTCATCGGCTTCGGGCCCACGATCTTCTCGTTCCGGCGCGGCGAGACCGAGTACGGCGCGAAGTGGATCCCGCTCGGCGGGTTCTGCGACATCGCCGGCATGACGGCGCTCGACGAGGTGACCCCGGACGAGGCGCCGCGCGCGATGTGGCGGTTCAAGACGTGGAAGCGCACCGTCGTGATGTCGGCGGGCTCGATCACGCACTTCATCCTCGGCTTCATCGTGCTCTACCTGATGTCGATCACCATGGGCCTGCCGAACATCGCCGCCGCGTCGGAGCCGGTGCAGCCGATCATCCAGAGCACGTCGTGCGCCCGCCCGGCCACCACCACGCAGCAGCTGAGCGACACCTCGTGCCCGCCCGGCGCACCGACGCCGGCGAAGACGGCCGGGATCAAGGCGGGCGACAAGATCGTCTCTGTGGCGGGAAAGCCCACCGAGAGCTGGACCGACGTGCTGCAGGTCGTGCAGAACGCCAAGGGCCTCACGCCGATCACCGTGCAGCGCGGCGACCAGACCGTGAACCTGCAGGTGGACATCCCGCGCGTGCAGCGGCTGGGCACCGACGGCAAGGTGCACGAGGTCGGCATGATGGGCGCCTCCACCGTGATCCCGCCGGCGTACCTGCACTACAACGGCCTCACCGGCATCGGCGCCACGTTCTCCTTCACCGGCGACATGTTCGCCCAGACCGCGCAGCGCCTCGTGGAGTTCCCCCAGCGCATCCCGGCCGTGGTCAGCGCGATCTTCGGCGGCGAGCGCGACCCGAACACCCCCGTCAGCGTCGTCGGTGCGAGCCGGATCGGCGGCGAGGCCGTGGAGCAGGGGCTGTGGCAGATCTTCTTCTTCCTGCTGGCCAGCCTGAACTTCTTCATCGGCGTGTTCAACCTGCTGCCGCTGCTGCCGCTGGACGGCGGGCACATCGCCGTCGTCTGGTACGAGAAGGTGCGCGACTGGCTGCGCGGCCTGCGCGGCAAGGCGGCGGGCGGACCGGTCGACTACACCAAGCTGTCGGCCGTCACGATGGTGCTCGTCGTGATCGGCGGCGGCATCACTCTACTGACGGTCACAGCGGACATCGTCAACCCGATTCGCTTGCAGTAACCGGTCCCACCGGTCGGGTCACTACCCGGCCGAGAGGCCCCCGACCGGGGGTAACGCTGCTCACCGTGACGGTTGACTTCGTTGAAGCGCGGCCGGATGGAGTAGGTAGGCTGGGGACGTGACCGTCGCGCTAGGTATGCCAGCACTGCCGCCCCCCGTCCTCGCCGAGCGCCGCAAAACCCGCCAGCTCCACGTGGGTTCCGTCGGTGTCGGCAGCGACTTCCCCATCTCCGTCCAGTCGATGACGACGACGCTGACCTCCGACGTCAACGCCACCCTCCAGCAGATCGCCGAGCTCACCGCCGCCGGCTGCGACATCGTCCGTGTCGCCTGCCCGTCCGCAGACGACGCCGAGGCGCTGCCCGCGATCGCGAAGAAGTCGCAGATCCCGGTGATCGCCGACATTCACTTCCAGCCCAAGTACGTGTTCGCCGCCATCGAGGCCGGCTGCGCCGCCGTGCGTGTGAACCCGGGCAACATCCGCAAGTTCGACGACCAGGTCAAGGAGATCGCGCAGGCCGCGAAGGACCACGGCACGCCGATCCGGATCGGCGTCAACGCCGGTTCGCTGGACAAGCGCCTGCTCGAGAAGTACGGCAAGGCCACGCCCGAGGCGCTGGCCGAGTCGGCGATGTGGGAGGCCTCGCTCTTCGCCGAGCACGACTTCCACGACATCAAGATTTCGGTCAAGCACAACGACCCGGTGGTCATGGTGCGCGCGTACGAGCTGCTTGCCGAGCAGTGCGACTACCCGCTGCACCTCGGCGTCACCGAGGCCGGCCCCGCGTTCCAGGGCACGATCAAGTCGGCCGTCGCGTTCGGCGCGCTGTTGCGCCAGGGCATCGGCGACACCATCCGCGTGTCGCTCTCGGCTCCGCCGGTCGAAGAGGTCAAGGTCGGCGCGCAGATCCTGCAGTCGTTGAACCTGCGGCCGCGCAAGCTGGAGATCGTGTCGTGCCCGTCGTGCGGGCGCGCGCAGGTGGACGTCTACACGCTCGCCGACCAGGTCACGGCCGGTCTGGAGGGCATGGAGATCCCGCTGCGCGTCGCGGTCATGGGCTGCGTCGTCAACGGCCCCGGCGAGGCCCGCGAGGCCGACCTGGGTGTCGCGTCCGGCAACGGCAAGGGCCAGATCTTCGTGAAGGGCGAGGTCATCAAGACCGTGCCCGAGCACGCGATCGTCGAAACCCTGATCGAAGAGGCCATGCGCATCGCCGAGGAAGCCGGCGAGGGCATCGGCGAGGGCTCGCCGAGCGTCACGGTCGGCTGAGTTTCCGGCTTTGTCGGACCGGCCCCGCGTACGTCGCGCGGGGCCGGTTTCGTGTTCTCAGCCCTGCAGGTGGTGCTGGGCGGCGTCCTTGATCTGCATGCGCACGTTCTCCAGGGCCGCGGCGACCTCGTCGATCTGCTGGCTCGCCAGCTGGATCGCGCCCTGGATGGACGTGGCGGTGGACGTCTCGCCGAGCAGCCCGAGGACCTGGGACTGCAGGTCCTCCAGCTCGCCCTTCGTCGCGAGGGCGATGCCAGTGGGCACCGAGTCGGCCAGCAGTTCGAGCTGCTGGGCCTGCTCCTGGATCGTCACTCGCGCGTCCTTTCTCCGGTGGCCCCCGCTGTCCGTGGTAGCAGAAACCGGCGCTTCTCGGCCTACGCTGGTCAGGTGAGTCACAGCTGGGCCACCCGCTTGCCGCACCCGGTGCTGCGGCCGCTGGTCACGCGCTACATCGGCTACGCCCAGGACGACGTCACCCTCACCGTGCACCGCGGGCTGCCGTCCCGGCACGTGACGCTGATCATCAGCCTGGAGCAGCCGATCCGCTTCGCCGGCCTGTCGGGCGAGGGCACACTGCAAGCGCTGGTCGGTGGCCTGCACACCTCGCCCGCGCTCATCACGCAGGACCGGGTGCAGCGGGGCCTGCACGTGGAGCTGGACCCGCTGGGCGTGCGTTCCCTGCTCGGCGTGACGGCCGCCGAGCTGAGCGGGCGGGTCGTGGACCTCGCCGAGCTCGGCCGGCCGTGGGCTTCCTTGCCTTCGCGTCTTTCCGAGGCTGCGGATTGGCCTTCCCGGTTCGCCGTGCTGGACGAGGTGCTGGCCACTTCGGCTTCCGGGGCGCCGTCGCCGGCCCCTGAACTGGGGGAGGCGTGGCGTCTTCTTCGGGTGCGGGCGGGCGGTGTGCGGGTCACCGACCTGGCCTCCTCGGTCGGCTGGAGCCGGCGCCACTTCGGCGAACGCTTCCGCGCGGAGGTCGGGCTGGCCCCGAAGCAGGTCGCGCGGGTGCTCCGCTTCGAACGCGCCGGTCGGCTGCTTCGTGCCGGCGCTTCGGACCTGGCCTCGGTGGCCGTCGAGGCCGGCTACTACGACCAGGCGCACCTGTCGAACGAGTGGCGGGCGCTGGCGGGGTGCTCGCCGCGGACGTGGATCGCCGAAGAGCTCCCGTTCCTCCAAGACGACGCGGTGCCCTCGGAACCAGACTCGAGGGCATGTCACCTCAACCGACAGTCTGGCCCGCCCTCCGCTACGACGACGCCCCCGCGGCCGTGCGCTTCCTCGTCGACGTCCTCGGCTTCGAGGAGACGCTGATGGTCCCCGGCGGCGCCGAGCGCGCCATCGCCCACGCCGAGCTCCGCTGGCCCGAAGGCGGCGCCGTGATGCTCGGCAGCACCGGTGGCCCCGCCGACGACGTCCACGACGCCATGAAACCGGGCACCGGCGCGGTCTACGTCGTCTCCGACCACGTCGACGCCATCCACGCCCGCGTCCGCGCCGCCGGCGGCGACATCACCCTCGACCCACACGACACGGACTACGGCTCGCACACCTTCAGCCTGCGCGATCCGGAAGGCAACAGCTGGACGATCGGCACCTACCGGGGCGCGTGATACCGGACCGGCCGTTCGAACGTCACCAACAGCCCATCCGCCCCTTCAGGGCCCACCCGTCCCTTCGACCTTGTACGTGCAGCGCCGCAGGTGTCCGATTGCACCGTTCATCTGAGCGTGTCGGCAGGCTCGCGTTCCGTTCATCCGCGTCATCTGGCACTCTGGACGCTGTGTTGCGGCTTGCAGGTGCACGGCTGCTCGACGATCGGGACTATCCGGCAGTGCGCGCCGCACTGGCCGCCGACCCGGTGAGCAGCTGCATGGTCAGCGCCAGGGTCGAGGCCGCGGGCCTCGACCCTTGGCGGCTCGGTGGCGAACTCTGGGCCGCCGATGGCCGCCCGGGGCGGTCCACGCGGTTCCAGGGGTTGTGCTTCGTCGGCCCGAACCTCATTCCGTTGCGCGGCAACGCGTCGGCGTTGCGGTCGTTCGCGGACCGGGCGTTGCGCAGGCAGCGCACGTGCTCGTCGCTCGTCGGGCCCGCCGAGCAGGTGCTGGGGCTGTGGGACGAGCTGTCGAGCGAGTGGGGGCCCGCGCGGGAAGTGCGGGGCGACCAGCCGCTGATGGCGCTCGACGGGAGCCCGCACGTCAAAGCCGACCCGCACGTACGCGCGGTGCGGCCCGACGAGCTGGACCGCTACCT
This sequence comes from Amycolatopsis sp. NPDC023774, assembly GCF_040639695.1. Taxonomy (NCBI): domain Bacteria; kingdom Bacillati; phylum Actinomycetota; class Actinomycetes; order Pseudonocardiales; family Pseudonocardiaceae; genus Amycolatopsis; species Amycolatopsis sp. NPDC023774. The sequence continues at coordinate 178,083 of NZ_JBFAAJ010000010.1, forward strand.
GCCCGCGGCCGTCGCGATGTTCATCGAGGAGGTGGGCGTCGACCCGCGCAGTGGCGACGGCGGCGCCAGCTACCGCGCCCGCGTCAGCGAGCTGATCGCCACCGGACGCGCGTTCGCCCGGTTCGAAGACGGCGAGGTCGTGTTCAAGGCCGAGATCGGCGCGATGTCGGCCGGCGTCGGCCAGATCCAGGGGGTGTGGGTGCACCCGGAGCGCCGCGGCGCAGGCTTGGGCACCGCGGGCACGGCCGCGGTCGTCAACCAGCTCGTGCACGGCCTAGGCCGCACCGCGAGCCTCTACGTGAACGCGTTCAACAGCCCCGCGCTCGCCGCGTACCGCCGAATCGGATTCCAGCAGGTCGGCCAGTACGCGACCGTCCTGTTCTGAACTGGATTCGCCCTTCCGGTTCGGCGTTTCGGCCCGGGACCCGCCCGTCGGGCTGGTTCGATCCGACACATGGCACCTGGTCGGCACCCGCATCGTCGACACCGCGCAGCGGCCCTGACGGCCGCTGTCCTGACCGCCCTGCCGCTCGCCGGCTGCGGCCTGTTCTCCGCCGACGGACCGGAAGACACGCTCGCCGCGTTCCTCACCGCCGTCAGCTCCGGTGACCTCGCCGCGGCCGCCGCGCGCACCGACTCGCCCGACGCCGCGAAGACCCTGCTCACCCAGGTCCGCACCGCGCTCAAGCCCGAGTCGATCGAGGCGAGCGAGGAGACCGTGAAGCAGTCGGGCGACAACGCCACCGGCGGCTACCGCCTCACCTGGCACCTCCCCAAGGGCCGCACCTGGAGCTACACCTCGGACGCACAGCTGCGCTCGGCCGAAGACGGCTGGCAGGTGCACTGGCAGCCCACCGTCGTGCACCCGCAGCTGGCGCCGTCGCAGAGCATCGCGATCGTGGCCGACCCGGCCGAGCCCGCGCCGGTGCTCGACCGCGACGGCTTTCCGCTGCTACGCCCGCAGACCGTGATCGGCGTCGTCGTGGACCCGGCGAAGACGGGCGACACCACGGCCGTCGCCAGCAAGCTCGGCTCGGCGCTGCACCGCTTCGAGCCGACGGTCACCGGCCGCTCCGTGCTCGACGGCATCAAAGCCACCACACCCGGCACCGCGTATCCCGTGCTTTCCTTGCGCGACACCGACTACGAGCAAGTCAAACCCGCCATCTACGACCTGCCCGGCGTCCGCTTCACGAGCCAGGAACGTCTCCTGCCCGACGACCGCGACACCGGCCGCCAGATCCTGCCCGCGCTGCGGTCGATGGTCGAGCAGCAGGTCGCGGGCGGCGCGGGCTGGCGGATCGTCTCGCTCGACGTCACCGGCAGCGAGGCCAGTGAGCTCTACGCTGTGCCGCCGAAGGACCCGCCTGCCCTCACGAGCACGCTCAGCACCCACGTCCAGACCGCTGCCGAGCGGGCCCTGGCTCCCGTGAAGACCGCCGCAGCGATCGTGGCGCTGCAGTCGTCGACGGGGCAACTGCTGGCCGTCGCCCAGAACGAGCCCGCCGACGAACAGGGCCCACTCGCGCTCACCGGCCGCTTCCCGCCGGGGTCGACGTTCAAGATCGTCACCGCCACGGCCGCGCTCACGGCCGGTCGCGTGAAAGTCGACTCACCGGTGGCCTGCCCGGGCACGGTGACGTTCGCCGGCCGCGTGGTGCCCAATGAAGGCCGTTTCGACCTGGGCACGGTGCCGCTGGCGAAGGCGTTCGCGCAGTCGTGCAACACGACGTTCGCGCAGCTGTCCGCCGACCTCTCACCGGCGGCGCTCACCGACGCGGCGCGCTCGCTCGGCATCGGCGCCGACTTCGTGATCCCCGGCCTCACCACCGTCACCGGGTCCGCGCCGCAGGCCGATTCGGTGGTGCAGCGTGCGGAAAACGGGTTCGGCCAGGGGACCGTGGTCACGAGCCCGTTCGGGATGGCGCTCGCCGCCGCGGCCGTGCAGTCGGGAAAGGTCCCCTCGCCGACGCTGGTGCGCGGCCGGCCGGCCAAGGTGAGCGGCCTCGGCCCGGCGCCGCGGCCCGAGGTGCTCGACGCCGTGCGCTCGATGATGCGCGACGTCGTGACCACCGGCACGGCCACCGCGCTGCGCGACCTGCCCGACGTGCGTGGGAAGACCGGTACGGCCCAGTTCGGCGACGGCACGCACTCCCACGGCTGGTTCGTCGGCTACCAGGGCGACCTGGCGTTCGCGGTGCTGCTCACCGACGCCGGCTCGTCGAAACCGGCCGTCGACGCCGCTCACCGGTTCCTCGCGGGCGTGGCCGCGAAGTGACGTCGTAGTCTGGAGGGCATGTCCGTTCGTGCCCCGTTGAAGCCCGGCGTCCAGACTCCGCGCCGCGCCGTTCCCGCCGACATCGCCCGCCCCGAGTACGTCGACCGGCCGGCGCCGAAGCGGGACACCGGCAACGGTGTGCGCACGCCCGAGGTGATCGAGGCCATGCGCGTGGCGTCGAGGATCGCCGCGCAGGCGCTGGAGGAGGGCGGCAAGGCCGTCAAGCCGGGCGCGACCACCGACGACATCGACAAGGTCGTGCACGAGTTTCTGCTCGACCACCACGCCTACCCGTCGACGCTGGGCTACCGCGCCTTCCCGAAGTCGTGCTGCACCTCGCTCAACGAGGTGATCTGCCACGGCATCCCCGACTCGACCGTGATCGAGGACGGCGACATCTGCAACATCGACGTCACCGCCTTCATCGGCGGCGTCCACGGCGACACCAACGCGACCTTCCTCGCGGGCGACGTCTCCGAGGAGGCGAAGCTGCTCGTCGAACGCACCCGTGAGGCGACCGCGCGCGCGATCAAGGCGGTGCGCCCCGGCCGGCAGCTGAACGTGATCGGCCGCGTGATCGAGGCGTACGCCAAGCGGTTCGGCTACGGGGTGGTCCGCGACTTCACCGGCCACGGGGTCGGCCCGTCGTTCCACACCGCGCCGACGGTGCTGCATTACGAGGAGCCCTCGGTCCACACGCTGATCGAGGAGGGCATGACCTTCACGATCGAGCCGATGATCACCCTCGGCACCATCGACTACGACGTGTGGGACGACAACTGGACCGTGACCACGAAGGACAAGAAGTGGACGGCCCAGTTCGAGCACACCCTCGTGGTCACGGCCGACGGAGCGGAGATCCTCACGCTGCCGTGAGGTGCGCGGTCCGGGCCAGCTGAGCGGGGTCGGCCTTTGCTCTTCGGCGTCGGTTCCTCGGCGCTGGTGTACACGCCGAGCTCCTGGTCGATCAGCTTCGCCTCGGCTTCCATGCCGGCGCGGAACGGGTGGTAGGCCACGGCTTCGACGATGTCGGTGCTCTGCCCGTTGACCCACGCGGCGCCGCCGGCCCACGCGTAGTCGCCGTCGGCGAACGGGATCACGCACGGGCACGTGCCCGTGGGCGGCAGCAGGCGCGGGCAGCCGACGAGGACGATCGTCGCGGCGGGGGAGCGGTCCTTCACGCCTTTCACGAACTTCGCGACGTTGCGGCCGGTCGCCCGCACCGCGGCGGCCATGGTGTCCACGCCGTTCGCGGTGTAGTGCGCCTGGCACGGCGCGCCGGTCGGGTCGTCGGCGCGCAGCGTGGGGCAGGTGCCGGTGAGGTCGCCGAAGACGCTGTCGTCGTTGCCGCCGATGCCGATGGTGACCAGGTCGGTGTCGGCGTGCAGCGCGTCGAACTGCGGCTGCTGCGTGGCCAGCGGGATGCTCGGCGACGGCGTGACCTGTGGGTGCGCCAGGTTCGAGACGGGTAGTTGTTGTTCGAGCGGAAGCACCAGCTGAGCTGCTGCCACAGGATCAGGGACCCGGCGGTGTACGCGTCGCCGAGCGCGACGTACTTGCGGCACGACGGAGTGCCGGCGGCCGCGGCGGTGGCACCGGCGACCACGAGCAGCACGACAAGGGGCGAACGGCGCGATGGCAGGGCGCGCTGCGGGAAGACGTGGTCAGTCGGCCGTTTTGCCTGATTCTTCAGGCCCGCGCCAGGAGTTCGTCCAGGAAGCCGCCCGCTTCGGTGGCCGCGCGGGTGGCGTCGCGGGCTTCGATGGCGTCGACGAGACCCCGGTGTTTGATGACCTCCGCGTGTTCGGGGGCGTCGTAGGTGGAGGCGACGCTGGCGGTGATGGCCTCCATCAGGCCGCGGTAGAGCTCGAACAGCAGGCTGTTGTGTCCACATCGGACGATCTCGAGGTGGAACTCCGCGTCGGTGCGGGCGAAGTCGTCGACGCGGCCGTCGCGTTGGTCCGTGTCGCGGCGGTCGAGGAGGGCGCGCAGGACCGCGAGGTCGGCGTCGGTGCGGGCGGCGGCGGCCAGGCGTGCGCCTTCGACCTCCAGGGTGCGGCGGACCAGGAGGACCTCACGCAACTCGGTGCCGCACAGGCGTCGCAGGGCGCCAGAGACTTCGCTGGTGGCGCGCACGTACGTGCCGTCGCCCTGGCGGACTTCGAGGATGCCGGTGTGCGCGAGCGCGCGTACGGCCTCGCGCACGGTGTTGCGCCCGACGCCGAGCTGGGCGACCAGCTCGGGCTCGGTGGGGATGCGCTGTCCGATCGGCCATTCCCCCTGTGCGATCGCGTCGCGCAGCTGGTCGATGACCTGGTCGACCAGGCCCGCACGCCGGGTGGTGGCGAGAGGCACAGGATTAATCCCTTCATCCAATCATCCTATGTATGCGATAGTAGCGGACGTGTCCGTCGAGTCCTGGGATCCCACCCCACGCCCCGCCTCCTACTCCGACCGTCTCGAGCTCGAACTCGAAGGCGGCATCGAAGACGAGGAGCGCGGCGGCGTGCGCCGGCCGGGGGTGATGGCGGGCGGCGCGCTGCTGGCCGTCGCCGTGGTGCTGACGGCGCTGAACCTGCGCCCGGCCATCACGAGCGTCGGTCCGCTGCTCGCGGAGATGCGCGGCAGCCTGGGCGCGTCGGCGATCTGGGCGAGCGTGCTGACGACGTTGCCGGGCCTGTGTTTCGCCGGCGCGGGCCTGGCGGCGCCGCTGCTCTCCCGTCGGTTCGGCATCGGCTCGGCGATCGGGTTCGCGCTGGCGGTGCTCACGGCCGGGCTGGTGCTGCGCGTCGTCGACGGTGAGCTTGTGGTCCTCGGCGGTACCCTCGTCGCGACGGCCGGCATCGCCTTGATCAACGTCCTGATCCCCGTGGTGATCAAGGATTCCTTCCCGGCGCGCGTCGGCATGATGACCGGCGTCTACACGGCCGCGCTGCAAGGTGGCGGCGCCGCGGGGTCCGCCGCGAGCCCCCCGCTGGAGACGGCGCTTGGCGGGTGGCGCCTGTCCCTAGGCTCGTGGGCCGTGCTGGGCGGGCTCGCGCTGGCCGTCTGGCTCTTCGCCGCACGCGGCACCGGCCGTGCCCCGCGACCGACCGCGGCCACGAGCGGCGGACGGTCCCTCATCCGGAGCCCGCTCGCCTGGATCGTCACGATTTTCTTCGGTCTGCAGGCCTTCATCGCCTACGTGGTCATGGGCTGGCTCCCACAGGTCTTCATCGACTCGGGCGTCAGCAAGGGCGACGCGGGCCTGCTGCTCGGCCTGATCTCCGTGATCGCCGTGCCCATCAGCCTCGTCATCCCGCCCATCGCGGCGCGGCAGGGCACGCAGAGCTGGTGGATCTTCGGCATGGGCCTGTGCGGCCTGGCCGGGATGGCCGGCCTGCTCGTCGCACCGAGCGCGGCGCCGCTGCTGTGGAGCGTGCTCATCGGCGTCGGCATGAGCGTCTTCTCGCTCGCCCTCACCGTCATCGCCCTGCGCGCCCGCACCGGCGCCGACACCGCGCGCCTGTCCGGGATGGCCCAGGGCTACGGTTACCTGCTCGCGGCCGTCGGCCCGTTCGTCTTCGGCCTCCTCCACGACGCGACGGGCAGCTGGTCGGTGTCGCTGATCGTGCTCATCGTGGTGATGTGCGCGCAGATGTTCTTCGGCGTCCTGGCCGGGCGGCCACGCTACGTCTGACCCGCAACGACGAAGGCCTCCCCGGTCAGGAACCGGGGAGGCCTTTCCTGCGTCGAATTCCTCAGTCCAGCGGCAGGTTCAGCAGCGCGTTCTCGATCAGCTCCGGCATCGCCGGGTGGATCCAGTACTGGCCGCGCGCCATGGTGCGGGCGTCGAGGCCGAAGCTCATGGCCTGGATGAGCGGCTGGATGACCGACGACGCCTGCGGGCCGATGATGTGCGCACCCAGCAGCCGGCCGGTGGCGGGGTCGGCGAGGAGCTTCGCGAAGCCCGTCGTGTCCTCCATGGCCCAGCCGTAGGCGATGCCGGCGTAGTCCTGTTTGGACACGACGTAGGACACACCGCGAGCGCGCGCGTCCTGTTCCGTCAGGCCCACCGAGGCGATCTGCGGCGAGGTGAAGATCGCGTGCGGCACGAAGCGGTGGTCGGCCTCGATGCGGTCGTCCGGGTGCAGCAGGTTGTGCTGCACCACACGGCTTTCGTGGTTCGCGACGTGCTTCAGCTCGTGGGGCGACGAGATGTCACCGAGCGCGTAGATGCCCGGCACCACCGTCTCCTGGTGGTCGTCCACGATCACGTGGCCGCTGGCCTTGGTGGTGACGCCGGTGGCCGCGACGTCGAGCACGTCGGAGTTCGGCTTGCGGCCGATGGCGACCAGGATGAGGTCGGTCTCGAGCTTTTCGGCGCCCTGCGGGCCCTCGAGCTCCAGCACCGCACCCGTCGCTTCTCGGTGCGCCCGCAGGATCTTGCGGTCACGGCGCAGGTCGAAGCGTTCCGCGGCCAGCTCGGTGAAGCGGGCGCTCACCTCCTCGTCCTCACCGCGCAGCATCGCGCCCGAGCGCAGGACCACGGTCACGTCCACGCCGAACGAGGCGAACACGTGCGCGAACTCCGCCGCGATGTAGCCGCCGCCGAGGATGGTGATGCGGCGGGGCAGGGCGTCGAGCCGCATGATCGTGTCGGAGGTGTGGTAGCCGGTCTCCGCGAGGCCCGGGACGTCCGGCACGACCGGGCGCCCACCCGCGGCGAGCACGAAGCGGTCGGCCGTCAGCACCTCGTCGGGCCGCCCGTCGGTGAAGCTGACGCGCAGCTCCTTCATGCCGGTGAAGCGGCCTTCGCCCTGGTAGACGTCGACGTTCTTGTTGTCCTCGTGGTTCTTCCGGTACTCCGCGCCACCCGCCGCGATCGGGTCGATGCGCCCGAAGATGCGGTCGCGGATCTCGGGCCAGCGCACGCCCTTCAGCTCCTCGTCCACGCCGTAACGCGAGCTGTGCGAAGGCGTTGCGGCCACGTCGGCGGCGTAGACGAACATCTTGGTCGGGATGCAGCCCACGTTGAGGCACGTGCCGCCGAACGTCCCCTTCTCGACGATCGCCGTCTTCAGGTCGGCGAAGCGCGGGTCGAGGATCGAGTTCCCCGATCCGGTCCCGACGATCACCAGGTCGTAGTGCGGCACGATCTTCCTCCGAAAGCCGTAGAACGGGCGTTCCCAGCCTAGTCAACTGTGCGGCCCGACCGGGTGTTCCCGTGGTCAGTGCCCGGTGGCTGTGAAGTGCATCCGGTCCACCGGCGAGGTCCACGCGCCGCCCCAGCTCCAGCCGACGGCGGCGAAGTCGCGCACGACCGGTCCGCCCGCGACGACCATGCCGGGCCGTACGTGCGAGCGGTCCAGGTAGGCCGACGCCAGCTCCGGCAACACGAGCGGTCCCTTCGTGTACGGGTTGCAGAACGGGTTCACGTCCACGGCCAGTCCGTACGCGTGGGCGGACCAGTTCGTCTCGCCGCGGACGGGCCGGCAGACGAAGGCGCTTGTGTCGTTGCCGTCGCCGGTGGGTGGCGCGTCGAGCTCCTGGGGGCTGGTCACGCGCATCTCTTCGAGGGGGAACCGTTTCGCGAAGAGCTTGGCGAAGACGGTTACGACGGCCTGCGCACCGGTGCGGTTCACGACCAGCTCGCCGGTGTGGGCGCGCCCGTCGAAGCCCCAGAACGAGAGCGTGACGTAGCGCAGGTCCGTCGACCTCACCGGGCACGCGGCCTGCCAGGTGCTGCGCGCCAGCACGTCGGCGGGGACGGGGACGATCTTCGACGTGTACGTGTCGCCGGTCGGAGGCGGCAGGAAGTCGCGCGTCGGCAGGGCGCGGTTCACCAGTTCGGGTGGCGTCGGGAGGATCTCGCCGAAGCCGTCGGGACGGCGGGGGAGCGGGTGTGCACCCACCTGCCAGGTGACGGGTGGTGGGCTCGTCGCTGTCCGGGTTGTCGGACGTGGGGTGCTTGTCCGGCTCGTTGCGCTCGGAGACGGCGTTCCGGGCGGGGCCCAGGGCGTCGGCGGGCTGCAGCCGACCAGCAGGGATGTGATCAGGATGCCACCCGCGGCCGTCGCTCTCCGTCGCATGGAACCAGCCAATCAAACTCGCTCCGTGAGCGCTGAGTCCACCCGTTCCAGTGACACCATTTCGGGCCTGCTCCGTTTAGGGTAATCGCGGCTGCTCGTTCACGCGTCGCGATCCCGCTGCTTGCTCTTGCCGAATGCCTCCCGAATGTCTTGGTCGAATGCTCTGCCGAAGGGGAATCCCATGCCCGCCAAGTTCCGCCGTCCGCTCCTTCTCGCGGCCGGGGCCTTGCTCGTGACCGCGGTGACGGTGCCGATCGCGGTCAGCACGGCGTCGGCACAGGACGCGCCCACGCCGCCTTCCGGCGCGCAGCCGCGGATCGTCGGCGGAGACGAGGCCACGCTGTCCGACCACCCGTACGCCGTGTACCTCGCCGACCAGAACGGGAACCAGTTCTGCGGCGCCGTGATCGTGAGCTCCACCGCGGTCGCGACGGCCGCGCACTGCGCCGCGGCGTTGCCCAGCAACAACGTGCGCGTGGTCGCGGGCCGCCAGGACAAGCGCACGAGCGACGGCGTGGTGCTCACCGTGTCGCGCGAGTGGGTCGATCCGGACTTCTCCGACCCGACGAAGGGCGCCGACGTCGCGGTGCTGAGCGTGCGCGGCCAGCTGCCCTACCGGCCGGCGAAGATCGCGTCGGCGAGCGACCGCGCGGAGTACGCCGAAGGCACCCAGGCCACCGTGCTCGGCTGGGGCCGCATCGCCGACGGCGGCGACCGCTCCGACTACCTACGCAGCGCCGTCGTGCCGCTCGTCAGCGACTCCACGTGCAAGTCGGCGTATGACACCTACGACCCGTCGAGCATGGTCTGCGCCGGATACCGGGACGGCGGCATCGACGCCTGCCAGGGCGACTCCGGCGGTCCCCTCGTGGTCGGCGACACCCTCATCGGCATCGTTTCCTTCGGCGACGGCTGCGCGAAGGCCGGCAAGCCCGGCGTGTACACCCGCGTGTCGACGTACGCGGACGACATCGCGGCGCAGTCGCAGCCGCGGATCCTCGGCTGAGCTGTGCCGTCCCCGCCGTGGGTCCTCGGCTGAGCTGTGTTAAGCAGGGGTCGTGACGACCCCGCACCACGCGACCGGCCCCGAACTCACCGCCGCCGAGCTCTACGCCATCCTCCGCCTGCGCGCCGACGTATTCGTCGTCGAGCAGGAGTGCGCCTACGGCGATGTCGACGGGCGTGACCTGCTCCCGTCGACGCGGCACCTGTGGTTCACGGATTCCGCCGGCGAGGTCACCGCGTACCTGCGCGTCCTCGCCGACCCGGATGGCGTGTCCCGCATCGGCCGCGTCGTCACGGCCGCGTCGGCCCGCGGCCGTGGCCTCGCGGCGTCGCTGATGGAGGCCGCTCTGTCCGGCGCTTCGGGCGAGTTCGTCCTGGACGCGCAGACGTACGCCCAGCGCCTCTACGCGCGCTTCGACTTCGTGCCCGAAGGCGAAGAGTTCCTCGACGACGGCATCCCGCACATCACCATGCGCCGTGTCGCGAAGGATCCTGCGCAGCGCCCTGCGGCGAGCTAGGAAGCCGCCCCCCTCGGGGCTGTCGCGGTGATGACCTTCACGGCGCGGTCCACTTCCGCCTCGGTGAGGTCGGCGCGGGCGGTGAGGCGCAGGCGCGAGATGCCGTCCGGGACGGACGGCGGGCGGAAGCAGCCGACGCGGATGCCCTGGTCGGCGCAGGACTCGGCCCACGTGACGGCGGCCTCGGCGGACGGGGCCTGCACCGAGATCACCGCGGCGTCCGGGAGGCTGGCTCGCAGGCCGGCGGCCTTGAGCTGCATCGCGATATTGCCGGCGTTGTCGGTCACTTTCGTGGGCAGCGAAGGGTCGGCCTTCAGCACGTTCAGCGCCGTCAGGGCGGCGGCGACGCTGGCGGGCGCGAGGGCGGTGTCGAAGATGAAGCTCCGCGCCGTGTCCACGAGGTGTTTGATCACGCGTCGCGGGCCGACAACGGCGCCGCCCTGGGCGCCGAGGGACTTGGACAGCGTCAGGGTGGTGACAACGTCCGGCGATGCGGACAGGCCGGCCGCGTGGACGGCGCCGCGGCCGCCTTCGCCGAGGACGCCGAAGCCGTGGGCGTCGTCGACGAGCAGGGCGGCACCCGCGCCGCGGCAGATTTCCGCGAGCTCGCCCAACGGGGCGAGGTCGCCGTCGACGGAGAAGACCGAGTCCGTGACCACGAGGGCGCGCGGTTTGCGGCGCGTGGACAGCGCGTGCTGGACGGCCGACGGCGTCGCGTGGGCCACGGCCGCCACGTCGGCGCGCGACAGGCGGCAGCCTTCGATGAGCGAGGCGTGGATGTACTTGTCCGTCACGATCGCCGACTCGGCGCCGGACAGGGCCGTCACCGCGCCGAGGTTCGCGGCGAAGCCCGAGGAGAACACCAGCGCCGCCTGAGCGCCGCAGAAGCGCGCCAGTTCGAGCTCCAGCTCGGCGTGTAGCTCGGTCGAGCCCGTGACGAGTCGCGAGCCCGTGGCGCCCGCGCCCCAGCGCATGGCGGCGGCCGCAGCGGCGCCGACGACACGCTTGTCGCGGGCCAGGCCGAGGTAGTCGTTGCCGGCGAGGTCGAGCTCTTCCGCCTGCGCGGGCCGGGCCCGCAGCCGCCGCACCAAACCCGCGTCCGCTCGCTTCTCGGCTTCGGTGTCGAGCCAGTCGAAGACGTTCTCGGGCGGCAGCTGCGGGATGGCGTTCACGTCCCGCAGTGTCCCACCCGAGTCACATGCGTAACCGTGGGCCCTGCCACACAAAGGAAAAGCCCCGCACGAAGGCGGGGCTTTTCCTCGAACGGAAACTCAGCTGTCGTAACCACGGCGCTGCGGACGACCCGGCCGCTGCGGACGGCCCGCGCCGTTGCCGGACCGCTGCTGACGCCCACGGCCGCCGAAGCTCGGGCGGCCTTCGCGCGAACCGTAACCACCGCGGTCACGGTTCTCGCCGTAGCTGCGCTCACCACGCTCGCGGCCACCGCCGAAGCCACGGCCACCGCTGCGTCGCGGCGACTCGCGGCGACGCTCGATCACCGGCTCGCCGCTCGGCTCCTGCGCACCCGTGATGCGCGAGAGTTCCGCGTCGCCCGGGCGGACGACCGTGGTCTCGGCGCGCACGCCGGCCCGGTCGGTCATCCGGCGGACGGTGCGGCGCTGGTCGTGCGTCACCAGCGTGACGACGACGCCCGACGCACCGGCGCGCGCCGTTCGGCCCGCGCGGTGCAGGTAGTCCTTGTGGTCCGCGGCCGGGTCCACGTGCAGCACCAGGGAGATGTCGTCCACGTGGATGCCGCGCGCGGCGACGTCCGTGGCGACCAGCACCGGGGTGTGGCCTTCCTTGAAGTCGGCCAGCACGCGGTTGCGCTGCCCCTGCGTCTTGCCGCCGTGCAGCGCCGCCGCGTGCACACCCTGCTCACGCAGCCGCTCGGTGAGGCGGTCGACGTGGTGCTTGGTGCGCACGAACATGATCGTGCGGCCCTCGCGGGCACCGATCTGCGTGATGATGTCCTGCTTGTCCTGGTGCGAAACCTGGAGCACGTGGTGGTCCATGGTGTCGACGCTCGCGGTCGACGGCGCGACCGAGTGCGTGACCGGGTCGGTCAGGTACTGCTGCACCAGCTTGTTCACGTCGCCGTCGAGCGTCGCCGAGAACAGCAGCCGCTGGCCGCGCGCCGGGGTGAGGTCGAGGATCTCCCGCACCTGCGGCATGAAGCCCATGTCGGCCATCTGGTCGGCCTCGTCGAGGGCGATGAAGTTGCAGTCGCTCAGCGACGCGGTGCCCTGCCGGACGTGGTCCGACAGCCGGCCCGGGGTGGCGATGAGCAGGTCGACGCCACGCGAAAGCGCGTCGGCCTGACGGGTGAAGGCCATACCGCCCACGGCCGTGCGGCACCACAGGCCGAGCGACTTGGCGAGCGGGGTCAGCGAGTCGGCCACCTGCATGGCCAGCTCGCGGGTCGGCACCAGCACGAGCGCGCGGGGGCGCTTCGGCCGGGCCTTGCCGCCGTTGAGCCGGGCCAGGATGGCCAGGCCGAACGCCAGCGTCTTGCCCGAACCGGTCTGGGCGCGGCCCAGCACGTCGCGGCCCGCGAGGGCGTCGGGGATCGTGGCGGACTGGATCGGGAACGGCGAGTTGATGCCGGCCTCCGCCAGCGCGCGCAGCAGCTCGTCGGGCAGGCCGAGCTCCGCGAAGGTCTTCGTGGCCACCGTCTCGACGGCGTCGTCGCGGAGGAAGTCCCCACGCGCGGGGCGCTGCCGCGGCTTGCGGTCGGTACGGTCACCGCGGCCCGGCCCCGAGTGGGACGACGCAGCGGAATGGCCGGAGTTGAACGTGACTGTCACTTATGCCTCTCGGACGTGGCACGTCACAAGGAGGCCCGGGCTGCCCGCTCGCAGGCAGGGCAAGATGGTGTGCAATGGGCGTTCACAGGGACGGACCCGGCGCGCTCAGGAGTTCCCACCATCGAGCGCCGATGGAAATGCTTCGGATTTCACCGCGAGCCCGTCAGTGGGCTTTGGAGGCGACGGACACCAACTCATCCACGCCGCCGGTTGCGGTCTGTGTTGACTGTACCGGAGTCAGGGCTTCTGCTTCACACCCAGGTCTCCGGTTGTGGGCGGCGTCGCAGTCGTGTCCCGTGCCACAGCCGAACGGCCCAGCGCCGCGACGCCACCCACGGTACGGCCGGCGGATCAGCCCAGCCCTGCGGCGTAGGCCAGCTCCGCCACGAGGTCTTCGACGTTCGTGACGCGTTCCGGCAGGCCACGGGCCTGGAACCAGCCCGCGAGGTTGCGCACGTCGCGCTCGAGGAACTCGCGGCCGCGGGGGTTCGCGACGAGGTCGACGACCTGCGGGAGGTCGATCACCATCAGGTGCCCTTCGTGCACCAGGAGGTTGTACGCGGACAAGTCGCCGTGCACGAGCCCTTGCGTGGCGAGCAGTTCCAGCGCCGACACCGCCTGTTCCCACAGTTCGGTCAGCTCGTCGTGCTCCGGGCGCAGCTGTGCCAGCCGGGGCGCGGCCGTGCCGTCGGGCTCGCCGAGGAACTCGAGCAGCAGCTCGGTCCCGTGGCGCTGCACGGGATAGGGCACGGGCGCCCCGATCGTCCACAGACGACTCAGCGCCGCGAACTCCGCGACTGCCCACTGCTCGGCGATCAGGTTGCGCCCGAACGAGGTGCGGCCGGTCATGGCCCGCATCTCGCGGGACCGGCGCATGCGCCGGCCTTCGAGGTACCCGGCGTCACGGTGGAACAGCCGGTGCTCGTCGCCGCGGTAGCGCTTGGCGGCCAGCAGTACTCCGTCCGTGCCGGGCAGGTTGCGGCGCAGGAGGTGCACGTCGGCCTCCTTGCCGGTTTTGAGCACTCCCAGGTCGGTGTCGACGGCCCCGAGCTCCGTGACCACCCAGCCGGGCCTCGGGTGGGGGCCTTGGTCGGCGTCGTCCCAGGTGGTCCAGCGGTCGGCGCCGTCCGGGAGGTCGGTCTCGGTGTAGGCGTCGTCGCGCGCCTGGGCGAGGCGGACGCGCTCGCCCTCGGTGAGCCGGCCCCGGCGGGTCGGTTCGGGCTCGTCCCTGAAGCGCCGCCCACGACGGGGACGCTCGAAATCGGACGCGTGAAGGTCTTCGTAGTCGTGCTCGCGCACTGGTGGGTTCTCCTCGATCGGGGTGCCCCACCGGGCGAGCGCGGAAGCTCTAGCCGAGGGGGGCGGACGGAAGTGGGCAGGTCAGCGCCCGGACATTCGCCACGACGCACCTCCTTCGCTTCCGTCGGCCACCGGCACCCCGCCGGTTCGCGAGCAGCATGCCGGGGCCCGAGGGGCTCGCGCAACCGAATTAACGGGCCCCGCGAAATACTCCTAACCTCGGCCGCATGGACAGCGGTGGGAAGTACGACGCGGTGATCGTGGGCGGCGGCCACAACGGCCTGGTCGCGGCGGCCTACCTGGCCCGGGCCGGGTGCTCGGTGCTGGTGCTGGAACGGCGCGGTGAGATCGGGGGAGCGGCGGTGTCGTTCCGCGCGTTCGACGGCGTCGACGTGCGCCTGTCGCGCTACTCCTACCTGGTGAGCCTGCTGCCGCGGAAGATCGCGGCCGACCTGGGCCTGGGCGTCGAGCTGCGCCGGCGCCGGATGTCGTCCTACACACCGTCCGGCGACACGGGTCTCCTTGTCGACACGGGAGACGACGCGCGCACCGCGGCGGCCTTCCGCGCCGTCACCGGGTCCACAAAGGACTTCGACGCGTGGCGCGAGTTCTACGCACGGGCGGGGCGCGTGGCGGCGGCGACGTTCGACACGCTCACCGAACCGTTGCCGAGCCGGGAAGGCCTCAAAGCCCGCATCGGCGACGCCGAAGCGTGGGCCACGTTGTTCGAGCGGCCGATCGCGGAGACGCTCACCGGCTTGTTCAGCGACGACACCGTGCGCGGCGTGGTGCTCACCGACGCGCTCATCGGTACCTTCGCCGGGGCCGGCGACGGCGACCTGCGGCAGAACCGCTGCCTGCTCTACCACCTGATCGGCAACGGCACCGGCGACTGGGACGTGCCCGTCGGAGGGATGGGCGCCGTCACCGGCGCGCTCGCCGATGTCGCCCGTGGCGCCGGGGCCACGCTCGTCACCGGCGCCGAGGTGCGGTCGGTGTCGCCCGACGGCGAGGTCCGCTACACGCTCGACGGCGCCGAACACGTCGTCGCGGGCGGTCACGTGCTCGCCAACGTCGCCCCCGACACGCTCGCGCGGCTGCTCGGCGAGGAGCCCGGCCCGCGCCCGGAAGGCGCGCAGCTCAAGGTGAACATGGTCCTGTCGAGGCTGCCCCGTCTGCGCGACGCGGCCGTGGACCCGCGCGACGCCTTCGGCGGCACCTTCCACGTCAACGAGACCTACTCGCAGCTCGAAACCGCGTACGCCGAGGCCGCGGCGGGCGAGATCCCGACGCTGCCGCCGTGCGAGATCTACTGCCACTCGCTCACCGACCCGTCGATCCTCGGCCCGGCCGAGCGCGCGGCGGGCGTGCAGACGCTGACGTTGTTCGGCCTGCACATGCCGGCGCGGCTGTTCGAGGCCGACAACGAGCGGGCGCGGGCCGAGGCGTTGCGCGCCACGATCGCGTCGCTGGACAGCGTGCTCGCCGAGCCGATCGAGAGCTGCCTGCTGCGCGACGCGGCCGGCGACCCGTGCGTGGAGGCGAAGACGCCGCTGGACCTGGAGGCCGAGCTCGGGCTGCCGCGCGGGCACATCTTCCACCGCGATCTGTCCTGGCCCTACGCCGAAGATCCGGACGACGCGGGGAAGTGGGGCGTCGAGACCGCGCATGAGCGCGTGCTGTTGTGTGGCGCCGGTGCCGTGCGCGGGGGCGGCGTGAGCGGGATCCCCGGGCACAACGCGGCGATGGCGGTGCTCGCTCGACGGCGTGGCCCGGAGCAGGCAGGGTGAAAGCATGCGCGTGATCGTGATGGGCGGCGGGATCGCCGGAGCAGCCACGGCCTACCACCTCGTGAGCAGCGGGGCCGACGTCGTGGTGGTGGACGCCGGGCTGTCCGGCGCCGCGACGGACGCGGGCGCGGGGATCGTGAGCCCCTGGACCTCGCGGTGGGACAGCGCAATCTACCCGCTCGCGGCCGCCGCCGGGGCGTACTACCCGGAGCTGGCCGCGGCGTTGCGTGAGCAGGGGCTGGACGCGTCGTTCGAGGTCGTCGGCGGGATGGTCGTCTCGGCGGATGCGGCCGAGCTCGACGAGGCCTACGGGCGGCTGGTCGAGAGGGTCGCGGACGCACCCGGGGCGGGCGCGGTGCGGCGGCTGGATCCAGCGCAGGCGCGCGAGCTGTTCCCACCGCTGGCGCCCGAGCTGTCCGCTGTGCACCTGTCCGGTGCCGGCCGGGTCGACGGCCGCGTGATGCGGGCGGCGCTCGTGGCCGCCGCGGAGCAGCGGGGCGCGCGGTTCGTGGCGGCGGAGGCAACGCTGTTGTCCGGCTCCCGCGTGCGCGCCGGCGACGAGGAGCTGACCGGCGACGCCGTGGTGCTCGCCGCGGGCGCGTGGTCTGCGGAGCTGGCCGAACCGCTCGGGATCGCCGTGCCGGTGGCGCCGCAACGCGGGCAGATCAGCCACTTGGACCTGCCGGACACGGACACGTCCGCGTGGCCCGTGGTGCTGCCGCGGTCGAGCCACTACCTGCTGTCTTTCGCGGGCGGCCGGGTCGTGGCGGGCGCGACGCGCGAGACGGACTCCGGCTTCGACTACCGCGTGACGGCCGCCGGGCAGCGCGAAGTGCTCGACCAGGCGCTGGCCGTCGCGCCGGGCCTGGCCGACGCGACGCTCGCCGAGACCCGCGTGGGTTTCCGTCCGGCGACGCCGGACACGCTGCCGTTGCTCGGGCAGGCCGCGCCGGGGCTGTTCCTGGCCACGGGGTTCGGCCCGGCGGGGCTGACGCTGGCACCGTACGCGGGCAAGCTCATCGCCGCGCTCGTCCTCGGCGAAGACCTGCCGGCGGATCTGCTGATGTCGTGCTCGCCTTCGCGGTTCGGCTGAGGCTCAGCACAAAAGATCAGTCGTCGGTCAGCAGTTCCAAGGAGTAGTCGCCGGTGCGCTCCACCGTGAGACCGGCCTTGGTGATCACCTTCACCAGTTCGTCCACAGTGGATGGTTCGGTGCGCGAGGTCGCGAGCACGGCGGCGAGGCGGCCCTTGTAGGCCTTGTTGAAGTGGCTCACCGTGGTGCGGTTGCCGGCGGCGTCCTCCGTGACCACGCGCACGGTCACCGCGCCGGGGCGCAGCTTCGCGAACGCCGAGTACGTGCCCGAGCGCAGGTCGACCATGAGCCCCTCGATGTCCTGCAGCACCGGTTCCAGCGCGGGCTTCCACAGACTGCGCACGGTGCCCAGCGCCGGCACGCTGTTGCCGCCCGAGAGGCGGTACGCGGGGATCGGGTCGGTGGCCGAGACCACCCCGAACAGCGAAGACGTGACGGCCAGGCGGCGGTGGGCCTTCTCCAGGCCGGCGCGGGTGAAGCTGCCGATGTCGAGCGCGTCGTAGAGCACGCCGGTGTAGCGGCGCAGCGCGGGCAGCGTCGGCGAGGTCCACAGGCTCCCGTTGCGCGCGACCTCGTGGCGCTGGCGCTCGGAGATGCCGAGCGCGGCGAGGCTCGCGGGGACGTCTTGCGCTAGCTCGACGAGCGCGTCGGCGAGCTTGGCCCGCACGGGGTTGAGCTCGGGGAAGGACAGCGTCTCGAGGTCGAGCGGCGCGCCCTTGCCGCCGTCGGCCTTCGTCTCGGAAGGAGGAAGGAGCACCAGCACACGACGAGGGTAATCGGGGTGCACCGCTGTTCACCGCCCACCTACGCTGAGGTCATGGAGCTCACCTGGCGCCCGCTCACCCTCGGCGACGCGGAGCAGCTCGCGACCGTGTTCGCGGCCGCCGAGGAGGTGGACCGCACCGGCGAGCACTACACCGCCGCCGACCTGCGCGAGGAGATGCGGGGGCCCGAGCTCGACCTCGCGCTCGCCAGCACCGGCGGGTGGGCCGGCGACCGCCTGGTGAGCTACGCGGCCATCCGCCGCCGCGACACCGCCGACCCGGTGCACATGCCGCGCGTCGAGGCGATGACGCACCCCGAGTTCCGCACGGCCGACGTCGCCGCGCACCTCACCACGTGGTTCCTCGACGCCGGCAAACGCGTGCACGAGCGCGCCTTCCCCGAGGCTCCGCTGGAGCTGCACGCGGGCGCGCACGAGAACGAGCACTGGTACCTCGACGCGCTGGTCCGGGCGGGGTTCCGGCGCGCGCGGTCGTTCGTCGAGATGCGTGCCGACCTGAGCGCGCTGCCGCCCGCGCGACCGCTGCCGGCCGAGTACGAGGTGGTCGCGTTCGACGAGCGCTACGACGACCTCACCCGCGTGGCCCGCAACGCGACCTTCTCCGGCCACTGGGGCAGCGCCGAGCTGTCGCCCGAAGCCTGGCGCCACCGCATCACGGGCGCGAAGGACTTCCGCGGCGACCTGTCGTTCCTGCTCCTGACCCCGGCGCACGACGCAGTGATCGGGTTCGTGCTCAGCGCGTTCCACCCGGCCGACTTCGCGGGCACCGGCGTGCGCGAGCTGTACGTCGACTACGTCGGCACGCGGTCGGAGCTGCGCGGCCGCGGCGTGGCGACGGCGCTGCTCGGCCACACGCTGGCCCACGCCCGCGACGCCGGGTTCGAGCGCTCGGCCCTGTCCGTCGACACCGACAACGCCCACAGCGCCGTCGGCATCTACGAACGCTGCGGCTACGAGATCGCCGACACCTACTACGGCTACGTGCTGCCGATCTGAAGCGCTATTCGACGACGTTCAGCAGCGGTTCCCCGGCCACGAAGCGGCGCAGCTGCCCGGCCACGAGCTTCTTCGCGCGCGGGTAGAACGACGCCGAACCGCCGGCGACGTGCGGCGTGACCACCACGCCCGGCACCCTCCACAGTGGATGATCGGCCGGCAGCGGTTCGGGGTCCACGACGTCGAGTGCGGCCCGCAACCGGCCGGTGGTCGTTTCGGCGAGCAGCGCGGCGGTGTCGATCGCGGAGCCGCGCCCGACGTTCACGACCAACGCGCCCTCGGGCAGCAACGCGAGCTCGTGGGCGCCGAGCAGCCCCCTCGTGGCCTCGGTTTCGGGCAGGATCAGGACCACGATGTCGGCCGATGGCAGCAGCTCGGGCAGCTCGGCGATGCCGTGCACGTCCTCGCGCGCGTGGCTCGCCACCCGAGTGACCATTGCCTCGGCCGCCAGCAGCTGCCGCTCGATCGCGTGGCCGATGGAGCCGTAGCCCACGAGCAGCATGCGGCTGTCGGCGAGCGAACGCGTGTGCTCGCGCTCCCACGATCCGGTGGTCTGCTGCGCGAACCAGCGCGGCAGGTCCCGCTGAGCCGCGTGGATCAGCGCCAGCGCATGCTCGGCCACGCTGAGATCGTGCAGACCTCGGCCGTTGGCCAGCACGACGCCCTCGGGCACCAGCGGCACCAGCGCCTCGACCCCGGCCGAGAGCGCCTGCACCGCACGCAGCGAAGGCAGCTTCCCGATCAGCTTCGGCGGCTCGCGCCCCGCGTCGTAGGGCAGCACGTAGAACTCCACGCCGGACAGGTCGTCGCCGGGCGGGGTGACGCCGTCGTAGTACGCGGCGGCCAGCCCGGCGGGCAGCTCGATGTCGGTCCAGGGCAGGAGAACTCGCGCGCTCATGCCCGCCAACCTAGCGCCGCCGGCCTCAGTGCGCGCCCGCCTGCGCCACGCAGAACACGTTGCCCTCCGGATCGGCCAGCACCGTCCACTCGATGCCAGGCTGCGCGTGCCGCTCCTGCTCGCTCGCACCCAGCCCGACAAGGCGTTTCACCTCCGCCTCGCGGTCGGGCGCGGAGAAGTCGATGTGCACGCGGTTCTTGACTGTGCGTGGCTCGGGGACCTGCTGGAAGGCCAGCGCGGGCCCGCCGCCGCCGGGGCGCGCGAGCATCACGAACGGCCCGTAGTCCGCTTCGACCGCGACCCCGAGCGCCTGCGTCCAGAAGTCCGCGAGGACCCGGGGGTCCGCGCAGTCGATGGTGATCATGCCAAGTTCGAGTGCCATGCCGCCGACGCTAGCCCGGGGCACCGACAAAACTCCGACCACGCGATAACCGGGTGGAGTGGGCGTGCGGCGGTTGACTACGCTGTGTCGGTCAAACCCCGCTCATCGCCCGCTCAGCTTCTCAGTCTCTCAGTGCAGGGAGTCCACCGTGATCACCAGGATGTCGTCGTTGTTCCTCCGCACCTTGCGCGAGGATCCGGCGGACGCCGAGGTACCCAGCCACCGGCTGCTGGTGCGTGCCGGCTACGTCCGCCGGGTCGCCCCGGGTGGTTACTCGTGGCTGCCGCTGGGCCTGCGGGTGCTCCGCCGCGTCGAGCAGGTCGTGCGCGAGGAGATGAACGCGATCGGCGCGCAGGAGATCCAGTTCCCCGCGCTGCTGCCGCGTGAGCCCTACGAGGCCACCGGCCGCTGGACCGAGTACGGCGACAACCTCTTCCGCCTCAAGGACCGCCGGGGCGCCGACTACCTGCTCGGCCCGACGCACGAGGAGCTGTTCGCGCTCACCGTGAAGGGCGAGTACAGCTCGTACAAGGACTACCCGGTCACGCTGTACCAGATCCAGACGAAGTACCGCGACGAAGCGCGTCCCCGCGCCGGCATCCTGCGCGGACGCGAGTTCGTGATGAAGGACTCCTACTCCTTCGACCTCGACGACGAGGGCCTGGAGCGCTCCTACCAGGCGCACCGCGCCGCCTACACCAAGCTGTTCGACCGCCTCGGCCTCGAGTACGTGGTGGTCGCCGCGACGTCGGGCGCGATGGGTGGCTCGGCGTCGGAGGAGTTCCTCGCCGTCGCCGAGACGGGCGAGGACACCTACGTGCGCAGCACGGAGTCCGGCTACGCGGCCAACGTCGAGGCCGTGGTCACGCCCGCGCCGGCCGAGCGCCCGATCGAGGGCCTGCCCGCCGCGCAGGTGCACGCCACGCCGAACACGCCGACCATCGAGTCGCTCGTGGCGTTCTTCAACGCCGCCGGCCTCGGCCGCGAGTTCACCGCGGCCGACACGCTCAAGAACGTGATGTTGAAGGTCCGCCAGCCGGGCGCGAAGGAGTGGGAGCTCCTGGGCGTCGGGCTGCCGGGCGACCGCGAGGTCGACATGAAGCGCCTCGAAGCGTCGCTCGAGCCCGCCGAAGTCGAGCTGCTGGAGGACGCGGACTTCGCGAAGAACCCGTTCCTCGTCAAGGGCTACATCGGCCCGAAGGCGCTGAAGGAGAACGGCGTCCGCTACCTCGTCGACCCGCGCGTGGTCACCGGAACCGCGTGGGTGACCGGCGCCGACCAGGACGGCCACCACGTGCTCGACCTCGTGGCGGGCCGCGACTTCACGCCCGACGGCACGATCGAGGCCGCCGAGGTCCGCGAGGGCGACGCTTCGCCCGACGGCCACGGCACCCTCGTCGCCGCGCGCGGCATCGAGATCGGCCACATCTTCCAGCTGGGCCGCAAGTACACCAACGCGTTCGAGCTCGACGCCCTCGGCCCCGACTCGAAGCCGATCCGCATCACGATGGGCTCCTACGGCGTCGGCGTCTCGCGGCTGGTCGCCGTGCTCGCCGAGCAGAACCACGACACGTCCGGCCTGGTCTGGCCGCGCGAGGTGTCGCCCTACGACGTGCACGTGGTCGTCGCCGGCAAGGACGAGACCATCGCGGCGGGTGCGGAGAAGCTCGTTGCCGAGCTCGACGCGGCCGGCGTCGACGTGCTGTTCGACGACCGCAAGGCCACCCCGGGCGTGAAGTTCGCCGACGCGGAGCTGGTGGGTGTGCCCACGATCCTCGTGGTCGGGCGTGGCCTGGCCAACGGGCTGGTCGAGGTCAAGGACCGCCGCACCGGCGAGCGCGAGGAGATCCCGGTCGACTCCGTCGTCGGCCACCTGGTCAAGCTCATCCGCTCCTGACGGCGCATACCGGTGGGGCTCTTCGGCCGCTCCGGCCGCGAGGACGACGGCGGCTACGAGGACAACGCCGCCCTCACCGGCGTCGGCGGGTACGAACCCGCTGACGCACCCGGCTTCCCGGCCGCCGGCTACGGCACGGGCTCCCCGGTTTCCGGGCCGCCCGCCGCCGAGCCGGTGGCCGAACCGGGGCGCGATCCGCGGTCGGCGCACAGCGAAAAGGCCGACGGAACTCCTTGGTACGCCGAGGATCCCGCCGTCACCGGGCACGCGCCGCGCGCGGAGCCCCAGCGCATCCGGCCGCCGCGCCGTCCACCCACGCGGTTGAAGCGGCGGCCGTCGCGGGCGCTGTGGATCCTCGTGGCCGTGATCGCCCTCGGGGTGGCCGCGGTGAACTTCTTCGGTGCCGCCCGTCACCACCCGGCGAGCCCGTCGCCGCGGGGCCCGGTCACCTTCCGGCCCGAACCGCACGTCGTCGTGCCCGCGGTGGTCGACGGCTGGTCCTCCGTGGCCGCGCGCGACGGCAGCTTCGCCTACGACGTCCCGCCGAGCTGGACTCCCGAACCCGGCGTGGTCCACGGCTGGGACGGCACGGCGACCTCGCCGGGGATCCTGCTCAGCACCACGGCGTCCGTGGGCCGCGGCTACTGCGGCAGCGACAGCCGCCACGGCGGGTCCGGGGTCACGACGGAAGACGGCGGCAACGCCGAAGCCGCCGCGCGCAAAGCCGTCGGCGACCTCGTCGGCAGTGTCTACGACCCGGGCGCGAAGGTGACGTACGCGCCGGCGCAGGACGCGACCGTGCAGCTCGAAGGCACAACCCGTCCCGCCCGGGTGGTGCTCGCCGACGTCACCCAGGACGGCACCGGCGCCTGCACCCAGAAGCACGTCACCGTCGGCGCGCTCGCCTTGGCCACCGCGACGCAATCCGTGGTGCTTCTCGTCTACACCGACGACGCCACCAGCCGCGCCGACGTCGTCCGCCTGCTGCGGAGCTACCGCGGCGTGCCGGCGGCCGACCGGTCCACGACCACTCCGCCGCCGACCACGCGCTGACGCCGCAACGCCAGCTTCGCGAAGTCCGTCAGCCCAGCCCTTTGCAGGTACGCACGCCCGAGCGCGAGGCCGATGCGCGGCAGGTCGGCCTCGTCGTGGTAGCCCAGGTACAGCGGCTCGCGCCGCGCTGGAACTTCGCGTTGACCGCGTGCAGCGAGCGCAACCAGCAGTACGGCTCCATCCGCGCGCCCACCGCGTCGAGCACCCGGTCCACCGCACGCGCCGGCGCGGAGCCACGGCTGCGCACGAGCGGCGCGCCGGGGAGCGAGACGAACCACGTGCCCTCCTCGCGCAACGCCAGGCACGCCGAGGTGATCAAGAACTCCATCACCGGGTCAGAACCCGCTCGGCCGGCGGCGCATCACGTCGAGCGTCCACCCGCCGACGGTGCCCGAGCCCGTGTGCACCGGCAGCCACGACGTGATGCCCTCGACCGTTCCCGACGCGTCGATCGCGAGCCCCACCGTGTCGCCGGGTCCATCGCCTCGGCGACACCGCCGAGCGTGAACCCCATCTCCGGCAGGCCCTTGTCGCCGATCCACTCCTGCGACAGCACGCGCACCTGCTCGCGGATCGCCGGCGGCTGATCGACCAGGCGCACCAGCCGTGACTCGATGCCGTCCTTGCGCGCCTTGATCAGCGCCGAACGCACGTCCTGCCCGGCTGTCCCGCGGAACTCCAGGTTCTCGAGATCGACGAGCGTGTCCTCCGCGACCTGCACCTGCTGCCAGTCCGGCTCGCGCGTCACGCCGACGGTGGCGGCCGTCGCAGAGAAACGCACAGCACCAGACCGGAGTTGTCGCACATCTGCCGGGACGCGCCATCGGAGGCGACGGAGTACGCGTTCTGCGGCCACGTCGTCATCCACGCGATCGTGCTACCTCCGTTGCGCCCCAGCAGAAGCCGGGCGAAACTGCCGTCCGGTCCGCCGCGCAGCGGCTTGCGGCGACGCCGGCGTGAGGGCACGCGGAACGCGCCGCTCGCCGCGATCAGCAGCACCAGCTCGACCGTCCACAAGAGATCGGCCACGAAGAGAAGCGATAGCCCGTGGCTGTCGTACTCGGCACGCACGAGCTGCGCCACGGCCGGCACCCCGCTCACCACGAGCACCTGCGACACCGCGAACACACACGGCCCACGGCCCAGCGCCACGCGACGCGCGAGCCGCGGCGCAGGCCGTTGAGCATCGGCACCACGAGCACACCCGTGACGAGAACCTCCGGTGCCGACGGGGAAACCGCGTCGGCCGGGCCGAACGGGCCCTCGCCGGGAACGAGCCACATGACCACTACGGCCACGGTGAGCAGCAGCAGTCCCGCGCCCGCCAGGAGGCGCCACTCGCGCACGTCCGACCGCACCGGTTCGCGCAGCCGCGCCTTGCCGGCCAACCGGGGGCCGAGCGCAGGGCCGGCACCAGCGCGAAGAAGTGCACGAGATCCGCGAGCGTGCCGACGTACACGGTGGTGACGCCCGCGGACCCACACAGCCCGGCGCGCAGCCGCAGCCGCCACGGCGCGCGGCGTCGCGCTGGCCACGGCGATGGCCGGGAGGGTGCCGCCGGAGAAGCCGACGTCGAGGGCGGTCGCGATGTGCGCGGCCCACGTCCAGCCGCAATGGCGGCACAGCGCGAGGAACTGGATCGCCGCCGCGGCCAGTTGCCCGCCGACGGTCACCAGGGTCGTGCGGCGCGTGCCGAGCTGCCACTCCGCGAACCCTGTCAGCAGCGCGAAAGTGCGGGCCATCGGCAGATAGAACAGCGGCGCAGCGCGAAGAACGGGCCGGTCGCCGGCGTCCACCAGCGGCTGTGTTCCAGCGACGGCAAACCGAAGGAGTAGTAGGCGAAGGACGGCTGGTGCTCGGCGGCTTGCCACAGCGTGCCTGCCGCTCGCGACCCCGGCAACGAGGATCGCGAGCACGACGGTGGTGGTGAACGGAAGGCGGCGCCAGAGCACGGCGAACCGCTCGCGTCTCGGCCTTCCGGCCGCCCGCCCGCGTCGCCCGCGCCGGCACCGCGGGCGGTCCCCGCCGCCGGCGATGCGGTCGTCTTGATCCGAGTCTTGCGTCCGGGCCTCAAGGCGACATCCTTACCCCGGAGGGAAAACCTTGACCCGATGGCGGATGCGGGCTCAGGGAACACTGCCCGAGCAGCGGCGGGATCCCGCACGGCGGCCTGGGCGCGCGCCGAAACCCCCGTGCGGGGCGAAAACAGGGGTTGGGCCGCTCAGCCGAGCACGGCCTTGCGCACCGAGTCGAGGTCGGCGAGATCGGGCAGCACCGTGTGGGCACCCGAGGCCGCGAGCTCTTCGGCGCTGTAGTGCCCGGTGGCGACGGCGACCGCGACGGCACCGTTGTCGAGGGCGGCCTTCACGTCGTTCGGGGTATCGCCGATCACCACGATGTCGCCGGGCGCGAACGCCGTGCCGTGCTTGGCGGCCGCCGCGGCCACGGCGTGGGGGACGAGGTCGGGCCGGTGCGCCGAGAGCGAGCCGTACCCACCGATCTCGAGCTCCAGGTGCTCGTCGAGGCCGAACGCGGCGAGCTTGTGCAGCGAGATCTCCGGCAGGTTGCCGGTGACGAGCGTCTGCACGGCGCCGTGGCCGGCCATCGCGGCCAGCGCCGCCGCCGCGCCGTCGAGCGCCCGGCCGGCCTCGTGCAGCGTGGCGCGGGCCTCGTCGGCCACGGCGATCAGCTCGCTCCAGAGGCGCTGGATGTTCTCCTCGGTCGCCTCGATGCCGTGCGTGGTGAGGATGTCGGCGGTGATCGCACGCTCGGTGCGCCCGCCGTAGTCGGGGTGGGTGCGCAGCTCGGTGCCCATGGCCGTGAGCGCCGTGGCGTACCAGCTGCTGCCGACGCCCGTGAGGTCCACGAGCGTGTGGTCGATGTCCCAGAGCACCAGCCGGTGCGCGTGCGTCGTCGTCACGGCCGTGAGGGTACCGGCGGAAGTATTCAACGTCTGTTGACTTTCTGGAGGGCGCGACTTCATTGGTCATAATTCAACATAGGAAGAATTGCTGGGAGGCGGTCATGCCGGCTGCTGCCCGACGCCCCGTGGGTGCGTTCGCCCTGGTCGCGGTGCTGGCGGGTGCGCTCGCCGCTGTGGTGCTGGGGTCCTGACCTTCGGGGCGCAGGCCACGGTCGCGCCCGATCGCGTGCCCGTCGCCGTTTCGGCGCCCCCACCGGTGGCCGGGCTGGCGCGCCAGATCACCTCCTACGGCGGCACGCAGCTCGACTGGCGCGTCGCCGATCCGGCCGTGGCCCGGAACGTGTTGGCGGACAAGGAGGTCTACGGAGTCCTGGAGCTCCGTCCTGGCCCGGCCGCCACCGTCGTGCTCTCCGGCGCGGTGAACCCGGCAGGCACGCAGGTGGCGCAGCAGGTTCTCGCGGGTGCGGCCCGGTGGCTGCCCGGCGAGCCGCGGCTCGAAATGCTGCACCCGGCGAGCGTCGCGGGCCGGATCGTGCCGCCGGCCGCCAGCGCGCTCGCGTGGCTGGGCTCGCTCGTCGCCGGTGCCGTCCTGGTGCGGCTCAGCGCCGGCCGGCGCGTCAGTGTTCCGGTTCGCCTGGCGCAGGTGCTGGGCAGTGGCGTGCTGGTGACGGGCGTGCTCGTGGGCTTCGCCGCCCTGTGGGACTCGACGTTGCCGCTGACCTGGGACGTGCTCGGCTTCCTGTTCCTCACGGTCATCTCGTTCGCCGCGCTGCAAGCCGGTCTGCTGCGGCTGCTCGGTCTGCGAGCCCTGGCCATCCTGGCGCACCTGTGCCTCGTGGCGCCCGCGGTGGCCGGGCAGGTGCCCGAGTTGCTCAATCCGGCCTACCGCGCGCTGCTGTGGTCGTGGACGCCGTTCCGCTTCTCGACCGAAGGCCTGCGCAGCCTGCTGCAGGGCGTACCGGACGCCCCGGACGTGACGACGGGCTTCTGGACCCTGACCGGGCTGCTCGCGGTCGGCCTGGCCCTGGCACTCTGGCCGCGCCGCCCGCGGCCCGAGCCACCCGAACCGCAGCCCACGGCACGGCGCATCGAGGTCGCGACCGGCTGATATCCGGCGCCGCCACCCATCTCACCCTGCCGAGGCGCCCACCAGCGAGTTCGCGTCGGCTTCGGGATGGGGCGGTGCGATCGACCCCCGGCCGATCCGAGCGCCCCATCCGGAAGCCGGCTCAATGGCGATCTCGCCGCCCCGGCTCCGCCGGGGCCAACGACACAGGCGGGGCAGACAAGTCAGCCGCAAAGAAAACTGAAGCGAATCTTGCGCACGGCGTTGTCGACGTTGGTGTCGACGAGGCAGATCGACTGCCAGGTGCCCAGCGCGAGCACGCCGCCCAGCACGGGGATCGTCGCGTACGGCGGTACCAGCGCCGGCAGCACGTGGTCGCGGCCGTGGCCCGGGCTGCCGTGGCGGTGCCGCCAGCGCGCGTCGCGGGGGAGGATGTCCTCCAGTGCGGCGAGCAGGTCGTCGTCGCTGCCGGCGCCGGTCTCGAGGATCGCGAGGCCGGCCGTCGCGTGCGGTACCCAGACGTGCAGCAGGCCGTCGGTGGCGTCGGCGTCGCGCAGGAACTGCTCGGCCTCGTGGGTCAGGTCGTGCACCACGGCGGTGTTGCCCGTGTGCACTTCGAGCTCGGTGGAGTACATACCGACAGCGTCTCAGACACCCAGGTAGCGGAGCACCGCCAGCACCCGGCGGTTGTGGCCCTCCGACGGCGGCAGGCCCAGCTTGGCGAAGATGCTCGTCACGTACTTCTCCACGGAGCCCGCCGAGAGGAACAGGTCCGCGGCGATGGCGGAGTTGGACCGGCCCTGCGCCATCAGGTCGAGCACTTCGCGTTCGCGGGCGGTCAGCTCCGCGAGCGGGCCCGACCGGCCGGTGGCGGCGAAGAGCTGGCGCACGACTTCGGGGTCCAGCACCGTCTCGCCGGCCGCGACTCGGCGCAGCGCGTCGAGGAAGTCGGAGACCTCCGCGACGCGATCTTTCAGCAGGTAGCCGACGGCGCCCGCCTGGTCGGCGAGCAGCTGCTTGGCGTACTTCGTCTCCACGTACTGCGAGAACAGCAGGATGGCGCAGCCGGCCAGCTCCTCGCCCAGCTCGATCGCCGCGCGCAGGCCCTCGTCGGTGTGCGAAGGCGGCATGCGGATGTCGACCACGGACACGTCGGGCCGGTGCGCGCGCACGGCCGCTCGCAGCTCCGCGGCGTCCTTCACCGCCGCGACGACGTCGTGGCCGCGCAGGCCCAGCAGCTCGACCAGGCCCTGGCGCAGGATGGTCGAGTCCTCGGCGATCACGATCCGCATGCGTCCCCCTGCCGCCAGCCTAGCGAGGCAGGGGGACTTCGGCCGTGACCACGGTCGGGCCGCCGGGCGGGCTCGCCACGGTCAGCTCGCCGTCCACCGGCCGCAGCCGCTCCGCGATCCCGGCCAGCCCGCCGCCGGGCACCACCGCCGCGCCACCGGGACCGGGGTCGGTGACGGTCAGACGCAGTACGTCGTCGTGCTCGTCGATCCGGACGGTGCAAGGCTTTCCTGAGTGTTTCGCCACGTTCGTCATCAGCTCCGCGGCCGCGAAGTACACCACTGCCTCCAGCGACGGCGGCGGGCGGCGGCCCAGCCGCACGGACACCGTCGCGGTCATCCCGGCTGAACTGGCCACAGTGGACAGTGCGACGTCGAGTCCCTTGTCCAGCGCGGCCGGGTGGATGCCGCGCGCGAGGTCGCGCAGCTCCACCAGAGCCTGCTTGGCGTTGCCGTGCGCGGTCTCGACGAGTGTGCGCACCTGGTCGAGGTCGACGGTGTCCGTGGCCAGCTCTTCCTTGGCCAGTCCCAGTTTCATCGCCATCGCGACGAGCTGCGCCTGGGCCCCGTCGTGCAGGTCGCGTTCGATGCGGCGCAACCGCTGCGCCGCGTCCTCGAGCGCCGTCGCCCGCGTCTCCTCCAGGAACCGCAGGCGCTGCAACAGCCCGGGCCCGGACAGCAGCAGCCGCCCGAGCTGCCGATCGAGGAGCGCCAGCGCGTGCACGACCCACGGCAGGGCGGCCAGCGCGATCACACCGCCGACCGCCCACAGCACCGTGCCCGGCCACGTGCGGCTGACGATGTTGTAGACCGGCAGCACGTCGCGCGTGAAGAACCACAACGCCGGGTAGCTCGCCGCCGCGACGCCGAACACCAGGAGCGACCCGGCCACGGCGAACCCGGCGAACGAGATCGGGACGCGAAGCACGAGGTACGCACCCGCACGCCATGCGTGCCGGTCGCCGAGCCGCGCGACCAGCCAGTGCCACAGCCCGGGCCGCAGGGTCACCGGCGCCGGTGCGCGCAGCGGTGCGTCGAGCAACACGCCCGCCAGCCGCCGGTGCAAGCCCCCGAGCAGCCGCATCCTCGCACGACCCCCGCCAGCACCAGCAGCCCCAGCCCGAGCGGGCTCAAGGCGACGCCGATCGCGAGCCCGGCGAGCACGACGACGAGCGCGAGCGGCGACAGCACCCCGGCCGCCACCAGCCACGCCGCTTCCGCCCGCGTCTGCAGCGGCGGCCCGGGCCACCACCCGCGCCGCGGCGTGCGCGCGTCCGCGGCCCGAGAAGTCATGCCCCGAAGTCTGCCCGCCACAAGGCCGGCCGACCACCGGGTTCGCCCTGGACCGGGTGGGGGATTTCCCCCGCCCGGCCCGGCACGTCAGTGTTCTTCGGGACGCTGCTCGGCTGGGTGAGCGGTGTGGCCACGGGCGTTGTCCTCGCGGGCTCGTTGCGAGGCTTCGCTCATCTCGATCACGTCGGTGAGCCAGCTGCCGGTTTCGCGCGCGATGTCGCGTACGGCGCCGGTGATGATCGTCGCGATCGCCCCGATGTGGGTGGCCGCGGATTCCGTGAGCTCCTGCACCGTGTCCTTGCCGCTTTCGAACTGACCCACCATGTGAGGTTCCTCAGGCTGCTCGGAGTTGCCGGTCGGGATCCACCGTAACCTCCGGGCCGCCCGAAGGCGTTCCGGGAAGCGCCAGCTTCACGATCTTCTTGGCCACCGACCACAGCTGCTTGCGCAGCGGCCCGGTGTTGTACGGCAGGCCGTAACGCTCGCAGATCTCGCGAACCTCGGCCGCGATCTGGGGGTAGCGCCGCGCCGGGATGTCGGGGAACAGGTGGTGCTCGATCTGGTGCGAGAGGTTCCCCGAAAGGATGTGGAACAGCGGGCCGCCGGTGATGTTGGCCGAGCCGAGGATCTGGCGCAGGTACCACTGGCCCCGCGACTCGAAATCGGTCTCTTCCTGGGAGAAGCTCTCGACGTCGGCGGGGAAGTGGCCGCAGAAGATGATCGCGAACGCCCACAGGTTGCGCACGAGGTTCGCGCTCGCGTTGCCGACCAGCGTCAGCGGCGCGAGCGGGCCCGTCAGCAGCGGGAAGAGCACGTAGTCCTTGCCGATCTGGCGCGCGGCCTTGCGCACGATCTTGCGCAGCACCGGCACGTTTTCTGCCCACGTGCGCTCGCCCTTGAAAACCCGCTCGATTTCGAGGTCGTGCAGCATCACGCCCCACTGGAACAGCAGGGCCAGCAGCGTCGCGTACACGGGGTTGCCGAGGTAGTACGGGTGCCACTTCTGGGCCGCGTCCATCCGCAGGATGCCGTAACCGATGTCACGGTCCTTGTCGAGGATGTTCGTGAACGTGTGGTGCAGGTAGTTGTGGGAATGCCGCCAGTTCTCGGCGGGCGCGACGTTGTCCCATTCGAAGCGCTGCGAGCTCAGCTCCGGGATCCGCGTCCAGTCGTACTGGCCGTGCATCACGTTGTGGCCGATCTCCATGTTGTCGAGGATCTTGGCCAGCGACAGCGCCGCGACGC
The DNA here is from genome assembly GCF_040639695.1 of Amycolatopsis sp. NPDC023774. Lineage (NCBI taxonomy): Bacteria > Bacillati > Actinomycetota > Actinomycetes > Pseudonocardiales > Pseudonocardiaceae > Amycolatopsis > Amycolatopsis sp. NPDC023774. The sequence continues at coordinate 208,770 of NZ_JBFAAJ010000010.1, forward strand.
CGGCGACCCAGGCGGGCGGCAGGAAGCCGGCGAACAGCAGCCCCCGCCCGGCGACCTCCAGCCCGCGCTGGGTCTTGATGATCGTGCGGATGTACTCGACGTCGGCCTCGCCGAGGTCGTCGACGACGCGCCGGCGCAGCGCGTCGAGCTCGCGGCCGAACTCCTTGATCTGCTCCGGCGTGAGGCGGTCCTGAAGTCCTGTCATGGCGTACCTCCTGTGTCTTGCGGGACACCCGCACCCGGTCGGGCGTCGCGATCGGGCGGGGCATGGTGTGCGTCACGCCGACGCTCAGGCGTTGATCTCGACGTCCCCGACCGGGACGCTGATGCAGAGCTGGATCTCTTCGTTCGCTTCGCCGGAGACCTCGCCGGTGCGGGCGTTGCGCACGCGCCCGGCGGTCTTCACCTGGGTGCAGGAAAAGCAGATGCCCATGCGGCACCCGTGCTCCGGCGACAGGCCCGCGGCCTCGGCCTGCTCCAGCAGCGGCATGCCCGAGTTGGCGCATTCCCGGCCGCTGCGCGCGAACCGCACGGTGCCCTCGGCCGCGCTCGTGTCGAAGACCAACGGTGGTGCCGTGAATTCTTCGGTGTGCAGTCGTTCACCGAGGCCTTCAGCCTCGAACAGTTCGCGGGCCGAGTCCATGAGCGGTTTCGGGCCGCAGACGAACGTCTCGGCGTCGCGGAACCACGGCGCGGCCCGCTCCAGGTGCTGCTTCGAGAAGAACCCGTGCAGGTCGCCGCCCCGGCCGTGGGTGTACGCGTGGACCACCCGGAACCCGCGGTGGCGCTGGGCGAGCCCGGCCAGCTCGGCGCGGTAGAGCACGTCGTCGGCGGCGTTGGCGTAGTGCAGGAACACGACCTCGCCGCGGTGCCCCTCGGCGACGAGCCGGTGCGCCATCGCGAGCACCGGCGTGATGCCGCTGCCGCCGCTGACCAGCACGATCCGCTCCGGCCGCGGCGAGGGCAGTGTGAACTCCCCGCCCGCGGCGGAGAGCCCGAAGACCGTCCCGACGCGAGTGGTGGCGTGCAGGTGGCGCGACACGAGGCCCTGCGGATCGGCCTTCACGGTGAACTCGAGGTCGCCGCCACCCGGCCCGCACGGCGAGTAGCAGCGGGTGCGCCGGACGCCGTCGATCTCCACGGTCAGGCGCACGTACTGCCCGGCCTCGAAGCCCTGCCACGCGCGGTTCGGGCGGACGGTGAACGTGACCGTGTCCGGCGTCTGGTGCCGGACGTCGACGACGCGGCCGCGGATCTCGCGCCGGACCAGCATCGGATCGAGTAGTTCCAGGTAGCGGTCGGCGCCGTGCGGGGTGAGCAGGGCCTCGGCGAGCGAGGCGAGCCCGCGCAGCCGCTGCGGGAGCAAAGCTGTCATCACGCCCTCCGAGTTTGAGTGCACATCTGTACACTCGCTAGTGTGGGGGCACGGCCCGGGTGGCTGTCAACGCGGGAGCGAGGTGATGTGACGTGGACCATCCTGAAGGGGTCAGTACGCTGCCGGACGTGTCCCAAGCGGAGATGCCGGCGGCGGTGAGCCGGCAGGAGCGCAAGCAGCGCACCCGCCAGGCGCTGCTCGACGCCGCACTGGAGCTGCTCGCCGACCGCGGGTTCGGCAGCCTGTCGCTGCGTGAGGTCACCAAGCACGCGGGCATCGTGCCCACCGCGTTCTACCGGCACTTCACCTCGATGGACGAGCTCGGCGTCGCGCTGGTCGAGGAGACCACGCGCACGCTGCGCGGCATGATCCGCTCCGCTCGCACCGAGCCCGTGAGCCACCACGGCATGATCGACGCGTCCGTGCGCACGCTGTACGAGCACGTGCGAGCGCACGAGGACCACTTCCGATTCGTCACGCGCGAGCGCTATGCCGGCACCGGCCCGGTGGCGCGCGCCATCGGCGTGGAGCTGCGGCTGTTCTCCAGCGACCTGGCCATCGACCTCGCCCGCTTCGACCACCTGCGTGAGTGGCCCACTGAAGACCTCCACGCGCTGGCCGACCTCATTGTCACGGCCATGCTCGCGACGGTCGTCGACCTGCTCGACGTCCGCCACGGCGACCGCGAAGCCGACGAACGCACGTTGGAGCTGGCCCGCAAGCGCCTGCGGATGATCCTCGTCGGCGTGCCGCACTGGCGTCCGTCCGCCTAGCCGAGAGCCGACGCCCGGGAGCTACGATCTCGTCGACCAGCCTGTTCTTCGGGGACGCCGGATCTTCGGCGGGCGAGGTCGCGGAGGAGCGCTGTGGACACCGTGTCGGACGTGCGTGCGGAGTTCAGCGACCCGGCGGAGAACCTGGCGTTCGACGAGGCGCTGCTGCGGGAAGGCCCGGCCGCGCCGGTGCTGTGGCTCTGGCGCAATCCCGTGAGCGTGGTCGTCGGCCGCGGGCAGAAGGTGGCGCGCGAGGTGCGCGTGGCCGAGTGCGAACGTGACGGCGTGCCGGTGCTGCGCCGGGCCAGTGGTGGCGGCACGGTGTTCCACGACCCGGGCAACCTCAACGTCACGCTCGTGCTGCCCGGCCCGGCCGACCGGCCTCTGGAGATGCTCGGGCTGGTGATGTCGGCGGCCGTCGAGAAGCTCGGCCTGCCGCCGCGGCTCGGTGAGCGCGGCCTGTTCGTGGGTGATGCGAAGCTGTGCGGGTTCGCGGTGTTCCGGACCAAGAACGGGCTGCTGGCTCACTCGACGCTGCTGATCGACACCGATGCCGCGCGCGTCGGCGCCTACCTCACCGGGCCGCCGCCGGACCCGAAGCCGCTCGACTCGCACCGCAGCAAGGTCGCCGCGCTGGTCGACCACGGCGTGCGCCCGGCCGAAGGCGAGGTGGAGTCGGTGGTGCGCGCCGCCGCCGCCGGGCTGCTCGGCCCGCTCGTGCCGCGGCCGCCGACGGACGCGGAGCTCGAGCGGCAGCGCGTGTTGCTGGACACGCGCTACCACTACGACGGCTGGCACGCGGACGGCAAACAGCGCCGGTGAGCGCTATTCGCCGGCGGAGAACGTGACGGCGGGGATCTTCTTCACCGGACGTCGGGCCGGCTTCGGCTCAGTGGTCTTCACCACGGCTTTCGGGTCCGCGGTCGCGTTTTTCACCGGCTGAGCCTGCTTGGCCCGCGTGGTCTTCGGCGCCGGTTCGGCCTGCTTGGCCGGGCGGGCCGGCGTCTTCACCGCTGCGGCGGCGCGCCTGGCGGGCTTGGCCTTCGGCGGAACTTCCTGTGGTTCCACGGCTTTCGCCCCCGCCACCATCCGCGGTCGCTGCTTGCGCCCACCCGTCCGACGGCCGTTCGTCACATACGGATCGAAGATTTCCCGCAGTGCCGCGGCGTTGTGGGCGGAGAGGTCGATCTCGTAGTCGAGCCCGTCGAGGCCGAAGCCCACCGTCTCGGCGGCGGGTTCGCCGGTGAGGTCGTCCAACACGTGGACGGCGGTGTTCTTGGCCATGCGAAAGCCCTCCGTGCTCGATCGTGGTCGTGCGTGCAATCGGCACGGCGACGACCCGGTCACCCGGTATCGCCGATTTCTTGCAGCTCGTGGAAGAGGATAACGGCTGGCTTGCGTGAAGCCGCGCGGTGGTGTGCGCTGAACCCATGTCAGAACAGACTTTCGACGTCGTGGTGCTCGGGGCCGGCCCGGTCGGTGAAGTCGCCGCGGAACGCGCCGCCAGAGGCGGGTTCAAGGTGGCGCTCATCGACCACGAGTTGTTCGGCGGTGAGTGCTCGTACTGGGCGTGCATTCCGAGCAAGGCGTTGCTGCGCCCGGGGAACCTGCTCGCCGCGGCCAAGCGCATGCCGGGGGTGGTGGTCGGCGACGCGCTCGACCCGGCGCAAGTACTCGCCCGCCGGGACTCGTTCACCGGCCGCGACGACCCGCAGGGGCAGGACCACGGCCAGGTGGACTGGGCGCGCGGGGTCGGCGTCGAGCCGATCCGCGGCCACGGTCGGATTTCCGGTGAACGGGAGGTGACGCTGTCCGACGGGCTGGTGCTCACCGCGCGCCACGGCGTGATCGTCTGCACCGGCAGCGTGCCGCACCACCCGCCGATCCCCGGCCTCGACACGATCAAGCCGTGGGGCTCGCGCGACGCGACGTCCTCGTCGGCCGTGCCCGCGCGGCTCGGCGTGCTGGGCGGTGGCGTCGTCGGCGTGGAGATGGCGCAGGCGTGGGCGCGACTGGGTGCGCAGGTGCACCTGATCATCACGGGCGAGCGCCCGCTGCCGCGGCTGCCGGAGTTCGCGGGCGACCTGGTGCTCGCCGGCCTGCGCGCCGACGGCGTGACCGTGCACACCGGCTCGGGCATCGACAAGGTGTCCGCTGTGGACGGCGGCGGCGCCTCGCTCAAGCTCACTGGCGGCGAGGACCTGGTGGTCGACGAGTTGCTGCTGGCCACGGGCCGCGTGCCCGCGACCGGCAACGTCGGGCTTGAGGTCCTCGGCCTGCCCACGGAAGGCCCGCTCGAGGTGGACGAGAGCGGACGCGTGTCCGCCGTGGACGGTGGCTGGCTCTACGCCGCCGGCGACGTGACGGGCCGCGCGCTGCTGACCCACCAGGGCAAGTACGCCGCCCGCGTGGCCGGCGACAGCGTCGCCGCGCGCGGCCGCGGTGAGGACATCTCCACCGCGCCGTGGAGCCGCTACAGCGCGACCGCCGACCACCACGCCGTGCCGCAGGTCATCTTCACCGACCCCGAGGTGGCCTCCGTCGGCCTCACAGAGGCCCGCGAGGGCTCGGCCGACCGCGTCGTCGACATCGACATCGCGGTCGCCGGCTCGGCGCTGTCCGCCGACGGCTACACCGGCAAGGCCCGCATGGTCGTCGACACCGACCGCGGCGTGGTGCTGGGCGTCACCTTCGTCGGCCAGGACGTCGCCGAAATGCTGCACTCCGCGACGATCGCCGTCGTGGGCGAAGTTCCCCTCGACCGCCTGTGGCACGCGGTCCCCGCGTTCCCGACGATCAGCGAGGTCTGGCTGCGGCTGCTGGAGGCTTACGGCCTGTAGGCAGGGCTGGGTGAAAGTGGCGGGTCCCCGGTGATTGCCGGGGACCCGCTGGGTTGCGTGGTCTGGGGTGTTTCGGCGGCCACGTGCGGTTGTGCGGTGGCGGTGCGGTGTGGGGGCGGTTTGCTGTGCGAAGGCGCTGGGTTCGGGGTGGGTGGTGGTTCGGCAGGCAGGATCACCGCGGGTGCGTCGTGGGTTGCGTGGTCTGGGGTGTTTCGGCGGCCGCGTGCGGTTGCCCGGGGGCGGTGCGGTGTGTGGCGGTTCGCTGCGGGCCGGGTTTGGCTGTGGGGCGGGCAGGGACGGCCCGCGGGCGGGAGCGGCCGGCGCGACTTCGTGTGCCGGTCGCCAGGGGGTCGGCTGCGGTCAGGCGGGCATGACGATCGCGAGGGCGCCCTGGGCGGCGCGGGTGAGGCCGGGGTCGTCCGGAGTGGACGGACCGGACTGCCACACGACCTGCACCAGCCGGACGCCGTTGCCGTCGAGTTTGCTGGCGTAGGCGGCGCTGTCGAACTGCGGGGGCGGGCCCGGCCATTTGCCGGTCTCGGTGGCGACGTCGAGGATGCCGCCGCCGCCCGGGGTGTCGGCGACCTGTTTGAAGTGCGTGGCCTGGGCGGCGTCGGGGAACTGGACCACGGCCATCGTCACGGCGGCGGCGCGCCCGTCGACCAGGGCCGTGTAGCTGGCGCGGCTGACGGCGGAGCAGCTCGTCTGCTGCAGGCTGGCCTGCACGTCTCCGAACGCGTGCGACGCGCACCGCTGATCCGAACTGCTCGCCCGCGCTTCGAACGACAGGCTCGGCGCCGCGCTGCTCGCGGGCGCGCTGCTCACGGCCGCGGGCGGCGGCACCGGGCGTGCGCTCGAGCTGGGCGCCGGAGCGGCCTCGCCGCCCCCGCCACCGCCGGTCGCCGCCACGACGATCGCCGTCACCAGAAGGATCGCCAGCAAGCCGATCGCGGCCACCGGCACCCAGCGCACGGTCCGCGACTGCTCCTTCTCCCGCGGCGGCGCACCGCCACCCGCGGGCACCTCCACCGACCCGGAGGCCGACGGAGCCGACGACACGGCCCTCGACGGGCTCGCTCCGGTCACGCTCGCCGTGGCACCTCGCCGAGCTGCCGGCGCGGGCGGCTTGCCACCGGCGTTGGTGCCGACCACGGCGGGCTTGCCGCCAGGACCGACTGCGGCCTTGCCCCCAGCAGCGACAGAAGACTGTCCGGCCGGAGCGACCGGCGGCTTGCCACCAGCGAACTCGGGAGACGTTCCCCCAGCAGCGAGAGGCGACTTAGCACCGGCGAAGTGGGGAGACGTTCCACCAGGACCGACAGGAGGCTTACCGCCGGCAGAGACAGGAGACGTTGAACCAGCGGAGACCGGCGGCTTTCCACCGGGCGTCGCAGGGGGAGTGCCAGTCGGCCCGCCGTGGCCATTCCCCGGCGGGGCCGGCCTCGGCGCAGGCGCCGCTCGCTGCGCAGCCGGCCGTTGCCCACGCTGATTCGGCCCACTCTGCTTCGGTGACGTCATCTTCTCCGTCGCCGCCGACTCCAACGAATCACCCCGGCCACCGCCTGAAGTGGACGGACCGTTCGCCTCCGCGCCGGGGAACCTCGGCGCGGCAGTGGACTCGGTCGGCCCGTCGGTGAGAGGAATCGCCTGCTCAGGCTCGGTGATCGACTCCGCGGCGGCCGGCGAACCAGCCGTACCCGCCGCAGCGGGGAAGGTCGCGTTGCCGGGCTGATCCGCCGACGCAGCCGATTCCTCGGCCACGGCAGGCGAGGCGGAGTCGCCCGGCGCGCCGGGGAAGGTCGGTGGGGTGGTGGACTCCGTCGGGGCGTCGGCGAGGTGGATCGCCGGGTCCGGCTCGGTGCCGGTGGTTTCCGCCGCCGCCGGGGGGACGGCCGCGGGGAAGGGCGGAGTGGCCGAAGTGGACGAGCCTGGTGCCGCCGTTGATGGGGTGGGTGCGGTGGCGAGGTGGCTGGCCTGGTCTGGAACAGCGGCCGGGGGAGTGGCCGAAGTGGACGAGCCTGGTGCCGCCGTTGATGGGGTGGGTGCGGTGGCGAGGTGGCCGGTCTGGTCTGGAACAGCGGCCGGGGAAGTGGCCGAAGTGGACGAACCGGAGAAAGCCGGTGCCTCGGCCGGAATGCCCGCCAGGGAAGGCGTGGCGACGTGCGGCACGGGCCGGGTGGTCGGGATGACCGGCGGTGGCGGCGGCACCGAGGTGATGCGCGTGCGCTGCGCAGGCTTCGACACACCGGAAGCAGGAGCAGGAGCCGAAACAGGAGCAGGCACCACTGCAGGAACCGGCGGATCGTCCGTGTACCGGACGAACCCCTCACCCAGCAGTACCTCGTCCGACATCGCCGGCGCGTCCGGCGCCAGCGCACCGATCAGCGCCCGCGCCTGGTCCAGCGACCGCGGGCTCCGCGCCGTGGCCAGCGACACCGTCGCGGCCAGCATGGTCGTCGGCGTCGGGTGCAGCACGCGCACCGGCCCGGCGAGGTCCGCGGGCGGCTGGTCGACCGTTTCGACGTACGGCCCGACCGCCACGATCGTGCCCACCGGGCCGGAACCCGGCGCCAGCTCGGCGATGCGGCGTTCGCATTCGGCCGAGAGGTCCAGGGCTTCGGTGGCGGGGTTGACGGCCTCGTCCCCGTGGACCAGTGGCCAGCCGTCGGCCTTCCACGGGCCACCGAGGGGCGCTTCGAGGCGCAGCGCGGGGTCGGGCAGGTCGACACCGATCACGATGAGCACACCTTTCGGTAGCACCACCACGGCCTCGACGGCGCGCTCGCCGCCGGCCGGGCGGGCGCCGATCAGGGCCACGCCACCGATCACGGTGCTGCCGCGGCCGAGGGAGGCCAGTGCCGCCCGCACATCCTCGGCGACGCGCGATGGCTGCTGCCCGAGGCGGACCAGTCGCACCGAAACCCTCCTCACCTCGTCCGTTTCGCGGCCCACGCTAGCGTGCCGACCCCGCAGATCCGTGCTACACGCGGACGCGTCGGCGAGCCTCCCTCCTCAAGGAGGGACTCCCATGCGACTTGTGGTGTTCGTGTGGCCAAACGGCACGGTTGGGGTGCAGAATGTGCTACACAGATCGGGGAGTGGCATGGAAGGCCCACAAGCCGAAGCGAAGCTCGAGAGGTCGTAGGGGAAGACGTCCCTCGTCGAGCAAGCGGAGGTCAGCAGTGAGCACTCGTGGCAACACCCGAGGCGTGGTGTACGTCCACTCGTCGCCGTCTGCGGTGTGTCCGCACGTCGAGTGGGCTATTTCGGGCACCCTCGGGGCCCGAGTCGAGCTGAAGTGGACGGCGCAGCCCGCCAGTCCCGGACAGCTGCGTGCCGAGTGCGGCTGGCGCGCGCCTTCCGGTACCGCGGGCAGACTGGCCTCGGCGCTCAAGGCGTGGCCGATGCTGCGCTTCGAGGTCACCGAGGAACCCAGTGCCGGTGTCGACGGCGAACGGTTCTGTTTCGCGCCAGGACTGGGCCTGTGGCACGGCCGGACCAGCGCCAACGGCGACATCGTGGTGGGTGAGGACCAGCTGCGTGCCCTCGTGAGCATGACCCGTGGCGGGGAGTCCCTGGCCCACAAGCTGGATGAGCTGCTCGCGGCGAGCTGGGACGAGGCGCTCGAGCCCTACCGCCACGCCGGCGACGGCGCTCCTGTCACGTGGCTGCACCAGGTCGGGTGACGCCCGCGGGCGGGTGGGTACCCTCTCGGGGGTGATCGCTCGTCCGCCCGCACCCGCCCGCCAGCGGTGGCTGGTACCCGTCCTCGTCGTGGTGTTGTCGATCACCGTCGGCGGTGGCCTGCTCGCGCGCGAGCTGTACCGCCGCCCGGTGGTCGACACCGCCGGCTCCATCGTCCCCACGACGCCGACGCCGGTGGACAAGAACGACCAGCCCGGCCCCGGTGACGTCAAGGTCACCGACGACGCCGCCCGGCACCCGGAGGGCGAAGCCGTGCGCACCGTGCTGCAGGACTACTTCGACGGCATCAACCGCCACGACTACGACCAATGGACGCGCTCGGTCAGCAACGCTCGGATCGCGGACAACCCCCGCACGAAGTGGACGAGTGATTACAGGTCCACGAAGGACGGCAGCATCCTGCTGTACCGCATCGAACCCGGCGCCGGCTCGTCGCTGCGAGTGCTCGTGGGCTTCACCAGCACGCAGTCGTCCAACGAGGCACCGGAAGCGCTCAAGGAGGGCTGCATCCGGTGGCGCCTGGTGCTGCCGATGATCCTCGAAGGCGGCGGGTACAAGATCGACACCGTCACCGGCGGAACCTTGCCCGAACAAGAGAAATGCTGAACCAACCTTGGTCCGGACAACGAATCAGGGCCCCTCCCACGACGGGAGGGGCCCTGATTCGTTGCGGTGGAACCGATCAGGCGGCCGGTGTGAACAGCAGGGCGGTGTTGTGACCGCCGAAGCCGAACGAGTTGCTGAGCGCCGCGGTGAGCTCGACCTTGCGGTTCTCGCCCGACACCACGTCGAGCTGCACCTTCGGGTCGAGGTCGGTGAGGTTCAGCGTGGCGGGCACCACGCCTTCGTAGATCGCGAGGATCGTGGCGATGCCCTCGACCGCGCCGGCACCGCCGACGAGGTGGCCGAGCGCGCCCTTCGGAGCGGTGACCACGGCGTGGTCGCCCACGGCCTTGCGGATCGCCGCCGCCTCGCCGATGTCACCGACCACAGTGGACGTCGCGTGCGCGTTGACGTGACCGACGTCCGCCGGGGACAGGCCGGCCATGCTCATGGCCGCCCGCATCGCCGCGATCTGCCCGATGCCTTCCGGGTGGTTGCCCGTGATGTGGTAGGCGTCGGACGTGATGCCGTAGCCGGCGAGCTTCGCGTAGATCCGCGCACCGCGCTCCCTGGCGAGGTCGGCCCGCTCCAGCACGACCACCCCGGCGCCTTCGCCGAGCACGAAGCCGTCGCGGCCGGCGTCGAACGGCCGGGACGCGGCCGCCGGGTCGTCGTTGCGGGTCGACACCGTGCGCGCCTGGGCGAAGCCCGCGAGGGTGATCGGGTGGATGCACGCCTCGGTCCCGCCGGCGACCACGACATCGGCCCGGCCGGAGCGGATCATCTCGTAGCCGGTGGCGATGCCCTCGGCGCCGGAGGCGCAGGCCGAAGCGGGCGAGTGGACCCCCGCTCGCGCCTTGAGGTCGATGCTCACGTGCGCCGCCGGCCCGTTGGGCATCAGCATCGGCACGGTGAGCGGCGACACCTTGCGGAGCCCCTGCTGGTGCAACAGGTCGTTCTGGCTCAGCAGCGTCATCGGGCCACCGACACCGGTGCCGATCGACACGCCAAGGCGTTCCGGCTCGACGTCGGTGTGCTCGTCGGTCTGCTCCGCGAACCCCGCGTCGGCCCAGGCCTGGCGGGCGGCGATGATCGCCACCTGCTCGCACCGGTCCAGCCGGCGGGCCTGGACCCGCGGCAGGACCTCGGACGGATCGACGGCCAGCGTCGCCCCGATCTTCACGGGCAGGCCGAGTTCCTCGACCCAGTCCGCGGTCAGCGGGCGGATGCCGCTGCGGCCGGACAGCAGGCCGTCCCAGGTGGACGCGACGTCCCCGCCGAGGGGCGTGGTCGCCCCCATACCGGTGATCACGACGTCGATGTTGCTCATGGGAGTCTCCACAAGGTCTCGGCTCCGGACCGGGGAGCATCCCCGGCCCGGGTACGGAGAGGACTTACTTCGAGTTGGCGGACACGTAGTTCACCGCGTCGCCCACGGTCTTCAGGTTGGCGAGCTCGTCGTCCGGGATCTTGACGCCGAACTTGTCCTCGGCCTGCACGGCGATCTCGACCATCGACAGCGAGTCGATGTCCAGGTCGTCCACGAACGACTTCTCGGCGGTGACGTCGTCCTGAGCCACACCGGCCACCTCTTCGACGATCTCGGCGAGGCCGGCGAGGATCTCAGCGTTGTCAGCCATTGGAGTTGTTCCCTTCTCGGTTCTTCTACAGGTCCACCTCGCGGGCACAGCGCCCGCGAGGGAAGTATCCATCAGGGGCAGACGAAGGCCTGCCCGGCATACGAGAGCCCGGCGCCGAAACCGATCGCCAGCACGACGTCGCCCGGCTTCGCGGTACCGGCCTTGCGCATGTGGTCCAGCGCCAGGGGGATCGACGCCGACGAGGTGTTGCCGGAGTACTTGATGTCGTCGGCCACGACCATGTCCTCGCGCGCGCCGGCGGCGCGCAGCTTCTTCGCGATCGACTCGACGATGCGCAGGTTGGCCTGGTGCGGGATCAGCACGTCCACATCGGACGGTTGCAGGCCCGCGGCCTCCAGCGCGCGCATCGCGATCGGCGCGATCTTCGTGGTCGCCCACCGGAAGACCGACTGGCCCTCCTGGTAGATCCACTTCTCGTCGCGCATGTAGATCAGGTCCACGAGGTCGCCCGCGCTGCCCCACACGACCGGGCCGATGCCCGGCTCGTCGGAGCCGCCGACCACCGCGGCGCCCGCGCCGTCGGCGAAGATGATCGCGTTGGCGCGGTCGGTCGGGTCCACCACGTCGGTGAGCTTCTCGGCGCCGATCACGAGCACCTTCTTCGCGGAGCCGGCGCGGATCAGGTCCGACGCCACGCCGAGGCCATAGCAGAAGCCGGCGCACGCGGCGTTGATGTCGAAGGCGCCGGGGCTCGGGATGCCGAGCCGCGCGGCGACCTGGCCGGCCGCGTTCGGGATGGGCGAGGGCATCGTGCAGTTCGGCAGGATGACCGTGTCCACTTCGGACGGGTCGACGCCCGCGTCTTCCAGCGCGGCGGTGCCGGCGGCGACGGCGAAGTCGACGAGCAGCTCGTCCTTGTTCCCGAAGCGGCGCTCGATGATGCCCACGCGCTCGCGGATCCACTGGTCGTTGGTGTCCATGAGCTGGGAGAGGTCGTCGTTGGTCACGACCCTCTCCGGCTGGTGGCTGCCGACGCCGAGGATCCGGGTGCTGGTGGGGCCCGTGCTCTGGCGCAGGCTGGGACGGTCGGTCACTGGGCGTCCTCCTCGCGCAGCTTCGCCAGCTCGGCCGGCGTCTTCAGCGCGGTGGTTGTGGTGACGACGCCCTTGAGCTGGCGCTTGACCAGGCCGGTCAGCGTGCCCGCGGGCGCGAGTTCGACGGTGCTGCTCACGCCGAGCGACACGAGGCCGTCCATCGTGAGGTCCCAGCGCACGGGCCGGGTGACCTGCGCGACGAGCCGCTCCAGGTACTCGGTGCCGCTGGTGACCACGGTGCCGTCGGCGTTCGACAGCAGCGGGCGCGTGGGGTCGGCCGGGGTGAGGCCGGCGGCGTGCTCGCGAAGGGCGTCTTCCGCCGGCGCCATGTACGGCGTGTGGAAGGCTCCCGCGACCTTGAGCGCACGGATCTTCGTGCCCTCCAGGGGTTCGGCGACGATCCGCTCGATGGCGTCGGCCGCGCCCGAGGCGACGATCTGGCCGGCGCCGTTGCGGTTGGCCGCGGCCAGCCCGTGCTCTTCGAGCCATGCGACGACCTGCTCGGGGTCACCGAGCATCACGGCCGCCATCGACGTCGGCTCCAGCGCGCAGGCCTTGGCCATCTCGGCGCCGCGCACCGCGGCCAGCGCCACGGCGTCGGCTGGGGTCAGCACCCCGGCGATCGCGGCGGCGGCGAGCTCGCCCACGGAGTGGCCGGCCACCGGCGCGTCGTCGGCCACCGGCGCCACCTGCTGCAGGCGCTCGAACGAGAGCAGCGAGAGCGCGACGATCAGCGGCTGCGTGACCGCGGTGTCCTGGATCTCCTCGGCGTCGCCTTCCGTGCCGAGGCGGACGAGGTCGAGCCCGGCGCGGGCGGACCACTCCTCGACGCGCGCGCGTGCGCCGTCGGTCTCGAGCCACGGGGAGAGCATGCCGGGGGTCTGTGAGCCCTGGCTGGGGGAGAGGACTGCTGCTGTCACGTCGTCTATGACACCACGGGCAGGGGTGCGCACCCAGATGCGGGCGGTCACCAAGTCCGTGCGGGGTTATTGGAGGAAACCTCCAAAGACGCGCGGTGGAACCTTGCCCTTAACCCAAATGCCTTGTGGGATTCAACCATCGCTTGCCGTGAAGTCCGTCACGGGACCGGTGTCGCGCGCGGGCGGGTCACGCGGAGTCACCGCCGGGGCCGGCACCAGCGTCACCAGAGGCCGCGGGCGCGGGCCAGCCGGCCCACGGTGAGCGCGGCCCGGAGCACGAACGCGTCGCGCGGCTCGGTCGGGTTGCGGCCGGTGAGCTCCGCGGCCTTGCGCAGCCGGTACCGCACGGTGTTGGGGTGCACGAACAACGTCTGCGCGCACCGTTCGAGCACGCCACCGCTTTCGAGGTAGGTCTCAACCGTGCGCTGCAACGCGGGGCCCGCCTCCTCCAGCGGCCGCGCGACGAGCTCCACCAGCAGGCGCTCGGCCTCGGGATCACCTGAAAGCGCGCGCTCGGGCAGCAGGTCGTCGGAGCGGACGGGCCGCGGCGCGCCCGGCCAGCCGACCACCGCACGCAGGCCCGAAAGCGCTTCGGCCGCGCTGTGGTGCGCTTCGGCGAGCGACGGCACGGTGGGACCGGCGACCACCGCCCCATCAGCGAACACCGCCGACATCCGCGAGAGCGTTTCGCGTTCCTTCACGCCGCCTTCGGTCGGACCGCCGATCACGATCACCAGCCGTGAGCCCTGCACCGACAGCAGCACGGGACGGCCGACGCGGGCCGCGCGGCTGCGGACCTCGAACACCACCGTCGGCGGGTCCTCCGAAGGCGGATTGCCCACGATCACGGTCGCGGCCGAGGCGGGGTCCCAGCCGAGCGCGGCCGCGCGCGAGAGCACGGCTTCCTCGGCGTCGCCACGCACGATGCCGTCGACGACGAGCGCTTCCAGCCGCGCGTCCCACGCGCCGCGCGCCTCGGCCGCCGCGGCGTAGGAGTTGGCCGCGGCGAACGCGATCTCCCTGCCGTAGCGCAGGATTCCCTCGATCAGCGCCGCGCGTTCGGCCTCGTTCGCGGCGAACTCCGGCAGCTGCTCCTCGAACTGCTCGATCGCGAGCCGCACCATGCTCACGGCCTGGCGCAGGCTGATGTAGCGCGACAGCTCGGCGGGCGCGTCGCGGAACGCCTCGGTGGTGAGCTTGAGCGCTTCCTTCGAGTCGCGCAGCCAGTCGACGAACCCCGCCGCGCCCGCCTGCGTGATCAGCAGCACGCTGGCGCGCTGGTCGGCGGGCAGCCGCCCGAACCACACCAGTCGGCGTTCCATCACCGCGACGCTCGCGCTCGCGAGCCGCCCCGAGGCGTGGTCGAGCGAGCGCAGCGTCTTCGCCGACAGCCCGTGGTGCTTGGGGACCCGGCGCCCCGTCGTCTCTGCCATTCGTTCCGATCCTCCACGGGAATCCTAGTTGGACATTCGGTCGGCAACTTTCGGCGGCGGACACGCAACCGGGGGCGCTATGCACCGTCCAGCGGGAACTCTACGATCCGTAATCGGTGATGTACGTCACCGAATTGCGACAACAAGGGGGAAAGGGCCGATGCCAGAGCCCGGACTGGAGATCGACGCGATCTCCAAACGCTACGGCACCGTCGTGGCACTGGAGAAGATGACTTTCGACGTGCGGCCCGGCGAGCTGTTCGGCTTCGTCGGCAGCAACGGCGCGGGCAAGACCACCACGATGCGCATCGCGCTCGGGGTGCTCAGCGCGGACGCGGGCCAGGTGCGCTTCGCGGGATCGCCGATCACGCACGAGACCCGGCGGCACATCGGGTACATGCCGGAAGAGCGTGGTTTGTACCCGAAGATGAAGGTGGGCGAGCAGCTGACGTACCTCGCGCGGCTGCACGGGATGTCGGCGGACGACGCGAAGGCGTCGACCGAGCGCTGGACCGAACGCCTCGGTGTGGCCGCCCGCCGTGACGACGAGGTGGAGAAGCTCAGTCTCGGCAACCAGCAGCGCGTGCAGCTCGCGGCCGCGCTGGTGCACGAACCGCGCATCCTCGTGCTGGACGAACCGTTCTCGGGCCTGGACCCGGTCGCGGTCGACGTGATGAGCAAGGTGCTCAAGGAGAAGGCCGCCGACGGCGTGCCCGTCGTGTTCTCCAGCCACCAGCTGGATCTGGTGGAGCGCCTGTGCGACCGCATCGGGATTGTCCGGAGTGGACGGATGGAGGCGATGGGCACCGTCTCGCAGCTGCGGGCCGGCGGCGCAGTGCGGCTGCTCGTCGACGCGCCCCAGGCGGCCGACGGCTGGGCCGCGAACCTGCCCGGCGTCACGGTGCTGGGCCGCGACGGTGCGGTGACCGAGCTCGAGCTGGTCGACGGTGCCGACGACCAGGTCGTGCTGCGCGCGGCGCTGGCGACCGGGCCGGTGCGCGAGTTCGCGCGGAAGCTCCCGTCGCTCACCGATCTGTTCCGTTCCGTCGTCACCGAGCACCACCACGAGGAGGCGGCGGCATGAGCACGCCCGACGTCCGCATGAGCCCGCTGTCCGGAGTCGGGCTCGTCGCCTCGCGCGAGATCAGCACGCGGCTGAAGTCGAAGGCCTACCGGATCAGCACGCTCGTGCTGCTCATCCTCATCGTCGCCGCGATCGTGGTGCTGAAGCTCGTGGGCGGCAGCAGCGGTCCCGACGCGACCGTCGGCTACGTGCCGGCCGCGGCACCGCTGTCGGCGCCGCTGACAGCGATCGGGAGGTCGGTGGGCCAGGACATCGCCACGCAGCCCGTTCCCGACGACCAGGCCGGCCTCACGAAGCTGAAGGACGGTTCGATCGACGCACTGCTGGTCCAGGGCGCGGACCGAGTGCACGTGCAGGTCGAGAAGGATCTCGACGGGAACCTCAAGAACGTGCTCACCGTGCTCGCGGGCCGCGTCGCGCAGAACTCGGAGATCCTCGCACAGCACGGTGATCCGGCGAAGGTGGAGGCCGCCGTCGCGAGTGCGAGCATCGACGAACTGCCCCCGCTGGAGAAACCGTACGACTACGACAGCCAGCAGCTCGTGCTCGGCATCATCGCGGGCATCCTCATCTACATGTCGCTCCTGCTCAACGGCCAGACCGTGGCGCAGGGCGTGGTCGAGGAGAAGACCTCGCGCGTGGTCGAGCTGCTGCTGTCCACCATCAAGCCGTGGCAGCTGATGGCGGGCAAGGTGCTCGGCATCGGCACGGTCGGGTTGATCCAGATGCTCGCGATCGGGATCGTCGGCATCGCCGCGGGCCTGGGGACGGGGGTGCTCACCATCTCGGTCTCCGCGGCCATTGGCACCGTCGCCTGGCTGGTGGTGTGGTACCTGCTCGGGTTCTTCATGTATTCGATCGTGTTCGCCGCGCTCGGCGCGCTCGTGTCACGGCAGGAGGACGTGAGCGGCGCCGTGTCGCCGGCGCTGATGCTGGTGATCGTCGGCTACGTCGTCGGCATTTCGGTGCTGCCGTCGGACCCGTCGAACAAGTTCGCCGAGGTGCTCTCCATCATCCCGGTGTTCGCGCCGACGCTGATGCCGATGCGGCTCGCCATGGGCGGGGTGCCCGTGTGGGAAGCTGTGGTGTCGGTGGGACTCGTGGTGCTGCTGATTCCGCTTTTGATCTGGCTGGCCGCGCGGATCTATCGCAACGCCGTGATGCGTACCGGAGCGAAGGTGAAACTGCGCGACGCGCTGCGCGCGGCCTGAGTGTCCGTTCGGTGAACACGTGTCGTCGCCCTGTGAAACCCGCAGGCCTGCCGAAAACCTCGACGGGTGCTGAAAGCCCTGACGGGTCCGGCGAAACCTGAAGTGTATTCGCAGGGCGACGACGCGAACACCCGCTGAATACGCCCGGTCGTAATACCCGCAAATGCTCGAGGCCGCCCGGCGCTTGCGGTTTACGCTGCGCCGGACGGCCTCGTCTCCCCGGTCCCCACCGGTAGTACAAGTATGGCCGTGATTGATCTTCCGGCGCCAGTCGTCTCACTCGATCGTGGTGCAACGCACTCCCGCTGGCTGGGTACCTGATCATCGACCCGCTGCAACGGTCCGCAGTCGGGAATCCACGACGAAGGGAGCCAGCGTGGGTGAGCAACTCAAGGACGGACTCGGACAGGCCTGGAATCTGGTGGCCACGTTCGTCCCGAAACTCGTCGGTTTTCTGATCATCCTGCTGATCGGCTGGCTGATCGCGAAAGCGGTGTCCAAAGCGCTGTCTCTGGTGCTCGGAAAACTCGGATTCTCCCGGCTCGTCGAGAAGACGGGGCTGACCGGAATGATGAAGCAGGCGAATGTCGACGCCACCGGCATCCTCGTGAAACTGGTCTACTACTTCATTCTGCTGATCGCGCTCCAGCTGGCGTTTGGCGTGTTCGGTGAGTCGAATCCGGTCAGCCAGCTGCTCAACGACATCATCGCGTTCCTGCCGCGGATCGTGGTGGCGCTGGTGCTGATCGTCGTGGCCGCGGCCATCGCGAAGGTCGTGCGTGACGTCGTGAACTCGGCGATGTCCACGCGGCCGGCGGGCCGGCTGCTCGGCACCGTCGCCTACTGGCTGATCATGGCGTTCGGCATCATCGCCGCGCTGGGCCAGGTCAACATCGCCACCGCCATCACCGGCCCGGTGCTCATCACGGTGCTGGCGACCATCGGCGGGGTGATCGTGGTCGGCTTCGGCGGCGGTCTCATCAAGCCCGCCCAGGACCGCTGGGGCGGCTGGCTCACCACCCTGCAGGGCCAGCTGAGCTCGGGCAACGGTGGTGGTCAGCGCCAGGTCGGCGGCCGGCCGCAGGCCCAGACCACTCGGGCACAGCCCCAGACCACGCAGGCGGCCCAGACCACGCAGGCCCGCACGCAGCCCGTTCAGCCGGGAAACGGCCACCAAGCCGTGAACGACACCCCGACCCCGCCGGTCGGGTTCAACCGCGTCGATCGCTGATCCCGGCGCGGTTCGGGCAGGCCCGGTGCATCGGGAGGGCACCGGGCCTGTCCGCGTGCCGGGACGGTGTCGCCCGCCTCACACCCCGGGGAATCCCGCGCCCACCCGGGGTGTTGGCGCGAAAGTCAACTGGGGGACGAGAAAGGGTGCGGACGTGGACTTCCTGCTGCAGCACGGTGTCACGGTGTTCGGCCAGTGGGTCTCGATTGCGGAGCTCGTGGGGCAGGTGCTCGCGCTCGCGGTCGTGTTCCTTGCTGACCGGCGAACGCTGTGGACCTGGCCTGTGCAGGTGGGCGCGACGATCCTGCTGTTCTCCGTTTACGTTTCCGCGCACCTGGGCGGCCTGGCCGGGCGGCAGATCGCGATCCTCGCGATCTCGCTCTACGGCTGGTGGGCGTGGCGCCGCCGCACCGACCCCGTCAACGGCGTGGTCGTGCGCACGGGCCGGCCCGCCGAGCGCTGGGCGATGGTCGGCGCGTTCGTCGTGGGCACGGTGGTGATGGCGCTGGTGCTGCAGGCGCTGAACGCGTCGTGGGCGCCGTGGCCGGACGCCGCGATCTTCGTCGGCACGCTCGTCGCCTTCGGCGCGCAGGGCGCGGGGCTGGTCGAGTTCTGGGGTGTGTGGCTGGTGGTCGACGCGATCGGCGTGCCGCTGCAGATCTCCTCGGGCTTGTACTTCTCCGCCGCGATCTACGTCGTTTTCGCGGTGCTGGTCGTGCACGGCTCGTGGAACTGGAACCGTTCGGCCAAGCGCGTGGTCGCGCACCGGGCGGTCACGGCAGCATCCAGCTGAGCACGGGGGTGCTCTGCCCGAACACGATCAGGCACATCACCAGCAGCAGCCCGATGCTCCACGGCAGCACCTTGCGCAACAGCTTGCCCTCTTCGCCCGGCAGGTTGGCCGCGACGCACGCGATGGTCAGGTTCTGCGGCGAGATCATCTTGCCCAGCACACCGCCGGAGCTGTTCGCCGCGGCCAGCAAGTCCGCGCGCAGTCCCGTCTGGTGCGCGGCCGTGACCTGCAGGGCGCCGAACAACGCGTTGGCCGACGTGTCCGAACCCGAGACGGCGACGCCGAACCAGCCGAGCACGGGGGACAGGAACGCGAGCCCCGCGCCGGCCGCGGCGATGAACGTGCCGATGGTGCTCGTCTGGCCGGACAGGTTCATCACGTAAGCCAGCGCGAGCACCCCGGTCACGGTGACGATCGCGAACCGCAGCTCCTTGACCGTCGCCAGCCACTCCCGCCCGGCCGTGCCCGCGGCGACCTTGAACGCCACGAGGGTGAGCAGCCCGGCGATGAGCACGAGCGTGCCGCCGGTGTTGAGGAACGGCAGCGAGAACGTGTTGCCGGACACGGCTTTGCCGTCCGGGCCGTGCACGTCGAGGCCGGGCCAGTGGAACTTCCACGTGGCCGCGTCGAGCAGTTTCTTGATCGGCGGCACCTGCGCGAGCGAGAAGATCACGATGATCAACGCGTACGGCAGGTAGGCGCGCACGACCTCGCCGCGCTCGTCCGGCCGGTCGAGCGTCGCGGTGCGGGACCCGGTGAGCACCTGCGCGCGGACCTCGGCGGGCACCGCGCGGCGCGTGATCGGCAGCGCGACGAGCGCGGCGGCGCCGGCCAGCGCCGCGCCGATGTCGGCCAGCTGCGGCGAAACGAAGTTCGAGGCGAGGAACTGAACCACGCCGAACGCGACGCCGCACACCAGGGCCGGCACCCACGTCTCGCGCAGGCCGCGCTTGCCGTCGACGATGATCACCAGCAGCAGCGGCACGAACAGGGCCAGCAACGGCGTCTGCCGCCCGACGATCGACGACACCTGCTCCAGCGGCAGCCCGGTCACCTGTGCGAGCGTCACCACGGGCGTGCCCATCGCGCCGAACGCCACCGGTGCGGTGTTCGCGACCAGCGCCACCACGGCGGCCTTGCCCGGCCCGAACCCGACGGCAACGAGCATCACCGCGCTGATCGCCACGGGCGCGCCGAAGCCGGCCAGCGCCTCCATCAGCGCGCCGAAGCAGAAGGCGATGATCAGCGCCTGCAACCGCGGGTCGTCGGAGATCCGCCCGAACGAGCGGCGCAGCACGTCGAAGTGCCCCGTGTGCACGGTGATCCGGTAGATCCACAGCGCGTTGACCACGATCCACAGGATCGGGAAGAGCCCGAACGCCGCCCCTTGCAGCGCACCGGAAATCGCTTGTCCGACGGGCATCCCGTACACGGCGATGCCGACGATGAGCGCCACGATGAGGCCGATCAGCGCGGCGTGGTGGGCCTTGGTCCGGACCACCCCCAGCAGCACCAGCACCACGGCCAGCGGCACCACCGCGACGAGCGCCGATAGCCCGAGACCACCGAGCGGAGCCAGGTCCTGCACGAACAAGCCGACCTCCCGGGGGGACCGCTGTTTCCGGATCGCGGAAACAGCCTTTCACGAGGTGGCTGAGATACTCGTCACAGACCCACCGGTACGTCAACCCGGTGTCGCACGTCTGGACCAATCGGGACGACCACCCCAACGTGGCATTGGGTGCGTTGAGAGCACCCAATGCGGCGTTCGGTGCGTTGATGGTCGGGGCCGGGCGGGAGGGAGCAGGTCAGCGCAGGGTGACGTGGGCGGGCCGCAGGTCCTCGACGCGGCGCACGCCCAGCAGCTGCATGGTCCGGATCATCTCGGTGCGCAGGATGTCCACGCACCGCTGCACGCCGCGCTCGCCGCCGGCCATCAGGCCGTAGAGGAACGCGCGGCCGACGAGCACGAAGTCGGCGCCGCGCGCGATCGCGGCCACGATGTCCCCGCCGGAGAGGATGCCGGTGTCCACCCAGACCTCGGCGGTGCCCTGGATCTCGTCGAGCACCGCGGGCAGCAGCTCCAGCGGCGTCGGCGCGCGGTCGAGCTGGCGGCCGCCGTGGTTGGACAGGACCACGCCGTCGGCGCCGTGGTTCACCACATCCCGCGCGTCGGCGACGTTCTGCACGCCCTTGACTACGAGCTTGCCCGGCCAGGTGCGGCGCACCCAGTCGAGGTCGTCGAAGTCGAGCGTCGGGTCGAAGAGCTGGGCCAGCAGCTCGGCCACCGTGCCGTCGAAGTGGTTCAGCGACGCGAAGCTGAGCGGCTCGGTGGTGAGCAGGTTGAACCACCACGCGGGGTGCATCGCGCCGTCGGCGAACGTCTTGAGCGTGAGCGCCGGCGGGATCGTGAGCCCATTGCGCACGTCGCGCATCCGCGCGCCGGCCACCGGGGTGTCGACGGTGAGCAGGAGCGTGTCGTAGCCGTTCTCCCACGCGCGATTCATCAGATCTTCACCGGCGCCGTGGTCGCGCCACACGTATAGCTGGAACCACTTGCGTGCCTCAGGGGCCGCCGCGGCGAGGTCCTCGATGGAGGTGGTCGCCATGGTCGAGAGAGCCATCGGGATGCCGTTGCGCTGGGCCACGCGGCCCACGGCGCTCTCGCCCTCGTGCTGCATCATGCGCGTGAACCCCGTGGGCGCGAAGCCGAACGGCAGTGCCGAGGTCTTGCCGAGCACGGTCCGCGTGGTGTCCACATCGGATACTCCGCGCAGCACGTTGGGGTGGAACTCCACGCGCCGGTAGGCCTGCCGGGCGCGCAGCAGGCTGTCTTCCAGCTCCGCGGCGCCGTCGGTGTAGTCGAACGCGGCGCGCGGCGTGCGCTTGCGCCCGATCATCCGCAGGTCGGCGATCGTGTGCGCGTTGGACAGGCGCCGCTCGGTCGGGTTGAGCAAGATCGGCTTCGGCCGCAGGATCTGCTTCAGTTCACTCGGCCGCGGCAGACGACGCTGGGTCACGCTCGATCACCCTTCCTCAGGCGCTGGGTACCTCAAGGCTTAGATACATCCGATGTCTAGCTTAGTAGGATCGGGCCTCAAAACAGCAAGACCCTCCAGGCCATTGCCCGGCCCGGAGGGTCTTGCGGCGACTACGGCTTACGCGTTGCCGGAGTCCGACGTCTGCGGGCCGGCGGCCGAGACGTCGTCGAGGCGGTAGCGGCGCACCGCTTCGGTCACCTTGTCCTGCGCCATCTCGCCGCGCTTGGCGAGCGCCGTGAGGGCACCGACCACGATCGACTGCGCGTCGACGAGGAACTTGCGCCGGGCGGCCGGGCGGGTGTCGGAGAAGCCGAACCCGTCGGTACCGAGCGTGAGCATGTCGGTGGGCACCCACGGGCGGATCAGGTCCGGCACCGCACGCATCCAGTCCGACACCGCCACGACCGGCCCGTTGACACCCGACAGCGCCTGCGTCACGTACGGCACGCGGGGGCTGTCGGCCGGGTGGAGCAGGTTGTCGTGGTCGATCTCCACGGCCTCGCGGCGCAGCTCGGTCCACGACGTGGCCGACCACACCGCCGCGCGCACGCCCCACTCCTCGGCCAGCAGCTGCTGGGCCTTGAGCGCGTCCGGCATCGTGACGCCCGAGACGAGGATGTGCGCCTCCGGGCCGTCGCCCGCCGGGGCGTCGGCGTACTTGTAGAGGCCCTTGAGCAGGCCGTCGACGTCGAGGTTCTCCGGCTCGGCGGGCTGCTGGTAGGGCTCGTTGTAGACCGTCAGGTAGTAGAAGACGTTCTCGCCGTTGCCGTGCGGCCCGGTCTCGCCGTACATGCGCCGCAGACCGTCGCGGACGATGTGGGCGATCTCGAAGGAGTAGGCCGGGTCGTAGGCCACGACCGCCGGGTTGGTCGCCGACAGCAGCAGCGAGTGCCCGTCGGCGTGCTGCAGGCCCTCACCGGTCAGAGTGGTGCGGCCCGCGGTGGCGCCGAGCACGAAGCCGCGCGCCATCTGGTCCGCCGCCGCGTACAGGCCGTCGCCGGTCCGCTGGAACCCGAACATCGAGTAGAAGATGTAGATCGGGATCATCGGCTCGCCGTGCGTGGCGTACGAGGTGCCGACGGCCGTGAACGACGCGGTGGAACCCGCCTCGTTGATGCCCTCGTGCAGCAGCTGGCCCTTCTCGGACTCCTTGTAGGCCAGCATCAGGCTCGCGTCGACCGACGTGTACGTCTGGCCGTGCGGGTTGTAGATCTTGGCCGTCGGGAACATCGAGTCGAGACCGAACGTGCGGGCCTCGTCCGGGATGATCGGGACGACGCGCTTGCCGATCTCCGAGTCCTTCGCCAGCTCGCGCACGAGCCGGACGAACGCCATCGTGGTGGCGACCTCCTGCTTGCCCGAGCCCTTCCGGATGCCCTCGTAGACCTTGTCGCCCGGCAGCACGAGCGCCTTGGCGTGCTTCGGCCGGCGCTCGGGCAGGTAGCCGCCCAGCGCCTTGCGGCGGCCGATCATGTACTCGATCTCGGGCGAGTCGGGGCCCGGGTGGAAGTACGGCGGCAGCTTCGGGTCGCGCTCGAGCTCGGCGTCGCTGATCGGGATGCGCTGGGCGTCGCGGAACAGCTTGAGGTCGTCGAGCGTGAGCTTCTTCATCTGGTGCGTGGCGTTGCGGCCCTCGAACGCCGGGCCGAGGCCGTAGCCCTTGATGGTGTGGGCGAGGATCACCGTCGGCTGGCCGTGGTGCTCCATGGCCGCCTTGTACGCCGCGTACACCTTGCGGTAGTCGTGGCCACCGCGTTTGAGGTTCCAGATGTCGGCGTCGGACAGGTCCTTGACCAGGTCCTTCGTGCGCGGGTCGCGGCCGAAGAAGTGCTCGCGCACGTACGCGCCGTCGTTGGCCTTGTACGTTTGGTAGTCGCCGTCCGGCGTCACGTTCATCAGGTTGACCAGGGCACCGTCGCGGTCCGCGTGCAGCAGCGAGTCCCACTCGCGGCCCCAGATGACCTTGATGACGTTCCAGCCCGCGCCGCGGAAGTACGACTCGAGCTCCTGGATGATCTTGCCGTTGCCGCGCACCGGACCGTCGAGCCGCTGCAGGTTGCAGTTGATCACGAAGGTCAGGTTGTCGAGGCCCTCGCCCGCGGCCACGTGGATGAGGCCGCGCGACTCCGGCTCGTCCATCTCGCCGTCGCCGAGGAACGCCCAGACGTGCTGGTCGTTGGTGTCCTTGATGCCGCGGTCGCGCAGGTAACGATTGAATCGGGCCTGGTAGATGGCGTTCATCGGGCCGAGGCCCATCGACACCGTGGGGTTCTCCCAGAAGTCCGGCATCAGCCGCGGGTGCGGGTACGACGGCAGGCCGCCGCCCTCGCCCGCGTGGCTGTACTCCTGGCGGAAGCCGTCGAGCTGCTGCTCGGACAGGCGGCCCTCGAGGAACGCCCGCGCGTACATGCCCGGGGAGGCGTGGCCCTGGAAGAAGACCTGGTCACCGCCACCGGAGTGGTCCTTGCCGCGGAAGAAGTGGTTGAAGCCCACCTCGTACAGCGCCGCGGACGAGGCGTAGGTCGAGATGTGGCCGCCGACGCCGACGCCCGGCCGCTGCGCGCGGTGCACCATGATCGCGGCGTTCCAGCGGATGTAACGGCGGTAGCGGCGCTCGATCTCCTCGTCGCCGGGGAACCACGGCTCGTTCTCCGTGGGGATGGTGTTCACGTAGTCCGTGGACGTGAGCGCGGGCACGCCGACGTTGCGTTCGCGAGCGCGCTCCAGGATGCGCAACATCAGATAACGCGCGCGCTGCTGGCCACCCCTGGCCAGCGCCTCGTCGAAGGAGTCCAGCCACTCGGCGGTCTCCTCCGGGTCGATGTCGGGCAGGTGCGCCGCGAGTCCGTCACGGATGACGCGTACGCGTGCCGGGGTCTCCTTGCCGGAGGCGCCGTCGTTCTGCGGGGCCAAGGGGTCTCCTTGTAGCTGGTTGTAGCCGTTGTAGCTGCTGGGCGGGAGTGCACGCCGATTCCCATCGTCGTCCCCGGCCCGGCTCCCGTCACCTTTACTGTCCGGTAACAAGGGTCGCCCCGAGTGCACCACTCCCCGCACGCGGTGTATCGCGCGCGCGTTTTTCTCTCCACAACACTAGAGGAGAGGTTTCCGGGGGTTGCCGGAGCGGTCGTGCGACACTTCCCACAGACACCTGTCCCGGGGTCACCGAAGACCCCGGGGGGCCGCCACGCTGCGACACGACTTGTCAAAGATCCGGTGTGGACGGTTGCGCGCAGCGCCGCGCCAGTGTTCGCTATCGACAACCGTGTACCCGAGTGTGGTGGCCGGCGCAGCTTCACCTGCGTGACCGACCACCGCGCTCCGTCGTAGTTGGAGGAGTGGAAGCAGTGGTCGCCGCGGGAGACGCAGGCACTGCCGGCGTCGCCGAGAGCCTTGGCATCAAGCCGGACATGGTGGTCCAGGAGATCGGCTGGGACGAGGACGTCGACGACGACGTCCGCGCGGCGATCGAGGAGGCGATCGGCGCCGAACTCCTCGACGAGGACGCCGACGAAGTCATCGACGTCGTGCTGCTCTGGTGGCGCGAAGACGACGGCGACCTGGGCGACGCCCTGGTCGACGCCCGCGGTCCGCTGGACGAGAACGGCGTGATCTGGGTGCTGACGCCCAAGACGGGTCAGCCCGGGCACGTCGAGCCCAGTGAGATCGCCGAAGCCGTGCCGCAGGTCGGTCTGTCGCAGACCGCCAACATCAGCGTGGGAGCCGACTGGCTCGGGACCCGCCTGGTGTCGCCGAAGTCTTCGAAGGCGAAACAGCGGTGAACCGGGTCCTGCGCACCTGACACGATAGGGTTGTCGGCGCAGGTTTCGTGATCGCTTTCGGAGAGGATTCGCCGCATGACCGTCGAGGTCGGTACGCCAGCCCCGGACTTCACGCTCAACGACTACAACAAGCAGCCCGTCACGCTGTCGTCGTTCAAGGGCGAAAAGCCGGTGCTGCTGGTTTTCTTCCCGTTCGCGTTCAGCGGGACCTGCACCGGCGAGCTGTGCCAGCTGCGTGACGAGTTCGCCGACTACGACACCCAGGGCGTCCAGATCCTGGGCGTCTCCGTCGACGCGGTCTTCTCGCTGAAGGTGTGGGCCGAGCAGCAGAACTACCAGTTCCCGCTGCTCTCGGACTTCTGGCCGCACGGCGCCGTCGCCCAGGCCTACGGCGTCTTCAACGACAAGGCCGGCATGGCCCTGCGCGGCACGTTCCTCATCGACACCGACGGCATCGTCCGCTTCGCCGAGGTAAACCAGCCCGGCGAAGCCCGCGACCAGTCGGCGTGGAAGAAGGCCGTGGCCGAACTGGCCTGACTTTCCGGCGGAACCCCGCTTCGACTTCGACGCGGGGTTCCGCCGCCGGGCGCATAGCTCAGCGGAAGAGCACTCGGTTTACACCCGAGCGGTCGCAGGTTCGAACCCTGCTGCGCCCACGCGGTTCTCTGGGTGGACTGTGTCCGCGGAACGCGCGGACCGGGTTGTCCCGCGGTGTCTTTTGGGGGTGCAACCCCCAAACCCCGCCCGGAGGGCTTCGCCCCCGGACCCCCGCGGTGGTCGTCTTGGGTGGTGTCGCCTCTGGACCCCGCGGTGGTCGTCTTGGGTGGTGAAGCCCCGGACCCCCGCGCTGGTCGTCTTGGGTGGTGGCGTCTGCCGGGCCCCGGTGGTGGTTGCGTTGGGTGGTGTCGGCGGAGGGCCCCGGCGGTGGTCGCCTTTGTCTGGTCCGTAACGGTTGGCGATCGGTCGGGTGCGGGGAGCGTCAGGGGCGAAGGGGTGGCCCTACGCTGGTTCGAGCGTGATCGGGCGGCGCCGGTCCGCGCTGGGGGGACGGGTGGACGCGCAGCGTGCGTATCGGCGGGTGAGCTGGACGTTCGGGTGTTTCGCGATGCTCTTTTGCACTTCCGTGGGCACCGCGGTCGTCGCGGAAGGGGCGCTGCGCGGGCCGGGCGTGTCGTGGATGCGGGTGCTCGTGCAGGCGCTCGTCGCAGTGGTCGGGGTGGTCGTGCTCCGGGCGGGGCGGAAGGCGGCGTCGCGGTGGTACGTCGAGAACGCACTGCGGCGCGGCCGGGCCGGGTTCTCGCCGGCGTTCCCCTTCACGCTGGTCACCTGGGTGCTGGCCGGAGTGGGCTTCGGCGGTCTCGCCGGCACCGCGGTCGTGGCCGGCGACCTCGGCGACGCCGACTCGCGCGCACACCTCCAGGCACTCGTGGACTTTTCGCGGCCGATCCTGCTGCTCTTCACGACCCTCGTGGTCCTGGCCGCCGCGGGCTACTACTCGTGGCGCTTCCGGGAACGCCACGAGCTCCTGACGCTGCAGGCAGCGGGAATCGCGGTCGTGGTCGAGCCGGAGCCGCCGCGTCCGATGAAGGTCACCCGGATGTGGCTCGTCGGCACGCTCGTCGACGCACTGCTCTTCGCGGGCGCGATCGTGCCCCGGCTGCTGTCCGACGACGACCGCCCGACCTCGGACGAGCTCGCCACCGGCGGCTTCAACGTGATCGCGGGGCCGGCGGTCGTGAGCTTCTCGATCCTGCTGCTCATGCTGGCCAACTGGTCGACGCGCCGGTCCGCGCTGCGGGCGCTGCTGCACCCGGCTTCCCTGACGGCCATCGGCCTCGTGCTGCTCGGCTACGCGCTCGACAGCGGTGCGGGCTTGACCGTCGTGGGGACCGTCCTCGGCGTCGGCGGCACCCTGCTCGGCTCGGCCACCTGCCTGAACATCATGACCCGCGGAGCCCAGCCGTGGATGGGCCTGCTGTACCTCGCCGGCAACTACGTCTACGGCTACCTCACCGCCCCGAACGGCGACTACGACCTCCCGCAAGGCGTCACCGGCTGGATCATCGCGGTACTGGCCGCGGCATACGCGATCCGCGAGGCGGTCAAGCACTACCGGGAGTGGACCGCGGTGGAACCGCCGAGCCGGGCGGAGCCGCCGCCGTTCTGATGCTGGCCGCCCAGTGCCGGGCCTGCCCCCTCGACAGGCCCGGCCGCGTGGTGCGCGTCGCGGGCGAACGTGGAGCAGGAGGCCCGGCGGGGCCGCGTGGATACGTCGGGGACTGCGGCAAACGGGTGATCTTCCGAGCCCGGCCACCGTCAGGCGGCGGTCCACGCGTGCCCGGCCAGGCTCGGGTGCAGGGGAGCGGCCACGAGCCGGTTGGCGAACGTCGCGAGCGTGTACGCGCCGATACCCAGCACCACCTCGAGCGCCTGCCGTGGGGTGTAGCCGGCGGCGAGGAACGCGTCGAGGTCGGCGGCAGGCACATCACCGGTCGTCGCGAAAGTGGTCAGCACGAACCGGCGCAGCGCCTCCAGTCTCGGGACCGGCAGTGGTTCCGCCGCGCGCAGGGCCACGATCAGGGAAGCCGGCGCGTCGAGCTGCACCAGCTTCGCGGTGTGCAGCGCAACGCAGAAGTGGCAGCCGTTGCGCGTGGCGACCACCAGGATCAGCGTCTCGCGTTCCAACGGCGAGAGCGTGGTCGTCTCGAACAGAGCACTCAGCTTGAGGAACCCGTTCAGCAGCTCCGGCGACGTCGCCAGCCGGGCGACGGCGGCGGGCAACGAGCCGAACTGGGCTTCGGTCGCCGCCAGTGCGCGGCGGGCGGCCGGCGGGGCGCTCTCGGCGGTGTGCTCGGGGAAGTGCGGCACGGAACCCTCCTGAGGTAAAGTCGTCAACGTGGTTGTCGAATTCCAGAAGGTAAACCTGGTTGTCGAATTTGGCAAGCGGCATGGCTGACGCGCCCGGCTTCGAGCTGCCGTTGCTGCTGTTCTCGGGCTTCCGCACGCTGATCGACGACCTGCACACCGAGCTCGCCCGCCAGGGTCACCCCGACGTGCGTCCCACATTCGGCTTCGCGATGCAAGCCATCGGACCGCGCGGGGCCACGGCGTCGGAGCTGGGCAAACGACTCGGCGTCTCGAAGCAGGCCGCGGGCAAGACCGTCGACCGCCTGGAGCAGCTCGGGTACGCCGAGCGCGCCGACGACCCCGGCGACGCCCGCCGCAAGCTCGTGCGGCTCACCCCGCGCGGCATCGACTCCCTCGCCCGCTCCGCCGCGATTTTCGAAACGCTGCGCGCGAACTGGGTGAAAGAACTCGGCGCGGACCGCGTCCGTGCCCTCGAAGCCGACCTGCGCACCATGACCGGCGGCGGCTTCCGGCTCGACGTCGCGGGTTGGTTCGCCGGCTAGCCCCTCAGCGCGACTCCCGGGCCAGCTTCGCCACCTCGCTCGTCAGCAGGTCGATCTCGCCTTCGGTGTTGTAGTAGTGCACCGACGCGCGGACGAGGTCGGGCAGGTCGCGGGCGGTGAAGTCGTACTGCGCCGAGGTCGCGTGGGTCACGCTCGTGTTGATCTTCGCAGCCGACAGGCGCACCTTCACCTGCTCCGCGCCGAGGCCGTCGAGGCTGAACGCGACGAGCCCGCACTTGCGCGCGCCGACGTCGTGCACCCGCACGCCGTCGAGCTCACCGAGGCGGCCGCGCAGCGTCGCGCCCAGCTCGCCCACGCGTTGCTCGATCGCCGGCAGGCCCCATTCGAGCGCGTAGTCGACGGCCGCGCCGAGCCCCAGCACGGCCGCGTAGTCGCGTTCCCAGACCTCGAACCGCTTCGCCGTCGGGTCCACCACGAACTCGTTCGGCGACTCCCAGCTGGCCGAGTGGAGGTCGAGCGTCGCCGGCTCGAGCCGCTCGCGTAGTCGCGGATGCACGTAGAGGAAGCCGGTGCCGCGCGGCCCGCGCAGGTACTTGCGGCCCGTGGCGGACAGCGCGTCGCACTGCAGGAGTTCGACATCGAGGTCGAGCTGCCCGGCCGACTGGCACGCGTCGAGCAGGAACGGGATCCCGGCCTCGCGCGCGACCTTGCCGATCTCCTCGGCCGGGTTGACCAGGCCGCACTGCGTCGGCACGTGGCTCACGGTGATGAGCTTCACGTCGTCGTCGATCAGGCGGCGCAGGTCGGCCACGTCGAGCTGGCCGGTCTCGTCGTCTGCGACCACCTCCACGCGCGCCCCGGTGCGGCGCGCCACCTGGAGGTAGGCGATCGCGTTGCTCGCGTACTCGGCGCGGGAGGTCAGGATCTTCTCGCCCGGGCCGAAGCGCAGCGCGTAGAAGACCGCCTGCCACGAGCGCGTCGCGTTATCCGTGATGGCGATGTCCTCGGGCGCGGCGTTGATCAGCCTCGCCACGGACGTGTACACGGCTTCGGTGCGCTCGGCCGCCGCCGCAGCGGCCTCGTAGCCGCCGACCAGCGCTTCGGCTCGCAGGTAGTCGACCATCGTGTCGGTTACGCGGGCGGGCGGGAGCGCCGAACCGGCGTTGTTGAAGTGGACGACGCCGGAGCAGCCGGGCGTCTCGGCGCGGGCGCGCGCCACGTCGGCGGGCTGGATGCTGACCATGGAGACTGAATACAGTAGGGCATGTCTGTATGCAATGCCGGTTCGTGTGTAATGCTGCGCGGATGACCAAGCGACTCCTGCGGGCTGAGCTCATCGCGGAGATCACCGCGCGGGTGCTCGACGGCAGGCTCGACACCCGGATCAACGAGGTGCACCTCGCCCGCGAGCTCGGCGTGAGCCGCACGCCCCTGCGGGAAGCGCTCATCGGGCTCGCCGACCGCGGGCTGCTCGTCGCCGCGCCCGGCCGCGGGTTCCTCGTCGCGCCGCTCGACCCGGAGGAGGCCCGGCGGCTCTACCCGCTGGTCGCCGAGCTGGAGTCGCTCGCCCTGCGCTGGACCTCGCCGCTGGACCTGACCCTGCTGCCGGACGCGCTCGACGCCATCGCCGACGAGATGACGGCCCTGCCCTCCGGCGCCGATCTGTCCGCTGTGGACGATCGCTGGCACGAGCTGTTGCTCTCCCGCTGCACCAACCCGCATCTGCTGCGCCTGATCGAGCAGACGAAGCCCCTGCTCAAACGCTATGAATCCGTGTACTTCGGCGGCCCCGAGCGGGCCGCCGAGAGCATCGCCGAGCACCGCGCGATCGCCGACGCGCTGCGCTCCGGCGATGGTCCCCGCGCGACAGCCCTGCTCATCCGCAACTGGGTCAAGGCACTGGCATACCTCGAACGGAGCTGACGGCATGAAGGTCTTCGCGCACCTGTCGGACATCCACCTCGACGGCGGCGACCGCGCCGACGCGCGCACCACCGCGGTGCTCGACTACCTGCGCGCCCTCGCGCACCCGATCGAAGCCGTGTTCGTGACGGGCGACCTCGCCGACCACGGCCTGCCCGAGGAGTACCGTCGCGCGACCGAGCTGCTCAAGCACCCCGCGCCCGTGTTCACTTGCCCCGGCGACCACGACGTGCGCGAGGCCTTTCGCGAGGGCCTGCTCGGCGAGCCGGCGAGCGCCGCACCGGTGAACGTCGCCACGGACGTGAACGGCGTCCTCGTGGCCATGTGCGACTCGACGATCCCCGGCCAGGGCGCGGGTTACCTCGAAGACGCAACGCTGGCTTGGCTCGACGAGGCGCTCACGGCCCACGCCGGACCCGCGTTCGTCGCCTTCCACCACCCGCCGGTCGAGGTCGGCATCCCGCTCGTGGACGCCATCCGCCAGACGGGCGAAGATCGCCTCGCCGAGGTCCTGCGGCGCCACCCGCGGGTACTCGCGCTGCTCTGCGGCCACGTCCACACCGGCGCCGCCACGACGTTCGCGGGCGTCCCCGTGCGCGTCGCCCCCGGCGTGGTCTCCGGTGGGCTGCTGCCCGTCGAGCCCGGTGCCGACCGCTCGTGGGCCGAGGGCGGGCCGATCGACCTCGAGCGGCCGCCGTCACTGCTGCTTCACGTGCTGCACGACGACGGCCGGCTCACCACCCACCAGCGGGTGGTGGCGTTCAGCGGCTGAAGACGGGCAGCGTGACCCGCGAAGGGTGCGCTGCGTCGTGGAAGATCTCGAACCGGTTCGCCTTGCCGTCGACGGCGCTGGCCACCGGTTCGCCCGTGCCGTGGTTGCGGGCGAAGCGCGGGAACGCGCCGCCCGCCACCTGTACGCGCAGCCGGTGGGCGCGGCGGAACCGGTAGGCCGTGGGGTCGAGCCGAACCTGCGCCGTCACGATGCCGTCGAAGTCCGCCTCGGGCGCGCCGGGTCGCAGCCGCAGGATGCCGTCGGTGACGTTGCGGGAGCGCCCGTCCTGGTCGACGTCGCAGATCCGCACGTACACGTCGGCGTGGCCCAGTTCGGTGCGCACGAACACGGTCGCGCTCACCTCGCCGATCACGTCGAGGTCGGCGATCAGCGGTTCGCCGGTGAACACGAGCACGTCCTCGCGCGCCTCGACCGCGTTGTTGTCCTGCTGCTTGTTCGCGCCCGTCAGCAGCGGACCGCCGACCGCGGGCGTCGGGTCGGCGGGGTCGTAGGTGAACGCGGTGGGCCGGGCCTCGCCGTCGACCACCTCGCCGAGACCGCCGATCGGCCGCAAGTGCGAGTCGGCTTCCGTGGACTCGGGTGGCCACGCGTCGAAGTCGAGCCAGGTCGCCGCCTGCTGCAGGTACAGCCGCACGGGGGAGCGCTGCAGTTGCGCGCGGTCGTCGAGCAGGTGCGCGCGCAGGAACCCGACCTGGTCCTGCACGGAGATCCGCAGGCTGGCCGGGTCGCCGTGGGCCCACGGCCCGATCGTGATCCGCGGCGCGCGCCCGGCATCCTGCAGCGTGCGGAAGTCCCGCAGCTGGCCCTGGATGAACAGGTCGTACCACCCGGTGACCATGCTGACGGGCACGGTGAGCCCGGCCACCTCGGCGCTGTGGTCGGACATGGCCCAGTAGCCGTCGTGCGGTTCGGCGTGGGTGGTCACGTCGCGCAGGAACAGCACCTGTTTGCCGATCGCGGCCACGTCGGCGGCCTTCAGCGGCAGGTGCGCCATGGCGCGGCGCGTCTTGCGCTTCTGCAGCGGGTTCGGCAGCGCCGCGAACCGTTCCTCCTGCCGGCCGATCATGGCCGACCACGACACCATGTTGTCGGCCGCGAGCACCCCGCCCGGGTAGAACGTGCTCACGAACTCCGAAGCCGTCACACCCAGCGCCATCGCTTCGAGCGGCGGGTCGAGGTAGGGCCCGATCGCCCACTGCGTGTGCCCGAGGTAGCTCAGGCCCGCCGTCGCCAGCCGCCCGTCGCACCACGGCTGCGCGCGCAGCCACTCGGCAGTGGCGATGCCGTCTTCGCGTTCTCGGTGGAACGGGCGGAACTCGCCCTCGGAGCCGAACGTGCCGCGCGTGCTCTGCACCACCGTCTGCAGGCCGTGGCGCGCGAAGACGCTGCCGAAGAGCGCGGCGATCGGCCCGCTGCGCCCGTACGGGGTGCGCACGAGCACCACCGGCCCCGAGAGCCGGCCGGCCGGCGCGTACCGGTCGGCCACGAGGTGGACTCCGTCGGGCATGGGTATCCGCAGGCCCTTGGTGGCGACAGGGGCCGGGCCCTCCGCCTTCGGGAGACCGAGCAGGAGGTCGGCGACGCGCTGCAGCACAGGTTTACCCCTTTCACCAAGCCGGACGCTTTCGAAGCTACCCGTCTCGCGTGAGCGGGGTCACGCAGCTCGCGGGTGGCCGCCGAGTTCCGAGGTGACCCGCAGTGCCGGACTCGTGAGCGGTTCGAGCACGCCGGCGTCGACCCCGCACAGCTGCAGCGCGGCCGCGAGCACGGCGGGCCGAGCGCGGTCGCCGCCGTCGGCGATCTTCAGTGCCACGGCCGTGCCGTCGGGCAGCGCGGCGAGCTGCACGGCCTCGAACCCGTCCTTCGCGAGGAGCCCGGGCACCGCGGCCATCACCGCGGTAACGTCTCGCCGGGTGCCGCCCACGAGGTCCGGGTGCTGCCGGATGCCTTGGGCCACCGAGCTTTCCGGTGTGCCGGTTGCGGCGGTGGCCAGCCGCGAGGCCGCCCGGGCGAGCCCGCGCAGCGACAGCGCGAACAGCGGCGCGCCGCACCCGTCCACGGCCACGCGCGGCACGGTCTGCCCGGTGAGGTCTTCGACGGTGGCCCGGATCGCGAGCTGCAGCGGGTGCCCGGGATCGAGGTACGTGCGCGGGTCCCAGCCCTGCTCACGGCAGGTGGCGAGCATCGCGGCGTGCTTGCCGGAGCAGTTGTGCGCCAGGCGCTCGGGCTGCCGGCCCTCGGCGACCCACGCGTCGCGCTCGATCGGGTCGAACGGGTAGTCGGCCGGGTTGCCGAGGTCTTCGACGGTGAGGCCGTGGCCGGCCAGCACGGCGGCCGCGGCGTCGAGGTGCCGGCGTTCGCCCGAGTGGCTGGCCGCGGCGATCGCGAACCCGGCCGGCGGCAGCATCAGGCCCAGCCGCGCCATCGCTGTCGCCTGAAGCGGCTTCGCCGTGGAGCGCGGGTACATCGCGACGTCCGGGTCGCCGGCGGCGAAGAGCGTGGACCCGTCCGGCGCCAGGGCGATCACCGAACCGTGGTGCACGCCTTCGACCATGCCGTCGCGCAGGAGGTGGACCAGGGGGACGTGCCGCGGCACGCGCTGTTCGGGGGCGCTCACTGGTCGGCCTTCTCGAACGCGCTGATGTCGATGCGCTTGCGCAGGCAGAACCAGCCGATCACCAGCGCCACGACGATCGCCGGCAGCGCGAGCACCGTGATCCGGCCCGTCTTGTCGAACGCCATCGGCACCACCACGGCGGCGAGGAACACCAGCGCCGTGAGCTCGGTCCACGGCGAGCCCGGCAGCCGGACCGACGGCCGCGTCAGCTCACCGCGGTTCGCCCTGCGCACGAACAGCAGGTGGCAGGGCACGATGATCGCCCACGTGGCGAGGATGCCGATCGCGGCGAAGTTCAGCACGATCTCGAACGCGTCCTTCGGCACCACGTAGTTGAGCCCCACGCCGAGCACGCAGACCGCGGCCATGAGCAGGATGCCGCCGTAGGGCACCTGGTTGCGGTTCATCACGCCGGTGAACTTCGGCGCCGAACCCGCGACCGACATCGACCGCAGGATCCGACCGGTGGAGTACAGGCCCGAGTTGAGGCTCGACATCGCTGCGGTGAGCACCAACATGATCTTCTGCGGGCTCTCCGTCTCGCCCGCCGCGACGCCCGCCAGTTCCACCGACGCGTACGCGAACACCACGCCCTGCACGATCAGGATCATCGGCAGCACGCCGGGCGGGAAGATCCCGCCGTGGTCGGCGATCAGCCGGGGTCCCGGCGCGAGGCCGTCGACCGGGTGCTGCGTGACGAGCAGCACGATGCCGATGATCATGAACAGCACGAGTGCCGCGACCTTGACGATCGCGAACCGGAACGCCATCTCGCCGAACAGCTTCACCGAGACCAGGTTCACCTTCAGCACCACGGCCAGCGCGATCAGCGCCAGCGCCCACTGCGGGATCGGTGCGAAATACGACCAGAAGTGCGCGTACAGCGCGATCGCGGTGATGTCGGCGATACCGGTCGTGGACCAGTTGAGGAAGTGCATCCAGCCCGCGACGTACGCGCCCTTCTCGCCCATGAACTCCCGCGCGTAGGACACGAAGAGGCCCGAGGACGGGCGGTGCAGGATCAGCTCGCCCAGCGAGCGCACCACGAAGAACGCGAAGAGCCCGCACACGGCGTACACGATCGCCAGCGCCGGCCCGGCCTGCGCGAGACGGCCGCCCGCGCCGAGGAACAGGCCGGTGCCGATGGCGCCGCCGATCGCGATCATGGAGATGTGGCGGGACTTCAGCGCCTTGTCGTAGCCGGCGTCGGCGTGCTTCTCCGTTTCGCCGGACGACGGAAGGGTCTGTTCACTCACGTTTTGAGTCGTTCCTGTTCTGCTTCGCCGTGCGGCCCGGCCGCACGATGGTGGTCAGCGCCTGCTCGACGTGCGTGAGGTGCGCTGTCATCGCGGCCACGGCCCGCTCTTGCGAGCGCTCGGTGATCGCCGTGACGATCCCCCGGTGCTCGACGTTCGACTTCGCCCGCCGGTCGCCCAGCTGGTTGAGGAAGGCCGACTGGCGGGCCAGCGCGTCGCGGATCTCCTCGATGACCTTGGTGAACACCGGGTTGCCGGAGGCTTGGGCGATGGTGATGTGGAACAGCGAGTCGAGCGCCACCCACGCCGTGTTGTCGGTCTCGAGCTCCATCCGTTCGACGAGGTGACCGAGCAGGTCGAGGTGGTCGGCGTCGCGGCGCAGGGCCGCGTACCCCGCCACAGGGATTTCGACGTGGCGGCGCACCTCGATGAGGTCGCGCGCCGAATAGTCACCGAAAGTGGGGCTCTCGGCCGGGCCGGTCGCGGTGACGAACGTGCCCTTGCCGGTGCGGGAGACGGTCAGCCCGAGCGCCTGCAGCCCGCGCAGCGCCTCGCGGATGACCGAGCGGCTGACCTCGAACTCCTTGCTCAGCGCGGCTTCGGACGGCAGCTTGTCGCCCACGGCGTACTCGCCGCGTTCGATGGCGCGGCGCAGGTACGCCAGCACGGCCTCCATGGCGCTCACGCGACGGGGGCCTTGTCCGGCTGTCTGGCTGTCAGACAGGTTCATGGATCGAGATCGTGAAGTTCCGCCGAACCGGTGTCAAGTCAGGCGGAGGTCTCCCGCAACCGGAG
Organism: Amycolatopsis sp. NPDC023774; assembly: GCF_040639695.1. Classification (NCBI taxonomy): domain Bacteria; kingdom Bacillati; phylum Actinomycetota; class Actinomycetes; order Pseudonocardiales; family Pseudonocardiaceae; genus Amycolatopsis; species Amycolatopsis sp. NPDC023774. Next base: position 245,008 of record NZ_JBFAAJ010000010.1, read on the forward strand.
GGGCGGAATCACCGGAATCCTGTGGGCCGGTTCACTCACACGGGTTCGGTCGGTGGGGCGTGCGAAGGTGGCGCCGTGGCGTCACGCGCGAAGGTTTCGTCGGGCCCCGGGCGGCATGTCGGCGGGCGCGGCGGGCGGGTGAGGAGAGAGGATCCCTACCGAGCCGCGCAGCGCGAGCGCGGACTAGGGTGGAGAACCCCGGGCCGCGCCGCAGCAACAACCGGGAAGCCGTCTGCCTAGGGGAGGTTTTCGCTGGTGTCGAACGATTCCTTCGTCCACCTGCACGTCCACACCGAGTACTCGATGCTCGACGGTGCGGCGAAGATCGGACCCCTCTTCGCCGAGGCGGCGCGGCTGGGCATGCCCGCGGTGGGCATGACCGACCACGGCAACATGTACGGCGGCGACGAGTTCTACCAGACCTCCAAGAAGCACGGCCTGAAGCCCATCATCGGCATCGAGGCCTACATCGCGCCGGAGAGCCGCTTCCACAAGAAGCCGGTGTTCTGGGGCCAGGCCAGCCAGCGCGGCTCCGACGAGTTCGGTGAGGGCGGCGACGTCTCCGGTGGCGGTGCGTACACGCACATGACGATGCTGGCGGAGAACGCCACCGGGCTGCGGAACCTGTTCAAGCTCTCGTCGATCGCCTCGATCCAGGGCTACTACCGCAAGCCGCGCATGGACCGCGAGCTGATCGCGGAGAACCACGAAGGCATCATCGCCACCACCGGGTGCCCGTCGGGCGAGGTGCAGACCCGCCTGCGGCTGGGTCAGCGCGAGGCCGCGATTCAGGCCGCGTCGGACTACAAAGACATCTTCGGCGCCGACAACTTCTACCTCGAGCTGATGGACCACGGCCTACCGATCGAGCGGTCCGTGCGCGAGGGCCTGCTTGAGATCGGCAAGCTGCTCGACCTCAAGCCGCTCGCGACCAACGACTCGCACTACGTCACCAAGGACCAGGCGGACACGCACTCGGCGCTGCTGTGCGTGCAGGCGGGCAAGACGCTCAACGACCCGACCCGGTTCAAGTTCGACGGCGACGGCTACTTCCTCAAGTCGGCCGAGGAGATGCGGCAGTACTGGGACAAGGAGGTCCCGGGCGCGGCCGACAGCACGCTGCTGATCGCCGAGCGTGTGCAGTCGTACGAGGACGTCTACTCGCACAAGGACCGCATGCCGGTCTTCGACGTGCCTGAGGGGCACACCGAGGCGACGTGGCTGCGCCACCAGGTGGCCGAGGGCCTCAAGTGGCGCTTCCCCGAGGGCGTGCCCGACGGCTACGAGGAGCGCTGCGACTACGAGCTCGGCGTCATCGAGCAGAAGGGCTTCCCCGCCTACTTCCTCATCGTCGCCGACCTCATCCAGCACGCCCGCGAGGTCGGCATCCTGGTCGGCCCCGGCCGTGGTTCCGCCGCCGGCGCGCTCGTCGCCTACGCGCTGGGCATCACGAACCTCGACCCGATCCCGCAGAAGCTGCTGTTCGAGCGATTCCTCAACCCCGAGCGCATGTCGATGCCCGACATCGACATCGACTTCGACGACCGCCGCCGCGGCGAGATGATCCGCTACGCCACGGAGAAGTACGGCGCCGACCGCGTCGCCCAGGTGATCACGTTCGGCACCATCAAGACCAAAGCTGCGATCAAGGACTCGGCCCGCGTGCACTTCGGGCAGCCGGGCTACTCCATCGCCGACAAGATCTCGAAGGCGCTGCCGCCGCCGATCATGGCCAAGGACATCCCGCTGTCCGGCATCGTCGACTCGAAGCACGAACGCTACGCCGAAGCGGCGGAGGTCCGCGCCCTCGTCGAGACCGACGAGGAGTGCAAGACGATCTTCGACACCGCGCGCGGCCTCGAAGGCCTGATCCGCAACGCCGGCGTCCACGCCTGCGCGGTGATCATGTCGAGCGAGCCGCTGACCGACGCGATCCCAGTGTGGCAGCGCGACGACGGCTCGATCATCACCGGCTGGGACTACCCGTCGTGCGAGAACATCGGCCTGCTCAAGATGGACTTCCTGGGCCTGCGCAACCTCACGGTGATCGGCGACGCGCTGGCCAACATCAAGGCCAACCGCGGCGAGGAGATCGACCTCGACCGCCTCGGCTTCGACGACCCCGAGGCCTACAAGCTCTTGGGCCGCGGTGACACGCTCGGCGTGTTCCAGCTCGACGGTGGCGCGATGCGCGACCTGCTGCGCCGCATGCTGCCGACCGGCTTCGAGGACATCGTCGCGGTGCTCGCGCTGTACCGCCCCGGCCCGATGGGCATGAACGCGCACAACGACTACGCCGACCGCAAGAACAACCGGCAGAAGGTCACGCCGATCCACCCGCAGCTCGAAGAGCCGCTGCGCGAGATCCTGTCCGAGACGTACGGCCTGATCGTGTACCAAGAGCAGATCATGCAGATCGCGCAGAAGGTCGCCGGTTACACGATGGGCCGAGCGGACACGCTGCGCCGAGCCATGGGCAAGAAGAAGAAGGAAGTCCTCGAGAAGGAGTACGAGGGCTTCGAGGAGGGCATGAAGGCCAGCCCTCTGCTGCCCGGCGGCTTCTCGCCCGAAGCGGTCAAGGCGCTGTGGGACACGATCCTCCCGTTCGCCGGCTACGCGTTCAACAAGAGCCACGCGGCCGCGTACGGCCTGATCGCGTACTGGACGGCCTACCTCAAGGCGAACTACACGCCGGAGTACATGGCCGCGCTGCTCACGTCCGTGGGTGACAACAAGGACAAGTCGGCCATCTACCTGTCCGAGTGCCGTCGCCTCGGCATCAAGGTGCTGCCGCCGGACGTCAACGAGTCGGCCCTGCGGTTCGCGGCCGTCGGGAACGACATCCGCTTCGGGCTGGGTGCCGTCCGCAACGTGGGCGCCAACGTGGTGGAGTCGATCATCAAGACCCGCGAGGAGAAGGGCAAGTACTCCTCGTTCACCGACTTCCTCGACAAGTCGGAGCTGGTGGCCTGCAACAAGCGGGTCATCGAGTCGCTGATCAAGGCCGGTGGGTTCGACACGATGGGCCACACCCGCCTGTCGATGATCCAGGTGCACGAGGACGCGGTGGAAGCCGTCGTGCCGCTCAAGCGCCAGGAGGCCATGGGCCAGTTCGACCTGTTCGGCTCCTTCGGCGGGGACGACGACTCGGCCGAGGCCACGCCGTCCTCGTCGCCGCTCGCGCACCTGAAGTTCGGCGAGGAGGAGTACCCGCGCAAGCAGCTGCTCGCCTACGAACGGGAGATGCTCGGCCTGTACGTGTCCGCGCACCCGCTCGACGGTGCTGAGCGCATCCTGCGCAAGCACGCGCCCAAGCCGATCGCGGGCCTGCTCGCCGACCCGCCGAAGGAGGGTGAGGTCGTGATCTCGGGCCTGCTCACCTCGCTGGAGCGGCGGGTGAACAAAAAGGGCGAGCCCTGGGCGATCTGCACGGTCGAGGACATGGACGCCGCCATCGAGGTGCTGTTCTTCGCCAAGGCGTACTCGATGTTCGCCGCGGACCTCGTCGAGGACAACGCGGTGCTGGTCAAGGGCCGGGTCAACTGGCGCGAGGACAAGATGTCGGTGTTCGGCGGCGGACTCGTGCCGCTGGACCTGTCCGAGATCGGAAACGGCGACGAGGAACCACCGCTGATGCTGCTGGCCGCCGCCGAGAAGATCGACCAGTCGGTGGTGAGCGAGCTCAAGTCGACGCTGCTGGCGCACAAGGGCGAGACCCCCGTGCACCTGAAGCTCGTCGGCAAGAACCAGACCGTGTTCGCGCTTTACGATTACCCCGTGAAGGTCAGCTCGATGCTCATCGGTGAGCTGAAGGGCATCCCCGGGATCACCGCCAACACCTGATGACGGAGTACGTTCCGGACCCGCTCCGGTGGCGTGCCCTCGCTGTCACGCTGACGGCCGGGTTCATGACCCTGCTCGACGTCAGCATCGTCAACACGGCCTTGCCTGCGATGCAGCGGGGCCTGAACACCGGCAGCGGCACGATCCAGTGGGTCGTGTCCGGCTACGCGCTCACGTTCGGCCTGGTGCTCGTCACGGGCGGGCGGCTCGGCGACGCGCTCGGCCGGCGGCGGATGTTCCTCATCGCGCTGGCTGCGTTCGTCGCCACGAGCGCGCTGGCCGGCGCGGCGCAGGACCCGACCACGCTGGTGCTCGCGCGGCTCGCGCAGGGCTGCGCCGCGGGTTTCCTGACTCCGCAGAACACCGGCCTGATCCAGGACCTGTTCCGCGGGGCCGAACGCGCCCGCGCGTTCGGCATGTTCGGCGCGGTGGTCGGGATCTCCACGGCCATCGGGCCGGTGCTCGGGGGTGTGATCCTGGTCGTGTTCGGCGATCCGGGCGGCTGGCGGTGGGTGTTCTACGTGAACGTGCCCGTCGGCGCGCTGGCGTTCGGGCTCGCGCTGCGGCTCCTGCCGAAGATCGAGGGGCGCGGGGTCCGGCTGCGGTCCGACCTCGACGTCGCCGGCATTCTGTTGCTGGCGATCGCGGTGCTGGGTGTGCTGCTGCCGCTCGTCGAATCGCAGCAGGGCGGCCTGCGGAGCCTGTGGTGGCTCTTCCCGATCGCGGCGGTGTGCTTCGCCGGGTTCGTGCGGTGGGAGCGCCGGGTGGTGGCGCGCGGCCGGGCGCCGTTGCTCGATATCCGGCTTTTCACGGGTACGCCGGGGTACGCGCCCGGCGTCGCGGTGGGGGCGCTGTACTTCTGCGGGTTCGCCGGCGTCTGGCTGGTCTTCGCGCTGTTCTTCCAGCAGGGTCTCGGGTACACGCCGTTGCAGTCCGGGCTGTCGGTCACGCCGTTCGCGATCGGCTCGGCCGTGTCGGCCGCGGTCGCGGGGCGGCTGGTGCCCCGGTTCGGGAGGCGACTGTCCGTCACGGGCCTGAGCCTCGTGGTCTTCGCGCTGCTGGTCGTCGCGGCGGTGGTGGAGTTAGTGCCGCCGTCGGCCGCGGGCTGGGCGGTCGCGCTGCCGTTGCTGCTCGGCGGAATCGGTGGCGGCATGGTGATTTCGCCGAACACCACGCTGACGCTGGAGTGCGTGCCCACGAACATGGCGGGCGCCGCCGGTGGTGCGTTGCAGACGGGGCAGCGCATCGGCACGGCGATCGGTACGGCGGTGCTGGCTTCGGTGTTCGAATCGGCGGTGGTGGCGTCGGACCGGAACTACCCCCGCTCGCTCACCATCGCGATGTGCTGCTCGGCGGCGCTGACGTGCGTCGCGCTGCTGTTGGCGATCCTGGAGCTGCGCGCGCGACGTGCCCGGGCGGCTCGCACTGAGGCGCACGAGGCGGCCGAGCGCGCAGCGGGTGTTCACCGACTGTGAGATGATCATTCTCACTCAGCAGGTTCAGTGAACTATTTTCAACAATTCGAGGCTGCTCCATCCGAGTGACACGCTACGTTTGACCCTGGTGCTACTCAGAGCGACCAGGTAGACCTTATGGAGCCTTCAGCACGACACTTTGGCTACCTACAGTGGCATTTCGATCGATCGACCGGGGATGGGTCGATCGGCCGAGCGGCTGAGAGTTCCGGAGTTCCATGGAATGGACACTCTTGGTCACCTCCCAGGCAACGGATCGTCGGCGTCCGCGGGGGACCGTACGGCGACCGCCGGGAGCAGTGCCCGGGGTGGCGAGGGAGTGCGGCGAAGGCGCTCGGGCGGGCCCGGCAGAGGGGGAACCGGGCCCGCCCTTTCTCACTTCGGATTTCTCCGCATTCACCCTTCGGTGGAGGGTCGTGCTCGCCTGAGTGCTTTGGCCGTGTTGGGATGACGGCGTTCGTCGGGTGAGTGCGGGGAGCGTCGATGTCCCAGGGGATTTTTCCGGTCCAGCGGATCCGGGTGTGGTACCGGCCGATGCGGTCGCGCGACAGCGGTGAGAACCACCGCGTGTCCACCCCGCTGGAACTGCTCTTCGACCTGTGTTTCGTCGTCGCGGTCGGCGCCGCGAGCGCGGACCTGCACCACGAGCTGGTCGAAGGCCACATCGGCCACGGGATACTGAGCTACGCGATGGTGTTCTTCGCGATCTGGTGGGGCTGGCTGAACTTCAGCTGGTTCGCCTCCGCGTTCGACACCGACGACGTGCCCTACCGGCTGGCCACCCTCGTCCAGATCGCCGGCGGCCTTACCGTCGCGGCCGGCGTGGACCGCGCGTTCAACGGCGACTTCCGCGTGGTGATGGTCGGCTACGTGCTGATGCGACTCGCGATGGTGACGCAGTGGCTGCGCGCCGCGAAATCGGATCCGGAATGCCGCACGACGGCGCTCTGGTACGCGGGCGGGATCACCGTCGTGCAGGCGTTGTGGGTCGCCGACGCGTTGATCGGCTTTCCCCAGGCCACGGCGGCGATCCTGTTCGCGGTGCTGGTGGTCTGCGAGCTCGCGGTGCCGAGCATCGCCGAGTCACGGGGCGGCACGTCGTGGCACCCGCACCACATCGCCGAGCGCTACGGGCTCTTCACACTGATCGTGCTCGGCGAGGTGGTGCTGAGCGCCACCACCGCCGTCAAGGAGGGCGTGTCCGAGGGTGAGCACATCGGCACGCTCATCGGGCTCGCCGCGGCGGGGCTCGTGCTGGTGTTCTCGATGTGGTGGCTGTACTTCGACCAGCCGGGGCACCTGCGGCTCGTGCGCCACCCGTCGCTGCTCAGCACGTCGAGCTGGGGGTACGGGCACTATCTGATCTTCGCTTCGGCCGCTGCGGTCGGGACGGGGCTCGAGCTGGCAGTGGATTTCGACACGCACCACAGCGCGATCAGCGGCCTGGCCACGGCGCTCGTGGTGACGGTGCCGGTCGCGGTGTTCGTGCTGAGCGTGTGGCTGCTGCACATCGGGCCGACGAACGAGTGCCGGGAGATCGCGATCGGGTACCCGGTCACGGCGGTGCTCGTGCTGGCGGCTTCGTTCGGGCCGGCGCCCATCCACGTCGCGGCGGTGCTCGCGGCCGCGTTGGTGGCGTTGACGGCGTTCGCGACCCACGGGCGGCTGCGGTCGGCTTGAGCGGCCCGGTGGGCCTGCTGCGGCCCGCGCGGGCTTGAGCGGCACATCGAGGCAGGTCAGGGGGCCGGCGCGCGAAAAGGGGACCCCCCTGTTCGGGCCGGTTTTCGGCCATGTAAAGTTCTCCAAGTCGCCAGGGAAACCGAGCGGCCGCCGGGAACACGAACCAAGCTCCCACCTCTGGTGGTAGAGTGGGTGGTCCCAAACCTCCGGAGCTGAACCAGCCCCCCGCGAAGCGCGAGCTTCGACAGGGTGTACTGTAGGTCTCCGGAACAAAAAAGCTTGAAACAACGCGGTGGTCTGGTTCGCCTGCTGGGTGGGCTGGGTTGCGGTGTGTTGCTTGAGAACTCAACAGTGTGCTAGTGAACTAAGCCAGTAGAGCTTATATGAAACCCCCTCGTCGGGGTTTCCTTTGAGAAAACTAGA
>NZ_JBFAAJ010000011.1:0-7987 GCF_040639695.1 Amycolatopsis sp. NPDC023774
CCCTTCCCTCCCCCCGCTCCCGCGGCCGCCCCCGCCCTGCTCGGCGCGGCGCCCCGGGGGGGGGGGGGGGGGGGCGGCCCCGCCGCCCCCCCCACCACCCCGGTCAGACCTGGCTGTCGAATTCCCGCGCGGCGAGCGCGCGAACGATGCCGGCACGGCCTTCGGACACGAGCCGGCGCAGCGCGGCCGGGTGCTCGCCCTTGAGCCACTCGTCCGACGCCGCCACCGTCGCCGGCTCGACGGCCCACGACGGGTAGAGCCCGATCACGGTCGGCTGGGCACGCTCGCTGGAGCGGCGCGTCCACACCTCGTCGATGACCTCGAAGTAGCGCCCGACGTAGCTGCCGAGCAGCTGCTTCTGCCCCGGGTGCGAGAAACCCGAGATGAGGGCGTCGCTGACGGCGTTGGGGATCTCGTCGTCGTACACGGCGCGCTGCCACGCGTCGGCCTTGGCCTCGGCGGTCGGCTGCAGCGCGCGGCACCGCTCGGCGTGCCGCCGGCCCGCGGCCGTGTCGTCCTTGGCCAGCTCGGCCGCGATGTCCGCGGTGCCGGCCTTGCCGTGGGCCACGAGCGCCTGCAGCAGGCGCCAGCGCAGGTCGGTGTCCACAGTGAGGCCGGGCAGCGGCGTGGAGCCGTCGAGCCAGCCCGCGACGACACCCAGCGTCGCCTCATCGAGCACGCCGCCGGCCAGCGAGTTCACGAACGCCAGCTGGTGGTCGGACCCGGCTTCGGCGCCCCGGGCGAGCTCCAGCAGGCGCGCGGTGAGCGCCGACCAGCCCTGCTCGGCGGCCCACTTCTGGTCCGCGTACGAGTTCAGCGCCGTCTGGGCCTGCAGCAGTAGCCGCTGCACCACGCCGACCTCGCTCTCGGCGTGGATGCCGCGCGCCACCAGCGTGACGAAGTCGCGCGCCTTGAGCTCGGCCTCGCGCGTCATCTCCCACGCGGCCGACCAGCACAGCGTGCGGGGTAGCGGCTCGACGATGTCGGCGATCCGGTCGATCAGCGTGGTCAGCGACGCCGGGTCGAGGCGCATCGTGCAGTAGGTGAGGTCGTCGTCGTTGACCAGCACGAGCTTGCCCGCCGGCTTGCCGACCAGCGCCGGCACCTCGGTGCGGTCGCCGGACACGTCCAGCTCCACGCGCTCGGTGCGCACGACCTTGCCGGCGCCGGCACCGATGCCGTCGTCGTACACACCCACCGCGACGCGGTGCGTGCGCAGCTCACCGGCGCCCGGCTTCGCGCCCGTCTGCACCACGGCGAACGAGGCGAACGTGCCGTCGGCGGCCACCTCGTAGCGCGGGCTGAGCGAGTTGAGGCCCGTGGTCTCGAGCCACTGCGCGCTCCACCACGACAAGTCGCGCCCGGACGCCTCTTCCAGCGCGGCCAGCAGGTCGGCCAGCGTGGCGTTGCCCCACGCGTGCTTTCCGAAGTAGACCTTCAGTCCGTCGAGGAAGTGCTCAATGCCCACGTACGCTACGAGCTGCTTCAGGACGCTCGCGCCCTTGGCGTAGGTGATGCCGTCGAAGTTCACCTCCACCGCGTGCAGGTCGACGATGTCGGCCGCGATCGGGTGCGTGGAGGGCAGCTGGTCCTGCCGGTAGGCCCACGACTTCTCGATGTTCGCGAAGCTGGTCCACGCGTTCTTGTACTCGGTGGCCTCGGCCTGGGCGAACACGCTGGCGAAGGTCGCGAACGACTCGTTGAGCCACAGGTCGTCCCACCAGCGCATGGTGACCAGGTCACCGAACCACATGTGCGCCATCTCGTGCAGCAGCGTCTCGGCGCGGCGCTCGTAGGCGTAGCGCGTGACGCGGCTGCGGAAGACGTAGTCCTCCAGGAAGGTCACGGCGCCGGCGTTCTCCATCGCGCCCGCGTTGAACTCCGGCACGAACAGCTGGTCGTACTTGGAGAACGGGTAGGGCGTGCCGAACTTCTCGTGGAAGAAGCCGAAGCCCTGCTTGGTCTCCACGAAGAGGCGGTCGGCGTCCATGTGCTCGGCGAGCGACGCGCGGCAGTAGATGCCGAGCGGGATCGTGCGGTGGGCGTCGGAGAATTCGTCACGCCACTCGGCGTACGGGCCGGCGATGAGGGCGACCAGGTACGTCGAGATTCGTTCGGACACGGCGAAGTTCGTCACACGGGCGCCGTCGGGAGTGTCCTTTTCGGTCTCGACGAGCGCGTTGGACACGATCTTCCAGTCGCGCGGCGCGTGGACGGTGAGCTGGTACACCGACTTCAGGTCGGGCTGGTCGAAGCAGGCGAACATGCGCTTCGCGTCGGCGGTCTCGAACTGCGTGTAGAGGTACACGCCGTTGTCGACGGGGTCGACGAAGCGGTGGAGGCCTTCGCCGGTGTTCATGTACCGGCAGTCCGCGGTCACCACGAGTTCGTTGTCCGCGGCGAGCTCCGGCAGCGCGATGCCCTTGTCCTCGACGTAGGTGCTCACGTCGAGCTCGGTGCCGTTGAGCACGGCGGAGCGGACGCCCTCGGCGACGAGGTCGATCCACGAGGACTCGCCCGGCCGGGTGGCGGAGAAGCGCACTGTGGTGGTGGAGAGGAAGGTCTTCTCACCGGGACCGCCGTGGCCGTCGGTCAGGTCCAGCACGATGTCGTAGGACGCGACATCCAGCAGGCCGGAGCGCTGCTTGGCTTCGTCACGAGTCAGGTTGGGGGCGGGCACGGGCACCTCTGGTCTTAGATTCCGGTTGCGGTTTTCGGGCTGTCGAGCATCCAATCATGCGAAGCGGTCCTCGGGCGACGGGGAACAACCGGGCCTGGCGCGCGCGTTGGCCGTCATAGGGGGATACCCCGCTGAAAAAGGCATGCCTGCCGACGTCGAACCTCGCGAGGAGCTCGTTGAGATGACCGCTGCGTCCCAGCCCACCAAGGTGGACTTCTACTTCGATCCGATCTGTCCGTTCGCGTGGATCACCTCGCGGTGGATCCTCGAGGTCGAGAAGCACCGCGAGCTGGACCTGAACTTCCGGATCATGAGCCTGTCCGTGCTCAACTCGGGCCGCGACGAGCTGCCGGAGCGCTACCAGGAACTGATGGACAAGGGCTGGCGCCCGGTCCGCGTGGCGACCGCGCTGGCCGCCGCGAAGGGTGACCAGGTGCTGCGCGACTTCTACACGGAGTTCGGCACGCGCTACCACAACCAGGGCAACAAGGACTTCGACGTCGTCCTCAAGGAATCCCTCGAGGCCGTCGGCGCGCCGCCCGAGCTGATCGAGGCCGCCGACTCGACCGAGTACGACGAGGCGTTGAAGAAGAGCCACCACGAGGGCATGGACCCGGTCGGCATGGACGTCGGCACGCCGACCATTCACATCGACGGCGTCGCGTTCTTCGGCCCGGTGCTCAGCTCGATCCCACGGGGCGACGACGCCCTGAAGCTGTTCGACGGCGCCGTTGCGATGGCGAGCTACCCGGACTTCTTCGAGCTCAAGCGCACCCGCACCGGCGAGCTGAACTTCGACTGAGGTCTCAGGGGGTCGCGAACGCGGCCCGGGTGACGGCGGCGGGGTAGGGCGAGGCCGCCACGGCCTCGTCCACCCCGCCGGCCCCGGCCGCCACGGCGGCTTTCAGCTCGTTGAGCCGGCGCAGCCCGTCGCGGTGTTCCCGGACGAACCCGGGGCCCACGGGGTCGCCGTGCCCGGGCACCACGATCCGCGGGTCGAGCGCGAGGACCGCTTCGAGCGCGCCCGGCCACTCGCCCAGGTGTGTCTCGTCGCTGAACGAGTACTCCGTGAAGCCCTCGGGCCCGTGCTCCACCACGTCGCCGGCGAACACGACACCCGCGTCGGGCACGTGCACCACCAAGTCGTGATCGGTGTGCGCCCGGCCGGGGTGCACGAGCGCGACCGTGCGGCCGCCGAGGTCGAACTCGGCCCGGTCGGTCACGAGCCGGTCGGGCGGCATGAGGCCGGTCCGGTCGAGGGCGTCGGCGATCTCCGGCTTGCCCTCCGCGCGGTAACGCGCGCTCCACTTGGCTTTCGCGGTTTCGCCGTGGTCCAGCAGCTCGCGCAGGCAACGTTCCTGAGCCCAGACATCGCACGGCAGGAACGGCGTGGTGCCGAAGCTGTGGTCGAAGTGCGCGTGCGTGTAGACGACGCTCCACGGCAGGTCCGTCAGCTCCCGCACGGCCGTGGCGAGCTCGGCGCCCTGGTCGACATCGCCGCGCGTGTCGATCACCAGGCAACGCTCGGCGCCGATCACCAGCCCGGTGGTCAGGTCGAGCTCTTCGTAGCGGCGCGCGTGCACGCCTTCGGCCACTTCGGTCCAGGTCATTCCGCCTCCAGGATTTTCTCGTGCAGGGTGGGCACGGTGGTGCTGACGTCCACCTGCGCCGCGAGCTCGACGTCGTCCGGGTGGCCGGCCGTGGCCAGTTTGCGCCCGGACGAGCACGCGCGCAGGGCCTGTGCCACGTCGGTGCCCGCGTAGGCCGCTGCCGCGACGGCCGCTTCGGCCGAGACCGTGCGGCCGTGGTGCGCCAGGGCCGCGACGATCGCGCCGGCGCCCAGCTGGTCTTCCACACACGGACGCAGGGGGCCGAACTTCTGTCCTTCGCCGAGCAGGTCGATGCCCCAGCGTTCGCCACCCGGGATCACGCCGACGGGCCGCCCGGCCGCCAGCTCGAGCGCCTTGGCCGCCACAGCCGACGCGTTGCGCAGGCAGCCCGCCAGCACGTGGGCACCCGTGGCGGCGGCCGCGGCGGTCAGGGTGGCGCCGTTGGGCGAGGGCAGCGCGAGCAGCGTGCCGGACGGGATGTCCGTCACAGAGGAAGGCCGCAGCGTCCACGCTGCCTCACCCGCCACGACCGCTCCCGCGGCCCGCGCTTCGGTCATGCCGCGTTCGTCGCGCCAGCGCACCGGCAGCACCCGGCCGCCGCGCGCCGTGACGAGATCCGTGGTGGTGCTGAAGGAAAGCACGTCGACCACACACGAGCACGGCGCACGCGCCACCGAGCGCCGCGACGCCTTCACCGCCCCATTCGAGCCGCACGTCGTGACCCGGCTGCTCCCACGTGTCCACCCCCGGAGCATGCCCGGCACCGCCGGTGATGGCAGACTCGCCGCTGTGCGTGTCTACTTGGGATCCGACCATGCCGGTTTCGAGCTGAAGAATCACCTGGCCAGTCACCTCGCGGGCCAGGGGCACGAAGTCGTCGACGTCGGTCCGCACCGCTACGACCCCGTCGACGACTACCCCGCATACTGCGTGGCCGCGGCGCTGCGCGTGGCCGGCGACGAGGGCAGCCTGGGCATCGTGATCGGTGGCTCGGGCAATGGCGAGCAGATCGCCGCGAACAAGGTGCCCGGCATCCGCGCGGGTCTCGGCTGGAGCGTCGAGACGGCCCAGCTGTGCCGTGAGCACAACCACGCGCAAGTGCTCGGCGTCGGCGCGCGGATGCACACCGTCGAGCAGGCCACCGAGATCGTCGAGGCCTTCCTGGCCACGGAGCCGTCGCCGGAGGAGCGCCACGGGCGCCGGATCCGGCAGCTGCTCGACTACGAGCGCACCGGCACGCCGCCGCCCCTGCCGGAAGCCTGATGCCCGAAGGGCACACCCTCCACCGCCTCGCCCGTCTGCACAAACGCCGTTACGCCGGCGCGCCCGTCTCGGTTTCCAGCCCGCAGGGCCGGTTCGCCGACGAAGCGGCGAAGCTCGACGGGCAGGTGCTGGAGTCTGCCGAGGCGTACGGCAAACACCTGTTCCACGACTACGGTCCACATGGGACGGTGCACGTCCACCTCGGCCTGTACGGCACGTTCGGTGAAACGCCGCTGCCCGAGACCGAACCGGTGGGCCAGGTGCGGATGCGCCTGATCGGCCGTACGCACTGGACCGACCTGCGCGGCCCCACCCGGTGTGAGCTGCTCGACGCGGCCCAGGTCGACGCGATCAAGTCGCGGCTCGGTCCCGACCCATTGCGCCGCGACGCCAAGCCCGACCTCGCGTGGGACCGGATCTCGCGTTCGCGCACGTCGGTGGCGGCGTTGCTGATGGACCAAGCCGTGCTCGCCGGTGTCGGCAACGTGTACCGCGCCGAGGTGCTGTTCCGGCACGGCGTCGCGCCGATGGTGCCCGGCCGCGCTCTCGACCGCGGGCTGTGGGACGAGATGTGGGCCGACCTGGTGACGTTGATGCGCCACGGCGTGCGCGTCGGTCGCATCGACACGGTGGCGCCGGAGCACATGCCGGCCGCGCAGGGCCGCGCGCCGCGCGAGGACCGGCACGGCGGCGAGGTGTATGTCTACCGACGCGCCGGGATGCCGTGCCTGGTGTGCGGCACGGCGGTGGCGCACCAGGAGCTCGTGGGGCGGAACCTGTACTGGTGCCCGTCCTGCCAGCCCGCCTGAATCACGCGGTGAGGCCGTCGAGCAGCAGGTCGAGTCGTTCGGCCAGCGCGGCGGCCAGGTCGAACGGCGGCGCGTCGTCGGTGAGCCAGCGGCGCAGGGTGTCGCCGTAGATCGCGGTGACCACTTCGGCGACCGTGCGCGGCGGGAGTTCCGCGCGTAGCTCGCCGCGGTCCTGGCCTTGGCGGATCGCGTCGATCGTCGCGTCGGGCACGGGGTGCTGGTGGGCGACGACCTCGTCGTGGCGCAGGCTCACGTGCAGCATTCGCGTGAGGGTGCGTTCGCGCTCGTTGATGGCCGCCAGCGCGGTGAAGTAGCGGTGCAGTCTCGTGCGCGCGGGTTCGTCGGAATCGTCGACGGTGAGCAGCTGGTCGCGGCGGTCCTGGCCCCATTCGACGAGGAAATCCCGCTTGTGCGGGTAGTGGTTGAGCACGGTCTGGCGCGCGACATCGGCCTCCGCGGCGATGTGGTCGATCGTCGTCGCCTCGTAGCCGGCCTCTTCGAACAGCTTGAGCGCCGCCGTGAGCAGGCGCGCCCGCATCCGGGCCCGGTTCGCCTCCCGTCGTCCTGTCACGGTGCCAGCCTACCCAAATATAGGCTGGAGGCTAAACTTAGTCTGGAGACCACATTTTGAAGGAGTGCACATGCAGGTGGACATCCGCGACAAGGTAATCGTCGTCACCGGCGCGGCGCAGGGGCTGGGCCACACGCTCGCACTCGGGCTGGCGCGCGAGGGCGCGCGGATCGCGGTGCTTGCGCGCAGCGCGGCGAAGGCGGCGGGCACCGTGGACGAGATCGTCGCTTCGGCGCCGGATGCACCGAAGCCGATGGCCGTCGTGGCGGACGTGGCCGACGAGGACCAGGTCCGCGCCGCGGCCGCCGCCGTCGACACGCACTGGGGTCGGGTCGACGCGGTGATCAGCAACGCCGGCTGGATGCCACCCGCCGGCACGATGCGCGTCCTGGACTTCGAGCTGGCCGATCTGCGGCGGATCCTCGACAGCAACCTCGTCGGCTGTTTCCTCGTGACCAAGCACTTCGCGCCGATCATGATCCGAGGCGGCGGCGGCCGGATCATCTACGTCGGCAGCATGGTCGGCACCCAGGCCGGCCCCGGCGCCGGTGCCTACGGCGCCTCGAAGGCCGGCGTGCACCTGCTGAGCAACGTGGTGCACCAGGAGCTGGCGGACCAGGGCATCCGCACGGTCGCGCTGGCGCCCGGGCTCACGGTCACGCCGGGCATGCGCGTGGCGGCGAGTGAGGAACACATCGCCCGGGTGAGCGCGCGCTACCCGGGTGGCCGCGTCGGGCAGCCGGAAGACATCGTGCCGTTCGCGGCCTTCCTGTGCAGCCCGGCGGCCGAACACCTGTCGGGGACGCTGGTGGGGATCCGGCCGATCACAGGGTGAGTCCGATGTGGACTCTGCTGGCGGAATCTTTGGTACGACTGGGGTTTGCGCCGCACGTGGCTGTGTGGACGGTCGAGCCGGGCTGGCTGGTTGGGTTGACGCGGGCGGGTGTTCGGTGGTCGGGCGCGCGTCGGGCGGGCGGTGTAGGGGCTCGGGCGTTGTTGTCGGGTCTCGGGGTTCGGCCGCGCCTGGTCGAGTCGTGTCGGCTTGGTGCTCGGC
>NZ_JBFAAJ010000011.1:8085-167755 GCF_040639695.1 Amycolatopsis sp. NPDC023774
GCGGTGAACCGCGCGCTTCGGGCGAGCCGTATTGGACTGATCCGGTTGGCGTCGTTGTCGGGTCTTGGGTTTTGGTCGCGCCTGGTTGAGCCGGGCTGGGCTGGTTGGGTTGGTGCGCGCGGGCGTTCGGTTGTCGGGCGCGCGCTTCGGTCGGGCGGCGTCGGGGCTCGGGCGTGGTTGTCGGATCTCGGGGGTTCGGTGGCGCCTGGTCGAGTCGTGTCGGCTTGGTGCTCGGCGGTGAACCGCGCGCTTCGGGCGAGCCGTATTGGACTGATCCGGTTGGCGTCGTTGTCGGGTCTTGGGTTTTGGTCGCGCCTGGTTGAGCCGGGCCGGGTTGGTGCGGGCCGGCGCGTGGTGGTCGGCTGCGCGTTTCGGTCGGGCTGTGTCGGGTTCACCCGGCTCGGGCGTCGTTGCCGGGTCTCGGTGGTCGGCCGCTCCTGGTCGAGCCGGGGCTGTCGGTTTGGTGCGGCGGGGTCTCGGCCCACCACCGCTGGGCGTAGCCGTGGCTCGCGGAGCAATTCGGGCCGGTGCCGCAGCCCCCGGCCCCTGAATGCCGCAAAGGGCACCCTGAGGGAGTCGGAGTCCCTCGAGGTGCCCTTCGTGGACGTCGGTGCCGGCTAGAAGTCGAAGCCGCCGCCGCCAAAGCCACCGCCGTCGAACCCGCCGCCATCAAAGCCGCCGCCGTCGAAGCCGCCGAAGTCCTGGCCGCCGCCGTCGCCTCCGTCGAAGCCGCCGGCATCACCACCGTCGCCACCGTCGCCGCCCTGGTCGCCGGACTCGAGGGCGTCCTGCTGGCCGGCGTCGTAGCCCGACTCCCAGGCCGAGGCGCTGGCGATGCCGCTCATGCCTGAGAACATGGCGCTGAACAGGAACATCGAGCCCAGGCCCCACGCGCCGGCCACGAGCGCGGGCTTCCACCACGGCTCGCTGTACCAGCCCTGTGGCACCGGGCGCCCCGCCACGCGGCCGCCCGGGTAGTAGTACGGCGTGTCCTGGCCGGGGTCGGGCGAGGCCTCGTAGTGCTGGCCCTCGACGTCGACCTTGCGATGCTCGGTCACCTTGCCGGCGCGCTCGCGCTCGGCCTCCTCCGGCAGCGCCGGGCCCGGGTCGAGGCCCATGGCCATGCGGGCCGCGCGGACGTAGTACAGGCCTTCGACGGCGGTGTCCTTCACCAGCCGAGCCTGTTCCACCGTTTTCGCCTGCTCCATCTGCGAGCCGGCGGCGTTGTAGCGCTCGCTGGCGTCGGCCATCGCCTGCTGGGAAGCCGTGTCGGTGCCGGAGATGTTGAGGACCTGCCCGCCGAGGCGTTCGACGAGGCGGCGCGCGTCAGCCTTCGCGTCGTCGAGCTGCCGCTGCCGCGAAGCGGCCTGCGACCGGGCGAAGTACAGCCCGCCCCCGACGATCACGACGACGAGCACGATCAGCAGGATCGCGGTGCCCATGGGTCACTCCACGTGGTGAGCTTGTCTCGGCGGCCCCGTAGCCGCCTTTGAAACGGACAACGCGGACAGTACGCTGAGGGTTCCCGGGAGGTGATGTGGAGCACCCCTGGCCGGGCAAAATAGAACACGTTACGGTCGGGTATGCAGTTCTCCCTGTCGATCGCGATGAATCCCCTCGATCAGCTGGGCGAGCTCGCCCGTGCCGCCGAGGAGGCCGGATTCTCCTCGATCGTCCTGCCGGATTCCCTGTTCTACTCGGAGAAGGTGTCCGCGGATTACCCGTACACGCCCGACGGCAGCCGCTTCTGGACCGAGGAGACGCCGTGGGTCGACCCGCTGGTGGCGGCGGCGTCGATGGGCGCGGTGACCGAGCGGCTCGAGTTCTACACGTCCGTGTTGAAGCTCGGCTCGCGCAACCCGGTGCTGCTCGCGCGTCAGGTGAACTCGGTGGCGGCGCTGACCGGCGGCCGGTTCGGCCTCGGGCTCGGCATTGGCTGGTCGCCGGAGGAGTTCGAGTGGTGCGGCGCGCCGTACGAGCGGCGCGGCAAGCGCTTCGACGAGGCCATCGAGGTGCTGCGCCTGATCCTCGACGGCGGCATGGTCGAGTTCCACGGCGAGTTCTTCGACTTCGACAAGCTGCGTATGAGCCCGACGCCGCCGAAGCGCGTTCCGTTCTACATCGGCGGCCACACGGACGTCGCGCTGCGCCGCGCCGCGCGTGTGGGCGACGGCTGGTCGTCGGCGATGATGACGCTCGACCAGCTGCGCGACACGATCAAGCAGCTCAAGGAACTCCTGGCCGAGCGCGGGCGAGAGGCCGATCCGTTCGAGTTCCAGGCGGTGTGTGTCGACCGGTTCGGGCTCGACGGGTTCCGCGAGCAGGCCGAGGTGGGAGTGACCGACGCGATCACGATGCCGTGGGTGTTCGAGGGCCTCGGTTTCGACGCCGAGGTGGGCCCGAAGGTCGACGCGATCCGCAAGTTCGGCGAAGAGGTCATCGCGAAGTTCGGCGAACCGGGAGAGTGACATGAGTGTCGAGGTCAGCTGGGACGTCGACGCGGACCAGCCGCCGGCTCGCCTGGCGTCGTTCCGCTCGATGACGTCGGTCGCGGCGGGCGACAAGGACGCCTGGCTGGCGTTGTTCGCACCGGACGCCGTGGTGGAGGACCCGGTGGGTCCGTCGATGTTCGACGAGCAGGGCAAGGGCCACCACGGCCACGAGGACATCGCTGCGTTCTGGGACCTGACGATCGCCCATGTGGAGCGCTTCGAGTTCGTGATCCGTGACTCGTTCGCCGCGGGCGCGGAGTGCGCGAACGTCGGCACCATCACCACGTACCTGCCCGGCGGCTACTGCGTCGACACCGACGGCGTCTTCGTCTACCGCGTGGGCGAAGCCGGTCTGATCACCTCGATGCGCGCCTTCTGGGAACCCGAACGAGCCATGGCGACGGCGCGGCAGGTCTGACCTGCCCATACCACCTCCGCGGGCCGTCTGACCGGCCGCTGTTCGGCTCGCGGCCCCGCCGGGGCATTTCGCGCACGGGCTCACGGTGGGCGCATGGTGGCTCGTGGGGTGCACCTAGTCAGCGGCGTGCCGCTCGAGGACTCGGAGACGGTGTCCCGCGCGTCTCGTCGCACGGCGGCACGTTCGTGCGGCGGATGCCGGACGGCGAGACGGGCGTCCGGTCGAACTGGACGTCCTGGCGGCGGCCGGAGTGCGAACGCACCCCGGCCTGGTCACCGACGACGTCCACCGCGGCGAGTACAACAGCACGCCCGAGTACCGGCTGGCCGGTCCCGCTTCGGCAGTGTGCTTGGGCCCTCGGCTACGCCCAGGCGGCCCTGTCGTCGCGGGTCGTCTTCCGGCGCCTGCGCGCGGCGCGGGTGCTGCCGGACGTGCAGTTTCAGGTCCAGCCTCCCCACGCCCATGGCGCCGACCCGCCGTGCACGTGGACACCGCCGACCAGACCGCCGTCGAGCCGACGTACGAAACCGCGATGCTGCGCGAGCTGGAGCTCATCCCCGACGCCATCCCCGCCGACCAGCTCGCCATCCAGTGGGACGCCGCCGTCGAGTCCGGCATGCTGGAGGGCGTTTTGTCGGCTGAGTCCCGGATCTCGAGGCCAGTATCCTCGACCGCCTGACCCGCGTCGCAACGCCGTGCCCGCCGACGTCCACCTGCGTTACGGCGACGGCGGCAGCCGCCACTTCGTCGGGACACCACGCTCCTGGCGCGCGTGGCGAACGCCGTGGCCGCGGGGCGCTCGCGGCCGTGGGGGTGGATTTAATTGCCCGTGCCGATCGGGCTGACGGACCCGGAGTACTTCGCGCCGCCGCGTTCCCTGGCGTTGCCCGCGAAGACCGAGCTCTACGTGGGTCTCTTGCGCGTCGCAGACGGTGAACCCGGTGCCCGCAACCGCATCGCTGCCGCACTGTCCGCTGTGGACTCCTTCGGCATCGCCACGGAATGCGGCTTCGGCCGGCGCCCACCGGAGACGGTGCCGGGCTTGCTGGCGCTGCACGCGGCGGTGGCGGAGCTGACGCCCTGACCCGGTTACCGGGCGGAGGGCAGCGCCTTCATGCAATGGTCGGCGTACGAGCATTGCGTCTGGATGACCTCGCGGAACTGATCGAGCGACACCGGCACGTCGGCGCGCTCGGGCGGGCACCTCGCGCGCAGCCAACGCGCCCAGGGGCCGTTGTCGGCCAGGAACTGGGCCGCGTGGTCGGTCCCGAGTAGTACGTCCAGGTAAGCGAGCGCGCCCATGGCCGAGTCCTGCTCGCCGCGGTCGGTGCGCGGCAGGAACGCGTGGAGGTAGTCGACCAGCAGGCGCGCGTCCGCCTCCGTGCCGAATCGGGCCAGGGCGAAGCAGAACCCACGGCCGGCATAGATGCGTTCGTTCGCGAGGAGCAGCTCGCCGATCCGTTCGCGGTGCGCCGCTCGCCGGGCGAACGCGACCAGCCACGACGCCGTCAGCTGCGCGCGCCATTCGTAGCCGAGCAGCAGCGCGAGCTCGTCGTCGGTGATGCGCACCGAATCCCCGGCCAGCGCGCGTCCGAAGGTCTGCCGGGCCGCCGGGTCGCTCAGGAACGGCGTGTTGACCAACTGCAGGTACCTGCGGCCCGGCGTCACGTACGTTTCGACGACGGCCTTGAGCGCGGGCTCGTGCCGGTGGTTGCGCATGCGGGGATTCTGCCCGCGCGGGCGCCTGACCACGAAGGCCTTTTCCTGGCAGGATCGCCGGTCGGGAGTTGCCGAACAGGGGAGGCGTCATGGCTGCCGGACATCCGCTCGGCCCGCCGGCACACGAGCAGCACTGGGTCGACCTCGCGGCACGGCTCGCGGGCGAGTTCGCGCTCACGACGGCCGAGCGGGACCGGACCGGCGAGCTGCCCGTCGAGAACCTCCGACGGCTGAACGCGAGTGGGCTCGACGCCGCGTTGCTGCCGGCGCAGTACGGCGGCCAGGACCTCAGCTACCGCAGCTACGGCGCGATCGTCCGGGTGCTGAGCGCGGCATGTCCCTCGACGGCGTGCGTATGGGTGATGCACGTCGGCGCGGCGGCGGGGCTGGTGGAGATGTCCGAGCCGGGGGTGGCGCGGTTCTTCGCCGAGCGGCTGGCGGCCGGGGCGCGGTTCGCGAACGCGTTGAGCGAGCCGGCCGGCGGGAACCTGTTCCTGCAGTCGCAGCAGGCCGCGCAGGCGGTGGCCGGCGGATTCCGGCTGAGCGGGGAGAAACGCTTCTCGTCCGGGTGCGAGCTCGCCGACCACTTCCTCGTCAACGCGAAGGTCGACGGCGTCTCCACGTTCTTCGGGCTCGACGCCGACCCGGCGACGATGACGTTCCTCCCGAGCTGGGACGCGATGGGCCTGCGCGCGAGCGGCAGCCAGCTGATCCGCTTCGACGGCACGCTCCTGCCGCACGAGCGGCGCTGCCCGCCGTCGAACCGCCGGCGACCCAACCACATCGGTGCGGGGGTGGCGGCGTTGTCGCTGGGGATGGCCGACGGCGCGCTGGCCGCGTTGCGGGAGCACGCGCGCGCCCGGAAGGTGGTGCCCGGCGGCGGGACGCTGGCGGAGCAGCAGTGGGTGCGCTTCGGCGTCGGCGAGCTGGAGAGCCGGCTGCAGGCCGCGGGGATGTTCGCGCAGCACATGTGCTGGCTCGCCGACGAGAACTCGCCCGACTTCCTGCCCGCAACGATGCGCGCGAAGCTGCTGGCCAACGACATCGCGCGGGAGATCGCCGACCTCGGCGTGCGCGTGGGCGGGGGATCCGGGTACCTGAAGACGTCGCCGATCGAGCGGTGGTTCCGCGACGCGCAGGCGGGCTGGCTGATGGCCTACTCCGCCGAGATCTGCAAGGACGTGATCGGCTCGGAGGTGCTGGGCGACGATGCCTGAGCGGATGCTGTTCAACGCGTTCCACATGTTCGCCGTGTCCCACCACGCGCAGGGGCTGTGGGCCGAGCCGGAAAGCCGCCAGCGCGGCCGTAGCGCTCCTCGTGCCCCGGCAGCCCGCCGTGGCCGAAGTTGCGACCCGTGCCCGGGAGGAACGACGTGACGATGTTCCACGCCACCCGCCCGCCGGTGAGGTGGTCCAGAGTGGACACTTTGCGGGCGAACGGGTACGGGTGCTCCTTCAGGATGTTCTGCGTGAACGTGTAACCCAGGTGTTCTGTGTGGTAGGCGAGCAGCGGGATCAGCACCGACGGATCACCGGTCGGGAACTGCATTCCCTCGCGCACCGCCGCGTCGCGCGAGCCGCAGTAGGTCTCATAGGGGGCGAGGACGTCGGCGAAGAAGAGCGTGTCGAACCGGCCGCGCTCCAGCGTCCGGGCGCGGCGCGAGTTCGCCGATCCGGCCAAGGTGCACGCCGTGGTCCACAACGGACCCTACTACCGGCTCGACGGCCCGCACCTGAGCGATCCTTTGCCGCAGCGGGTGCCGGTGTTGTTCAACGCCGGCGTCTCGCCGACGGGCCGAGCGTTCGCCGGACGGTACGCGGAGTTCCTGTTCATCAACTCGCAGGACGCCGCGGAGGCGGCCCCGCTTGTCGCAGACGTGCGCCGGGCGGCGGCCGCCGCCCGGCAGGAACCCCGCGCACGTCAAGGGTTTTCGTGCCCCAGTCGTACCTGCTCGCCAGTACCGAGGCCGAGGCCGCCGCCGGCACGCCGAGCTGCCGGAGCGCCAGAGCGTGGAGGGGAGCCTGGCACGCGCGTCGGTGTTCGCCGGGCACGACTTCGGCCTCGACGACCCGGACGCGCTCGTCGGTGACCTGCGCCGGCGGGAGGTGTCGGAGCCCGTGCGCAAGGTGCTCGCCACGACCACGCGCGACGACTGGACGCTCGGCGAGCTGATCCTGAGCCGCACCAACAAACGCGTGGTGGAGACGCCTGAGCAGATCGTCGAGAGCATCGCGCGCTGGCGCGACGCGGGCGTCGACGGGATCAACCTGGAGTACGTGATCTCGCCGACGAGCTTCACCGAGTTCGTGGACCACGTCGCGCCGCTGCTGCAGGCTCGCGGCCTCATGCAACGCAAGTACTCGCCGGGAACGTTGCGGGAGAAGCTTTTCCCGGGTGGCGGCCCTCGGCCGCCGCGGGACCACCCGGCGTGGGTGCTCAGGCCGCGCTGTGAGCCAGCCAGTGCTCGACGAGACCGCGGTCGCCGGTGATCGTGACGTCGTCGGCGGGCCGGCGGCGGGTGAAGACGAGCAGGAGGTCGGTCAGCGGGCCCGCGAGCGTGGCGTCGGCAGGGGCGGTGCCGCGGGTCCACTCGATGCCGTCCGGGGTGCGGGTGACGTGCCAGCCCTCGGCGTCGGCGGGGAGGAGCCGCAGGGTCTGACCGGTGCCGTGCAGTTCGGCGACGTCGGGTTTGAGCGTTCGCGTGACGGGGTGGGCGAGCAGTTCGAGCCAGTCGGTGATCGCGTCCTCGGCGAGATCCGGGGAAACGGAGAACGCGCGGCCCGCGGCGTCGGCGTGGTGGACGATGGTGTCGTTGAGCATGCGGCGCAGCCAGAACGTGGCGGGTCCCGGGCCGAAGAACGTCCACACGGGACCGTCGCCGGCGCACACCGCGTCGACGAGGTCGGCGGCGCCCGCCTGCAGCCAGCCGGGCCAGCCGGCCGGGTCGCCGGGGTCCGCGTCGAACGGGTCGGGCACCGGCGACGGGCCGGAGCGGACGATGCTCGCCGACCAGCGGTGCGCCTGGCCGACGTGGCCGACGAGCACGCGCAACGGCCAGTCGGGGCACGTGGGCACGCGGGCGTCGGGGTGGGCTCCGGCCGCGGCTTTCGCGAAGGCGGCGGTGTGGTGGTGGAGAGCGTCGGCGAGTCGAGTGGTGTCCATGGCCGTACCGTAGGAACTCCATCCGGCTGGAGGTTCTACCGATGGTGATCGGGGTCACGCTGGGGATCGGCGACCTGGCGCGACTGACCGGCGTGCCCGTTCGCACGATCCGCTTCTACTGCGACGAAGGCCTGCTCGAACCCACCCGCAGCGCGGGCGGGCACCGCCGCTTCGCCGAGGACGCCGTCGAGCGGCTCACGCTCGTCCGCCGGATGCGCGGCCTCGGCCTGGGCCTGCCGCTGATCACCGACGTCCTCGCCGGCCGCCGCTCCCTGACCGACGCCGTGGCCGCCGAACGCGCAGCCCTGGACCGCGAGGTCGCCACGCTCGCCTGGCGACGTTCTGTCCTGCGCGCCGTCGAGGACGCGACCCCGCTCGACCGGCCCGCGCGGCTCGAGCTGCTGTCGGCCGTGGGGGACGGGTACGCCGCCCACGACGTTCTCGTCCGCCTGTGGCACCCCATGACCACCGGCCCGGTACCCGCCGAGTCGGCCCGCATGTTCCTGGAAATCAGCGCTCCACCGCCCCCAGAGCTGCCGACGTCCGCGCAGGTAGTCGCTTATGCGTCGCTCGTGCTGCTCGCCTCGGACCGCTCCTTCGTCGATGCCCTGCGCACCAGCACGCTGGTCGACCACGACCAGATCCCCGACCTCGCCGCCCTCCACGCCGAGGTCGCCCAGGCCTGCGAGCTCGCCTTCCCCGCCGTGACGTCCGGCACCCGCCCGGCGCCGGGCCCGCCCCTCGACCGCTTCGTCGCCGCCCACGCGGCCGCCCTGCGCACCACCGACACCCCGGCCTTCCGCCGCGCCCTCAACCACCGCACGGCCCCCGACCGCGACCCGCGCGTGCGCGCCTACTGGACCCTGGCGGGCCAGGTCACGGGCGAGCCGGCCCCGATGGGCGTCACGCACACCTGGCTGCTGGATGCGCTGAACGCATCGGCCGGCTGAATGGGGCCCCGTCCGGTGACGGTGAACCCGAAGGCCGCGCTGCTCGCGCCGGTGGTCGTCCTGCTGGCCGCGTGCGGCCCGACGGCGAAGGCGATCGATCCGCCTCAGCCGGGGCAGCCGCCGTACGCGTTGCTCGCCGGCGCGGAAGACTTCTACGTCAATCCCGACAACCCCGCCGCGAAATGGGTGCGGACAGCGCCGCCCGGTCCGCGCACGGACGCGATCCGGACGCGGATCGCCACGAGGCCGGCGGCCACGCTGATCGCGGAGCCCGCGGCAACGGCACCCGAGCGAGTCCGGGCCGTGGTGACCGCCGCCGCGGCGGTGCGCAAGCTGCCGATCCTGCTGCTCGACGCGGATCGGGCCGGTGCGTGTGCGGACGGGGGTGCGCGGTGGTTCGGCGAGGTGGCGCGAGGGCTGCGGGACGACCGCGCGCTGGTCGTCGTCCGGGGGCGCCACTGCGAAGCCGGTGACGCTGCCCACGCTTTGGCGGCCGCCGCCCACGCGACCGTGTTGCTCGACGTGTCCGATGCGGCGTCGCCGGAGATTGCGGCGCAGCGGGTCGCGGCGAGCGGGCCGGACGTCGACGGGTTCGCCACCGACGTCGGCGGCTACACCCCCGAACGCGCGGCCCTCGCGACCAGCCGGGCGATCAGCCGGGCTCTTGCCGCGAGCACCGGCAAACGCGACTACACCGCCGTGATCGACAGCAGCCGCAACGCCGAGCCGGTGTCCGGTGCGTGTAACCCGGCCGGTGCGCGAATCGGGTCGTACGAGTCGCTGTCCGATGACGGCGCCCCGCAACAGCTGTGGCTCACCGTGCCGGGCATTTCCGACGGGCCGTGCGGAAGCGCCTCGTCCAGCCGTGCCGGCGACTTCGTCCCCGACCTCGCCGCCGCCCTCGCGCAGCGGTGAGTCCCAGATCTTGGACAGGCTCGCCAGACGTCTGACGTCGAACCTATTCTCGCGGCGGACGAGGTCGAGGAGTGGTGCATGTCCGAACGTGATCGGGCTCGGCTGGCCGAGCCGGCGCAGCCGCAGGATTTTCCGGACAGCCCGTTGAGCCGGGTGTTGCGGCAGCCGTTGCTGCTGGGGGTGTTCCTGCCGCTGCAGACGGGTGGGTGGTCGCAGTCGACGTTGCCGCGCGGGACGGACTGGACGTTCGACTACAACCGGGCGCTGACGCAGCAGGCGGAGAAGTTCGGGTTCGACATCGCGTTCGGACTGTCGCAATGGCTGCCCAAGGGCGGGTTCGGCGGCGAGACGCACTACCGCGAGAACTTCCTGGACCCGTTCGTCTCCGCGATCGCGCTCGCGTCGGCGACGGAGTCCATCCTGTTGCTGGGCACGGTGCACGTGCTGTACGGGCCGTGGCATCCCTTGCACCTGGCCAAGTTCCTCGCCACCGCCGACCACATCTCGGGCGGGCGCTTCGGCGCGAACATCGTCACCGGATACGCCGACACCGAGCCCGCGATGTTCGGCCAGCTCAAGCCCGAGCACGACAAGCGCTACGCGATGGCCGACGAGTTCGTCGCCGTGTGCAAGGACCTCTGGGCGGGAGAGGACAACCTCACGTTCCGCGGCGAGCACTACTCGCTGCAGGAAGCCTACGCGTCGCCGCTGCCGAAGTACGGCCGCCCGATCCTGGTGTCCGCCAGCGGTTCCCCGGCGGGCTTCGCGTTCGCGGGCCGCAACTCCGACCTCGTGTTCATCTCCAGCCCCGCGGGCGAGAACATCGACCGTGCGCTGGAGGCGTTGCCGGCGCACGTGGAAAAGGTCAAGCAGGCCGCGCGGGACCAGGGCCGCGAAGTGCGCGTGGTCATCAATCCCACGGTCGTCTCGGCGCCCACCGGTAACGAGGCGCACGCGCGGTACCAGGCGATCATGGACCACGCGGACCTCGGTGCGATCGGCGCGTTCACCGACCGCCACACCGCGGGCGACAGCCAGTCGTGGCTCGAGCACTCGGCCCGTGGCCGCGCGGTCGGCGGGCACCTGCACATCGTCGGCTCGCCCGAGGAAGTCACGGACAAGCTGCGCCGGCTACACGAAACGGGCGTCGACGGCGTTCAGCTGACGTTCTACGACTACCAGCCCGAACTCCATTTCTTCGGCACCCAGATCGTGCCGCTACTGGAAGAGGCCGGGCTGCGCAAGAGTGTTACGAATCCCTGACTGTCCACGCGGGACCGGCCGCCGCGGCCGGTCCCCGGCCTACTCTGTGCCCGGACAGAGGAGGTCACCCTGATCACGTTGATGCTGATCGGCTTGGTGGGCGGGCTGATCACCGGCATTTCGCCGTGCGTTCTCCCGGTTCTGCCGGTGTTGTTCATGACCGGCGGGGCGAGCGGCGCGTCGGTGACGCCTACACGGCGCCGGCCGTTCTTCATCGTCGCGGGGCTGGCGTTGAGCTTCAGCCTCGTCACGCTCCTCGGCACGCTCGTGCTCGCCGCGCTGCACCTGCCCGGCGACGTCCTGCGCTGGGCGGGCCTCGTGGTGCTGGTGGTGCTCGGCGTCGCGATGATGTTCCCGAGCGTGCAAGACTTCCTGGAACGCCCTTTTGTCCGCCTGGGCCGCAAATCCGTGCCGGGCGACCGCGGCGCGTTCGTGCTGGGGCTCGCGCTCGGCACCGTCTACGTGCCGTGCGCGGGACCGGTGCTCGCGGCCATCACCGTGGCCGGCGCGACGCACACGATCGGCGTGACGACGGTCGCGCTCACCATCGCGTTCGCCGTCGGCACGGCGATTCCGCTGCTGTTCTTCGCGATGGCGGGCAACCGCGTCGCCGAGCGGGTGAAGGCGTTCCGCGACCGGCAGCGGCAGGTTCGCATCGCCGCGGGGATCGTGGTGATCGGGCTGGCCGTGGCGCTCACGTTCAACGTCACCGACGCGCTGCAGCGCGCCATTCCCGACTACACCGCGGGGCTGAACCAGGCCCTCGGCGCGGACAAGGTCGGCGGCGGCAGCCTGCAGGCGTGCGACCCGTCGGACGAGTTGCAGGACTGCGGAGCCGCGCCGCAGCTGGTCGGGATCAACCAGTGGCTGAACACGCCCGGCGGGAAACCGGCGCCGCTGAGGGGGAAAGTCGTGCTCTACGACTTCTGGGCGTACTCGTGCATCAACTGCCAGCGCGCCATCCCGCACGTCGAGGCGTGGTACCAGCGTTACCACGACGCGGGCCTGGAGATCGTCGGCGTCCACACGCCGGAGTACGCGTTCGAGCACGTCCCCGCCAACGTCGCGGACGGCGCCGCCCGCCAGCACATCACCTACCCCGTGGCGATCGACAACGACTACGCCACCTGGAACGCGTTCGAGAACGAGTCCTGGCCCGCCGAGTACCTCGCTGACGCCACCGGGCAGGTCCGCCACGTCTCCATCGGCGAGGGCGACTACGACGGCACCGAGTCACTCATCCGCGAGCTGCTCACCACCGCCAACCCGGGCCAGACGCTGCCCCCGCGCACCGACGTCGCCGACGACACCCCCACCAACCCGTTGCAGAGCCCGGAAACCTACCTCGGCTCCGAGCGCAGCGGCGCCGGCGGCGCCCCGGTCGACCTCCACGGCAAGTGGACCACGACACCGGAGTACCTCACCGCCGGCGACGACGCCTCCCTCACGCTCACCTATGACGCCTCCACGGTCTACCTCGACGTCGGCGGCACGGGCACCGTCACGGCGACCGCCGGCGGAGCCACGAAGACGATCCCGGTGTCCGGCAGCCCGGACATCCACGCTGTCGTGCAGACACCGACGCCCCAGCAGGGCACGGTGACGCTGAAGCTGAGCCCGGGGCTTCAGGCGTACTCCTTCACGTTCGGCTGACGTTTCGCGACTCGGAAGCTCACCACCGGCCTCGGTGCACGACCTCGTCGAATGGACGGCGCGTGGGGTTCTTGACGGGCCGCAATGGCCGGTCGGCGGGGTAGCCGATGCCCAACATGACCGACACCACGTGGTCGCCCGGCACCGCGAGGATCTCGCGCGCCCGGTCCTGGTCGCCGATCGAGGAGTGCCCAGTGCCGATGCCGAGGTCGGCGGCCGCGAGCATCATCGCGTAGGTGGCCTGCCCGAGGTCGTACTGGTCGAGCACGCGCGTGCGGTCGTCGGCCGGTTCGGGGACCACGAGCACGATCGCGGCCTGTGCGCCGGCGAGGTGGCCGGCGCCCTGCCAGACGGTGGCCAGCTCACGCAGCTGCTCGCGGTCGGTGACGATCACGAAGTCCCAGTGCTGGCGGTTCGAGGCCGACGGCGAGCGCCAGCCGGCCTCGGCGATCCGGGTCAGGTGTTCTTCGGCCACCGGCTGGTCGGTGTAGCTGCGGACGTTGCGGCGGGCGCGGATGGCGTCCCAGGTCTCCATGGTGTTCTCCTCTTCGCGCGGCGGACCGGTGCCACAAAGAGCCTTGCAGGAAAGCCCTTGCGGGCCAACTCCGCCACGGCGGCCGCGCGGTGGACAAACGACTGCCTTGGCCAACTGTTGCTTCAAGTAA
Source organism: Amycolatopsis sp. NPDC023774 (assembly GCF_040639695.1). Taxonomy (NCBI): domain Bacteria; kingdom Bacillati; phylum Actinomycetota; class Actinomycetes; order Pseudonocardiales; family Pseudonocardiaceae; genus Amycolatopsis; species Amycolatopsis sp. NPDC023774. The sequence goes on from NZ_JBFAAJ010000011.1 coordinate 21,324, forward strand.
CAATCTGGCAGCCATATGTTTTCGTCCTCACCCGTCGGGGTAGCTGGCCGTCGGACACGACACGGCCAGAGGAGGCCCTATGGGTGTGGACGCCGGAACCACTCGCGCGGAACAGGTGGGCGCGGCCGGTGACGACAAGCGGCTGAAGAAACACTTCGGCCCGATCGGCCTGCTGTTCACCGCCGTCGGGTCGGTGATCGGCTCCGGCTGGCTGTTCGGCGCGTTGAATGCCGCGGAGCTGGCCGGGCCGGCCGCGATCGTCTCGTGGGGGATCGGCGCGGTGATGTTCATCCTGATCGGGATGACCTACGCCGAACTCGGCACGATGTTCCCGCACTCGGGCGGGGTCGCGCGATTCCCGCACTACTCGTTCGGTTCCTTCGCCAGCTTCTCGATGGGCTGGGTCACCTGGATCGCAGCGGCCGCGGTTTCGCCCATCGAGGTGCTCGCGGTCGTGCAGTACGCGACGAACTACCTGCCCTGGCTGGAAACGCTCGACGCCGACAAGAACGCCGTGCTCACCCCGGCGGGCACCGGGATCTGCATCGTGCTGCTCGCGCTGTTCGTGCTCGTGAACTTCTTCGGTGTGCGCTGGTTCGCGCGGATCAACAACGTGCTCGTCTGGTGGAAGCTGGCGATCATCACCTTGGTGATCGTCGTGTTCCTGTTCACCGCCTTCGACGGGAGTCACTTCACCGACTACGGCGGCTTCGCGCCCTACGGGGCACACGGCATCTTCTCGGCCGTGGCCAGCGCCGGGATCGCGTTCTCCTTCTTCGGGTTCCGCCAGGGCGTGGAGCTTGCGGGGGAGACGTCGAACCCGAAGCGCAACGTGCCGCTGACCCTCATCGGCTCCGTTGTGCTCACCGGGATCCTGTACGTGCTGCTGCAGATCGCGTTCATCGGCGCCGTTCCGTCCGACGCGGTGGCGAAGCAGGGCTGGCAGAACGTCGGCGCGAACTTCACGGCCGGCGGCGACGTGCTCGCCACGTTCGGGCCGCTCGCGGCGATCGCCGGCATCCTCGGGCTGGGCTGGCTCGCCGGGCTGCTCTACGCCGACGCCATCATCTCGCCCGGGGACACCGGCCTCATCTACACGGGCGTCACGGCGCGCATCTCCTACGCGATGGGCCGCAACCGCAACGCGCCGGCCGGGCTGTCGAAGGTGAACAACACCGGTGTGCCGTGGGTGAGCCTCGTCCTCGCGTTCGTGGTGGGCTGCTTCTTCTTCCTGCCGTTCCCGGGCTGGAGCCAGCTCGTGCAGTTCGTCACCAACAGCACCGTGCTGTCGTTCGGGTCCGGGCCGCTGGTGTTGCTCGCGATGCGCCGGCAGCTGCCGAACCAGGTCCGGCCGTTCCGCCTGGGCCGCTCGTGGGCGTGGGTGGTGGCGTTCCTGGCGCTGTTCTCCACCAACCTGATCATCTACTGGACCGGCTGGGACACGAACTGGAAGCTGTTCGTGGTGATCGCGTTCGGCTACGTCCTGCTGGCGCTCCATCAGACCCTGGCGAAGGGGCGCACGGCGCGCATGGACCTGCGGCACGGCTGGTGGGTGCTGGTGTGGTTCGCCGGACTGGCGGTCATCAGCTACCTCGGTGACTACCCGGAACAGGGCAAGCACGCCGGCAACCTCGGGGTGCTCGACTTCGACCTCGGGGCCATCGCCTCGCTTGCGCTGACGGCGATCGTCATGTGGCTCGCGTTGCGCAGCGCGCTGCCGCGTGAACGCGTCGAGGAGATCCTCGCCGAACACCGCGACGACGAGGAGGAGCAAGCGCCGGTCTGATCCGCCGCGCGCGGGTTCTTTTGCCGAATCGGCCGTCCTGTTCCTCCTGTTTGCGGCACACTGGACGCCATGACTCGACCGAGCCCGGTGACCGACGCCGCCGACGTCGACGCTCTCACCGACGCCGTGCTCACGGCGTCGCGGCTGCTCGTGGCGGTGTCGGTCCGGTCGATCGCCGCGGCCGGCGACCGGCTGACGCTGCCGCAGTTCCGGCTGCTGGTGGTGCTGCGTACGCGCGGGCCACTCAAGCACGCCACGCTCGCCGAGCACCTGGGCGTGACCCCGTCCACGGCCAGCCGGATGGTCGACCGGCTCGTGGCCGCCGGGCTGGTGCACCGGCGCCACAGCACCGTCTCCCGGCGGGAGATCGTGCTGGAGCTGACCGAAGACGGCGAGCGGACCGTCCGGCAGGTCACCGCGCGGCGGCGCCGGGAGATCGCGAAGATCGTGGCGAAGATGCCCGAGCAGCGGCGGCGCGGTCTCGTGGAGGCGCTCGCCGCGTTCGCCGAGGCCGGGGGCGAACCGCCGGTCGGCGCGGGGCCGGACGGCGGCTGGGGCTGACCGTGGTTGTCACGGGGGCCGGAGGACTTTGCTCAGCTTCCGGATGATCTTCCCGTCCAGCCCCGCGACGCGGCCGGCCGGCACGATCGCCGGCAAAAGCAAGGGGAACAGGTCGAGCGGGTAGGTCCACAGGTACTGGTTGGTGTGCAGGAGCATCAGCCAGATCGTGCCGAGCAGCAGCAGGCCGCCGATGGCCGCGATGCGCGTGAGCAGCTTGAAGGTGAGGTCGATGGCCATGAGCTCCGCCAGGAGCAGTAACCCTATTTTCGCGATGACATTGCCGAACCAGTCGAGCCCGACGAAAATCCGCAAGGCGACGGTAAGTTGTACCAGTGCCCTGGTGGGTATGGCGGATTTTTCTTCGAGCGCAACGGGTTCGGCGGTCTGCTGAGTCATCGTGGTCTCCGTGGTCGTGCTGAAGGAGAACGACCAGAGAGTAGATCCACTTCGGCCGAGTGCCGCGTTTTACGCTGGCGGCGTCAGAGGCCCGTAAGACATTGCCGAAATGTTCCTGGCGACCGAATTCGATTCGCGTTTCTTGTCGCGGACTGTCCACTGTGGCCGATTGGGCCTACTTCCGTGGTGTCGTGTAGTGCTCGACGAGATTGATCATTATGCGGCGACGACCCACAGCGCGTCGGCCACGACCACACTGACGCCCAGCGCCGCCACCGCCGACGTCCAGGTGCCAGCCAGACCGGCGAGGCCGAACGGGATGCTGAACAGGTTGAGCGGGAAGCGGTGTTCGCGCGGTTTCTCGCCCGTTGCGGAATCCCCGTGCATGGTGGGCGCTCCTTTCCGGCCGGCGGCGGGTGTTCGGGCCGGGCCGGTGGCAGTGGACAGCGAACGTCGCGGCGGGTCGGCCCGCTGCGACCGGCACCCGGTGGTCCGGCGGGTGGTGTCGACAGAGGACTGTCGCGCTGAACCCGGGTGCGGCCGGAGTCCACTTCGTACACAGTCGTGTCGGGCTCGTCGCCGGGACCTATCGCGCCGGCGCTGGCGGAGCACTTCGATCGGGTGGGCTTCACCGTGCGCACTGTCGCCGGAACGGGTCACTTCGTGCACCTCGACGACCACGAGGGCTTCGTGGCGGCCCTGGACGGCTGGGTGTGAGCTATGCCCGCGGCGCATAGGAAGTCAGCTCAAGCAGCATTTTCCGGATATCCGGTGAGCGGGACACGATGGACGTGTGACCACCAGGACCACCGTCGCGGCGCGATTCCCAGGAGCCCGCAGATGAGCGGGAACGCGCGCGAACCCGGCCGCTCGACGATCGACCGGCTGTTCACCCTGCTCGACGTGTTCGACGGCACTGAGCTGACGCTGGCGGAGATCACCGAGCGCTCCGGGCTGCCGCTGACCACGGCGCACCGGATCCTCGCGTCCCTCGAGCGCTGCGGCGGCGTCGAACGCGGCCCGGCCGGCACCTACCGCATCGGGCTGCGCCTGTGGGCATTGAGCACGCGCTCGTCGGCCGGCGCGGCGCTGCGGGAGCGAGCGTCGCGACCGATGCAGACGCTGTACGAAGCCACGCACGCCACCGTGCAGCTCGCCGTGCGCGATCACCACAGCGCGCTCGTGGTCGAGCGGCTCACGGGGCTGCAGGCGTCCGCCGACCGCACGGAGGTCGGCGGACGCCTGCCTTTGCACGCGACCGCGGTGGGCAAGGTCCTGCTGGCCCACGACCCGGCCGGGCTGCTCGCCGAACTCGGCGAGCGGGGTCTGCGCCGCCATACCCCGCACACGCTCGTGATGCCGGGCCGCCTCGCCGCGTCGGTGCGCGCCACCCGCGAAACCGGATTCGGCACGTCGCACGAGGAACTGATCCTGGGCGCCGCGTCGCTCGCCGTGCCAGTGACCGACGCCGACGGCGTCGTGCGCGCCGCCCTTGGGCTCGTCACCCGCTCCCACGCGTCCCTTGCCCGGCACGCCGACGTGCTGCGCTCCGCGGCCGAGCGGATTTCGGGGCCTGCCCTGCTTCGGAAGTCGAGCTGACCCCATGGACTTGACGGTGCGCCGGTGGGCGGGTGGCAATCGGACCGCGTTGCTCGTCCACGGCTTGTTCAGCGACAGCGCGTCGTGGCATCGGCTGGGCCCGGCGCTGGCCGATCGCGGCTACACCGTGCTGGCGCCGGATCTGCGCGGCCACGGCGCCAGCCCTCGGAGCCGCTATTCGCCGACCGACTGGGCGCTGGACCTCGTCGACACGGTCGGCGACACGAAGATCGACTTGGCCGTCGGGCATTCCCTGGGTGGCCTCGCGCTGGCCATCGCCGCGCACGCGCTGCGCCCGTCGAGCGCGGTGTACCTCGACCCGGCGTGGCGGATGACGGCTGAGCAGGACGTGCGCTCGCGAGGCGAGTGGACCGCGTGGCTGGAGTGGACCGAGCCCGCGCAGTTGCGCGAACGCCTCGGCGGGCGGTGGCCCGAAGCCGACCTCGCGCTGCGGTGGGAATCCCTGTGGCGCATGGATCCCGCGGCCATCCCCGGGCTCGCCACCGGCGTCGGTTACGACCATTCACCCGAGTCGGCGCCGTGGCCGTCGCTGGTCCTCGGAGCGGAGGGGAGCGAGTACATCACTCCGGTGCACGCCGGGGAGCTGCGCGCCCGCGGCCTGGCCGTGGAGACCGTGCCCGGCTCGGGGCACTCGTGGTTCCGCGAGGACTTCACGGCATTCCTCGCGCGCCTCGACGAGTGGCGCGCGGCGTCGTAGTCACGCGGCGGCGAGCCAGCGGGCACAGCGACTGTCCACACGGGACGAACCGCTTCAGGGCGCGGATGCCGTCGAAGCTGCCGGGCCGGTAGCCATCGGCGATGACGCCTCGGAGCAGGGAGCCGGCGACGAAGACTCCGCCGTAGGCGGCGCGGTGGTGTAAAGCCAATTGTGCCAGGGATGGGCGTTGGGGTCCGCGCCGGAGCGGAGCATCGCCTCCATCATCGGGTGGTTGTCCACATCGACCAGGGACAGCACCGCCGCGAAGCCGCGCACGCGGGCGGCGCGGTAGGCCGCGAGCAGGAGTTGGTCCACGTAGCGGTGACCGCGCTGCTCAGGTAGGACACCGATGAGCACGATGGTGCCCACCCCTGGATCACCGTCCCGTTGGGCCAGACCCACGAACCCGACCGGTACAGCGTCGGTTGTTTCGGCGTACAGCCACGACTGGGCGTCCGCGGGGGAAGCGTGGTGGTCCAGGAACGTGGTGACCCATTGCTGGGGATGGTGGCGGCCGAACACCAGGGCGTCGGTCCGGTCCAGGGTCTGGGCCACACACCGCCCGATCAGGGATAGGAACGCCTCCTGCCCGATCCGCGACATCGGCTCCAGTCGCAGTCCGACGGACTCGCGCAGCGCTTGACCGGTGTCGGCCCACCAGAAGCCCTCTTTCTCCTGGAACAACTCGAACCCGCAGGCCTGCGCAACGTCGCGGCGAGCGGCGTGGTCAGAGCTCACCGACGCGCTGACCGGCAGGTAGACCGAGACGCCCCGCGGGGCCGAGTCCAGGGCTGCGGTCACCACGGCCCGTGCGGCACCCCGCCCGCCCTCTGCCCAAGACAGCCGAGCCACCGCGTACTCGAGGGGCTCGCGCTCGAAGATCTCCGCCCGCCCCAACACCGCCGACGCCTGTTCCACACCGTCGTGCTCCACCACAAAACGCGCGATCGGCCTCAATGTCGATCCCGGCCTGACCTGCGAGGGATCAAGCGTGATCCGACGAACCTCACCCACTGCACAACCCCCGTCCCCTCCGGCGCCAACCGGGACTATCCAACACCTGCGCAGCCGAGCGTCACAGTCTCCTTCGTCCGGCCCGATATTCCTGTCCGCACTTGTCCGACTGCTTGTAGACGCTGTTGAAGTCGCGTTTGCGGGTGCGGTCGAGGTCGGCCAGTTTCGCTGTGGCAGCGGTGAAGCTGGTGGTGCGACCTTCGACCTCGCCGAGCCAGCCGTTGAGGCTCGCTTCAGCGATACGGTCGCGCAGGTTCGCCACGATCTCCACTGGCCGGCCGCGCTGGCAGGGATCGACGTGCAGCGTCGGGCAGCGAACGCAGGCGTGTTCGTGCTGGCAGGGTGTGCCGTCGGGTCGCCGCAGTCGCCCAGTTCAAGTCTGCGTAGCTGGAAGCTTCTCTGCACGGATCAAGTTGATCACGGCGGTCAGATTGCCGCTGTCGGCCAGGGCAGGACTGTGAGCTCGGGCCACTGGCGGCGCCAACGACTGGTCTTGTCCTCGAAGACGCTGCGTGGCGCCAGGATTGGGTTGGGCCGGACGATGATGTTGAACACGTCGGATAGCCCGTGCGGGGCGTAGACGCGCCAGCGCCCGGCTGGTTCGAGGCGGACACCCAAACAGCAGGTGGTCGCCGCGAAGGAGTCGATCGCATCCTCGGTGCACGTGTGGGCGGGACATGGCGTCCCGAACTTCTCCTCGTACCAGAGATGGACGCGCGCCTCGTTGCGGATCTCCACCTCGGCCGGGATGTCGGCGAAGACATGCTTCGCCGACTGGATCACCGCGTCCTCCGCCTCCCAGGACAGGTCGGTGGCGTCGAAGTAGAACAGGTCGTAGTCCTTGATGCCGTCGCCGGGCGCCCGGCTGGTGACTGCGTTCCAGACGGTCTGGAACAGACAGCCTGCCGTGAGATACCAGCCGGGCAGCCGCAGCGACACCGACCGGGACAGCACCTCCGTCAGCACTTCGTTGCACGAGAGCACCGTTCGGAAGGCGTCGAGTTGTTCTCAACAGGTAGTTGGCTGCTCACCGCCTATACCTACCACCTGCGCGGCTGGGTGGGCGGACAAGCGTCAACGCGCGGGCCGAAGCCTCGCGTGCGGCGCGTGCGCGTCGGTCCAGCAGGTCTTCCCTCGATCTCATCGAGACGGGACAGCATTTTCGGATTTATGGCGAGCATCGGGCAGCGCAAACACGAATGCTCATGCCGGCAAGCGGAACCGTATGGCCGTGTGCAACCCGGGACGCCGTCCTGGCAGGTGGTGTTCCCGCTGACGGTGCATGGGCCGCTGACGGGGTGGTTGTGGGACCTGGCCGCGTGCGACGTGAGTCCGACGACGTCGCGATGATGGCGGTGGTTTCCGGCGGTGGACGTGAAGTCGAAAGCCGGACGCCGCCCGTCGGCATCCCCCGACCGCTCCTCGAGCTGCTGCGCAAGCACAAGGCGACGCAGGACCGAGAACGCGAGTTCGCGGGCACCGAATGGCAGGAACTGGGCTGGGTGTTCGCGCAGTCAACCGGCAAGCCGCTGGATCCGCGGGCGGATCACGATGAGGGGAAGACTTTGCCGGCCGAGGCTCAGGTTCGCGACGGCTGATTGCACGATGCTGGTCATACGGCAGCGACGATGCTGCTCGTCCTGCGGGTGCCGCTGCCCGAGACCATGGCGGTGATGGGCTGGGGCGATGCGGCAGTGGCGAAGCGATCCGTCCACGTGCCGACGGAAGTCTTCACGGGAATCGCCGACCAGGTCGGCAACTTCCTCCGGAACGATGCGCCACGGCAGGAGCCTCCTGCGGAGCCTGCGATGCAGCCTCGCTGATCGACCAGCGCCAGCAACTCCTCGATGCCGCGAAATCGCCCGGCCGCCACTCCGGTGGCGACGACCCGCCTGGGCTACGCGCGGTGGTCTGAACGCCGTATAACGGCTTGTACTGAGACGGAAACTGAGACGGCGGGACAGCTCCGGTCGGAGCCGTCCCGCCGCTTCTGCCGGTCGGCATACTTCTACTGGTCGGGATGACAGGATTTGAACCTGCGACCCTTCGCTCCCAAAGCGAATGCGCTACCAAGCTGCGCCACATCCCGATACCCGCCACCCGCCGAAAGCCGAGCCCGCCGGGATCCGGAGGGGGTGTGCGGCACCAGCCTAGCCCTCACGCTAAGCTGGGCCAGCCTCCGGGTCCACTGGGTCCCAGCGGGGGCGCTGCGGGTGTAGCTCAATGGTAGAGCCCTAGTCTTCCAAACTAGCTACGCGGGTTCGATTCCCGTCACCCGCTCCATAGCCGTTCACCTGCGAAGACGAGGCCGCGTCGGCCTCGAGGCGGGTGGCGATCACGTCCAGGAGCAGGTCGGTGTCCACCGGCTTGGTGATGTAGTCGTCGGCGCCCGAGGCGAGGGTGCGTTCGCGGTCCTCGGCGGTGGCCTTGGCTGTGACGGCAATCACGGGCAGGTCCTCGTGGGCCGCCTCGGCGCGGATGGCCGCGATGGTGGCGTTGCCGTCGAGTTCGGGCATCATGACGTCCATCAGCACCAGCGCGGTGTCCTCGTGGCGTTCCAGGGCGCGGATGCCCGCGACGCCCGTGTCGGCGTAGATCACCTCCAGGCCGGCCTGTTCGAGCACCGCCGCGAGGGCGAAGACGTTGCGCAGGTCGTCGTCGACGATCAGGACCTTCTCGCCGTTGAAGCGCTTCGGGGCGCTGTCCGGCTCGGTGACGGTGATCGTGCTCGGCAGGACCGGCAGCTTCGGCTTGGGCCGTACCGGGACGGCGGGCGCGATGAGGTTCGCCGCGCCCACGGGCAGGTACAGCGTGAACGTGCTGCCCTTGCCCGGTTCGCTGCGCACGCGCAGCTCGCCGCCGATGAGCTCCGTGAGCTGCTGGCTGATCGAGAGCCCGAGGCCGGTGCCGCCGTACTTGCGGCTCGTGGTGCCGTCGGCCTGGCGGAACGCGTCGAAGATGATCGCCAGCTTCTCCTCGGGGATACCGATGCCGGTGTCCTCTACGGCGAACGCGATGATGCCCGCCGCCGACTGCAGCGCCTCCTGCTCGACCTCCTCGGCCGAGGCCATGCGGATGTGCAGCCGCACGCCGCCCTCGTCGGTGAACTTCGCGGCGTTGGACAGCAAGTTGCGCAGCACCTGCTGCAACCGGTGCTCGTCGGTGTGCACGCTGCCGGGCACGGGTGGATCGATGAGCACGGCGAATTCCAGGCCCTTGTCCGACGTGAGCGGGCGACACAGCGATTCGACGTAGTTCACGAGCTCCGGCAGCGTCACGTCGGACATCTGCAGGTCCATGCGCCCGGCCTCGACCTTCGCGAGGTCGAGGATGTCGTTGATCAGCTGCTGCAGGTCGCTGCCCGCCGCCCAGATCGTCTTGGCGAACTGGATCTGCTTCTCCGTGAGGTTGCCCTCCGGGTTCTCCGACAGCAGCTTGGCGAGGATCAGGGCGCTGTTGAGCGGGGTCCGCAGCTCGTGCGACATGTTCGCCATGAACTCGGTCTTGTACTGCGACGCCACGGTGAGCTGCCCGGCACGCTCCTCCAGCTCCTGGCGCGCCTGCTCGATCTCGATGTTCTTGACCTCGATGTCGCGGTTCTGCTGAGCCAGCAACGCCGCCTTCTCGGCCAGCTCCGTGTTGGAGCGCCGCAGCTCGCCCTGCTGCGCCTGCAGCTGCTCCGAACGCGCGCGCAGCTCCTGGGCCAGCCGCTGCGATTCGGTCAGCAGGGCCTCGGTACGCGAGTTCGACAGGATCGTGTTCACGTTGACGCCGATGGTGTGGCGCAGCTGCTCCAGCAGATCCAGGTGCACCGCGGAGAACTCGTTGACCGAAGCCAGTTCCAGCACGCCGAGTACCTCGCCCTGGAACAGCACGGGCAGCACGATCACGTTCACCGGCGGCGCCGAGCCGAGGCCCGAGGACACCAGCGCGTACTCCGGCGGAGCCTCGCGCACGAGGATCGTCTGCCGGTCGACGGCGGCCTGCCCGATCAGCGACTCGCCCATCGTGAACCGCAGTCCGGCGCGCGACTGCGCGAGCCCGTAGGCGGCGATGCAGTCGAGGACCTTGCGGCCCGGGTCGCTGCCGTCGTCGTGGGCGAGGAAGAACGCGCCCTGCTGCGCGCTCACCAGCGGCGCGAGCTCCGAGAGGATCAACGTGGCCACGGACGCGAGGTCGCGGTGGCCCTGCATCCGCCCGGACAGGCGCGCGAGGTTCGTCTTCAGCCAGTCCTGCTCCCGGTTCGCCGAAGTCGTCGACTTCAGGTTCGCGATCATCTGGTTGATGTTGTCCTTGAGGTCCGCCAGCTCACCGGACGCGTCCACGGTGATGTGGCGGGTCAGGTCGCCCGCGGTCACGGCCGTGGCGACCTGGCCGATCGCGCGCACCTGTGTGGTGAGGTTGCCGGCCAGCTGGTTCACGCTTTCGGTGAGCCGCTTCCACGTGCCGGACACGCCCTCCACCTCGGCCTGGCCGCCCAGCTTGCCCTCGGTGCCGACCTCGCGGGCCACGCGCGTGACCTCCGAGGCGAACGCGGAGAGCTGGTCGACCATCGTGTTCATCGTGGTCTTGAGTTCCAGGATCTCGCCTCGCGCGTCGACGTCGATCTTGCGCGAGAGGTCCCCTCGCGCGACCGCGGTGGTCACCTGCGAGATGTTGCGCACCTGGCTGGTCAGGTTGTGCGCCATGAAGTTGACGTTCTCGGTCAGGTCCTTCCACGTGCCCGCCACGCCGGGCACGCGCGCCTGACCGCCGAGGATGCCTTCCGTGCCGACTTCGCGCGCCACGCGCGTGACCTCGTCTGCGAAGGCACGCAGCGTCTCGACCATGCTGTTCAGCGTGGCCGCGAGGGCCGCGACCTCACCGGCGGCGTCGATGGAGATCTTCTTCGACAGGTCGCCGTTGGCCACCGCGCTCGCCATGGTGGCGATGCTGCGGACCTGGTCGGTCAGGTTGTCGGCCATGACGTTGACGTTGTCGGTGAGGTCCTTCCACGTGCCGGCGACGCCGGGCACGCGGGCCTGGCCGCCGAGCTTGCCCTCGGTGCCGACTTCGCGCGCCACGCGGGTTACCTCGTCTGCGAACGCGGAGAGCTGGTCGACCATCGTGTTGAGCGTGTTCTTGAGCTCGAGGATCTCGCCGCGCGCGTCGACGGTGATCTTCTGCGTCAGGTTGCCCTTGGCGACGGCGGCCGTGACCTGCGAGATGTTGCGCACCTGGTCGGTGAGGTTGTTGGCCATGAAGTTGACGTTGTCGGTCAGGTCCTTCCACGTGCCGGCCACGCCCGGCACGGTCGCCTGACCACCCAGCTTTCCCTCGGTACCGACCTCGCGCGCGACGCGGGTTACCTCGTCGGCGAAGGCGGAGAGCTGGTCGACCATCGTGTTGAGCGTGGTCTTGAGCTCGAGGATCTCGCCGCGGGCGTCCACCGCGATCTTCTTGGTCAGGTCGCCGCGCGCGACGGCCGTGGCCACCTGCGCGATGTTGCGGACCTGCGCGGTGAGGTTGTTCGCCATGAAGTTCACGGACCCGGTGAGGTCGCGCCAGATGCCGGCGACGCCGGGCACCTGAGCCTGGCCGCCGAGCATGCCCTCCGTGCCGACCTCGCGCGCGACTCGGGTGACCTCGTCGGCGAAGGCGGAGAGCTGGTCGACCATCGTGTTCATCGTCGTCTTGAGCTCGAGGATCTCGCCGCGCGCGTCGACGGTGATCTTCTGCGTCAGGTCGCCCTTCGCCACGGCGGTGGTCACGTGGGAGATGTTGCGGACCTGGTCGGTGAGGTTGTCGGCCATCTGGTTCACCGAGTCGGTGAGGTTGCGCCAGGTGCCGGCCGCGCCGGGGACCTCCGCCTGGCCGCCGAGCCGGCCGTCGCTGCCGACCTCGCGCGCGACGCGGGTGACCTCGTCGGCGAAGGCCGAGAGCTGGTCGACCATCGTGTTCAGCGTGGTCTTGAGCTGCAGGATCTCGCCGCGGGCGTCGACGTCGATCTTCTTGGTCAGGTCGCCGGCCGCGACCGCCGTGGCGACCTGGGAGATGTTGCGGACCTGGTCGGTGAGGTTGTCGGCCATCAGGTTCACCGAGTCGGTGAGGTCGCGCCAGGTGCCGGCGACGCCGGGCACGCGCGCCTGGCCGCCGAGGCGGCCTTCGCTGCCGACCTCGCGTGAGACGCGCGTGACTTCGTCGGCGAAGGACGACAGCTGGTCGACCATGGTGTTGATGGTGGTCTTGAGCTCGAGGATCTCGCCGCGTGCGTCGACGTCGATCTTCTTGGTCAGGTCGCCGCGCGCCACGGCCGTGGTGACCTGGGCGATGTTGCGGACCTGCTCGGTGAGGTTGTCGGCGAGGAAGTTCACGGAGTCGGTGAGGTCGCGCCAGGTGCCCGCGACGCCGGGGACCTCGGCCTGGCCGCCGAGGCGGCCCTCCCCGGCGATCTCGCGCGAGAGGCGGATCACTTCGGCGGCGAAGCGCGAAAGCTGCGCGAGCAGGCCGTTCACGGTCTTCGCGAGGTCGGCGTACTGGCCCTGCAGCGGCTTGCCGTCCAGTTGCAGCGCCATCGGCTGCGAGAGGTCGCCCGCGGCCACGGCGCCGAGCACCCGGTCGAGCTCCACCACGGGCTTGCTGACGTCCTCGATCAGCCCGTTGACGGTCTCGACGGCGGTGGTCCAACCACCGGGGCCGATCTCGGCGCGCACGCGCTCGGTGAGCCGGCCCTCCTGCCCGACGGCGCCGCGTACGCGCATGAGTTCCGTCACGAGCCGCTGGTTGCGCTCGGCGATGTCGTTGAACGCGCCCGCGAGCTGAGCGGCGATCCCGTCGCCGCTCGCCACGAGCCGACGGCGGAAGTTGCCTTCGCCGAGGTCACGGACGGCGGCCAGGAGTCGCTCCAGTGCGGCCGCTTCACCGGCGGCGATGCCGTTGCCCCCGGTGATCTCGTCCCGCTCGGAACCGGTTGTCATGTCTGCCGACCCTCTCCACCACGCGTGTGCCAGCCATGGTCGTCGACCCAGCGTGCCACGGTTCGCCCTACACTTCGAGCCAGTCCGCCCGCTCACGCTGTGCCAACCTTGTACTGACGACAAGTCGGTCGACCCGGAGGCAGGAGGTTCGTGCATGGTGTCACGGCCCGCTCCGGCGTCGGCCCTGCCACCCGGCGCCGAGCTGCCCGAGTACGGGGGTTTCTGGCGTTCGGTACTCGAAGACGTGCGGGACCCGGTGTTCGTCCAGGACCCGGCCGGAGCCGTGCGCTGGGCCAACGCGGCCGCGCGCACGCTCGGGGCCGAGGGCCCGCCCGTACTCGTCACCGTGACGGAGACCACCGGCCGCATCGACTTCGGCGACGTCCGCCGCGCCGCGCACGTGCGTGCGCTGCCCGAGGGCTGGCGCGTGTGGACCGTGGTCGACGACAGCCCCCGTCGTCCTGAGGACTTCCTCGCGGAAGCCGGTCCGAAACTCGCCGCGGCCCGCGGCCGCCACGGCACGGCACGCGTGATCGCCGAGCTGGCCGCGTCGGCGCTGGGCGACTGCGTGTTCGTGCTGCTGCCCACCACCCGTGGCCGCTGGGAGTGGTGGAGCTGCGAGGACCACGGCGCGCCCGGCCACGGCCGCATCCGGCGGGTGCTCGCGCAGCACGCGCCGGCCGTGGCCGAGACGTTCGCGGCCGTGGGCCCGCCCGAGATGCGCGTGGTGCCCGCGGCCGAGGTGGCCACGATGCCCGCCGTGGTGGCCGAGCGGTTCGCCGGCCACGCCGAGGTTTCGGTGGTGTCGCTGGGTGTCGACGAGGGCGGCGTCACCGGCGCGGTGCTGATCGGGCGGCGCGCGGAACCGGCGTTCGGCTCTGGGCAGCCGCGCGCGATCGAGGCGTTCGCCACCGCCGCGGGCACGGCGCTGGCCAACGCGCAGCGCTACGCGCGTCAGGAAGAAGCCACGCGCGGCCTGGAGACCACGCTGAAGCCGACCCCGCCCGCTGAGGTCGACGGCGCCAACTTCGAGCTCTGGTACGAGCCGGCCGGTGGCGTGCTCGGCGTGGGCGGCGACTTCTACGACGTCCTCGCGCGCGAGGACGGCAGCGCGTTCGTGGTGGTCGGCGACATCTGCGGCAAGGGCGCCGAGGCGGCCGCGCTCACGGGCCGCGTGCGGCATTCGCTGGCCGCGTTGCAGCTCGTGGAACGCGACGGGCGCACCATGCTGCGCCTGCTCAACGAACTGCTCATCGCCGGCGGCTCCAATCGCTTCGCCACGCTCGTGCTCGGCTCGGTGGCGCCGACGGAGTCGGGTCTCGACGTCACGCTCGCCTCGGGCGGGCATCCGGCGCCGCTCGTGCTGCGCCGAGACGGCGGGGTGGAGGAGGTGAGCGTGCCGGGCACGCTCGTCGGGATCTCGCCGCAGGCGCGCTTCGCCGAGGCGACAGTGCACCTCGACGAGGGCGACGTCTGCCTGCTCTACACCGACGGCGTCACGGAAGCGCGCAACCGCACGGAGTCGGCCGAGCTGTTCGGCGACGAGCGGTTCCACAGCGTCCTCGCCGACTGCGTCGGGCTGCCCGCGCACCAGGTCGTGGCGCGGCTGCGCGAGGCTGTGCGCGCCTGGCTGGGCAACTCCGGCCACGACGACATCGCCGTGCTCGCGATCGAAGCCGCGGCACGCGCGGATTGAGCGGTCCGCCGGGCGGGTAGCCAGGGATCAGGCACTTGGACCCGGACGGAGGAAACCCGATGACGAACGCACTTCACGGCCGCAAGGTGGCCATCCTGGCGGCCGACGGCGTCGAGCAGGTGGAGCTGGAAGAGCCGCGCAAGGCGGTCACCGCCGAAGGCGCGACCGTGGACCTGGTCTCCCTCGCCGACGGCGAGATCCAGGCGATGAACGGAGACATCGACAAGGGCGCGACGTTCCCGGTCGACCGGCTCGTCTCCGACGTCTCCGCGGACGATTACGACGCTCTCCTGCTGCCCGGCGGCACGATGAACCCCGACAACCTGCGCCGTGACCCGGCGGCCGTGCGGTTCGCGGGCGACTTCGTGCGCGCGGGTAAGCCCGTCGGCGTGATCTGCCACGGGCCGTGGACGCTCGTGGAGGCCGACGTGGTCCGCGGGCGCACGCTGACGTCGTTTCCCAGCGTGCGCACGGACATCCGCAACGCGGGCGGCACCGTGGTGGACGAAGAAGTGGTGGTGGACAACGGTCTCGTGTCCAGCCGCAACCCGGATGACCTGCCGGCTTTCTGCGCGAAGGTGATCGAGGAGTTCGCCGAGGGGCGCCACCCGGTCGGCTGAGCCTCGGCAAAGCACTGGCGCACTCCCGGTCCACGGGGGACCCTTGTCGGGTCCGAGCCGTGCGATCCGGGAGGAGGTGACGCGATGACAGTGCATTCGAGGCGATACGGCCGGTGGTGCCGGGAGCACTTCGACACGCCCGCCCCCGCCGGGGGCAAGGCCGTGAAGGAGGTTCAGGTTCCGCCGCCCGAACCTCCGGGGCCGCCCGCGCCTCCGTCGCCGCGGAAGCCGAAGGGCTGAATTCCGGGCTGTTTGGGGGAAAGTGGGCAACCTCGATGAGGGCCGCACGTCCTGCCGGTCATGAAACACACCCGGTGCGCCGTCGTCGTCGTGGCCGCACTCGCCGTGCTGGCCCTCGGCCCCGCCGCCACCGCTGCTCCTGATGTCCCCGCTGGGTTCGCGCCCGCGTCCACGAGCTGGACCGGGCCGGAGCACGGTTTCGTGCTGGGCTACACCGACTGCGGCGAACCAGGTTGGTGCCCGGCCCTGCTCTCCACGACCGACGGCGGCGCGCACTGGCGGAGGCTGGGCGCGCCGCCGATGTCGTTGCCGGACAACCACAACCACGTCCGGATCGTCGCTGCCGGCGATCAGCGCCTGTATGTCACCGACGGCTCCCGCGTCCTCGCCACGCACGACGGCGGCCGCCACTGGTTCACGGTGCTCGTGGCCGGCGGCGGGCAGCGTTACGTGTCCGCGCTGGCCGAGACGGGTGGCCGGATTTTCGCCGTGGTCACGAGCAACTCCTCCGGCAACACCACGTCCGTGTACTCGGGCCTGGCAGGCGGGCCCGTGCTGACGCCGCTGCCGGGGTTCGAGGTCACGGGCGGGATCACCTACGGCGACCTGGCCACCGGGGGTGGCCTGCAGATCGCGCTGGGCGCCGATTACCGCACCGAAGAGTACTGGACTTCACGCGACGGGGTGGTGTTCACGCGTGCTTCGCCGCCGTGCCCGTCCGGGACCACCGCGTCGCTGGGCGGCGTGCGGGCCGGGCAGGTGATCGCGTTGTGCAGCAGCAGCCCGGGTTCGCCGCAGCCGGGCTCGTCGGAGCGGCGGATGTGGCGCGCGCGGAAGCTGGGCGGGACTTTCAGCGGTACGGCCGACGCGCCGTCCGTCGGCATCACGCAAGGCTTCGGCGCCGCGACCGCCGACACCGCGACCGTCGCGGCCGAAGGAGGCGGCGACGGCTTCCTCCACCACACCACCGACGGCGGCCGCACGTGGACCACCACCGTGCTGTCGGATCGGGGCGTCGGGCTCTCGGATCTGGCCTTCGTGGGCGAGGGCGTCGGCGTGGTCGTCGACGGCCTGCCGGACGCCGAAGCCGGCTCCGCTGTGTATCGGACGGCCGACGCCGGGAGGACGTGGGAAGAACTATCGTTCTCCTGAGCATTACTGCAGGTGGAGCGGACTGTGGGGAGTGGGTTCACTTGGTGAACGCGGTGTCGTAGGCTGTGCACTGTCCGTGGCGCGAAGGGGGCAGTGGTGGTTTCGGGGACCTGGACGCGCTTCGACCACGACCGGCCCAGCCTGGCCCGCTTGTCCGACGCCCTCCTCGGCGGCTGCGACCACTACGAAGCCGACCGCGTGATGCTGCAGCGCCTGCTCGCCGTCGCCCCCGGCTCGCAGACCATGGCGCGCGAGCACCGCGACTGGCTGATGCGCGTGGTCCGCCACCTCGCCGCCGACCGCGGCATCGACCAGTTCCTCGACCTGGGCTCCGGCATGCCCACCGCCGAGAACACCCACGAGGTCGCCCAGCGCCACAACCCCGACGCGCGAGTCGTGTACGTCGACAACGACCCGGTCGTCCAGGTCCATGGCCGCGCCGTCCTGGAGACCAACGACCGCACCCACGTCTCGGGCGCCGATCTCACCGACCCGGGCGCAACCCTGGGTGACCCCATCGTCTACCGCCACCTCGATTTCGACCGCCCGATGGCCCTGCTGCTCTGCTCGATCGTCCACCACATCGACAGCCTCGACCGCGCGCAGTTCATCGTGCGCAGCTACGTCGACCAACTGGCCCCCGGCTCGTTCCTCCTGCTCACCCACCACCACGAACCCCCGGCCGACCCACCCCGGCAGGCCTTGGCGCGCCTCATCGACTCGACCTTCCAGGGCACGGGGCTGGGCACGGTGCACCGGTCGCGGGAGGAGATCGAGTCGTTCTTCGAGGGGATGGAGCTGCTGGAGCCGGGGCTGGGCCTGCTGCACGAGTGGTGGCCGGACGGCCCGCGGATGACTCCGTTGGGGGATTTGAACTATCTGACTTTGGGTGGAGTGGCCAGGAAGCCGTAGGGCGCAGGCTCGCGGCGTGGCCCTGGTTTCGCCGCCGCTGACGTCTCATGCGCTTTTCCGCGCAAGGGCGGCTGGCCGATCACCGGACTTCGTGGCTACGGCGACGAGGCTGCAGACGTTCTCGTTGCGGCGCAACGCATCCAGCTCTCGCCGGAGCTCCGCGAAGGTCAGCGTCTCCCGCTTCGTGGCGGAGCCACCCAACCGTAGAACAGAAAACGGGCGGCCTCCACAAAGGAAGCCGCCCGTTTCAGTTCAGCCCAGACCTCACGCCACGTCGAACGTGTCCGGGTCCGGCCCGGTGCGCAGGCCACGGTCGAGGGACGACAGGCTCGCCACCTCGGTGTCGGTGAGGGTGAAGCCGAAGACGTCGAAGTTCTCGGCCACGCGCGAGGGCGTGACGGACTTCGGGATGACGACGTTGCTCAGCTGCAGGTGCCAGCGCAGCACGACCTGGGCGGGGGCGCGGCCGTGCGCGGCGGCGATGTCGACCACCGCCTGCTCGGCCAGGAGGTCGCCGCCCTTGGCCAGCGGGCTCCAGGCTTCCGTGGCGATGCCGTGGTCGGCGTGGAAGGCACGCAGTTCCTGCTGGACGAGGTAGGGGTGCAGCTCGATCTGGTTCACGGCCGGCACCACGCTGCCCTCGTCGAGCACGCGGCGCAGGTGCGACGGCTGGAAGTTGGACACGCCGATGGCGCGCACACGACCGTCGGCGTAGAGCTTCTCCAGTGCCTTCCACGTGTCGATGTACTTGTCGCGCGCGGGCAGCGGCCAGTGGATGAGGTAGAGGTCGAGCCGGTCGAGCCCCAGGGCCGCGATGCTGGCGTCGAAGGCGCGCAGCGTCTGGTCGTAACCCTGGTCGCTGTTCCACAGTTTGGTGGTGATGAACAGCTCGTCGGCCGCGATGCCCGACTCGGCGAGCGCCTCGCCGACGGCCGCTTCGTTTCCGTACGCGGTGGCGGTGTCGATGCTGCGGTAGCCGGCGTCGAGCGCGGTTTTCACCGCGGCCTTCGTCTCGGCGGGCGGCACCTGGAAGACGCCGAAGCCGAGCTGCGGCATCTCCACGCCGTTGTTCAACTTGGTGACAGGAACGCTGGTCAACTCACAAACCCTTCTGTACGAACAAAATCTCACGGAATGATCGCCGACGCGACCCCGCCGTCGACGCGCAGCGCGCCCCCGGAGGTCGCGGCGGCCTGGTCGGAGGCGACGTAGGTGATGAGGTTCGCCACCCCCTCCGGGCGGATCAGGCGGCCCAGCAGGGAAGTCGGACGGTCTTGAGCTATGAACCGCCGCTCGGCCTCGGCGAAGTCGAGGTCCGGGTACAGGCTGCGCACGAACTCGCGCACGCCGTCGGTGAGCGTGGGTCCGGGCAGCACGCTGTTCACGGTGACACCCGTGCCGGCCACCTCCTGCGCCATCCCGCGGGACAGCGCCAGCTGGGCCGTCTTCGTCATACCGTAGTGGACCATCTCGGTCGGCGGCTGAACCGCCGATTCACTGCTGACGAAGGTCACCCGGCCCCGCGATTCACCATCCAGGGCGCGTAGTGCCGCGCGTCAGGCGCACGCCCGAGAGCACGTTGACCTCGTAGATCCGCTGCCAGTCGGCGTCGCTGATCTCGAAGACCGGGATCGACGCGAAGACGCCCGCGTTGTTCACCAGCACGTCCACGTCCGGCAGCTGCTCGACGACCGCGGTGACACCCTGCCGACGTCGGCGACGATCCCGCGCACGCCCAAGCGCTTCGCGACCTCGGCGACGCGATCGGCGTTGCGGCCGTTCGCCACCACGCCGGCGCCCGCGGCGGCCAGCGCGGCGCCTGTGGCTCGCCGATGCCGGCGGTGGACCCCGTGACCAGGGCGGTGCGCCCGCTCAGGTCGATGTTCATCGGGTGGACACCCCTTCCTGCGTTCGCGAGTACAGTGGCATTAGACGATTACGAGCGTCGGCAATACTTGCACACGCGGTTAATTGCACGCGCTCGATAGTGCCTGACGGACGATCCGCTCGCAACCGCGGGGGTCGGCGAGAAGGGATGAACCGTGTCACTGGCTGACGACGCCGTGGAGGCCCGGGCTCAGGGCTGGCGCACTCTGGCCGCGTTGCACGCGCGCATCGAAGACCGGCTGCAGCGCGCGCTCGAGCGTGACCACGAGCTGTCGGTGAGCGAGTACACCGTGCTCGACGTGCTCGCCCGCCAGGACGGCTTCCACCTCCGGATGAACCAGCTCGCCAACGCCGTGGTGCTGAGCCAGTCGGCCACCACCCGCCTGGTGACCAGGCTCGAGGACCGCGGCCTGCTGTCGCGCTACCTCTGCCCGACAGACCGGCGCGGCATCTATACCGAGGTGACCGTCGCGGGCCGCGAGCTGCTCGACGAAGCCCGCCCGACGCACGACGCCACGCTGTCGGCCGCGCTCGCCGAGGCTGAGGAGCTGCCGGAGCTGGTGCCGCTCGTCGGCGCGCTGGGTTCGCTCGCCTTCGCGAATCAGTAACGCACCGTAACCATTCCTCTGGGCCCTCCGAGGACCTTCGGCCCTAGGCCTACACCTTTCGCCGCGTGAGGCTGGACCGGGAAAACTCCCGGAAGCCGGGTGGCGAAATGACGGAAAATGCTCGTATTGCGGAACAAGCTCCCGCCGGAATACTTGAGCGCCTCGGCAGCTGGTGCGCCGGCCGCTCGTGGCCGGTGATCGTGATCTGGCTCCTGGTGCTGGCCGGCGCGACGGTGGCCAACAACCTCGTGGGGGGGGCACGTACAGTGACGACTTCAGCCTGCCCGACGCCGAATCCGGCCGCGGCAGCACCGTGCTCGCCGAGCACGGCATCGTCGGTGGTTCGAACAGCGCGCGCCTGGTCTTCACCACCGACTCCGGCACGCTGAGCAGTCAGAGTGCCGCGATCGAGCAGGCCGCTGCGCAGGTCCGTTCCGTGCCCCACGTCGTGTCGCTGTCCGACCCCCTCGCGCCGGGCACCACCGCGCCCGACGGCCGGGTCGCCTTCGCCAACATCCAGTTCGACGACAAGCCGGCCGTGCTGGGTACCGACCTCGTCGACGGCATCGACAAGGCCACCGATCCCGTGCGCGCCACCGGCGTCCAGGTCGACTACAGCGGCGCGCTCGGCAAGGCGGCCGAACCCAGTGGCGGCGACCTGCGGTCGGAGTCCGTGGGCATCATCGTCGCGATCCTGGTGCTGCTGCTGGCTTTCGGCAGCGTGATCGCCGCCGGTCTTCCCATCGTCACGTCGGTGATCGGCGTGGTGACCGGCCTCGGCATCCTGGGGCTGCTGGCCGCCGTGGTCAGCTTCGCCACGGCCTCGCCGACGCTGGCGATCATGATCGGGCTCGGCGTCGGCATTGACTACGCCCTCTTCCTCACCACGCGCTTCCGGCAGCACCTCATCGACGGCGCCGATCCGGCCACCGCGGCCGGCCGCACCGTCGCCACCAGCGGCCGTTCGGTGCTGATCGCGGCGACGACCGTGGTCATCGCGCTGATGGGCCTGTTCACCGTCGGCGTCGCGTTCATCGGCAAGCTGGGCCTCGCGGCCGCGATCACGGTGATCGTCGCCGGGGTCGCGGCGACCACGCTCGTGCCCGCGCTGCTCGGTCTGGCCGGGCGCCGGATCGACCGGCTGCACGTGCGCAAGCCGGTGGCCGAACAGTCGGTCGACGGCAAGGAAAGCGCCTGGCACCGCTACGCCGTGCGCATCGACCGCCATCCGTGGCGCTACCTCGGCGCCGGCGTGCTCGTGGCCGCGGTGCTCGCCATCCCGGCGTTCTCCATGGAGCTGGGCCACATCGACGAGGGCGCCGACCCGGCCGGCACCACCACGCGCCAGGCCTACGACGCCATCAGCAGCGGCTTCGGCCCGGGTGCCAACGGGCAGTTCACCGTCGTCGTGGAGTCGTCCGACGCGGCCTTGGGCGCGGCCGTCCAGCAGGCCCTGGCGAAAACTCCCGGCGTCGCCTCGGCCACCCCGATGTCACCCAGCCCGGACGGCGCGCTGATGCTGTCCATGCTCACCCCCATCACGGGCCCGCAGGACGCCGCCACCGACGAGCTGCTCGGCAGGCTGCGCGCCCAGACCCTGCCCCTGGTCCTCGGAGGCGCAACCAGCTACGTCACCGGCATGACGGCCGGCCAGCTCGACTTCCGCGACATCGTCGCCGCCCGCCTGCCCACCATCATCGGCGTGGTGGTGGCGGCCGCGTTCGTGTTGCTGTTGCTGTCTTTCCGCAGCCCGGTGCTGGCGTTGAAGGCCGCGTTGCTGAACCTGCTGTCGATTGCCGCTTCGTACGGCGTGATCGTCGCCGTGTTCCAGTGGGGCTGGGGCGGGGCTCTGTTCGGGGTGGACGAGAAGGTACCCATCGAGTCGTACGTGCCGATGATCATGTTCGCCATCGTGTTCGGCCTGTCGATGGACTACGAGGTGTTTCTGCTCTCCCGCGTCCACGAGGCCTGGCTCAAGACGCGCGACAACTACGCGAGCGTCGCCGACGGCCTCGCCGTGACTGTCCGCGTGATCTCGTCGGCGGCCGTGATCATGGTGTGCGTGTTCTTCGCGTTCCTCGCCTCGCCGAACGTGGTGATCAAGATCTTGGCGCTCGGGCTGGGCGTGAGCGTGCTGATCGACGCGACGATCATCCGCCTCGTGATCGTGCCGGCGGCGATGTTCCTGCTGGGCAAGCGCTGCTGGTGGCTGCCGCCGTGGCTGGACCGGTTGTTGCCGCACCTCGAACCCGAACCCGAAGGGCTGCCTCCGGCTCGTGCACCGGAGTCGGCACCGTCCACTTAGACCGGTATGACGAGGTGGCTGAACCAGTCGACGGCGCACCCGGCCAGTCCTGCGCCGCAGAGCCACAGCGTGGATCGGCGTCGATGGCTGACGCCCTGGCTCGCTCGCCCCCTACCCGCCTCGTGGATGCGCGGGACGGTGCAATTTTCCCGGATGGGATGACCACCGGTTTCCCGCTGGACCGTCCCCTTGGGGCCTTATGGGCGTAGTCGGTGCAGGTCGCGTGGGAACAACGTCGTGCCGCGGATGTTGGGCACCTTCAGCACCCGTGCGGTCCACCGT
This sequence comes from Amycolatopsis sp. NPDC023774, assembly GCF_040639695.1. NCBI lineage: Bacteria > Bacillati > Actinomycetota > Actinomycetes > Pseudonocardiales > Pseudonocardiaceae > Amycolatopsis > Amycolatopsis sp. NPDC023774. The sequence goes on from NZ_JBFAAJ010000011.1 coordinate 44,056, forward strand.
TCGAGGCCGATGGCGAAGCCGCCGTGGGGTGGCATGCCGTGGGCGAAGGTCGCGAGGTAGTCGCGGTACTGGTCGGCTTCGGGGCCGAGGGCGGCGAGGTAGTCGGCGTAGTGGTGCAGCCGTTGGCCGCCCGTGACGAGTTCCAGACCGCGGAAGAGAAGGTCGAAGCTGTTGGACAGCAACGGATGCGCTGGGTCGGGGTGGGTGTAGAACGGGCGTTTGGTCATCGGGTAGCCGGTGACGAAGAGGAACTCCGAGTTGTGGTTGTCCAGGGCCCATTCGCAGAGGCGGCGTTCGTCTTCGGGGGAGAGGTCGGGTTCGGTGCTGTGCAAGATCTGCTGCGCCGTGGGGTAGGAGATGGTCGGGATCTCGGTGGGGACGTGCGGCGCCTCGGGCCCGACCGCGGCTGCCATTTCCGCGATGACATCCCGCAGCACGGCCATCACGTCGCGGTGGTCGGTGATGAAGCCGAGCTCCGCGTCCAGGCTCGTGTACTGCGCGAGGTGGCGCGCGGTGTCGTGGGGTTCGGCGCGGAAGACCGGGCCGATTTCGTAGACGCGTTCGAAGACGCCGACCAGCGCCTGTTTGAAGAACTGCGGCGACTGGGCGAGGTAGGCGGGCTTGCCGAAGTAGTCGAGCCGGAAGACGTTGGCGCCGGACTCCGTGCTGGTGGCCACGATCTTGGGCGTGTGAACCTCGGTGAAGCCGCGGTTGTCGAGAGCGCGCCGGAACGCCGCGACGCTGCGAGCCGCGATCTCGTGGCGCCGCTTCAGCTCGGGATGCCTGAGTGCGACGGCCGCGTTGTCGAGGATCGTCGGCAGAGCTGCCGGGACGGTCGGCCGGTAGAGGTCGAACGGCGGTCGTTTTTCGTGTGTGGCAAGGACTTTGATGGTCGCTTCCACGATCTCGACGCCATCGGGCGCCTGCTCGTTGGCCACGACTCGCCCGGTGACCTCGACGACGGTTTCTTCGCTCAGCTGCGCGATTTCGGTGTGGTCCGCGGGCTTGTCCACACTCGGCCCGAGTTGTGGACAACTCGGGACCATTTCGGCTCGGCGCCCGTTTTTGTCGGGGGTGGGCGATAGAATCGACTCGGGGACGCCCCCCTGGGAGGGTGGGGGTGTGTTCCGGGAGGGCGGGGGCGTGTTCGGTACGGGGTGAGGCGGCGCGCTCAAGACCACCTGAGCCAGCCCCGTACGGTCCCGGATCACCAGGAACGTCACGGACTTCAGGGTGCGCCGGCGGTGGAGCCAGCCGGCGATGGTCGTGGTGGTGCCGGTGTGCGTGGGCAGGTCGGCGACCAGGGTGCGAGGGAACATCCACTCTCCTCGAGCGAACGCGGCGAACCCTTGGGGGTGCGGGCGAGAAGGGAACTCGCGGTACCACCGCACCTTCGCCGCCGGAACAAAGGCGGCCTCGAACTGAGCCCGGTGTCGGGGGCCGGCCGGCGGGGCATTTCCTCCCCGCTGCTCAGGAGTGTCTTCGCGGCGGGGGCGCGGCGCCACCTCTCAGCGATGGCGGCTCTCTGTGGGCGCGGGACCCCGCGCTACTCGGCTCCGTCAGCGCGTTGCGCGAAAGTCTAGGCACAGGCGACACGGGACGTCGCGCGAATTAACCCCAGACCCGTGCAGGACTTTCGACTTGCCGCGCCGAACGGTGACAAACAGCCGTTTCCAACGAATTCCCCCGCGGTCACCCGGCCGCGTTCACCCAGGTGGCGCAGCAGCCGGTGCGGAGCAGCCCGGCCGGCTCATCCGAGTGGATGAAGCCGAACGGGTGAGCGGTTCGGACGCTGACGATTCCAATCCGTGCTCCATCCGAAGGACCGCCCACGGCGCCCCGAACAACAGTTTCCCCAGGTCCATCCGGCATTTAGGGGCTTTTGCCGGGATCGTTACCATCCCTCCATCGTTGACCCCTTCGTTCGCGCTGACTTAATTTGTTGCTCCACCAGACGAACTTGGCGGTGTCAGCGTGGACTCCTCCCTGCCTCTGAGACCCGTCGGCCGACCGCGGCCGGCGGACCAGGCTTCGGTACGGCGCAGCAATCTCGCGCTCGTGCTACGGCACCTGCGTGATGCCGGGCCGCGGTCGCGAGCGGGCATCGCGGCGGAGACGGGCCTGAACAAGGCCACGGTGTCGAGCCTCGTCGCTGAGCTGGTCGAGCGCGGGCTGGCGCGGGAGGGCGAGCTGGAACGCGCGGGAGCGGTCGGGCGGCCGGGCACGATCGTGGAGCTCGACGGGCGCGGGGTGGGCGGCGTCGGCGTCGAGGTGAACGTCGACTACCTCACCGCGCTGGCCCTGGATCTCACCGGAACCGTCCTCTTCGAACAGCGCGTCGCGCTCGATGTGCAAGCGCTTCCTCCGGCGAAGGTCCTCGACGCGACGGCCGAGCTGGCCGCGAGAGCGCTCAGGGAATGCCGCCGCCTCAAAGTCGCGCCGGTGGGGCTGACGCTGGCGATTCCGGCTCTCGTCGACGTGACAGCCGGCACCGTGGCGTTCGCACCCAACCTCCACTGGACCGACGTCCCCGTGGTCGCCGGCCTGGCCGAACGGCTCACCCAGCGCCTCGGCCGCCTGGGTTTCCCCATCCACATGGCCAACGACGCCAACCTCGGCGCCCTCGGCGAGCACGCGATGGGCAGTGTCGCCGGCACCGCGGACCTCGTCTACCTCACCGGTGAGATCGGCGTGGGCGGCGGCGTGATCTCCGGAGGGCGGCTCCTCGGTGGCGCGGAAGGGTTTTCCGGCGAGATCGGCCACATCCAGCTCGATCCGAACGGCCGGCGCTGCGGCTGCGGCCGGCGCGGCTGCTGGGAGACGATCGTCGGCCTCGCCGGGATGCTGCGGCTCGCGGCCGAGCCCAACGACCCCGTGCACGACCCGTCGCTGGACCTCGAGCAGCGCCTCGACATGCTGCGCCGCCGCGCGGAGCTGAAGGATCGCCGCACGCTCGACGCGCTGGCCAAGGTGGGCACCGGGCTCGGCGTCGGCGCGGCTGTGCTCGTGAACGTGTTCAACCCGCGCGTGGTGCTGCTCGGCGGGTACTTCGCGCAGCTCGGCCCGTACCTGCTCGGGCCGATGATGGCCGAGCTCAAGGCCCGCGTGGTCGCGCCCGACATCGGCGGCTGCCGCGTGGAGCTGTCGTGGCTGGGTTTCTCGGCCGCCTCGCGCGGCGGGGCCCACGTGGCGCTGGAAGCCGTGTTCGACGACCCCGCGCGGATCGTCGCCGGAGCCGGGGAGAGGGACAGCGGATGACGCTTCTCGAAATGACGGGGATCGGCAAGGGATTTCCCGGCGTGCGCGCCCTCGACGACGTCGAGCTGAGCGTGGCCGAAGGCGAAGTGCACTGCCTGCTGGGCCAGAACGGCGCCGGCAAGTCCACCTTGATCAAGGTGCTCGCCGGCGCGCACCGGCCCGACACGGGAGAGATCCGCGTCGGCGGCGAGCCCGTGGAGCTGCCCAACCCCACCGCCGCCATCAAGTGCGGCATCGCCACGCTGTACCAGGAGCTCGACCTCGTCGACGGGCTTTCCGTGGCGGAGAACATCTTCCTCGGCCACGAGCAGGCCAGCGTCGGCTGGGTACGCCGGGCGGCCATGCGCGCCGAGGCGCGAGGACTTCTGGATCGCCTGGGCCACCGCGAGATCCGCGTGGAACGCGAGGTCGGCTCGCTCTCGGCTGCGGGCAAGCAGATCGTGAGCCTGGCCCGCGCGCTCTCTCTCGACGCGCGCCTGATCGTGCTCGACGAACCCTCGGCCGTCCTCGCGAGCGACGAGGTCGCGAACCTCTTCCGCGTGATCCGCGGCCTCACCGAACGCGGTGTCGCGGTCGTCTACATCTCCCATCGGCTCGAAGAGATCCGCGAGATCGGCGACCGCGTCACGGTGCTGAAAGACGGCCACACCGTCGCCACCGGGCTCCCGGCCCGCACCACGCCGACCACCGAACTGGTCGCGCTGATGACCGGCCGCCGTGTCGAGTACCTCTTCCCGCCCCGGCCCGCCGAAGACGCGTTCGACGACCGGCCGGTGCTGCTGGAGGTCGAGGACCTCACCGTGGCCGGCTCGTTCGAAGACGTGTCGTTCACCGTGCGGGAAGGCGAGATCGTCGGCCTCGCGGGACTTGTCGGGTCGGGCCGGTCCGAAGTCCTGGAAACCGTCTACGGCGCGAGGAAACCCACCACCGGTCACGTCAAGCTGGCCGGGAAACCTCTCCGGAAGGGCGTGACCTCAGCCGTCCGCGCCGGTCTCGGCCTCGCTCCGGAGGAACGCAAGAGCCAGGCCCTGCTGCTCCAGGAGTCCGTGGCCCGCAACGTTTCCCTCGCCTCGCTGCGGCGCTACGCGCGGTTCGGCTGGTTCAACTCCCGCGCGGAGACCGCCGCCGTCCGCCGCCACACCGAGGCCCTCGACCTGCGCCCGCCCGACATCCGCCGCCCCGCGGGCAAGCTGTCCGGCGGCAACCAGCAGAAGGCCGTGCTCGCGCGCTGGCTGCTCAAGGGCTGCCGCGTGCTGCTGCTCGACGAGCCCACGCGCGGGGTCGACGTGGGCGCGCGGGCCGAGCTGTACCGCGTGATCCGCGAACTGGCCGATTCCGGCGTCGCGATCGTGCTGGTGTCCAGCGAGCTGCCGGAGGTGCTCGGCCTGGCCGACCGGGTGCTGGTGCTGCGCGAAGGCCGCGTGCTCACCGAGGCGCGCGGACGTGACCTCGACGAATCGGCCGTGCTGGATCTCATCCTCGAGGAGCAGGAGCGTGCGGAATGAACGCTGAACAGGCGGTGGCACCCGAGCCCACGCGCCGGTTCTCGGTGCGGCTGCGGGAGGCACGCAACCTCGGGCTGGTCGGAGTGCTGGCCGTACTGGTGCTGATCGGCGCGCTGACCGAACCGGGTCAGTTCCTCACCACCGGCACGGTGGTGCTGGTGCTCACGCAGGCGTCGGTCATCGGCGTGATCACCGTGGGCATGACGTTCGTGATCATCGGCGGCGGCATCGACCTGTCCGTCGGGGCGGTGGTCGCGCTCGCGACGGTGTGGGCGACCACGCGCTCCACCCAGGCGTTCGGCATCACCGGGATCGTGTTCACCGCCGTGGCCGTGGGGGTCGGCTGCGGCCTGGTCAGCGGGCTGCTCATCGCGTACGGCCGGCTGGTCGCGTTCATCGGCACGCTGGCGATGCTCGCGGCGGCGCGGGGCCTCGCGATCCAGCTCTCGCAGGGCCGCACGCAGACGGTGACTTCGAAGAACCAGGCACTCGTCGACCTCGGCTACCAGGACAGTTACGTGCTCGGCATCCCGCCGCTGGTGCTGATCTTCGCGGCGGTCGCGCTCGTCGGCTGGCTCGTGCTCAACCGCACCACCTTCGGCCGCCGCACCTACGCGATCGGCGGCAACCTGGAGGCCGCGCGGCTGGCGGGCATCAACGTGAAGCTGCACACCTGCCTGCTGTATGTCCTTTCCGGACTGTGCTGCGGCATCGCCAGCGTGATGCTGATCATCCTGACCTCCAGTGGCACCTCGGGCAACGGCAACCTCTACGAGCTCGACGCCATCGCCGCGGTGATCATCGGCGGCACCCTGCTCTCCGGTGGCCGTGGCACGCTCGTCGGCTCCGTGCTCGGGGTGCTCGTGTTCACGGTCATCAGCGTGCTGTTCACCCTCAACAACCTGCCCACGGCCGTGCAGCAGCTGGCCAAGGGCGTGATCATCGTGCTCGCCGTGCTCGTGCAGCGGCGGGCTTCGCTCTACTCGAGTGAGAGGACCACCCGATGAACTCCGACATCCGCCGCCGCGCGTTCCTGACCGGAGCGACCCTCGCGGGCGTGAGCGCGCTCGCCGCGTGCACGAGCAACGAGGAACCACCGCCCGCCGCCGCGACCGCACCCCAAGGTGCGCAGGACGCGCCGGGCAAGAAGGTCACGGTCGGGTTCGCCGGGCCGCAGGCCGACCACGGCTGGCTCAACGCGATCACCGTCAATGCGCGGGCCGAAGCGCAGCGCCATCCCGACGTGGAGCTCGTCGTCGCCGAGGGGTCGAACGACGCCGCCACGCAGTCGGCGCAGATCGACGCGCTGATCAACCGCAAGGTAGACGTACTCGTGGTGCTGCCGGCCGACGGAAAGCAGCTCACGCCGGCCGGCCGCAAGGCGATGGACGCGGGCATCCCCGTGATCAACCTGGACCGGATCTTCGATTCGCCGCAGGCCTACCGCACGTGGGTCGGCGGGGACAACTACCGCATGGGCGTGAACGCGGGCAACTACATCGGCCGGCAGCTCAACGGGCAGGGCACCGTGCTCGAGCTCGCCGGCATCGACACCCTCGAGCTCACCCGCCAGCGCACGCAGGGCTTCGACGACGCCCTGGCCAACTACCCGGGCATCCGCAAGGTCGGCCGCGCCGCCGCCGAGTTCACCGTGCCGACCGGGCAGGCGCGCATGGCCGAACTGCTGCAGGCGCACCCGCAGTTCAACGCGATCTGGAACCACGACGACGACCAGGGCGTGGGCGCGCTGCAGGCCGTGCGCCAGGCCGGGCGGTCGGACTTCCTGATGGTCGGCGGCGCCGGGTCGAAGGCCGCGATGGAGGCGATCAAGAGCGACAACTCGGTGCTCAAGGCCACCGTGCTCTACCCGCCGACGATGGCCGCGTCCGCCGTGCGCCTCGCGCGGCTGCTCGGGCAGGGGAAGGGCGTGTCGGACCTGGCGGAGCAGGAGATCCCCGCTTCGGTGACCACGTTCTCCGCCGTCGTGACCAAGGAGAACGTGGACAAGTACCTGCCGGTTTCCTTCGAGTGAAAGGGTTTTCGATGGCCGGGCAGATCGGCGTCGGGATGGTGGGCTACGCCTTCATGGGCGCGGCCCATTCCCAGGCGTGGCGGACCGTGCACCACGCCTTCGACGTGCCGCTGACGCCGCGGATGGCGGTGCTGTGCGGACGTGACGCCGCGGCGGCGTCGGCTGCCGCGGAGAAGCTCGGCTGGGATTCCGTGGAGACGGACTGGAAACGGCTCGTGGACTCCGACGAGGTGGGGCTCGTCGACATCTGCACGCCGGGGGACACGCACGCCGAGATCGCGCTGGCCGCGCTGGCCGCGGGCAAGCACGTGCTGTGTGAGAAACCGCTGGCCAACACGGTCGCCGAAGCCGCGGCGATGGCCGCTGCCGCCGAGGACGCGGCCGCGCGCGGGGTGCGGTCGATGGTGGCGTTCAACTACCGGCGGGTGCCGGCGCTGGCGTTCGCGCGCAAGCTGGTGGCCGACGGGCGGCTGGGCCAGCTGCGGCACGTGCGGGCGCAGTACCTGCAGGACTGGATCGTCGATCCCGAGTTTCCGCTGGTGTGGCGGCTGCAGAGGGAGCTTGCGGGGTCGGGCGCGCTCGGCGACATCGGCGCGCACATCGTGGATCTCGCGCAGTTCCTGACGGGCTCGCGGATTTCGGGCGTGAGCGCGGTGACGGAGACGTTCGTGCGTGAGCGGCCGCTGGTCGCGTCGTCGTCAGGGCTGGCGGCTTCCTCGGGGTCCGCGCGGGGCGAGGTGACGGTGGACGACGCCGCGCTGTTCACCGCGCGCTTCGCGTCGGGCGCACTGGGCAGTTTCGAGGCGACGCGGTTCGCGGCCGGGCGCAAGAACTCGATGCGCATCGAGCTCAACGGTTCCGCGGGCAGCCTCGCGTTCGACTTCGAGGCGATGAACGAGCTGCATTTCCACGACCACACCCTGGACCCGTCCATTGCCGGGTTCCGGAGGATTCTCGTGACCGAGCCCGAGCACCCGTACGTCGGCGCGTGGTGGCCGCCGGGCCACGGCCTGGGTTACGAGCACACCTTCACCCACGAGGTGCGTGATTTCCTCGTGGCGCTCGGCTCGGGCACCGATCCGACGCCGTCGTTCGCAGACGGGTTGCAGGTGCAGCGCGTGCTCGACGCGGTGGAACGCAGCGCCGCCGCCGATTCCGTGTGGACTGTTGTCTGATCAGGAGGTTTTTCGATGGCACGACCGCTGACGCTGTTCACCGGGCAGTGGGCCGACCTGCCCTTCGAGGAGGTCTGCCGCCTCGCGAGCGGCTGGGGCTACGACGGGCTCGAACTCGCCTGCTGGGGCGACCACTTCGAAGTCGACAAAGCGCTTTCCGACGACGGCTACGTGCAGTCCAAACTGGACACCCTGGCCAAGCACGACCTTCGCGTGTGGACGATCTCCAACCACCTGGTGGGCCAGGCCGTGTGCGACCACCCCATCGACGAGCGCCACGAGGCCATCCTGCCCGCCCGTATTTGGGGCGATGGCTCACCGGAAGGCGTGCGCCGGCGGGCGGCCGCCGAGATGAAGGACACCGCGCGGGCGGCCGCGTTGCTGGGCGTGTCCACTGTGGTCGGCTTCACCGGGTCGTCCATCTGGCACACGGTGGCGATGTTCCCGCCGGTGCCACAGTCGATGATCGACCGCGGCTACACCGACTTCGCGGCTCGCTGGAACCCGATTCTCGACGTGTTCGACGAGGTCGGCGTCCGCTTCGCCCACGAGGTCCACCCGAGCGAGATCGCCTACGACTACTGGACGACGGTGCGCACACTGGAGGCGATCGGCCACCGCCCGGCCTTCGGACTGAACTTCGACCCGTCGCACTTCGTCTGGCAGGACCTCGACCCCGTGGGTTTCCTGTGGGACTTCAAGGACCGCATCTACCACGTGGACTGCAAGGAAGCCCGCAAGCAGCTCAACGGCCGCAACGGCCGCCTCGGCTCCCACCTCCCGTGGGCCGATCCGCGCCGCGGCTGGGACTTCGTCTCCACCGGCCACGGCCACGTTCCGTGGGAAGACGTCTTCCGCATGCTCAACGCCATCGCCTACGACGGTCCCGTTTCCATCGAATGGGAAGACGCCGGCATGGACCGGCTGACCGGCGCGCCGGAGGCGTTGGAGTTCGTGAAGCGGTTGAACTTCACACCCCCGACGGCGGCGTTCGACGCGGCTTTCTCGTCGAAGCCTTAGGTCTGTCGGACCGGCGTGGCCCTCAGGTCAGGCGGTTGGCGATCATGATGATGACGACCACCAGCGTGAGGGCCGCGAACACCATGCCCACGATGGCCAGCGCCTTCATCCGCCGCCGTCCCACGCACGCGGCGATGCCCAAAGCGAGCGCCACGAGTGCGAACGGCAACCCGATCCACGCCCGGACGTCGAGCGTGCCACCCAGGCGCGAGTCGTCCATCGCGACCGGCAGGAACGGGACGATCAGGCCCACGATCCCGACGACGAACGCCACCACGGCGAGCACGCCGCTCTTCAACGGCCCTTGCTGAAGCATCCCGGGCTGCCCGGTCCACTGCTGCTGCGGCCCGGGGTGCAAGGGCAGGCCGGGCCGCGGCGGCAGGTGAGCCGAGGGCGGCTGCGGCACCGCGGCGGGAGTGGACCACGCCTGCTGCGTCCCGCCGCTCAGCCGCCCGGCCTCGGCCGCGGGCGGCTGCCCTGGCGTGTACCGCAACACGGGCCCTTGCGGCGGCGGCGGGAAACTCGCGTCCGGCCGGGGTTCCGGTGCATCGGTTTCGGGCTGCGGACCCTCGGTCATGGTGGGGACTCCCTCGCTGGCAGGACCGCTTGGCGAGAAGAAACATAGTGGTTCGACCACCCGCGCGACCAGCAAACGCCGTTCATCGCGGCGACCTCGGCCGCCGCTGCGGCTGCGCTCGTACCTGCGGTTCCCACCTACGCAGACGGTTGGGGGGCCGTGCCCAGGCCGGCAAGCCCGGGCACGGCCCCCATCGTCGCGCAGTCAGCGAATCGAAGCGCCCAGCGCCGTCACCGGGTGCCGAGCAGGTGCTCCAACGCCAGCTGGTTCAGCCGGGTGAAGTGGTAACCCCTCTTACCGGCCGCCTCGACGTCGAACGAGTCGGCCGCCAGGTCGTCCAGGGTTTCACCAGGGGCGACCGTCGGCACTGACAGCTCGTCAACGCGCGAAGCCGACAGCGCGGCAGCCACCTCGGGGTCGGCGCGGAACGCGGCGGCCTTTTCCTTCAGGATCAAGTACATCCGCATGTTCGCCGCGGCCGAGTCCCAGACGTCCGAAGGGTCCTCGGTGCGCAGGGGCTTGTAGTCGAAGTGCCGCGGGCCGTCGTAGCCGCCGTTCTCCAGGAGGTCCACCAGGAAGAACGCCGACGTCAGGTCGCCGTGGCCGAAGATGAGGTCCTGGTCGTACTTGGGGCCGTGCTGGCCGTTGAGGTCGATGTGGAAGAGCTTGCCCTGCCACAGCGCCTGCGCGATGCCGTGCACGAAGTTCAGACCGGCCATCTGCTCGTGGCCGACCTCGGGGTTGAGCCCGAACAGCTCCGGGCGCTCCAGCTGCGAGATGAGGCCCAGCGCGTGCCCGATCGTGGGCAGGAGGATGTCGCCGCGGGGTTCGTTGGGCTTGGGCTCCAGGGCGAACCGGATGGCGTAGCCCTGGGACACGGCGTAGTCGGCCAGGAGGTCGAGGCCTTCCTTGTAGCGGTCCAGCGCGGCACGCACGTCCTTGGCCGCGTCGGACTCGGCGCCTTCGCGGCCGCCCCACAGCACGTACGTGGCGGCGCCCAACTCCGCGGCCAGGTCGAGGTTGCGGCGGACCTTCGTCAGCGCGTACCGGCGGACGTCACGGTCGTTGCTGGTCAGGCCGCCGTCCTTGAACACGGGGTGCGTGAACAGGTTGGTGGTCGCCATCGGCACCTTCAGGCCCGTAGTCTCCAGCGCCGCCTTGAACTTCTTGATCGCGGTGTCGCGGTCGGGCTCGGTGGCGAGCAGGTCGTCGTCGTGGAAGGACACGCCGTACGCGCCCAGCTCGGCGAGGCGGTGCACGCTCTCCACCGGGTCCAGCGCCGGCCGCGTCGCCACGCCGAACGGGTCGGCGGCCGGCCAGCCCACGGTCCACAGGCCGAACGAGAACTTGTCGTCCGGAGTGGGCGCGAAGTCGGTCATGACGATCCCCTTCAATCCAGTGCAGCATCAATCCAGTGCACTATTTAGTTCACGTTGTAGACTAAATATGCGCTCCGGAGGCCCCCCCGTCAAGGGCCACCGCTTCACCGGGGCCTCGGTACAGTTCCGAGAGGAGGCCACGGGGATGACGCAGGCGGTGCGGCACGACTCCATGCGCGCGCGCAACCTCGAGCTGGTGCTCCGCGAGGTCGCCGCGCGCGGCCCACTCACCCGCGCGGCGCTCGCGGAGCTCACCGGTCTCACCAAGTCCACCGTGTCGAAGCTCGTCGGCGACCTGCTCGACGCCGGTTTCCTCGCCGAGACCGGTCCGGCCCGCGCGGGCGAACGCGGCCGCCCCGGAGTCGAGGTCGTGCTGTCCGGCGCGCGCGTGGCGTCGCTCGGGCTGGAGATCAACGTCGACTACCTCGCCGTCTGCCTGCTCGACCTCGCCCGCACCGTGCGCTTCACCGAACGCCGCGAGCGCGACAACCGCGGTTCCCGCCCCGAAGAAGTGCTGGGGGAGCTGCAAAACCTCGCCGAAACGGCGCTCGCCGCGGCCGGAGGCCTGACCGTCGCCGGCGCCGTCCTCGCCGTGTCCGGCCCGGTCGGTGACGGCGTGCTGTTCAGTGCACCCAACCTCGGCTGGAGCGACGTCCGCGCCGCCGACATGCTGCACCTGCCCGTGCCCGTCACCCTCGACAACGAGGCCAACCTCGGCGCCCTGGGCGAGCTCTGGTTCGGTGCCGGCCCGCCCGACTTCCTGTTCGTCTCCGGCGAGGTCGGCATCGGCGCGGGCCTGGTCGTGGACTCGGCGTTGTTCCCCGGCACCCACGGCCTCGCCGGGGAGCTCGGCCACGTCGTCGTCTCCCCGACGGGCCCCCGCTGCCGCTGCGGCGCGTCCGGCTGCCTGGAAACCTATGCGGGGCAAGAAGCTCTGCTCGAAGCCGCGGGCGTGGCCAGTGTCCGCGAGCTCCTGCGCAACCTCGGCACCGACGACCCCACCGCCACCAAGGCCACCACCTCGGCCGGCGAAGCGCTCGGCCTCGCACTGTCCTCGGCCGTCAACCTGCTCGACCTCGACCACGTGGTGCTCGGCGGCGTCTTCGCCCCGCTGTTCCCGTGGCTCGCTCCCGCCGCCGAAACGGTGCTGGCAGGCCGCCTGGGCCGGCTGCGCGGCTCGGTCCCGACGCTCGCACCGTCCACTGTGGGCGGTGACGCCGCCACGCTCGGCGCGGCCGGCCGCACCATCCACCTCGTGCTGGCCGACCCGGGCCCGTTCCTCACCCGCGCGTGAGCCCGGCTCATCCCCGGGGGGTGAGCTGACTTCGGCACCGGCGGGCCGGCGATGACGGCGAAGTCCCGCCGAATCGAGGTGTTCGATGACCGCCCAGCCGACTGTGCGGACACCCGACCAGTCGCGCGTGCGCCACACCGAGTGGCATTGCGCTCGATGGGCCAGCCGAACTCCGTGGCCGGCGAGTTCGACTTCTGGGACGAGCGCTACGAGGGGCGGCGACTGTTCTCCGAGGTGCTCGGCACCTTCTTCCTGGTGCTGGTCACGGTCGGCGGCGGTGGTGGTGGACGCGTGGTTCGGCGGTGACGCGGTGCCGGCCGGTGCGCGGGTCGTGGCGCCGGCGTTGATGGCCGCCGCCATCATCCTGTTGATGGGCACAGTGTCCGGCGCCCACCTCAACCCAGCCGTGAGCCTCGCGTTCGCGGCGCGAGGCGACTTCCCGTGGAAACGGGTCCCGGCCTACCTCGTGGCCCAGTTCGTCGGCGCGGCGCCGGCCACGCTCCTGTTGTGGGCGTTGCTCGGCAAGCAGGGCAGCGCGGGCCTGACCCTGCCCGGCAGCGGGATCGGCACGGTCACGGCGATGCTGTGGGAACTCGTGCTGACGGTGGGGCTCGTGAGCGTGATCCTGGGCAGCTCATCAAGAGCCCAGCAGGTCGGACCGCTGGCCGCGATCCCGGTGGGCAGCTACATCGCGTTGCCGGGTTGTGGGGAGCGACGGTGAGTGGTTCGTCGATGAACCCGGCGCGCTCGCGCGGGCCCGCGCTGGTGCTGGGCGACTGGACGTCGTGGTGGGCCTACCTCGTCGGCCCGATCGCCGGCGGCGTCATCGCGGTGGGGATCGCCTACGTCCTGCGGGGCCCGGGCGGCGGCCGGAGCGGGGAGAAGGCGGCGCAAGGCGTACTTCCGGGGAGCGCGGCGGCTGCACCGCACTCCCCGGAGAGCGCTTAGCTCACCGCGCGCACCAGCACGATGCCGCTGCCCACGGTCGCGCCCGCGTCGTCGACCACCGAGAGCTGACCGCGCAGCACGCGGCCGGCGCCCGGAGCGGCCGAGGCCGTCACGACACCCGGCACGGTCCACGTGGTGCCGGAGGCGTGCGCGGCGACCGGGTCGGTCACCGTGACGCCGCCGAACGACGGGTTCACGAACACGTCCAGGTAGTCGTACGCCGTGGTCCCGGTGGGCACGGAGTACCCGTCGACGACCGCGACCCATCCGCCCGCGGCCGGGTTCTGGATCGTCACCGACTCCTCGGAGTCACCGTCGGCGCTCTGGCCCGCGAGGACGCACGAACCGCTGCTGCAGTTGTACACCGACAGGTCCAGGTCGGCGGCGGTGTCGGCGGTGTTGCCGATCGTCACCGTCAGCGAGGAGGAACCGGGGAGCACGCTCAGTTGCGTCTGCTGCTGGGCGTCCTGGGCGATCGTCGGCCGCGTGATCTTCGCGCTGCCGAACGTGCTGCCCACGACGTGCCCGGTGAACGCCTTCAGCGAGTTCTTCACCGTGTACGTGCGATCCACCGCGGCACCCAGCGGAGCCGAAGCGATGTCGTCCGGGTTCGGCGTGATCGCGGTGCCCAGCGCGGAAACCGTCAGCTCGTACGGTGCGGTGTCTACATCGGACGTCCGCCGCGCCTCCACCGTGATCTCCCAGACGCCCGGCAGCGGGTTGGTCAGCGTGCGGCTGGTCGGCGTGCCACCGACGCAGCCCGCACCCGCGTCGGGGTTGTAGCAGTTGGTGGAGGTGTTGCTGTCGACCGGAACGCCGGTCGGGTCGTAGCGCAGGAACCGCACCTGGCCCTTGCCCGGGTCACCGCCGCCGGTCAGGTCCACCTGCAGTGAGCTCGCACCCTGCGGCACGCGCAGGAAGTAGCTCACCGACTGGTTGCGCGCGATGGTGCCCGAGGCCGTGAAGACGCCCGAGGAGGCGAACTCCGCCGGCGCGAAGACCGTGTTCATGGTCTGCACGTCGACGCCGATCGTCAGCGGGTTGTCCAGGTACAGCAGCGCCGAATGCGCACCGGCCTGTTTGGGGTTCACCTTCACCGGGAAGGAAACGGGCTTGTTCAGTGGCAACGACACCAGGGAACCCGAGGAGAATGTTCCGTCGTTGCCCACCCAGCGTGCGAAATACACCACCGGACGAGAAGAACCGGACGTGCGCGTGAGCGTGTATGTGCGCGTGGAGGACTTCCCGACGGTCACGCCCTCGCGGTCGTGGATGCCGACGCCGACGCCCGGGGTGGGCTTCAGCAGGTTCGCCTGCACGGTGTGCACGTCGACGGCGGTGGTGACCGCGTCCGGCTTCGGATTCAGCGACAGCGCGACCCACGCGGCCGGCACGTTGAACAGCCCGGCGCCCTGCTCGTACGCGCCGATGCCCGGAACGAACCGCGCCGTGGACTTGATCGCCGAACGCAGCGCCGCGACCGGCGGCCGCTGGCCGTGGTGCGTCGCCTTGTACGCGCTCACCAGCAGAGCCGCCGCGCCCGTCGCCTGCGGCGAGGCCATCGACGTGCCCTGCAGCATCGCGTACCCGGCGGGCAGCGCGTACGTGCCCGCGACCGGACCCGGCGCCTCCCACCGCGGCACGGTGGAGATCGCCGCGCCGGGTGCGATGATGTCCGGCTTGAAGCCGCCGTCTTCCCGCGGGCCGCGCGAGGAGAACGGGTGCAGCGCCTCGGCCTTCGACACCTTGGAGCCGTAGTTCGACAGCCACGTCTCGCGCGTGATGTACGAACCGACGCTGATCGCGTCCGTGGCCACCGACGGGTCGCCGACCGAGTTCGCGCCGGCGCCGGAGTTGCCCGCGGAGATGAAGATCTGCACGTTGTACTCGGCGATCGTGCGGTTGTAGAGCTCCGCGCGCGCGTTGTTGCCGTCGTTGAGCGCGGGCAGGCCGCCGATGGAGATGTTGATGACGTCGGCGCCGTGGCTCGCGGCGTAGACCACGCCGTCGAGCAGACCGCTGGAGGTGCAGGAGTCCGTGGTGAGACAGACCTTCACGGCCATCACGTTCGCGCCCGGGGCAGCACCGTCCATCTTGCCGCCGAACAGGTCGTTGCCCGTCGCGATGCCGGCCACGTGCGTGCCGTGCTCGGCGCCCGCGATGCCGATGTTCACGAAGCCCGGCTCGTCGGTCTGCACCACGAACGCCATGCGCTCGGCGCGGTCGGTGGCCGGGTTGTCGGTGCCGAAGTAGCCGACGTCGAAGTTCTTGGCGTAGTCGGACATCGGCTTCTCGTCGGTGAAGTCGCCGTCGCCGTCGAGGTCCACGCGCACCTGCTTGGTGGCGGTGTCGAGCAGCACGCCCCACGAGTCGGTGCGGTCGCCGTCGCGGTCGAGGTCGCCGCCGGTCTCGCTGCTGGCGCCGCCGAGGTCGCCCGCGGTCTCCTTGAACAGGCCGAAGGTGTACGGGCCGCTGGTGGTGGGCGCGGTCCAGTCACGGCCGTTCGAGGTGAACGTGCCGGTGTAGGTCTGGGCGGACTGCTGCACCCACGTGCCGTCGCCGGAGTTGGTGGCGTTGGCGTTGTACCAGTCGACGATCTTGCGGTCGCCGTTGCTGGTCTTGGCCAGCGCGGGGCTGTCGAGGTCGACGCCGGAGTCGAGCACGGCGACGGTGGTGCCCTTGCCGTCCCAGCCGCCGAAGGTCTGGCCGAACTGCGCGGCATAGGTGTCGCCGGTGGGCAGGTACGGGTTCACGCGCGGGGTGTGCTTGCCCGGAGCCGGCTGTGGGATCGGGTTGGCCGCGCCTTCGGGCTTCGGGTCGTCGCGGTGGATGAGGCCGTCGACGTCCACGGCGTTGACCGACTTGAGCTTCGCGGCCTTCTCGGCGTTCGCGACGGGCACGGAGACCTTGACGTAGTCGAGCTTCGCGTCCGTGGACTCGACCACGCCGCCGAGGGCCTTGAGGTCGTTCACGGCGGCGCTCGAGCGGCCGCGCTCGGCCGCGACCAGCAGGGTGACGGTGCGTTTGCCGGCCCGCTGGGCCTCGGCGACGAGCGCGCGGTCGGAGTCGTCGAGGGTCTTGCCGTCAGTGGTGGTGGCGTTTCCGGGGGAAGAAGGAGGCTGCGCGGCGAGCGCAGCGGGCACCCCGACGGGGGCGACGCCGAGGGCGGTGGCGAGGAGGATGATCCCGGCCCGCCGTCTCCAGCGTGATCTCTGCTGTGTCATCGGAGCAGTACACAGGTCGGGACCATCCGCATCAATCAGACAGTCAGCCTATCGGCCGCAATTCGACGTGAGACGAACGGCCTAACGAGATGACCACCATTGGCGGTCCGGTGGTTGCACCCCTGGGGCATGGCGCCACACCGCCCCGGAAACCACGACGGGCGAGGGCGGTGTGTCCTTCCGCCAGGCAATCCCAGCCCAGCGAGGATGGCCGGCCAAAGGTGACGACCGTCGGGTCCGGGGACGAAGCTCTCCGGACGGGGCCGGGGGTTGCATCCCCGAAGACACGGCGAGCGAGGCCGGTCCGCGCTTCCCGCGGACACATCCCGCCCACTCGCTCGTGGCAACCGAGGGAGTCGAACCCTGCGCGGCTTGTGAAGGCGGCGCCCCTGACCGGCCCTGACCCTTCGGCGGGCGACGGTTGCCGAGTACTTCTGTCAACACTACGGGAGTACCCGCGCATTCCCGGGATCTCACATTCGTCACCCGTTCGGGCAGTGACGGGATAACGGTGATCTCGTCGTGCCGGTGATTCCCTTCCCTCGCACCGGCCTGGCAGGCTGGGTGGATGGACGATCTCCTCCTCCGCCGGGTGCGGGTCGGGCTGGGCGGCGGGCTCGCCGACGTGCGCGTGAACGACGGCCGGGTGGCCGCCATCGAGGAGCCGGGCACCGGTTCGGGCTTCGCCGCGCGCGTGCTCGACGGTCACGGCGGCACGCTCCTGCCGGGCCTTGTCGACGCCCACGTGCACGCCCTGCAGTGGGCCACCTTCCGCCGGCGCATCCCGCTGGAGGAAGCGCGTTCCGCGGTGGAAGCGGTGGAACTGCTGCTGCTGCGGCTGCTGGAGACGCCCGACCAGCCGGGTGACCTCGTCGTCGGCGCCGGTTTCCGCGACGGGCTCTGGCCCGACAAGCCGCACAAGGATCTCCTGCAGCGCGCGTTGCCGGGCCGCGCGGTCGCGTTGTTCAGCGCGGATCTGCACACGCTCTGGCTCAGCCCGGCCGCGCTCAAGCTGATCGGTCGCGACCATCCGACGGGCGTGCTGTTGGACAACGACTGCATGACCGCCACCGCCGCCCTGCCGTCGGGGGCACCGGACGTGCAGGACCGCTGGGTCGCCGACGCGCTCAGTGCGGCGGCTTCCCGTGGTGTGACGGGGATCGTGGACTACGAGTACGCCGACACGGTCACCGATTGGACCCGCCGCGTCGCTTCGGTGGCGCCGGCGACGCGGGTGTCCTGTGTGATCTCGCGGCCACTGCTGGAGGTCGCGGTCTCCCGTGGCCACCGGACCGGCGACGTGCTGCCGGCCGGTGACGGGTTGCTGAGCGTGGGGCCGTTCAAGTTGTTCGTGGACGGTTCGCTCAACACGCGCACCGCGTATTGCCACGACCCCTATCCGGAGTCGGATTGCCCAGGCCTGCTCGAGCTTCCGCCTTCGGAGCTCGAGTCCCTGCTGCGGCAGGCGTGGGACAACGGCCTGGTGCCGGCGGTCCACGCCATCGGCGACAAGGCCAACACCATCGCCCTCGACGCGTTCGCGGCGGTCGGCTGTCCTGGCCGCATCGAGCACGCGCAGCTGTTGTCGTATGACGACGTGCCGCGGTTCGCCGGGCTGGACCTCGTGGCGAGCGTGCAGCCCGCGCACCAGCCCGACGACCGCGACGTCGCCGACCGCCACTGGTACGGCCGCACGGACCGCGCCTACGCCTATCGCGCCCTGCTGGAAGCCGGCGCCCGCCTGGAAATCGGCTCCGACGCGCCGGTCGCGCCGCTGGACCCGTGGGACGGGATCGCCGCCGCCGTGGGCCGCACGGACGACGACCGGCCGGCCTGGCACCCGGAGCAGGCGATCCCCCTGGCGGACGCGTTGGCCGCGGCTTCGGGCGGCCGCCGCGGGGTCGCCGTCGGTGACGTCGCCGACTTGATGATCACGGCGGCCGATCCGTCGCATCTGTCCCCGGCGCAGCTGCGCGACATGCCGCTGACGGCGACGATCCTGGCGGGGAAGCCGACGCACCTGGCGTGAGGCGGCACCGCGAGCGGGGCGGCCCGGCGCGTCAGCGGGCGGCGGTACCGGCCTGCCAGCCCGAGGCCCACAGCCGATCCGGCGTCACCTCACCGCGGAAGAGCGGAGCCGCGCGGGCGGCGAAGTCGGCGAAGGACGTCGGGCGGAGGCCGAGCTTCGAGAACACGGCGGTGTCCACAACGGACTCCGGGCTTCCCGTGCGGCGAAGGCGGAAGAGTGCGGCGAGGTCGTCCGCGAACTCCGCCGGGATGCCGGCCGCCACGACGCGGCGGTGATGCTCCTCGGGGGAGAGGTCGACGTAGCGGATCGGCCGTCCCACGACGCCGGTCAGGATCTCGCAGACGTCCGCCATGGTCAGCGCCTGCGGTCCGGTCATCTCGTGAACGGCCGATTCGTGGCCGTCGGAGGTGGCGGCGGCGTAGACGACCTTCGCGATGTCCTCGACATCGATCGGGGCCAGGCGGGTGGCGCCCAGGGGCAGAGCGAGCTCGCCGCCGGCGAGCATGGCCGGCACTTCTCGCAGGTAGACCTGCATGAACTGGCTCGGCCGCAGGATCGTCCAGGCGAGGCCGGACGCGCGCAGGTGCTCCTCGATCCGTGCGTGCAGCCGCGCGAACCGGAAATTCGATTCCGGGTCCGTGCCCATTCCGGACACCTTCACCACGTGCCGGACACCGCACCGCACGGCGGCGTCGATCAGGTTGGCCTGTGCTTCGGCCATCCGGCCGTCCGCGCCGGAGATCAGGACCGCCGTGTCGACGCCGTCGAGTGCCGGGCCGAGCGTCTCCGGCACCAGCAGGTCGCCGTGGACGGGGGAGATACCGGGCACCGCCGGCAGCGGCCTGCGGACCAGGGCCCGCGCCGGGTGGCCCCGCCGGACGAACTCGCGCACGACAGCCGAACCGGTGAGTCCGGTGCCGCCGGTGATGAGGATCATGGGGGTGACTCCTTCGTCGAATTTCCCTCTCGATCCCTGTAGACGAAGCGCTCCCCGCGAACTGACCGCGGAATCCACCGGGGGTCCGGCGCGTTGCCGGAGTTGTGACGCCGAACACCCTTGACGACTGGACTGCTCTCGATGCCCGGCACCGCCCGGAGCTGCTCGGTTACTGCTACCGGATGCTCGGGTCGGCGGTCGACGCCGACGAAGCCGTGCAGGAGACGATGCTGCGGGCCTGGCGCGGGCGCGACGGCTTCACCGGCGCCGCCACCCCGCGGGTGTGGTTGTTCCGCATCGCCACGAACGTCTGCCTCGACCAGCTCCGGCGCAGGCCTCGCCGGGAGCACCCCGTCGACGTTACCGCGGCCGGCGACGCGAGTTCGCCGCTCGGCCTGCCAGAGCCGGCGAGGTGGGTCGGTCCCGCACCCGATCGCTGGCTCCTGCCGCCGGGTGCCGACCCGGCGGAAACCGTGGTGCGGCGAGAATCGGTGCGCCTCGCGTTCGTCACCGCCCTGCACACGCTCTCCGCACCGCAGCGCGCGACGCTGATCTTGCGTGACGTCCTGAAGTTCAGCGCGGACGAGACAGCCGGGTTCCTCGGCATCACCGTGGCCGCCGCGAACGGCCTGCTGCGCCGCGCGCGGCGGCGCCTCGCCGAGCGCCCGGCGCCGGCGGCCGGGCTCACCGACACCCAGCGCGCGCTGCTCGCCCGGTTCGTCGAGGCCTTCGAACGTTACGACGTGCCCGCCCTCACCGCTCTGCTCCACGACGACGCCACGCTCGCCATGCCGCCCTACGGCCTCTGGCTCACCGGCCGGGCCGAGATCTCGCGGTGGTTCCTGCGCGAGGACAGCCCCTGCCGTGCGTCGCGGCTCGTCCCGATCGAGGCGAACGGTTCGCCCGCCTTCGCGATCTACCACGACGAGGGCGGCTTGCGGGCCTTCGCGGTGCTGGTCGTCGAGGTCGCCGGCGACCGGGTCGCCGCGCTCGAGGCGCACCTCGAGCCGCGGCTGTTCGGCCTGTTCGGGCTCCCGGTCGAGCGCGCCGTGGCTCAGTCGCCGTGCGGGTCGGAGGCGTTGACCGCAGCGACGACCTGGTCGTAGTCGCCACGGGCTTCGCCGTAGCGGAGGAACTTGACGCGCTCGACCTGGATCTCGCGGGCGTCCGGCTGGGTCTCGATGAGGTTCATGACCTCGCTGACGAACTCGTCGAGCGGCTGGGCGTGGTCGTTGTCGGCCTGGCCGGGGAGCAGGTCCGTCCGCACGGACGGCGGTTCGAGCTCCAGGACCTGCACCGACGTGTCGGCCAGCTGCAGGCGCAGCGATTCGCTGAGCATGTGGATGGCCGCCTTCGACGCGTTGTAGCTCGGCGTCACCTTCAGCGGCGTGAAGGCGAGACCGGAGGAGACGGTCATGATCGTCGCGTCCGGACGGGTCTGCAGGTGCTCCACGAAGGCGGCGATGAGGCGGATCGGGCCGAGCACGTTGGTGGTCACGACGGATTCGGCCGAGGCGAGGAACGACTCGGGCCGGTGCCAGTCCTCCACCCGCATGATGCCGGACATGGTGACCAGCACGTTGAGGTCGGGGTGGTTCGCGAGCACCTCCTTGGCGGCGGCATCGATGCTCGCGGGGTCGGTGGTGTCGATCTGCACGGTGTCGATCTTCGCGGCGCCGTGGCCGGGGTGCCGGGCGGCGATCTCGCGCAGCAGCTCGGTGCGGCGGCCGCCGATGATCACGGTGTTGCCCCTGGCCTGCAGCTCCAGCGCGAGGGCCAGGCCGATGCCGCTGGTCGAGCCGGGGATGAAAATGGTGTTTCCGCTGATGTCCATGCCCCGACCTTCGCGCTTCGCCAGGCCGAGGTGCAGAGATCGCTCATCGGGGGATCGGCGATCCCTGGTTCGCGCCCGGCGCGGCCCGGATACTGAGTGTCATGGATCGTTCGACACTGGCGGAGTTCCTGCGCCGGCGCCGGGAGGCACTGCAACCTGAGGACGTCGGGCTGCCCGCGGGCGCGCGTCGCCGCGCTCCCGGGCTGCGGCGTGAGGAGGTCGCGTCGCTGGCCGCCATGTCCACCGACTACTACACGCGGCTCGAACAGCGGCGCGGCCCGCAGCCGAGCGAGCAAATGCTCGCGTCGCTGGCCCGAGCACTGCGCCTGGACGCCGGCGAGCGCGACTACCTGTTCCAGATCTCCGGCCGCAACGCGCCTTCGGCCGCGACCGTCGCCACCCACGTCGCGCCCGCGTTGCTGCGGGTCCTCGACCGGCTCGACGACACGCCCGCGCTGATCCTGTCGAACCTCGGCGAGGTCCTCGCGCAGAACCGCTTCGCCGACGCCCTCTACGGCGCTCACTCCCACCACACCGGCCTCGCCCGCAGCGGCATCTACCGCTGGTTCACCGACCCCGGCGAGCGCCTCATCTACCCGGCCGACGACCGCGCCCGCCAGAGCCGCGCCCAAGTCGCGGGCCTGCGCGCCGCGTATGGCTCGATGGGGCCGCGTTCCCGGGCCGGTGAGCTGGTGCGCGCGTTGCAGCAGGAGAGCGCGGAGTTCGCCGAGCTGTGGGAACGGCACGAGGTGGCACGGCGGTTCGAGGACCACAAGACGTTGATCCACCCTCAGCTGGGGGCCATCGAGGTGGACTGCCAGGCGTTGTTCACGGAGGACTGGTCGCAGTCGCTGCTGGTGCTCACGGCGGCGACGCGGACCGAGGCGGCGGAGAAGATCCAGCTGCTCGGCGTGCTGGGGCACGAGCAGTTCCCCGCTCCGGCTCGTTGATCGGTTCGCGGGTGTCCGTGGTTTTCGAGCCTGGGGGAGGAAACGAGGACGTCGCCCGCTGAGGTTTTCGCGCGGTTGAGTGATACCCGCACGCCGGTGGCGGGACCGGCGGTGAAGACCGCCGTGGTGCTGGGCGGGAGTGTCGCCGGGTTGCTCGCGGCGCGGGCGCCGGCGGACCACGCCGAGGGGGTCGTGGTGCTGGAGCGCGACGACCCCGGGCCCGGCGCGGCCGAGGGCGCCGCAGGGGTCGCAGACGCACGTGCCGCTGTCGGCCGGGCTGCGCCGGCTCGAACGGTGGTTCCCCGGCTTCACCGAGAAGGCCGTGGCGGCCGGGGGCGCGGCCCGCGCCGGCGCGGTTGCGCAGCACGTATTCCGACGGCGTGCGCAAGATCGTCGGCTCGGCCACCGACATGCTCAGCAGCAGCCGGCCGTTCCTCGAAGCTCAGATCCGGGAACGCACGCCGGCGTAGCCGAACGTCCGGTCGGTCGTCGCGCGCGTGACGGGGGCTGGAGTTCTCGCACACCGCGGTCGCGGCCGTCCAGTACGAGGGCGGGCGCGTGGCGGCCGATTTCGTCGTCGACGCCAGGGCCGCTCCAGCCGCCTCGGTGAGTGGCTGCGGACCGCCGGCTGGGAACGGCCGCCGATGACCCGCATGCGCATCGACCTGAACCACACCACCGCCGCAGGCAGAGAGCAGCACAGTGCGCAGATGCCCGGCGAAACGTGGGGTCACGAGCAGATTCTGCGGCCCGGGCCCGGCCACCCGAAGACCTCTCGACAGGAGTTCACCGGGTGGCCGCCCGGCGGGCAGCCTTCATGCTGTAGTTCGGCGCCTTCCGTTGTTCCAACGCGGTTTCTCACGATCACAGTCGCGGCGGCGGATGGGCCGGTGGCTTCCGCCGCCCATCTCCGCGTCAGCCCCGGGGCCGGGGCAGGTCGAGGTGTTCGCGCAGAGTCGAGCCGGTGTACTCCGTGCGGAAGCGGCCCTTCGCCTGAAGCAGCGGCACCACGTGGTCGACGAAGGTGGTCAGCTCGTAGGGGAGAGTGGAGCCCATGATCGTGAAGCCGTCGACCGCGCCCGCGTCCTGCCAGGTGAGGATGTGGTCGGCCAGCTGCTCCGGCGTGCCGACGAAGTGGTACTGACCGGCACCGCTTTTCATGGCCGAGGTCAGCTTTCGCAGCGTCGCGGTCGGCTCGGCGCGGGCCGCCTCGACGAGCTGCGCCGCCCGGCTCGACGCCGCCGGCGCGTCGAGCAGCTCCGCGGGCAACGGCGCGTCCGGGTCGAACGCGTCCGGATCGAGCCCGGCGGTGTAGAGCACGTTCTGCCACCGGAACTCCTCGCTGGACAGGTCTTCCAGCCGTCGGGCCTTTTCCTGTGCGGCAGCCTCGGTGGCGCCGAGCGTGATCATCAACGCCGGCAGGACCAGCACCTGCTCGGGTGCCCGTCCGACCGCCGCGGCCCGCGCGTGCAGATCGGTGCGGAACTTCACGGCCGCCGCCAACGACGGCGGCCCCGAGAACACCAGCTCCGCGAACCGCGCCGCCAACCCGATCCCCGCCGACGACTGCCCCGCCTGCACCAGCACCGGCCACCCCTGCGGCGACCGCGGGAACGGCAGGATGCCCTCGACGTCGTAGAACTCCCCGTGGAACCGCGGCGCGTGCAGCTTGGCGCGGTCCGCCCACACGCCGTCGGGCCGATCGCCCACCAGGGCGCCGTCCTCCCAGCTGTCCCACGCCCGTGTGACGACGTCGACGAACTCGTGCGCCCGCGCGTACCGGTCGGCGTGATCGGGATGCGCGGCCTCGCCGAAGTTGGCCGCTGCCAGCGACGTCACGGTGGTGACGATGTTCCACCCCGCCCGGCCCCCGCTGAGGTGATCCAGCGTCGCGAACCGCCGTGCCAGCTCCCACGGCTTGTTGTACGTGGTGGACCCCGTGCCGATCAGCCCGATGTGGCTGGTGACCGCCGCCAGCGCGGAGAGGACGGAGATCGGATCGAACTGCGTCTGCGGCAAGTGCGCCACGCGGTACTCGGGGATGGCGATGTTGTCGGCGAGGAAGATCGTGTCCAGCAGACCGCGCTCGGCCGTGCGGGCGATGTCCGCGTAGTAGGGCAGGCCGAGGACCCCGCGTACGTCGTCGTCGACCACCCGCCACGCTGATTCGTGGTAGCCGTTGGGCCAGATGAAGGCGTTGAAGTGCAGCGGTCGCGCGCTCATGAGCTGGGCTCCTCAAGCAGTGTTGTCACGGGTGTTGTGGTTCCGGCTCACCGCGGCGGGTCAAAGCTTCGGCGAGTGGCTTCCCGGTCGGCTGTGCTGCGCGGCAGCCGTGCGCAGCTCGGCCGGGAAGCCGGGGTGGGCTTGCGGGCGGGTGGGTTCGCTGCCGTCGGCTGGCCGCTTCGGTGGCCGGGCCGCGTCTCGCCGCGGCTGCGGGGGTGTCGGTCGGGTGGGATGTCGCGGTGGGGTTTGGGGTGGGCTTGCGGGTGGGTTCGCTGCCGTCGGCTGGCCGCTTCGGTGGCCGGGTCGCATCTCGCCGCGGCTGCGGGGTTGTCGGTCGGGTGGGGTTGTCGCGGTGGAATTTGGGGTGGGTGCTGGTGTGGTCGGTCGCAGCGAAGGCACCCACCCACAAGCCCAACCGCCGACCCCCACGGCGGCGAGGTGCGATCACGCCAGCACACCCCCGCCGTAGCTCGGGTGCGTGGGTTTTGTCGAGGTGGGGTTCGTGGTGCTGGCGTTGGTCGGTCGGGGGTGTGCTGCTCGTGATCGCACCTCGCCGCGGCCGTGGCGGGCGGGTGCCTTCGCTGTCGACGGTCGGCCGCGTTGGTGGCCGGGCCGTATCTCGCCGCAGCTCGGGCAGGTGGGGTTGTCGCGGTGAAGTTCGTGGTGGGTGCTGCCGTGGTCGGTCCGGGGGTGTGCTGACCTGATCGCACCTTGACGCGGCCGTGGGGGTCGTGTGGTCGGGCTCGCCGGCGCCACCGCAGTCGGCTGGGCGGCCGCGCCGGCCGTTCGGCGTGGCGCCCGGTCCTCGTGGCGGCCGTCGGGCCGTTCGGACGGGTTCGCCAGGGGCTCGCCCGGGGCGCAGCAGCGGCCGGGCCCTCCGACGCGTGGCGTCCGCGCCACAGAGAGGAGGCATCGACCGCAACCGCCCACGGACCGAACCTCAGGCCAGGCCCTGCTGCTTCAGCCAGTCCTTCGCCACGTCGGCGGCAGGCTCACCGTCGGAGTCGACGCGGCTGTTGAGGTCGCGCAGCTCGGCGGTGGTCAACTTCGCGCTGACGGCGTTGACCGCCGCCGCGAAGTCCGCGCCCCGCTCGTCGAGCACCTTCTGGCTCACCGCCGGCACGACGTTCTCCGTCGGCTCGATCGCGAGGTCGTCCTTCAGCACCACGTATTTCGAGTCGCCGGCGACCGGGCTCACCGAGTCGACCGGGATCACAGTCGCGCCGCCCGACTCGAGCTCCTGCACCCGCGGGCCGATTTCCTGCACGGTCTTGAACGTCGCGTTCGTGAGCTTGTACACGTCCTGGAAGCCCTTGAAGCACGGCAGCCGCGTCTCGCACTCCGGACCGCCCGCCATCACGACCTTGTCGAGCTTCTTCAGGTCGCCGATCGTGGCCAGCCCCTTGGACTTCGCCAGGTCGGCCTTCACGATGTAGACGTCTTTGTCCTCGGCCGGCGCGTAGTTCAGCAGGCCGATGCCCTCGGGCTTGAACAGCGCGGCCAGCTGGCTGTGCTCCCCGGCCGCGTCCTTCACCGCGTCCTTGCCGAAGCCGGTCGCGATGGCCGCGCCCTGGTACTCCGGCACGAACTGCAGCTCACCCTTCTTCAGCGACGGGTAGATCAGCTCGCGCGAACCCAGGTTCAGCTTCCGCGTGACCGGGTAGCCCTTCGCCTCCAGCGCGCCCGCGTAGATCTCCGCGAGAATCTGGCTGTCGGTGAAGTTGAACGACGCCACCACGATCGGCGCCCCGCCCTTGCTCTGCGCAGCCGGCTGGTCACTGCCGCCGCCACCGCAGGCTGTGAGGCCCAGCGCCGCCACGGCCAGCAGCGCGGCCGCTCGGATGGTCCGGGTCCAGCGCACGTGCCCACACTCCTCGGGTCGAGAACGGTCCTGGTGACCGATCACTGGGACCCTATAGACGGGCACCGACAGAAACCACATCGTGGGAATCACACACCGGTGCAGTCCACTGCGGACAGCGGGGTATTCCGGACTGATGGCCAGAAAAGTCTGTCCGAATGGTCACCGGAGGTCCCTCGGCGAACGCACCCCGGCAGGACGCGGTCGCTCGGCGGCCAGACTGCTCCTCGGAAGCCGTCCGGCCCGCACGGGACGCGGGGGACGGTGTTCCATCAGTGAGAGACCGGTCGAGGGGGTGGCCGATGTGCGCAGCCGGGTTCCTCGCCAGTGTGGTGCAGACTCGAACGGTGCTGGTGCCGGCCGCAGGGGTCGCGGCCTTGATCGTCACGCTGACCGGCGGGGAGTACGTCCGGTTCCGCTGGCCGTATTCGTGGTTTCCGGCGCCGGACTGCTGGCGAGGCTCGCCGCCGGAAGGCCACGCCAGCGGCGCTGACGAACGGCGGGTTCTCGCCGTGCCCACGCGATACCCGAGCGCCGGAGCCACGCGCGGCCCGAGCAGGCAGCCGCCCGACGACGGGCCCGGCACCACAGCCGGGCTGTCGGCCGCGAACAGGTCCGCTTCCCATGGTCGTCGCACCCGCGAGAGGGATACGTTGATCACGTGACGAGTTACGCGATCGTGGGGTCCGGCTGGCGTGCGGAGTACTTCTGGCGGCTCGCGGACGAGCTCGACTGCCTCGGCGTGGTGTCGCGCAGCCCGAAGGACCTGCCGGTGCCGGTGTTCACTTCACTCGACGACTGCCTCGCGCAGAAGCCCGACTTCGTGGTGACGTCGGTGCCGTGGCACGTGACGCCGGGCCTGATCCGGGAGCTGGTGGGCCGGGGGGTGCCGGTGCTCGCGGAGACGCCGCCCGCGCCGGACCTGGACGGCCTCCGGGCGCTGTGGCACGACGTCGGCAAGAGTGGTCTGGTCCAGGTCGCCGAGCAGTACAGCCGGATGCCCGCCCACGCGGCGCGCATCGCACTCGCCCGGTCGGGGGTCATCGGTGACATCACGCGCGTCGACGTGTCCTCCACGCACCAGTACCACGCCGTGTCGTCGATGCGGACCTTCCTCGGCGCCGGCCGCGGCCCGGTCGAGGTGCGGGCCACCCGAACCACTGCGTTGCTGGCGGACCCGCTCTCGCGCGCCGGCTGGGCGGACGTCGTCGAGACCAAGCCCGCGGTCACCACGTTCGCCACGGTGGTCTTCGCGGAGGGCCTCGGCGTCTACGACTTCACCGACAACCAGTGGCACAACCAGCTCCTGCACCGCCGCCTGCTGGTCCGCGGCACCCGCGGCGAGCTGGCCGACCAGGACGTCCTGCGGCTGACCGGCGACCGCACCATCGCCCACACCCCGATCGTCCGCCGCCAGACCGGCTACGACCTCGACCTCGACGGCTTCGACACCGACCACCTCACGTTCGGCTCCGAGGTCCTGTACCGGAACCCGTACCAGGGCCGCCGCTGGAACGACGAGGAGATCGCCATCGCCACCCTGCTGGCCGACACCGGCGCCTGGGTCCGCGGCGAAGGCCCGCCGCCGTATCCGCTGGCCGACGGGATCGAGGACCACCGGATCGCGCTGGCGATCGAGGAGGCGGCGGACCGGGACACGGTGGTGCGGACCGGGCCGGAAGCCTGGCACTGAGCTGCCGGAGGGAGCCTGACAATGGTGTCAGTGGTCTGCACCACC
This sequence comes from Amycolatopsis sp. NPDC023774, assembly GCF_040639695.1. NCBI lineage: Bacteria > Bacillati > Actinomycetota > Actinomycetes > Pseudonocardiales > Pseudonocardiaceae > Amycolatopsis > Amycolatopsis sp. NPDC023774. The sequence continues at coordinate 72,040 of NZ_JBFAAJ010000011.1, forward strand.
GGAACCGATTCAGCTACCTGGTGAATCGGTCACTGGTACAGGCGGTGGATTGACGGAAGTGCACCGAGCGGACAAAGATCGTAGACACCCCGATCTGACAACGTTGTCACGCCGAAAGGAACGCGATGAGAGCGCGGAAACGCGTGTTCGCCGCCTTGGTGCTCACCACCGCAGTGGCCACAGCGGCCACCACCACAGCGGCCACAGCCCAGGCCCAGCAAGGCCCGAAGTTCGCCGACGACCCGACGACGCTCGTCGACACCAGCATCGGCAACAACGGCGACGGGACGACGTTCCCGGGCGCCGCGGTGCCGTTCGGGATGGTGCAGCTGAGCCCCGACACCCAGCTGAACCAGTACGCCTCCTACGACTACAAGCAGGACACCATCCTCGGCTTCAGCCACACGCACCTCTCGGGCGTCGGCTGCCAGACGATGGGCAACTTCCGCTTCATGCCCACCACCGGGGCCGTCACGTCGTCGGACCCGGCTCAGTACGGCGCGAAGTTCAGTCACGCCAACGAAACCCGTGCGCCCGGCTACTACGGCGTGAAGTTCGACAACGGCATCCAGGCCGAGCTCACCGCGACGCAGCGCACCGGCCAGCACCGCTACACCTACCCCGCCGGCTCGGGACCCGAGAACGTGCTCGTCGAGGTCGGCGAGAGCAACGGCTCCACCTACGCCGGCGACGTCCACGTGGTCGGCGACGACACCGTCGAAGGCTGGCTGCAGGGCGGGAACTTCTGCGGCGAGACCGGCAAGGAGCGCTACCGGATCTTCTTCAGCGCCAAGTTCGACCGCAAGTTCCAGAGCTTCGGCACCTGGACCGACGGCACGCTCACCCCGAACCAGCGCGACGCCTCCCGTGGCACCAAGCGCGCCGGGGCCTACCTGACGTTCGACCCGAGCAAGGGTGACCAGGTCGGCGCATCGGTCGGCCTGTCCTACACCTCGATCGACGGCGCGCGGCTCAACCGCAAGACCGAGCAGCCGAAGTCTTTCGACAAGGCGCGTTCCCAGGCACACAGCACTTGGGAGGACGAGCTCAACCGCATGCGGGTGGCTGGTGGAACGACACCTGACCAGCGTACGTATTACACCGCGCTCTACCACTCGCTGCTGCACCCGTCGATCGGGTCCGATGTGGACAACCGCTACCGCGGCTTCGACGACCAGGTGCACAAGGCGGATTCGACGTACTACCAGATGTTCTCGCTCTGGGACACCTACCGCTCGCAGAACCAGCTGGTGGCCCTGCTGCACCCGGACAAGGCCGCCGACATGGCCAAATCCGTGTTGCACATCTACTCCGACGGTGGCTGGTTGCCACGCTGGGGCCTCGGCAACAGCGAGACCAACGTGATGTCCGGCGACCCCATCACCCCTTGGGTCGTGGACATCTACAACCGCGGCCTGCTCGACAACCGCACCGCCCACGGCCTGTTCGACGCGCTCTGGAAGAACGCCAACGAGGTCCCCGCCGACCAGTCGATCTTCCGTGGCCGCGACGGCAACCCCAGCTACGTCCAGAACGGCTGGGTCGCCTACCAGAACCTGCCCGGCTACAAGTTCGGCGACAGCCGCCAGGCCGGCTCCGCCACGCTGGAGTACGCGCTGGGCGACTGTTCGCTGTCCACCATGGCGGCGGGGCTCGGTTACCAGGACAAGGCGAAAACTCTCGCCGGCCGCTGTGACAACTTCACCAAACTCTGGGACCCGACGATCACCTCCCAGGGCTTCAACGGCTTCCCCGTTCCGAAGAACGCCGACGGTTCGACGGTCGGCAACCCCGACCCGACGCAGACCAACGCCTTCCACGAGGGCACGGCCTGGCAGTACCAGTGGATGGGCCAGCAGGACCCGCAGACCCTCTTCGGGCTGATGGGCGGCGCCGGGCAGGCCGAGCAGCGGCTCGACAAGTTCTTCGACATGCCCACCGTGCTCACGGACCCGGCGAAGGCCGCCGCGGACTCCTGGGTGACCGGCGCCTACGACTACCACAACAACTTCGCCTTCAACCCCAACAACGAGCCCGACTTCGCCGCCCCGTGGGTGTACACGTGGACCGGCGCGCCGTGGAAGACGTCGGCCGTGCTGCGCGCCATGCGCACGCTCTTCACCGACAACGTCTACGGCATGCCCGGCAACGACGACCTCGGCGCCACCTCGTCGCTGCTCGTCTTCGCCATGGCCGGCATCTTCGAGGCCCAGCCCGGCTCCGCGACCTATGTGATCACCGCGCCCATGTTCGACAAGGTCGAGATCCGGCCCGAGCACGGCCGCACGATCAGCATCGAGGCCCCGGGCGCCAGCGCTTCCCAGCTGCAGTACGTGTCCTCGGTCAAGACCGACGGCCCGGGCAATGGCGGCAAGCTGCGGCAGAGCTGGTTGTCGCACAAGGACCTGCTGCGCGCGGGAACGATCAAGATTCAGCTCTCGGACACCCCGACGAGCTGGGGCGTCAACGCCGGTCCGCCGGCGGTGGCGCGCGCCTGACAAGTCCGGGGTTGCGGTCCAACAGGGCCGCAACCCCGGACTTCAGTGCTGCTGCTTCACTGCTTCAGTGCTTCGCCTGCAACGCGGTGAGCACGCCCTGCCACGCTTCGCGCGAGACGGTGAGTTGTCCCGCTTCGCGATTTTTGGTGTCCCGGACACCGATCTCCTCCGAGACGGCCACCTCGACGCAGTCGGAATTCTGCTGGCTATACGACGACGTCCGCCACCGGGCAGTCTGCATGTCTGGCCTCCGTCTACCTTGCTGCCTCCGCGATCAACTCGCGGCTGGCTTCCTCGCTTAATGCCTCTTCGGCGAGGAGCTTAGCAAGCCGCTGATAAGGCCCCCAATCCTTATCGCTGCTGAGGAACGAAGTGGTGCTGTACTGCTCCAGCAAGACAATCGGATTACGGTGTCGGTATTGGTAAAGCACGAATGAGCCGCTCATTCCGGGGTGCCAGTGCTGCTGCCGCGGCAAGATCCGCAGGCTGACGTTGGCGCGGCCCGTCATGGCGAGCAGGTGATCCATCTGGTCGGACATTACCCAATCTGGAGCTATCGGCTCATCAATGGCGTGCGCGCTGACGATTGCCGAATATATCACCGGATCGGCATCGGTGAGAATTTTCTGTCGGTCAAGGCGAACTCGAATTCGTGCATCGGCTTGCTGTGGTGTGAGACCTACTTCGAAAATGGCGCGCGCGTAGTCGGGTGTTTGCAGCAACCCGGGGATGATGTTGAGCGACCAATTGGTAATGGTGCTCGCGCCCTGTTCGCATTGCAGCAGTGTGGTCAACTCTGGAGTCAGCTCGGCCTCTCCGGCAGCCATCCAGTTCGGATCGCGTAGATGCCTGGCCAGGTCCATGATCCGGCGCTTCGGCTCGCCGATCACTCGGAAGAAGCCCAGCATGGTGGAGACGTCCTCGATGGAGGGGATGCGGGTTCCGGCTTCCCAGTGCGCGACGAGGCTCGGGTTCAGATCGAGTGCCCGCGACAGTTCGCGAAGGCCGAACTTCTTCGCTTCGCGCACTTCGCGCAGCGCCGCACCCAGCGCCACGGCGCGCGGGGTGCCAGAAGGCTTGGTCATGGGCGGCATCATACGTAATCGGATGATCACCCGGGGTGCCGTTGGCGTTTACCGCTGTGCACAGAAGGCTGACTTCGGCACGTTGCTGAATAGGGGAGACCGCTGTGTTGAGATGGCAGCAGGCCGAGGGAAAACGGCACGCCCTCGAAGGGCCTTTCGCGCCGCGTCCGGAGGAATCGTTCGTCGCGTTGTGCGGGGTGGAGGTGACCGTCGCGCGGGAGGACGTTCCGCAGCTCGGCGGGAATTGGTTCGATCCGACCTGTGCGGTGTGTTCGTCGGCGTGGTTGAGCCGGACGTGAACGACACCTTGCTGGAGCGGATCCGGGATCTGCACGCTTCGCTGGGCACGGATATCGCGTTCCTGGCGCGCACGTTCGAGGAGGACCAGCCGCGCCCCGACGCGCTGCGCGACCTCGGCGAGCGCCTGCTCGACCTGGGCGGCGCCCTCGTGACCAGGTCGGACGAGCTGAACGCGGCCATCCTCGCGGTGCTGCCACCCGACGGGTGGCTGCCCGAGGCCGGCACGCGCCGGCACGTGATCGGGCTGGTGCACCAGGTGGGGCCGAGGCCGTTGCGGTGCGGGAACGTGTTCCTGGCATTGTGCGGTTCGGCCTGTTACCCGTTCTACGGCCGCGACGCCACGAACCGCGCGGCGCGCCACCAACGGTGCGAATCGTGCCGAGCCCGGGACTCGTCCCGAGCGTGACCGGGGGTTTTCGTGTTGGCTGGACCGATGGCAGAGGATGAGCAGGGGGAGAAACAGCACAAGACGAGCACCGAGCGGCTGTTCCGGATCGCGATCGCGCTCAAAGGGCTCGACGGCGCGCTGCAGCTGGTCGGGGCGCTGGTCCTGGCGTTCATCCCGTCGACGGTGGTCACCGGCTTCACCCATGCCGTGATCACGCGCGACCTGCTGGGCGACCCGTCGGGCACGCTCGCGCGGCACCTGCAGCTGGCTTCGGAGCACTTCGTGGACGGCGGGACGAAGACGTTCGCGGTCGCGTACCTGCTGGCCCACGGCGTGATCAAGCTGGCGCTGGTGTTCGCGCTCTCGCGCAAGTGGGTGCGCGCCTACCCGGTGGCGATGGTCGTGCTCGGCGCGTTCGTGGTCTACGAGGTGTACCGGGCGATCGACACGCATTCGATCGCGTTGCCGTTCTTCGCGGCGCTCGACGCGGTGATCATCGTGCTCGTCTACCGGGAATACCGGCAGCTGCGCCGGGAACGCGCTGATCAGCGTGAGTCGGGCAGCTCGGGTTCAGGCAGCGCTGGACCGGGCAGCTGAGGGAAATCGCCCGGTGACGATGGCGGCCACGTCCACCTCCGGCTGTTCGACGAAGAGGGCGGTGGCGTTGTCGGTGCCGCCGACGGCGATGGCCGTCTCGACCAGCGCTGCGGCGCCGCCCTCGGGGTCGGCCAGGATCTCGTCGATGGTGGCGGGCGGGAGGACCTTGTGCACGCCGTCGCTGGTGAGCAGCAGCCCGCCGCCGACGACCTCCGTCGTGCCGATCTCGTCCCGTTTCGTGGTGCGCACGCTCGTGGTGACCATGTGCTCCATGCGCGGCGAGTACGGCTGGTGGCGCGCACGGAAGTACTCGGCCAGGGTGTGGTCGGTGGTGAGTTTGCGGATCACGGTGCCGTCCCAGGCGTACGCGCGGGAATCGCCGACCCACGCGATGCGGTAGCCGCCGGGGAAGGGCATGGCGACCACGAGCACGGCGTCGCCGGTGCCGCCGAGCTCGCGCAGGGCGCGCTGGGCGTTGAGGATCGCGGCGACGGGCCCGCTCTGCACGGGCGTGCGTGCGGCGGCCGCGGCGGCGGTCTGGGCGGCGCGGCCGGCGCCGGGGTCGTCGCCGACGCCGTCGGCGAGCGCGAAGGTGATCCCGGGAGCGCCGGCGAGGGCGTAGGCGCTCACGGCGTCGGCGTTGCGCTCGCGTGGGCCCTGGGCGCTGGCGGTGTGCCAGCGTGGGTATCCGGCCATCGTGACCTCCCGGGTGTTCGCGGCTTCCCCCCTGCCCTTTCCAGAATGCGCCCGTTTCCTGGGAACATCCTGAGGAGTGGCTGTTTTTCCCCTGTTGGCCTACACCTCTGCCTCACACGCCGCGTCGAACACGCAGAAGGCCACCTGGCACTGGGCGAGGTGGCCTCCGATCCCCTCACTTGGTGAGGTCGTAGACGGTCGTGCCGCCGACGGTGGGGGCGAAGTTCGTCGCAACCCACTCGGTGATCTCACTGGAGCCGCCGCCGGGTCCGCCGCGGCCGCCGTCGACGTAGGAGGAGATCTCGCCGTCGGCCACGTACTGCTGGACTCGGCCGGCGTCGGGGCCGGGTCGCTGCCGGACCAGCCGCCGATGGCGATCACGGACTTCCCGCCGGCCGGCTCCAGGCTCGCGGCCGACTGCGAGCCCGTGGTGGCGGCGGCCCACTTCGTGGTGGTCTGGGCCAGCAGCCGGCTGACCGCGCTGTCGGTTTGCTCATCGCCGAATCCGCCGCGTGCGAATCCGCCGGGGGTGGCCGGGCCGGACGTGGGAATGGCGCCGGTGTGGGGCTGGGCGGCCGTTTCGACGGCGTAGGCGGCGGTGCCGAGCCCGAGCGTCAGCACGCTCGCCGCGGCCAGGACCGCCAGCGCCCTGCGGAGCTCGGGTGCGCGGGGAACCAGTCGGGCGTGCGGTCGAGGAGGAGGAAGCTCCACACGGCCGTCACGGCGATCATCGCGCCGAGTACCGCTCGTGGCGCGGTCTGGGCGCGGCCCGACCACAGCGCGTGGCCGGAAATCGCGACCAGGGCGGCGATCGCGGGGGCGAGCCGCACGGCGTAATAGGGGTGGACGGTGCCGCTCATGAAGCTGAACACCAGCCCAGTGACGAGCAGCCAGCCGCCCCACGCGACGAGCGCGGCGCGGGTGCGGTCGGTGCGCGCGGCGCGGCGGGTGAACCACAGGACGGCGACGAGACCGATGATCGCGGCGGGCAGCAGCCACGAGACTTCCGTGCCGAAGCCGGCGCCGAACATCCGGCCAAGGCCCGAGCTGCCGCCGAACATCGTGTTGCCTCCCGGGTTGCCGCTGAAGCCGCCTCCGCCGGCGTCGCCTTCGCCGCCGAAGACGCGGCCGAGACCGTTGTAGCCGAGCGCGAGTTCCAGGAGGCTGTCGCCGGTGTTGCCGCCGATGGAGGGACGTGAGGTGCTCGGCCACAACTCGACGAGAGCGACGAACCAGCCCGCGGACACGACCACGGCGGCCGCGGCGGCGAGGAGGTGGAGCAACGCTTCCCGAGCGTCGCCGGGGCGGCGATGGGGTAGGCCAGCGCGAAGGCGGGCAGGACGAGGAAGGCCTGCATCGTCTTGGTCAGGAAGCCGAAGCCGAAGCCGATGGCGGTGCCCGCCAGTGCCAGCCTGGCCCGGGCTCGCCGTTTCCAGCGCGCGCACGGTGAAGTAGGCGGCGGCGATGAGCAGGAGTACGAGCAGGGCGTCGGGGTTGTTGAAGCGAAACACAGCGCGGCCACGGGCGTCAGCGCGAGGCCGGCGCCGGCGAGGAGGCCGGGGACGGGGCCACGGCTGCGGCGGACGGCGAGGTAGAGCAGGCCGACGGACGCGACGCCCATGAGCGCCTGCGGGCGAGCGCGGTGAAGCTGGAGAAGCCGAAGATGCGGGCGAAGGTCGTGCCGACCCTGAGGGCGGCGGGCGGTTTGTCGACGGTGATCACGTTGCCGGCGTCGAGCGAGCCGAAGAGCCAGGCTTCGACGTTCTGCGTGCCCGACTGCACGGCGGCGGCGTAGAAGGAGTTGCCGAAGCCCGAGGCGGTGAGGTCTCAGAGGTAGCGGACGGCCGTGACCACGAGGAGGCCGAACACTGCCGGTCGGTGTTTTTCCCTGCGGTGCGCGGTTTCTGTCTGGCGGGGAGGGCGAGCGTGGCGGGCACGGGGTCTCCTCGGACGCGCGCCGGTGGGGGTTGAACACCCAGCCGCGCAGCAACAGGAAGCGCAGCACCGTGGCGGCGAGGTTCGCCAGCACGAGGACGGTGGTCTCGAGCACGAGCCCGGGGTGGGTCGTGTGGTTGAGCAGGGCCAGCGAGCCGCTGGTGAGCACGAGGCCGAGGCCGAACACGATGAGGCCCTCGAACTGGTGGCGCCCGGCCCCGCCGCGGCCGCGGACGCCGAACGTGACGCGCCGGTTCATCGCGGTGTTCGCGACGGCCGTGACGAACAGGGCCAGGAAATTCGCGGGCTGCGAGCCGATTCCGTTGCGCAGCAGAAGGAACAACAGCAGGTACGCCGCCGTGCTGGCGACCCCGACGGCGGCGAAGCGCACGAGCTGCTTCACCAGGCTGGGCGAGACGCCGGGCGCGGTGACGCGATGGGCTCGCGGCCGAGCTGCTCGCGCAGGCGGCGCACGGGGATCTCGCCGGTGAACGTGGCGCGCGTGATGCGCACGATGCTCTTGAGATCGGCGGTGGCGGTTCTGACGATGTGGACCGACGAGTCGGGGTCGTCGACCCAGTCGACGGGGACCTCGTGGATCCGCAGGCCCGAGCGCTGGGCGAGGACGAGCAGCTCGGTGTCGAAGAACCAGCCCGTGTCCTGCACGTGGGGGAGCAGGCGGCGCGCGACGTCGGCGCGGATGGCCTTGAAGCCGCACTGCGCGTCGGAGAACCGGGCGGCGAGCGCGCTCTTGAGGATGAGGTTGTAGCAGCGTGAAGTGAATTCACGTTTGGGGCCTCGCGCCACGCGCGCGCCTCTCGCGAGCCGGCTGCCGATGGCGAGGTCCGAGTGTCCCGAGAGCAGCGGGGCCACGAGCGGCTGCAGGGCGGCGAGGTCGGTCGAGAGGTCGACGTCCATGTAGGCCAGCACCTGGGCGTCCGAAGTGGACCACGCGGCGTTCAGCGCGCGGCCGCGGCCCTTCTCGTCGAGGTGGCGCACCTCGACCTGCGCGAACTCTCTGGCGAGCCGTTCGGCGACGTGGAGCGTCTTGTCGGTGCTCGCGTTGTCCGCGATGGTGATGCGGTAGGCGTAGCCGGCGTACTCCTTGAGGTGCGCGTGGAGCCGGCGGATGCAGGGTTCCAGGTCGGTTTCCTCGTTGTACACCGGGATCACGACGCCGAGCACCGGCTGCGGCCCACCGAGGCCGACCGGCGTCGACCCGGCCCGGGGCTGGGGCACTTCGGCCTTGGCCCCGGTTCCGGTTTCGTTTCGGGAGGGTGCGGCGGCGTTCATGGGCATCATCGTCCGGCGCCCGGCTTTGGCCGGCTTGTGGCGCTGCTGTGGGGCGCCTGTGGGTCGGCGCCCTATCGGGTGATCTTGAACGGCTCGGGGTTGCTCGTAGGATGAGCGGATGCTGTTCGAGGCACGGCTGCGGGAAGGCATCCACGCGGGGCACGTGACCGTGATGGTGCGCAGGTGGGCGCGCAACAAGGCGGTCGCCGGGCACCGGTATCGGACGGGCGTGGACCTGATCGAGGTGGAGCACGTCGACGAGGTGACCGTCGCGGATCTGACGGACGAGGACGCCGTGGCGGCCGGGTACGCGGATGTGGCGGAGCTGGTTTCGAACCTGCGCGGGGACGAGTCGGTGCCGTTGTACCGGGTGTCGTTCCACGTCGTGCGGGGCGGGGATCCGCGGGACGCGCTGGCGGCCGACGCGGCGTTGTCGGGTTCGGACGTGGAGGCGATTTCCGTGCGGTTGCGGAGGTTTGACGCAACAGGTCCGGATGGGCCGTGGACGAGGGCTGCGTTGGAGGCGATCGAGGCGAATCCGGGACTGCGGGCGGGGACGTTGGCCGAGCAGCTGGGGTGGGCGGAGCTGCTGGTGTTCAAGCGGTCCGTGCGCAAGCTGAAGGATCTGGGGCTCACGCTCTCGCTCGAGGTGGGGTACCGGATATCGCCGCGGGGCGCGGCTTATCTCAGGTTGTCACGTCGTACACGGTGACACCGTCCACTGTGGTCGCCTGGTAGTGATCGGCGACGACCCAGGTGGCGATCTGCTGGGCGTCGTCGCTGCCAGAGCTGCCTTGCCTCGGGAGGCCGTCGCCGAGGAAATAGCGTACTTGTCCATTGTGGACGTACTGCTTGAACTGGGCGAGGGTCGGGTACGGGTCGGTGCCGTTGAAGCCGCCGACGGCGAGGACCGGGAGGCCCGCTCGCGAGCTGGTAGCCGGCGGCGTTGTTGGACCCGACGGTGGCGGCGACCCAGGTGTGACCGGAACCGCCGTTTTTCAGCAGTGCGGTGAGGGTGGTGCCCGGGGTCGCGGTGCCGAGGAGGCCACCGGCCATGCCTCACGCCGAGCGGGCGCGTCGACAGGCCCAGCACCCAGAGCGCGGCGGGGGTTTGTCGACAGTGATGCCGTTGGCCGCGTCGCTGGACCCGAAGAACCACGCCTTCCAGCTCTGCGCGTCCGCCTGGGCGGCCGCGGAGTAGAACGCGTTGGCCCACCCGGAGGCGCTGCGGCCCACCAGGTACAGCACGGCCGTACCGGCCGGGCAGGACGGCCGACACCGGTCGCACCCAACGGGGCCGGCCCGCATTCGCCCGCTGCGGCCGTGCGGCGGGAATCGCGACTGCGCGGTCATGGCACTCACCCTGTCGCCCGTGCCTGGGCCGGGCTTGTGGACACCCTGTGTGCCCCCTGTGCGACGTGGTGTCACAGGAAGAGCGGACGTCTGGGGAGGAATCAGGCTTTGCTCTGGGCCACGGGTGAGTCGGTGCACGGGGCCGGTACGGCGACCCTGCGCGCTGGAGGTGCTTGTGGTTTCCGAAGGCGCCGTGGTGTGCCACTGACACCGTCGCCGCGATGCCCAGGCCGGCGGCGCTCGGGCGAGGACGTTTCGCTGCGTGGGCAAACACTGCCGGGCGACCTGTGCGACGGCCTCGCCGGAACGAGTGTCGCGACAGCGGCGGACAGGTGGACCGTTTCCCTGCCGGGACCGGTCGGGCGTCGGAGGTGGATGGCCGCGGTGTCAGGCTTCGACCTGGGCCACCGGCGAGTCGGTGCGCTGCGCCGGGACGGCCACCGGCAGCCGCACGGCGAACTCGGTGCGGCTGGGGGTGCTGTGCACTTCGATGGTGCCGTGGTGAGCCACCAGCACCGCCGCGGCGATGGCCATGCCCAGGCCCGTCGAGCCGGCGGCGCGGGAGCGGGAGGAGTCACCGCGGGCGAAGCGTTCGAAGACGGCCGGAAGGAGGTCCGGGGGGATGCCCGGGCCGTTGTCGGTGACGGTGATGACGGCGGTGCCGTCGGCTGAGCAGGCCAGCGACGTCACGACGGTGGTGCCCGGTGGGGTGTGGACGCGGGCGTTGGCGAGGAGGTTGGCGAGGACCTGGTGAAGGCGTTGGACGTCGCCCAGCACGAGCACCGGTGAGCCGGGCAGGCGAAGCTCCCAGTGGTGCGAAGGGCCGGCCACGTGGGCGTCCCCGACGGCGTCGGCGACCAGGCGGGCCAGGTCGACTTCGGCGACGTCGAGGGGGCGGCCGGCGTCGAGGCGGGCGAGGAGCAGGAGGTCTTCGACGAGGGTCGTCATGCGGTCGGCTTCGGATTCGATGCGGGTCATGGACCGGGCGACGTCCGGGGGCACGTGCATGCGGCCGCGGCCGGCGAGCTCGGCGTAGCCGCGGATGGCGGCCAAGGGCGTACGCAGCTCGTGGCTCGCGTCGGCGACGAAGCGGCGTACGCGCATTTCGCTGGCGTGCCTCGCTTCCAACGCGTCGGAGATGTGGCCGAGCATGAGGTTGAGTGCGGAGCCGACTTGGCCGACTTCCGTGCGGGGGTCGGTGTCGCCGTCGGGTACGCGGACGGACAGGTCCACGTAGCCGCGGTCCAGGGGCAGCTCCGAGACCCGGGCGGCGGTCGCGGCGACGCGGTCGAGCGGGCGGAGCGTGCGCCGGACCGCGAAGGCGCCGATGAAGGCCGCGCCCGTGACTCCGGCGGCCGCGACGCCGAAGAGGATCAGGCCGACGGTGAGCAGCGTCTGCTGCACTGGCTCGAGCGGCACGCCGGTGACGACCACGCCGTCGGGGATGGGCGTCGCGGTGAGGCGGTAGTCGCCGAGGTCGCCGACCGTGCGGGTGTAGGCGCGACCGTCGACGGGCAGGCTCTGCAGGGCGGTGAGCTGGTCGTCGGTGAGCGTGACGCGCTGGCCGTGCTGGGAGAGCGAGCCGCCGTCGATGAGCCGGCCGCCGGAGAAGTGGGCGTTGACGGTGCCGGCGCCCTGCCCGGGCGCGTCGAGCGGGTTGTGCCCGCCCAGCGGTCCGCCGTGCGTCGCGAAGTCCTGGGCGCGGCCGGCGGCGGCGTAGAGCTGCCCGTCGGTCTGGTCGAGGAGGAACGCCCGCAACGCGAACTCGCTCACCACCCCGATCACCAGGCACACCAGCGACAACAGCGCCACGATCGCCACTGTCAGCTTCGCGCGCAACGACAGCCGCCCGAAGCGGGTCCGCGCGAGCTGTGTCATGACACGAGCGTGCGGGCGCCGGGTGTGGGCCGCATGTGTGCTGCCTGTGAGCCCGCTGTGATGTCGGGTGTCCGAAAAGCCGGGGTCACCGGTGGGGTCGGCCGCGGCCACCGTCCCGGCAGGGTCCGCCTCGACCGTGGTGGCCATTCCCCGGTCGAAGGAGCACGTGCTGACTTCGACAGTCCACTCAGGACAGCGCCCGGCCCGCTCGGGGCGGCTCTCCCGGCGGCTCCCGGCGCCCGAATCCTCGGCGCAAATGGGTCGCGGGCGGGGTCGCCGCCGTGATCGCCGTTGGCGGCGACCCGCCTACGTGACGATGTTCCTCCGGACCGGCAATGTCACTGCGCTCTGCGCCACCGCCCTCACCGCCCGAAGCGACGACGGCTTCACGAAGACCTACACGAGCGACTCCACCACCGCGACGGGCATCACGAACGGCGAAGAAGTCACCGTCGTCGCCACCGCCTCCGGTGACACAGCCACCGCCCGCCTCGGTCACGGCAGCGACCGACGGCCCGCCGTCACAGGAGTTCCCGGGCGGCGGCAAGGGCTTGCGTTGCGTACAACCGTCCGAACAGGACAGTGTGCACAAGCAGCGGGAACAGCTGATGCAGCGGCACCCGCGACCGCCACCCGTCGGCCAGGGGTGCGGCGTCGTCGTAAGCCGCGACCACCTCGGCCAAGTGCGGGCAGCCGAACAGGTGGAGCATCGCGAGATCCGTCTCGCGGTGCCCACCGTGGGCCGCCGGGTCGATGAGGCAGACACCGGTCGCGGTCCACAAGACGTTGCCGTTCCACAGGTCCCCGTGTAACCGCGCGGGCGGCTCGGCAGGGCCGGCGATGGAGGGGAACCGAGAACAGGCCCGTTCGAAAACGCCGGCTTCGGCAACATCCAGCACCCCGGTGTCCACTGCCCGTCGGACGTAGGGCAAGACGCGCTGCTGCGCGTACCACCGAGGCCACTCGGCGCCGGTCACGTTCGCCATCGGGGCCAGGCCGATCCACGCCGCCTCCGGCCCACCCGGAGGTGGCGAACCGAACGCCGGCGCCCCGGCCGAGTGCAACCGAGCCAACCCAAGCCCGAACGAGCGCGCCGCGGCCACCGTCGGTCGGGCGGTCGCGACCCGGTCGAGAACCAGCCATTCGTCGTCGTGCCCACGCACACGAACAACCGGCACGGCGTCAGCCGAGGCCAGCCACCGCAATCCCGCGGCCTCGGCGATGGCGGCGCGCGGCGCGTGCTTCACCACCACCCACCCGTCGGACAGCTCGGCTTCCGTCAGCGAACCCGACGAACGCGTGCGCCGTACCTCGAGGCCCGTGAGCCGGGCGGCAACCTCAGCAGCACTCACCGGTCGTAATCGACCGCCAGCTCAGGTGTGGTCGGACGGGCCCGGCACGTCAGGATCCGGTTGTCCGCCACGTCCGCCTCCGTGAGCGCGTACTGCACGTCCATGTCCACCCGCCCCCGCACCAGCTTCGCCACACAACTCCCGCACGCGCCGCCCGTGCAGGAGTACGGCACGTCGAGCCGGGCGCGCAGCGAAGCGTCGAGCACGGTTTCGCCGGGCTGTGTCACGATGTCCGTCACGTGCCGTCCGACGGTCACCGACAGGGCCGCCGAAGCACCTTCCGGGCTGCGGGCCGGGGCACCGGCGAAAAGTTCGAACTGCACGTCCTCGTCGGGGACGTAGGCCTCGCGCAGCGTGCGGCGCGCCATGTCGAGCAGGCCGCGCGGGCCGCACAGGAACCACTGGTCGACCTTGGCCGGGTGGAGGCGGTTCTGCAGCAGCGCGCGCAACCGGGTGGCGTCGAGGCGGCCGCTGCGGTAGCGCTCGTGCGAGATCGCGAGGGCCTCGCCGACGGTGTCGAAATGCCGCACGGGGCGGTGGGCGTGCAAGTCGGGATCGCGTTCGTCGGTGCGGAAGTGGACCACGTGCAGCCGGCCGGCCCACTCGCGGGCCAGCGCGCTGATCTCGTCGGCGAACATCGTCGTCGCGCCGGAAGTGTTGACGTACAACAAAGTCGCGCGGCTGTGGGCCTCCGCGCGCAGGGCGCTGGACAGGATCGACAGCACCGGCGTGATCCCGCTGCCGGCCGCCAGCACGACGTAGTGCGCCGAACGGTCCGGGCACGGCGAGAGCGTGAACCCGCCCGAAGGGGGCAGCAGTTCGAGCACGGCGCCCGGCTTCAGCCGCGAAGTCGCGAACGGAGAGAAAGTGCCGCCCTCCCGGTGTTTCACCGCGATCTGCAGCGAACCCGACCCGGCGGGGGAGCAGACGGAGTACGTGCGCCGCACCACGGTCCCGTCCACCGTCGTGCGCACGACCACGTGCTGGCCGGGCACGTGCCGGAACGTCTCGCGCAGCTGTTCGGGAACCTCGAAGGTGATCGCGACGGCGTCCTGGGCGACCGGCGCCACGGAAAGAACCCGCAACGCGTGGAACCGCCGACGCCCGCGCCGCGACGGTTCGGGCGCGGGCTCCTTCTCGAAACACTCGGTGAGCCGCCGCCACGCGCGGTACTCGGCGGCCGTCAGCTCGCGGCCCCACGCCGTGATGATGGGGACCTCGCGCGCCAGGTACGCGTCGCGGTTGTCGTTCCACGCGCGCAGGTAACGGTAGAACGGGATCGCGGGGTGGAGGTGGTGCACCAGGTGGTAGTTCTGGTACAGCATGATCGGCGTCATCAGCCACTCCAACCCCACGCGCACCCGCGTCGCGCCGAAGCGGTTCTCCGCCAGGCCGTGGTGGGGCAGCCAGTCGAACCACCACGCCAGCAGCGCGAGCCCCAGCCGCTGTGGGATCAGGTAGACCACCAGCAGTTCCCAGCCGCGGCCGCACGCCACCACCGTCACCACCATCGCGGCGAACGCCACCAGCGCCACGAGCGTCTCCGCGCGCTCGAGACGCGGGCGGCCGTGCACGCGGCGGGAGTAGAAGCGCACGTACCAGAAATCGATCGTCAGCCAGCGGAACGGCAGCTGCCACCACGGGCCCTGCGAGGTCCAGGCGTCGGGATCGGTGCTCGCGTCGGCGTTGGTGTTGCGGTGGTGCTCGAGGTGGATGAAGCGCAGGAACGGGAACGAGCCGTAGGCCGCGACGAACAGCATCGCCAGCCGGCCGAGCACTTCGTTGAGCCACGTGAGCTTCCCGGCCGCATGGTGGGCCGACTCGTGCGCGACGGTGAACATCGTGAACGTGACGAGCGCGTGCAGCGGGATCGTCACCCACAGCGGCGCGAAGCCGCACAGCAGGAGCCACGTGGCCGTGCCCCACACCGCCAGACCACCCGCGAACAGGGCGAGCGTGGGCAGCGACGCGGGCGCGAGTGGGATCCGGGGAGTGGGCACGGCGGCGCGCTCGGGCGCCGCGGGCTGTTCCCCGGCGCCGAGCCGGCTGTCGACGACGGGCATCGAGCGGTCTCCTCGGTCGATCGCTCCTGGCCAAGCGCTGACAACTTAGACAACCGCGCCCGGTTTGTAAATCGGTTTGACACGGATTCAGGGGTGCGTCCGGGTCAGTGGCTGCGCAGGCCGTCGTCGCTGAGCTCGCTTACCGTGAAATCCGGTGTCGCCGAGGAGTCGCCGGGGCGCGTGCGCTCGCGGGAGCGGCTGCTCGCGACCGCGGCCGAGCTGACCAGCGTGGGCGGCTGGGCGACCCGCACGATGGGCCGGCGCGCGGCCGACCTCGGGGTGAGCCGCCAGACCGGCTACAACGAGGTGGGGTCCAAGGGCCCTCGTGCGGCACGAGACCGACAAGCTCGCCGGCGCCGTTCCCGCAGCTCCGCGCGAACACCGGGCGGCGCGGCCGAGGGCGTCACCGCCGCGCTCTGCCACATCGTGGCGGCCGCGCGCGTGAACCCGCTGCCCAAGACCGTGCTGGGCGGGCAGGGCGCCCGCGTGTTGCTGCCGCTCGTCACCACGCGTTCGCCGACCGTGCTGGAGCGGGCCGTGGTCGCGGTGACGCCCGTCTTCCACGCGCAGGACCCGGAGCGGGGGTTGTCGGAAGAGGAGTGGTCCGTCTTCGCCGAGACATTCGTCCGGCTCCTGCTCAGCCGCGTGGTGCACCCCGGCGCGCCGGTCGAGCGGACGGCCACGAGCGTGCGCTGGGTGCCCGGACGGATGCTCGACCGCTGATCGGGAGGGGTGTCCGGGTGCCCCCGACCAGGTCCGGTGAGGCCAAGGGCCTAGACTCGGTCGTCCCGGTCGGCAGGTGACCGGGACCGTCCTGAGGGACTGTCCAACCCCCATTGTTTACCGCTCGAGGAGAAGACCTTGAAGAGCACCGTCGAGCAGCTCAGCCCGACGCGAGTCAAGATCAATGTCGAGGTGCCGTTCGACGAGCTCAAGCCGAACTTCGACCGCGCCTACCGCAAGATCGCCCAGCAGGTGCGCATCCCGGGCTTCCGGCCCGGCAAGGCGCCCGCTCGCGTCCTGGAAAGCCGGATCGGCCGTGCGCCGGTGCTCGACGAGGTCGTCAACGAAGCCATCCCGGCCAAGTACATCGAGGCCGTCCGCGCCGGCGAGGTCCGCACGCTGGGCCAGCCGGAGTTCGAGGTGACGAAGCTCGAGGACCGCGACGTCCTGGAGTTCAGCGCCGAGGTCGACGTGCGGCCGGACATCGCGCTGCCCGACCTCGAGGGCCTCGAGGTGAGCGTCGACGACGTCGAGACCACCGACGCGGAGGTCGACGAGCAGCTCGACGAGCTGCGCGCCCGCTTCGGCACCCTGACCGGTGTCGAGCGCCCGGCCGAGAACGGCGACTTCGTGTCCATCGACCTGTCGGCCACGGTCGACGGCACCGCGGTGGAGGAGGCCTCCACCACCGGCCTGTCGTACGAGATCGGGTCCGGCCAGCTCGTGGACGGCATCGACGAGGCCATCGTCGGCGCGAGCCAGGGCGAGACGAAGACCTTCACCACCAAGCTCGTGGCCGGCGAGTTCGCCGGGCAGGACGCCGAGGTCACCGTCACCCTGCAGTCGGTCAAGCAGCGTGAGCTGCCGGAGGCCGACGACGAGTTCGCCCAGCTGGCGAGCGAGTTCGACACCATTGAAGAACTGCGCTCCGACCTTCGCGAGCGCCTCGGCCGCGTCAAGAAGATGCAGCAGGGCGTGCAGGCGCGCGACAAGGTCCTCGACATCCTCCTGGAGCGCACCGAGGTGCCGATCCCGGAGAAGGTGCTCGAGGCCGAGATCGAGAACCGCAAGCACGACGCGGTGCACCCGTTCGACCACGACGAGGCGAAGTTCGCCCAGGCACTCGAGGCCGAAGGCCGTACCCTGGACGAGTTCAACGCCGAGGTCCAGGAGGAGTCGGAGAAGGCGGTACGCACCCAGCTGCTGCTGGACACCATCGCCGACAACGAGAAGACCTCCGTCAACGACGGTGAGCTCACCGAGCGCATCATGTACCAGGCTCAGCGCTTCGGCATCAGCCCGGACGAGTACGTGCAGCGGGCCCAGCAGTCGGGCCAGCTGACCGCCATCTACGCCGACGTGCGCCGCGGCAAGGCGCTGGCCTCGGTGGTCCGGGGCACGACCGTGAAGGACGCCTCGGGCGCGGAGGTCGACCTGACCGAGCTGTTCGGCGCCGACGAGGCTGACGCCCCGGCCGGCGACGAGACGCAGGTCACCGAGGAAGCGGCCGCGACCCCTGCGGAGTGACGCTGTGAGCGAACTTGGGCGGTGTCGGGCATTCCGCACCGCCCGAGTTCGTTAGGGTCGGTTGCAAGATCTCAAGCATCTGAACACGACAGCGGTGGCCGACACGACGAAGGGCCACCGCCGGCGAAAAAGGCAGGCAGACGTGAAGCAGCACATGCCCGAGGGGCGGAGCGGCACCTCCGGACTCACCCTCACCGACTCGGTGTTCGAGCGGTTGCTCCAGGAGCGCATCGTCGTCCTCGGCTCCGAGGTCAACGACGAGATCGCCAACCGGATCACCGCGCAGCTGTTGCTGCTCGACGCGGACGACGCCGAGTCCGACATCCGGTTCTACATCAACTCTCCGGGTGGCTCGGTCACCGCCGGGTTCGCCATCTACGACACCATGCAGCTGATCCGCCCGGACGTCGCCACGTACGCCATGGGCATGGCGGCCTCGATGGGGCAGTTCCTGCTCTCGTCGGGCACGCCGGGCAAGCGGTACGCGCTCCCGCACGCCAGGATCCTGATGCACCAGCCGTCGGCGGGTGTCGGCGGTACCGCGTCCGACATCGCGATCCAGGCGGACCTGTTCAACAAGTGGAAGCAGGAGCTCGCCCGCATCACGGCCGAGCAGACCGGCCAGACCACCGAGCAGATCATCAAGGACGGCGACCGCGACCGCTGGTTCACGGCGCAGGAGGCGAAGGAATACGGCTTCGTCGACCACGTGCTGTCGGCCGGCATCACCTCGAACAACTGAGCGCGAAGCACACAGGAGACCTCTCATGAGCAATTTCCGGCTCCCGGGTGACTTCCGGGCTCCGCAGACTCCGCAGTCGCGGTACATCCTGCCGTCGTACGTCGAGCGGACCAGCTACGGCGTCAAGGAGTCCAACCCGTACAACAAGCTCTACGAGGAGCGGACGATCTTCCTCGGCGTGCAGGTGGACGACGCGTCGGCCAACGACGTGATGGCCCAGCTGCTGCACCTCGAGCACGAGGACCCGGACCGCGACATCAGCATCTACATCAACTCCCCGGGTGGGTCGTTCACGTCGCTGATGGCGATCTACGACACCATGCAGTACATCCGCCCGGACATCTCCACGGTGTGCCTCGGCCAGGCCGCTTCGGCCGCCGCGGTGCTGCTGGCGGCCGGCACGCCGGGCAAGCGCATGGCGCTGCCCAACGCGCGCGTGCTGATCCACCAGCCGGCCACCGAAGGCACCTACGGGCAGGTCTCGGACCTGGAGATCCAGGCCAACGAGATCCAGCGCGTGCGCCGCCAGATGGAGGTCATCCTGGCGAAGCACACGAACAAGGAGCCCGACCAGATCAGGGCCGACATCGAGCGGGACAAGATCCTGACCGCCGACGAGGCCAAGGCCTATGGCCTGATCGACGAGGTCCTTCCGTACCGGAAGGCCTCCGCCAACTGATCACGGGGCCGGTGCGTGTCGAATCGGCGACACGCACCGGCTCTCTGGTCTAGTGTCGACCTCTGACGTGCCTTCTCCTCACCCGGGTGTTCCCGCTCGTGGCTTCGGACGGGTACCGTCAGTGGCAGTGCGTGAAGCTCCGGCCGGTCGGTGTGAAAACAGCCGAGTCGGGACCGGAGCGGCAAGACAGTGTCAGGTGCGTACCGCGCACCGGAGGGGACGAGGTCAACGGCCATGGCACGGATCGGTGACGGCGGCGACCTGCTGAAGTGTTCTTTCTGCGGGAAGAGTCAGAAGCAGGTGAAGAAGCTCATTGCCGGCCCTGGGGTCTACATCTGCGATGAGTGCATCGACCTCTGCAACGAGATCATCGAAGAGGAGCTGGCCGAAGCCGGCGAGGTGAAGCTCGACGAGCTGCCCAAGCCCGCGGACATCCGCGAGTTCCTCGAGCAGTACATCATCGGCCAGGACGACGCGAAGAAGACGCTCGCGGTCGCGGTGTACAACCACTACAAGCGCATCCAGGCCGACGACAAGGCCGGGCCGAAGGACTCCAAGGACGAGCCCGTCGAGCTGGCGAAGTCCAACATCCTGATGCTCGGGCCGACCGGTACCGGCAAGACCTACCTGGCGCAGACGCTCGCGAAGCTGCTCAACGTGCCGTTCGCCATCGCGGACGCCACGGCGCTGACCGAGGCCGGCTACGTGGGCGAGGACGTCGAGAACATCCTCCTCAAGCTGATCCAGGCCGCCGACTACGACGTGAAGCGCGCCGAGACCGGCATCATCTACATCGACGAGGTCGACAAGATCGCCCGCAAGTCGGAGAACCCCTCGATCACGCGCGACGTGTCGGGCGAGGGCGTGCAGCAGGCGCTGCTGAAGATCCTCGAGGGCACCACGGCGTCGGTGCCGCCCCAGGGCGGGCGCAAGCACCCGCACCAGGAGTTCATCCAGATCGACACCACCAACGTGCTGTTCATCGTGGCTGGTGCGTTCGCTGGGCTCGAGAAGATCATCAACGAGCGCGTCGGCAAGCGCGGCCTCGGCTTCGGCGCGGAGATCCGCACCAAGGCCGAGATCGAGGGCAGCGACGTCTTCTCCGAGACGATGCCCGAGGACCTGATCAAGTTCGGCCTGATCCCGGAGTTCATCGGCCGCCTCCCGGTGGTCGCCACGGTGAACCACCTGGACAAGGAGTCGCTGGTCTCGATCCTCACGCAGCCGCGCAACGCCCTGGTGAAGCAGTACAAGAAGCTCTTCGAGATGGACAACGTCGAGCTCGAGTTCACCAAGACGGCGCTCGAGGCCATCGCCGACCAGGCGATGCTGCGTGGCACGGGTGCCCGCGGCCTGCGCGCGATCATGGAGGAAGTCCTCCAGCCGGTCATGTACGACATCCCGAGCCGCGACGACGTGGCGAAGGTCGTGATCACCGAGCAGACGGTGCGGGAGAACGTGAACCCCACGATCGTCGCGCGGCAGCCGTCCCGGCGGGCCCGCAGCGAGCGTGGTGAGAAGTCGGCCTGAGCCGTTCGCTGATCGGCGTGAGCCGTTTGCGGGAGTCCGCTGCCAGGCTGTTCGCGGCACGCGCGATAATGGACAGGATGACAACCGTGCCGCTGACCGCAGCCCCAGGGGACAACGCCACCACCTCGGTGCCGGACGTGGATGACGCCTCTTCGCCGCCGCCTGCGTCGACTGATGCCCCGTCGGTGGGCATCGTCGAACTGAGCGAGCGCGTCGTCGCGTCCATCCTGACGCGCTTCTCGTGGCTGTACCGCGCGGGCAACATCATGCTGGCGGTCTTGGCGGTCGTGTGTCTGGTGGCGGTGGGGACGCGGTTGTCGGCGTTGCCGCTGATCCCGTTGCCGTTGTTCGCTCTGGCTTGGTACTTCCTGCGGTTCCTGCACGCTGCGGAGACCCGTCGACTGCAACTGCGCTGGGCGCTGCTGACGGCGTTGGCGACGATGGTGGGGTTCTGGCTGATCTCGGTGGTGGCTCGGTGGGTATCTTCCTGAGGCTCGTGTCGCGCGGCTGAGTGCGGGTGGGCCGGATGGCGGGATGAGCTTCCAGCCCGAAGATCGCGAAGACGAGTTCGGCCTCGGCCCACGGCAGGCCGGGTTGTCGGGCTCCGAGGTGTTCCGGGGGAGCGCGCTCGCGGCGCCGAAGCTGTATTGGTCGCTCGCCGGTCTGGCGGGGTTGTTCGTGGTCTTCGCGCTGGCCGTGGCGGTGCGGCGCGGCAACCTGGGGGCGGTGTGGCCGGTGCTGCCGTTCGTCGTGACGCTGGGGGCGTTGTGGCGAGCGCGGGACCTGCGGGGGCTGGCGTGGTGCGGCGGGCTCGCCGCGGGTGGGCTGGGGACTGGTTTGATCGTGCTGGTGCTGGTGGCGCGGAGCTGACCTCGAGGGGTGTCCGTCGCGTTGGGAGCGTCAGCATGCCGAAGCGGATTTCCCTTGCTGCACAACCATTCTGCGGAAGCCACGGGCAAGGTCGATTCTGCCGCCGGACCCGGATTTGCGTCACGTGGAGCGCGATCGCGTGACCTCACACGGCGCGGGGCACGTGCTTCCCGACGAAACTCACCAGGCTCGGCACGACCGAGTGGAAGAACGTGTCGCTGTGGACGCCCCTCGCCGTGTAGCCCACGGCGGGGTGGGTGGCCGCGATGTAGCGCCGGACGCCGGTGATGAAGGAGTCCTCTGTGCCGCACCACAGGGCCGTCGGGATGCCGCGCAGGGCGGTGAGGTGGCGCAGCGGGTCGAGCGACGTCCAGTCGGCCTGGCCGGTGAAGATGTGGCGCTTGGCCATCTCGGGCCAGTTCGTGATGAGCGCCGGTGAGATGGCCGCGATGGCCTCCGGCGGCTGGCGACGCTCGGCGCGGCGGCGGCCGTAGACCATGGCGCCGAAGCCGCCCATCGAGACGCCGGCGCAGGCGAAGGGCAGGCCGTGCGCGCCGCCGAGGCCGCGGGCCGCGAGCCAGCGCGGGACTTCCTCCAGCAGCATCGCCATGGGGTCGTCGCCGGGGCGGACCTCGTGCCAGTAGTTGTCGCCCCCGTCGACGGCGACGTAACCGTGCGCGGGCACAGCCTTGCGCGCGACGTCCGTGGCGAGCTGCTCGAGCAGGCCGCTGGGGGCGGCGCTGCGGGCGTTGCCGTGGAGGCCGTGGAGCATGAGGGACATCGGCAGGCGGGGTGGCGGTTTCTTACTCGGCAGGAAGAAGACGAGATCGACGTCGCGTCCCCTCGCGGCCGAGTGCACGCGCTCGACGCGCAGCGAACCGACCTGGGTGACCGGTGAGTCGGTGGTGACGCCGAGGACCTGCAGCGCCTGTCCGAGGGGCGTGCGGCCCGCTGCCGTCGCGGCGGCCAGCCCGGCGACGCCCAGGCCCGCGGCCCCGGCGGCGAGCGCGGTGCGGCGGCTGACGCGGCCGTTCACGCCGCACCCCAAGCGAGGCGAGGGGCACTCAGCCGGCCGACGGCGGCGGGCACGGCGCCGCGGTTGACCCCTCTGTCCACCTCGGCCTCCGTCCCAGATCACCGCAGGAAACTCCCACCCACCTGGACGCCGCTCACCATCCGCGCAGTGCCTGACGCCACCGATCATCGTGCCGAGTCCGCGCCCACGGCGCCAGTTCTGAAAACCCGGCCCTGGCGACTTTCACAACCCGATTGTCAATTAATAACGCTGTCATTAAACGACCTCGCATGATCAACAAGTTCCGGCTTCGCCTCCGTCATCCCCAACCCGCTCGCGCGGCAAGGCCCGCGAGCTACCGCTGGTTCCTCGGCGACGGCATGGTCCACGGCGTCCGCATGCGGGACGGGCGGGCGGAGTGGTACCCCAACCGCTGGATCTGGCAGGTGGCTACATGGCCCACCCCAAGCGTGACCGTGACCTTCGACGCGAACCAGACGCCGGCCCACGTCGACGTGCCCGACCCGGTCGGCGCGCGCTCCGGCCGGGGTGTGAGCTCACCGCCGTGCCGCGGGAACCCGAGTACCCGTCTTCCACCCGCTCAACGCCTACGACGACGGCGACCGATCGTCCTGCACGTCGTGCGTAACCCCAAGGTGTTCGACCGCGGCGCGCACCGCCGGACCGAAGGCGAGCCGACGCTCGACCGCTGGACCGTCGACCTAGCTGCCGGCAAAGTCCCTGGAAGAGCGGATCGACGAGCACCGGCAGGTGTTCCCGCGCGTCGACGAGCGTCACGTCGGGCGCGCGCACCGCTACGGTTACGCGGTGGCCGTCGGCGGGCTGTCGAACCTGACCGGTGCGGTCTACAAGCACGATTTCCGCAACGGAACCGCCCAGCGGCACGGATTCGCCCCGGCCGGGTGCCCGGCGAGTTCGGGTCCATACCGTCCCGTGTGGACGCTGCCGAGGACGAGGGCGTGCTCATGGGTTTCGTCTTCGACGCCGCCACGCAGCGCAGCGACCCCACGCTGCTGGACGCCGGCACGCTCGACCCCGTCGCCGCCGTGCACCTGCCCGACCGCGTGCCCCGGCTTCCACGGCAACTGGGTGCCGATCGGCTGGCCCGGAGGGCCTACGTCAGCACCCGCTGATCGCCGGTGTAGAGGTTCATGCTGTCGCCCCGCAGGAAACCGATGAGCGTCATGCCGTTCTCCTCGGCCAGCTCAACGGCCAAAGAGGACGGAGCGGACACTGCGGCGAGCAGGCCGATCCCGGCCATCGCCGCCTTCTGCACCAGCTCGAACGAGGCACGGCCGGAGACCAACAGCCCGCAACCGGGTGCGGGGATCCGGCCGGCCTGCACGGCCCACCCGAGCACCTTGTCCACGGCGTTGTGTCGCCCGACGTCCTCGCGCACGACCTCCAGCTCACCGTCCTGAGTGAACAGTGCGGCCGCGTGCAGGCCCCCGGTGGACTTGAACACCTTCTGCTGGTCCCGCAACGTGTCCGGGAGCTTCACCAGCACGTCGGTCTTCACCTCGAACCGTGAGTCCGCGGGGGAGAAGCGGCTCTTGAGCTTCACGGCGTCGAGCGCGGCCTTGCCGCAGACGCCGCACGAGGACGTGGTGTAGAAGTTGCGCTCCACGCCGACGTCCGGAGGTGCCACTCCGGGTGCGAGTGTCACGTCGAGCACGTTGTAGGTGTTGCGCCCCTGGTCGTCGACGCCGTCGCAGTAGCGCGCGGCCGCGATGTCGTCACGGGAGCCGAGCACGCCCTCCGACAGGAGGAAACCGTGGGCCAGCTCGACATCGTGACCCGGAGTGCGCATCGTCACAGCGAGTGCTTTGCCGCCGACGCGGATCTCCAGCGGCTCTTCGGCCGCCAGCGAGTCGGGGCGGCGACGTTCACCGGTCGAGGAAATCCTCCGCACCGGCCGCCGCACAGTCACCCTGCCCATCTGTCCACCTTTCAAGGGCCTTTGAAGACGTGCGCAGACGATCTACGACACCCAGCCGATGCAACGTCGGGGAATAAGTAATACATTCCCAGCATCACCTCACAGTTCGGAGGAGTCTGACGATGGCCCTCGGCTTCCTGGCCCGCTCTCGTATCGTCGCACCGCCCGGCTGGACCCGTTGGCTGGTCCCACCCGCAGCGCTCTCGATACATCTCTCGATCGGTCAAGCGTACGCATGGAGCGTGTTCAAAACGCCGCTCGAGAAGACCATGCACCTCTCGGGCACGGAGTCCGGGCTGCCGTTCCAGCTGGGCATCGTGATGCTCGGCCTCTCGGCGGCCTTCGGCGGCACGCTCGTGGAGAAGAACGGCCCGCGCTGGGCCATGTTCGTGGCGACGATCTGCTTCGGCACCGGCTTCCTCGTTTCGGCGCTCGGCGTCGCGACCGGGCAGTTCTGGCTCGTGGTCGTCGGCTACGGCGGGATCGGCGGCATCGGCCTCGGGATCGGCTACATCTCACCCGTGTCGACCCTGATCAAGTGGTTCCCCGACCGGCCCGGTATGGCCACGGGCATCGCGATCATGGGCTTCGGGGGCGGCGCGCTCATCGCTTCGCCGTGGTCCTCGGCGATGCTCGGCTCGGCGCCGACCACGAGCGACATCGCGGTGGCGTTCCTGATCCACGGTGTCGTCTACGCGGTGTTCATGACGATGGGCGTGCTGCTCGTGCGCGTGCCGGCCGACGGGTGGAAGCCCGCCGGCTGGGAGCCGAAGGTCCTGGAGACCAAGAAGCTCATCTCCACGCACAACGTCTCGGCCGCCAACGCGCTCAAGACACCGCAGTTTTGGTGCCTGTGGATCGTGCTGTGCCTCAACGTGACCGCGGGCATCGGCATCCTGGAGAAGGCCGCGCCGATGATCACGGACTTCTTCAAGGGCACCTCGGCGCCGGTCGGCACGGCGGCCGCCGCCGGGTTCGTCGCGATGCTCTCGCTCACCAACATGCTGGGCCGGTTCGTCTGGTCGTCGGTCTCGGATGCCGTGGGGCGCAAGAACATCTACCGCTTCTACCTCGGCGTGGGCGCGGTGCTGTACCTGATCATCGCGCTGACCACGAACTCGTCGAAGCTGCTGTTCGTGCTGTGCGCCATGCTGATCCTCTCCTTCTACGGTGGCGGTTTCTCGACGCTGCCGGCGTACCTGAAGGACCTGTTCGGCAACTACCAGGTCGGCGCGATCCACGGCCGGCTGCTCACCGCGTGGTCGGTGGCCGGCGTGCTCGGGCCGCTGATCGTCGACGGCATCGCCGACAGCGAGAAGTCCGCGGGCAAGAGTGGTCCGGACCTCTATGCGACGTCGTTCTACATCATGATCGCGCTGCTCGTGGTCGGCTTCATCGCCAACGAGTTCGTGCGGCCGGTCAAGGCGAAGTACCACGAACCCGTGGCGAGCACCCAGGTGGGGAGTGAGGCGTGATGAGCACACCGGACGTGGAAGGGCGCTCGACGGGGCGCACCGTGCTGCTCGTGGTCGCGTGGCTGTGGGTGCTGGTGCCGTTCGTCTACGGCGTCTACGAGCTGATCCTCAAGGTCATCGACTTGTTCGGCGGCTGATGCCCCGCTGATCGGGAATGCTCGGGTCCGCTTCGGCAAGGAGCGCGACCACCGGTGCACGACGTGCCGGTGGTCGCGCTCTTTTCGTTTCCGCAGGCGGTTGCTCGCCGGACAGCCGTATCGAGCAACGTCTACTCAGGACCGTCCGCGAACCGTCCGCACATACTGAGGCCTGTGCGAAGACCTCGGCCCCCACGAAGCGCGCGGGGTGGGAGGCGATCACGAGGACAACGTCGCACAGCATCCACCGGCTGGTCTTCGGCAAAGTCGGGAACCGGCCGGACGCCGAGGACCTGACGTCGCAGGTGTTCGTTGCGGCGTTCCGGTCCTGTGCACGACGGCGTCTGCCGGGGAGATTCGTGCGTAGCTGCTGGCAACGGCGAAGACCGTGCTGGCGGCGAATCCTGGGCCGGGAGATCACGGTGCCCGACCTCCAGGTAGCTGACACGGAAGGGAACGCGGCGCCGGAAGAACGGGAAGCGAGCGACCGCGCCGCGCGGATCCTGGGGCGCTGCCGGAGTGCCAGCGCCGCATCCTCGAGTTGCGTTTCCTCCACGGTCACTCGCTTCGCGAAGCGGCCGCCGAGCTGGCCATCACCGTGGCCAACGCGAAAGTGCTGCATCACCGGGACCCGCGCAAAGCCGCGGAGCTCGCCCAAGGTGACCTGCCGGGAGCAGCGCATCGGATCGGGGTAGGCGAGTAGATCTGGACGGCGCCCTCGAACTCCTGCGCTGCCACGCGTGGTAACGCAGGCAGCGGGCGGCCGAGCGCAGGCGGTGCCGCGGCTTCGTCCGAAAAGGCGCTGGACAAATGGTCAAGAGTCGTTGACCATTGTTCCTCGTGACTGGGGACGACTACGTTCCGCCCGGCGAGAGCGTCGAGTGAACAACTGCGCGCCGTGAACAACCTGGTGCGCCACCGCGTGCTGGCGGTGCTGCGAGACGGGCCCGCGACGATCACGCAGATCGCCACGCGGCTGGACCTGGCGAAGGGGAGTTCGAGTTATCACGTAAGGGTGCTGGAACGGGCCGGGCTCATCCACGTGGTCCGCACTCGCAAGGTGCGCGGCGTGATCGAGCGGTACTACGGGATGGTTGCGAAGGTTGTCGTGCTGCCGGACCCCGCGCCCGGCCAGCGCGACGTCCTGCTGCAGCACGCGATCGACGACCTCGCCACCGCGCCGGAGGGGGCGCGGTACGTGCGCATGTCGCACCTGCGCCTGGGGGAGTCGCGCTACGCGGAATTCGAGCGGCGCCTGGGTGAGCTGCTGGACGAGATGCACGCGGCGCGGGAACCATCCGAGCCCGCGGCGACGATCGCGGTGGCGTTCTTCCGCCCTGGTGAAGGGGCGGCGCAATGAGCGCGATGGTTCGCGGGTTCGGGTGCAGGTCGATGGCGTGTGGGGCGGGTGCGCTGGTGCTGGCGCCGCCGGTCCGTGGGCAAGGGCGTGGGGCTGTGCGTGCGGCGAAGGTGTCGCGGGGACAAGGGGTCCGCGGGGGTGGCGCGGTGAGTGCAGTGACGGTGTTGCGCGGGTTCGCGTGTGGACCGAGAGCGCGTGGGGCGGGTGCGTTGGCGTCGGGTGATCGCCGGGTCGTGGGGGTGGCGCAGTGAGCGCGATGGTTCGCGGGTTACGCCGCTCGGATGCGGCGGCCAAGATGCCGCCCGCCTTCGCGCGGTTGTGGACGGCGGCGACGGTGTCGGCGTTGGGGGATGGGGCGTATGAGGCGGCCTTGCCGTTGTTCGCCGTGGCGCTGAGCAAAGATCCCGTGGTGATCAGCCTGGTGTCGGTGGCGATGGTGCTGCCGCACCTGGTGGTGGGGCTGGTGGCGGGCGCGCTGGTGGACCGGTGGGACCGGCGGCGCACGATGTGGCTCGCCGATCTGTGGCGGGCCGGGTTGCTGGTGCTCGCGGTCGTCGCGGGGGCGGTCGGGGAGCTGGGGATCCCGGCGTTGCTGGTGCTGGCGTTCCTGCTGGGCGTGGGACAGCTGTTCTTCGACGTGGCCTCGCAGGCCTACCTGCCGGATCTGCTCGGGCGCGATCAGACGCTGCTGCGCCGCGCCAACGGCCGCCTGCGCGGGGCGTCGACGGCGGCCGGGCAGTTCGCGGGGCCGCCGTTGGGCAGCTTCCTGTTCTCGCTCGCGCGGACGGTGCCGTTCCTGATGGACGCCGTCTCGTTCGTGGCGAGTGCGCTGCTGATCCGGACGTTGCCCTCGACGCCGGTGCCCGAGCGCGTCGAGGGCCGTGGCGTGTGGGCGGACGCGCGGGAGGGATTCCGGTACGTCGTCCGGGATCGGCTGCTGCTCGGCCTGGCTCTGCGGCCGGCGGTCGGCAACCTGGCGTTCGGCGCGGTGGGGGCGGTGCTGGTGCTGTTCGCGCAGGACACCCTGGGCCTGTCCTCGGTCGGTTACGGCTTCCTGCTCGCCGCCGACGCTGTCGGCGGGCTGCTGGGCGCCATGGTCGTGGCGGGACCGCTCGAGAAGCTGGTCGGCACGGGCACGGCGCTCACCCTGACCGCCGTGGTGGAGGGCGGGTCGATCCTCGTCTTCGGGCTCGCGGACAACCCGTGGCTCGCCGGCGCCATGTTCGTCCTCTGCGGCTGCGGCATGGCCACCACCATGGTGCTCGGCTGGTCGCTGCGCCAGGCGATCGTCCCGGGCCGGCTCATGGGCCGGGTCGCCGCGGCCTCGCGCCTGGTCGCCCTGTCGGCCGGCCCCCTCGGCGCGCTGCTGGGCGGCTGGCTCGCCTCGGTGGCGGGCCTGCGAACCCCGTACTTCGCCGCCGCAGCGGTCCTGCTGACGATGACCGTGGTGACGATGAGCATGACCAGCAACGTCAAGGTGAAAGCCGCGCTGGCGTCTGCCGTGGACGGTTAGAGCTCCGCCAGCAGCCGACGCCGGGCGGAGTCCACGTGGTCGGCGGCGACGCGGTCCAGTTCGGCCGCGTCGCCGCCGCGGATCAGGGCCGCCAGTTCGCGGTGTTCGGCGACGACGTGGGAGCGGTACTGCGAACTCCCCAGGGACACGCGCTGCAGCTTGAACAGGAACACCTGCGAGCGCACCGCCTCCCACGCCTCCGTCAGGCGACGGTTGCCCGCGGCGGCGTAGACGCGGTCGTGGAAAGCGATGTCCAGCGCCAGCAACCGCGGGCCGTCCGCGCCGGAGTCGACCGCGGAAGCCAGCGCGGCAACGAGGTCGTCCAAGGCGGCCAGATCGTCCACAGAGGACCGCACCCGGGCCGTGCCGGCGGCGAGTCGATCGAGGGCCGCGCGCACGGAGTACACCTCCTCGACGTCCACCGCGGTCACTTCGACGACCGTGGTCGGGCGGTGCCAGCCGCCGCGGACGAGGCCTTCGCGGGTGAGCAGGGCGAGGCCCTCGCGCACCGAGCCGCGGCTGACCTCAAGCGACGCGGCGAGCTCGACCTCACGCAGGGGCGCGCCGGGCGGGAAGTGGCCGGCGAAGATCGCGTCACGCACACGATCGGCGGCTTCCTCGGCCAGGCCGCGGCGCGCTGCTTTCCGCAACGGTGTGGCGTCCATCGGCCAATGTTGACATTCGGACATGGGCACTTCAAGGTGAGGGAGCCACCGCGAGCCGAAGGAGAGCCCATGCGCCCCGCGTTCCACCTCGCCATCCCGGTCGACGACCTCGCCCGCGCCCGCGCGTTCTACGGCGGGGTGCTGGGGCTGGAGGAGGGCCGTTCGGCGGACGCGTGGGTGGACTGGGACTTCCGCGGCCACCAGGTCGTCACGCACGTGGTGCCCGGCGCGCGCGCCGAGGCCGGCCGCAACCCCGTCGATGGTCACGACGTGCCCGTGCCCCACTTCGGCCTGGTCCTCGACGTCGACTCCTTCCACGAGCTCGCCGACCGCCTGCGCGAGGCGGGCACGGAGTTCGTGATCGAGCCGTATCAGCGCTTCGCCGGCGAACCGGGGGAGCAGTGGACGATGTTCCTGCACGACCCGGCCGGCAACGCCCTGGAGTTCAAGGCGTTCCGCGACGAAGCGCAGTTGTTCGCGAAGTGAACGTCCTCGTCACCGGCGGCTCCCGCGGCATCGGCCGCGCGATCGCCCACGCCTTCGCCGCCCGCGGCGACCGGGTGGCCGTCCACTATGGATCGAACGCCGCGGCGGCCGAGGAGACGCTGGCCGCGCTCCCGGGCGACGGCCACGTGCCGGTCGGGGGCGACCTCGGCGATCCCGAAGCGGCACAACGGATCGCGGACACGGCCGAGGAGCTGTTCGGCGGCGTCGACGTGCTCGTGAACAACGCGGCCGTCGGCACCACGCCCGAGACGTCCACGCCGGTAGCGACCGTCGGCTACGCACACTGGCAGGAAGTCTGGCGCCGCACCCTGGACGTCAACCTGATGGGCGCGGCCAACATCTCCTTCCACGTCGCCCGCCACCTCATCGCGCGGAAAGCGCCGGGGCGGATCGTGAACGTCGGCTCGCGCGGCGCGTTCCGCGGCGAACCCGAGCACCCCGCGTACGGCGCGAGCAAGGCCGCGCTCCACGCGCTCGGCCAGTCGCTCGCGATCGAGCTGGCGCCGCACGGGATCTCGGTGACGTCGGTGGCGCCCGGCTTCACGGCGACCGAACGCGTCGCGCACCGGATCACCGACGCCGTGCGGGAGCAGAGCCCGTTCGGCCGGGTGGCGGAGCCCGAGGAGATCGCCAACGCGGTCGTGTACCTGGCCTCGGCCGAGGCGACCTGGGCGTCGGGCGCGATCCTCGATCTGAACGGCGCGTCGTACCTGCGCTGAAATGTGAACTGGGTCACGCGTGCAGCAGAACCGGGCCGCAGGGCGTCGGTAGGGGGTGCGGATCGCAGGGAAGATCGTCGTCTCGGCGCTGGCGCTGGTGGTGTTCGCCGGCACGGCGTATGGCTATTCGACGCTGAGCTCGCTCGACGACGTCACGCGCAGCAACGTGATCGACGCCGGCAAACAGCCCGAGCCCGGTGAACAGCCGGCCGACGGATCGCTCGACATCCTGCTCGTCGGCCGGGACTCGAGGGCCGACCAGCAGGGCAACCCCTTGCCGCCCGACGTGCTGCGCGAACTGAGGGCCGGGCCCAACGGCGACGACCTCACCGACACCCTGATCGTGCTGCGGATCCCGAACGGCACGCAGACGGTGAAGGCGTTCTCGATCCCGCGCGATTCGTACGTGTCGCTGCCGGGCGGGGGCAAGGGCAAGATCAACGCCGCGTACGGCCGCGGAAAAGCCGAAGAGGCCGCGAAACTCCACGACGCGGGCGAGACCGACAAGGACAAGATCGAGCAGGAAGCCCTCACCTCCGGGCGGCGCGCCACGCGGCAGGCGGTCGAGGACCTCACCGGCGTGAGGATCGACCACTTCGCCGAGGTGAACCTGCTGAGCTTCTACGACATCAGCAAGGCCGTCGGCGGCGTCGATGTCTGCCTCAACAACGCCACGAAGGACGTCGACTCGGGCGCGAACTTCCCGGCGGGACCGCAGAAGATCTCCGGTGCCGACGCGCTCGCGTTCGTGCGCCAGCGCCACGGCGTCAAGGACAGCGACTTCGGCCGCATGCGGCGCCAGCAGGTCTTCCTCGCTTCGCTGGCGCACCAGGTCCTTTCGGCGGGCACGCTCTCCAACCCGGGCAAGGTCGGCGAGCTCATCGACGCCGTGAAGAAGTCCGTAGTCCTCGACGACTCCTGGAACCTGCTCGACTTCATCGGCCAGATGCGCGGGATTTCCGGCGGCGGCATCCAGTTCTCGACCATCCCGATCGTGAACCCGGACTACCGCTACAGCAAAAGCGACCCGCGCGCGACGGCGGTGCAGGTGGATCCCGCGCAGGTCAAGCAGTTCGCGGCGAGCCTGATCGGCGTGCCCCCGGCTTCCTCCAAACCGCAAGCACCTTCGGGCGTGGTGGTCGACGTGGCCAACGCCGGCGACGCGAGCGGCCTCGCCCAGCGCGTCTCGGACGTGTTGAAGGGCAAGGGTTTCGCACCCGGCAGCACCGGCAACGCCGCCGCGCGCCGCACCTCACTGGTCCGGTACGGCGCCGCGCTGGCCACCCAGGGCAAGGCGGTGGCGGAGCTCCTGGGGGGCCTCGCCACCGCCGAGTCCGCCGACGTGCCGCCCGGCCACATCGAGGTGACGCTCGGCCAGGTCTACGCCGGGCCCGGCACCTCGTCCGGCGGCGGTGACACGGGCGGCGGCGCCGCTGCCGGGGCGGGCGACACGCCGATCACCGGCGCGGGTGACAACTGCGTGGACTGATTTCCGAGCCCGACCGCCGGGCTGGTTGACTGGCAGGCATGCGCTCTTGGGCCCGCCGTCTGCTCGTCCTGGCCGTCCTGGCGGTGCTCGCCCTCACACTGCGACCGGGTCACCTCAGCCCGCCCGAGAACCTCAACCTCGTGCCGCTCGCGGGGATCGTCGACGAGGCTGTGAACGTCAACGGTCCGATCGGAATGCTCAACAACGTGGGCAACATCGCGTTATTCGTGCCGCTGGGATTTCTCGCCCACGTGGTCACACGAAGCAAAGCGGCAGTCGTCGCCACGTCGGCCGGGCTCTCCCTGGCGATCGAGACCGTGCAGTACTTCATCGGTCGCAGTGCCGAGGTCGACGACGTGCTGCTCAACACCCTGGGCGCGGCGCTGGGGTTGGTCCTCGCCACACGAGTCGCGGCGAAAGCCCGAGTCCCCAGCGCCTGACCGTCACGAGTGGCGGTGCGGCTCCAGCCGGACCACGACTGCCTTCGACACCGGTGTGTTGGACTTCTCCGCGACGGAGTCCAGCGGCACCAGCGCGTTGGCCTCCGGGAAGTAGGCCGCCGCGCAGCCGCGGGCCGTCGGGTAGGACACGGCGCGGAAGCGCGGCGCGCGGCGGTCGCCGTCGCGCCACTCCGAGACCAGGTCCACGATCTCGCCGTCGGAGATGCCCAGCTCGGCCAGGTCGTCCGGGTGCACGAAGACCACACGACGGCCGTCCTCGATGCCGCGGTAGCGGTCGGACAGGCCGTAGATGGTGGTGTTGTACTGGTCGTGGCTGCGCATCGTCTGCAGCAGCAGCCGGCCCGCCGGCACCTCGGGGTACTCGAACTCCGACACCGTGAACGTGCCCTTGCCCGTCTCCGTGCCCGTGAACTCGCGGGCGTCGCGCGGTGCGTTGGGGAGCACGAAACCGTCGGGCTCGCGCACGCGGCGGTTGTAGTCCTCGCAGCCCGGCACCACGGCCGCGATGCGGTCGCGGATCAGGTCGTAGTTCTTCTCGAACGAGCGCCACGGCACAGCGTGGTCCGCCCCCAGCAGCCGTTCTGCGAGCCGGCACACGATCGCGACCTCGGAGATCAGGTGCTCCGAAGCCGGCTTGACCCGGCCGCGCGAGGCGTGCACCTGCGACATCGAGTCCTCAACGGTCACGAACTGCGGGCCCGATTCCTGCACGTCACGCTCGGTTCGCCCGAGTGTGGGCAGGATCAGCGCGGTGGTGCCGTGGACCACGTGCGAGCGGTTGAGCTTCGTCGACACGTGCACGGTGAGCGAGCACGAGCTCAGCGCCTTCGCCGTGACGTCGGAGTCGGGCGTCGCGGAGGCGAAGTTGCCGCCCATGGCGAAGAAGACCTTGCCGCGGCCGTCGCGCATCGCGCGGATCGAGTCGACGGTGTCCCAGCCGTGCTCGCGCGGCACGGTGATGCCGAACTCGCGGTCGAGCGCGTCCATGAACGACTCGGGCATCTTTTCCCAGACGCCCATCGTGCGGTCGCCTTGCACGTTCGAGTGGCCGCGAACCGGGCACAGGCCCGCGCCCGGCTTGCCGATCATGCCGCGCGCCAGCGCGAGGTTCGCGATCTCGGCGATCGTGGGCACCGCGTGCTTGTGCTGCGTGAGACCCATGGCCCAGCAGTAGATCGTGCGCTGGGACGTGGCGATCATCCGCGCGACGTGCTCGATCTGCTCGCGCGGCAGGCCCGTGGCCTTCTCCGTCTCGGGCCAGTCGATCTCGAGCAGGTTCTTCGCCCAGTCCTCGTACCCGTAGGTCGAGGACTTCACGAACTCCTGGTCGATGATCGTGCCCGGCGCCTCTTCGTCCCATTGCAGCAGCAGGTGACCCACGGCCTGGAACAGCGCGAGGTCGCCACCGAGGCGGATCTGCGCGAACTCGTCGGCGAGCGGGGTGCCCTCGCCGACGACGCCGCGCACGTTCTGCGGGTTCTTGAACCGCATGAGCCCGGCCTCGGGCAGGGGGTTCACGGCCAGGATCTTGGCGCCGTTGCCCTTCGCCGTTTCCAGCGCCGAGAGCATGCGCGGGTGGTTGGTGCCCGGGTTCTGGCCGACGACCACGATCAGGTCGGCGTGGTGGAGGTCGGCCAGGGTCACCGACCCCTTGCCGATGCCGGTGCTGGCGGCCAGCGCCGCGCCCGAGGACTCGTGGCACATGTTCGAGCAGTCCGGCAGGTTGTTGGTGCCGTAGGAGCGCACCAGCAGCTGGTAGAGGAACGCGGCCTCGTTGCTGGTGCGGCCCGAGGTGTAGAAGACGGCCTCGTGCGGGCTGTCCAGCCCGTTGAGCTCGCCGGCGACGAGGTCGAACGCGGCGTCCCACGAGATCGGCTCGTAGTGCGTGGCACCCTCGCGCAGCACGAACGGCTCGGTGATCCGGCCCTGCTGGCCCAGCCAGTAGTCCGTCTTGTCCCGCAGGTCGGCGATCGAGTGGGTGGCGAAGAACTCGCGGTCCACGCGACGGCGCGTGGCTTCTTCGGCCACGGCCTTCGCGCCGTTTTCGCAGAACTCCGCGAGCTTGCGCTTCTCGCCGTCGACCTGGCGCGGCTCGGGCCACGCGCAACCCGGGCAGTCGAAGCCCGCCCGCTGGTTCAGCAGGCGCAGGGTGCGCGCGGTGCGCGTGGGGCCCATCTGCTCGATGCCGCGCTTGAGCGACACGGCGACGCCGGGGATGCCGGCCGCGTAGCTCTTCGGCTTGCCCACCTTCAGGTCGGCTTCGTCCACGTCGTGCTTCGGCGCATCACGGTGCATGTGTCCATCGTGCGCTTCGATCATGGATTCCCCGACACGGGGTCTGGTTTTTCACACTTGAAAGATGCTGCTTGACCTGGGCACCTCCCCCGGCGGCCGAAAAGATCGCCCGCCGGGGTGACGCCGGTCACGGAGAGCGCCGACGATCAAGGGCCGCGGCGAGGTCAGGCGCGCTGTGCCCGTTCGCGGCGTTCGGCGAGCCTCAGCCCCCGGTCGGCGACGGTCACGACCAGCAGCAACGCGCTGATCACCACGAGCACCATGCCCAGCCGGTGCAGCCCCGCCGAGTCGGCGTGCACGCCGTAGCACTGGGCGATCACGGTGGAGGCCACGATCGCGCCGAGGTACTGGGCCGTGCGGAACAGGCCGCTGGCGGTGCCCATGGTCTCGGCGGGCGACTCGCGGTAGAGCGTGGTCTGGTTCGCGACGCTCGTGAGCCCCTGGGCCAGGCCGAACACCGCGACCAGGGCCAGCAGCCCAACCAGCCACGTCGTGTCGCCGACGAACAGCAGCGCGACCGAACCGGCCAGCAGCGCCACGGCGACCACCACGAGCCGCGCCCGCACACCGGTCGGCCGGCCCGAGAACGCCGCCGCGCACACGGCCACGACCGACATCGGCAGCAGCAGCGCCCCGGCGATCTCGTCGCCGAAGCCGCGGCCCTCTTCGAGCCACTGCACGTAGCCGAACATGATCGCGTAGATCGCCATGAAGCTCAGGGCCTGGCGCAGGTAGGTGCGCAGGATCGGCGTGTTGGCGGCGAGCATCCGCAGATCGATGAACGGCACCCGGGTGTGCAGCTCCGCCCATACGAACGCCGCGCCGACCGCGACGGCCGCCGCGAGCAGCCACAGGTCGCCGATGCCCGGCGCCATCAGGTAGCAGAGCAGGACCAGCAGGGAGAGCGAGAACAACGCGATGCCGAGCACGTCGATCGGCTTCGGTTTCGTGGCTTCTTCGCGCACCGGCGCGTCCTTCGGGACCCAGAAGATCGCCAGCAGCAGCGACGCACCCGCGAGCGGGATGTTCACGGCGAAGATGGCCGGCCAGCCGAAGAACGTGATCAGCACGCCGCCGAGCGTCGGGCCGATGACCATGATCGTCTGGGAAGACAGCGAGAGCAGCGACAGCACACGCGCGGGCACGCCCTGGCCCAGCGCGTCCGCGCGCTTGCGCAGCACGGCCATCGCGGCGGGGAAGCCGGCACAGGTACCGATGCCGAGCACCGCGCGCACGCCGGTGAGCCACTCGACGGAGATCGGGATCATGCCGGCGACCCCGGCGACGATCACCACGGACGCGCCGCCGAGCAGCACCCGCCGGGCGCCGTAGCGGTCCACGAGCAGGCCGACCACGGGCTGGCCGACGGCGGTGGCGAGGTAGAGAGCGGAGATCAGCCAGGCCGTCTTGCCGGGCCCGGCGCCGAAGCTCTGCCCGATCGGCACGAGCGCCACGGCGATGAGGGTGGAGTTGATGGGGTTCAGCACCGCGCTCGCCACCAATGGGGTGACGAGTTTGGCACCGAAGCTCGCCGGTGCCTTTCGGGGCGTTGCGGTGGTCGTCACGGCTCCTTCGTTCCTGAGGCTTGTCGGGGGATGTCCTGGGTTTCGGATGATCAGTGCTCGGCGACGCGTTGTAGCAAAGGCAGCGCCTGGCGCACCGTCTCCAGCTCTTCGGCGGTCAGCTCGGCGGCCAGGGCGTGGGCGAGCCACTCGTCGCGGTGCTGGCGGATCCCCTG
This sequence comes from Amycolatopsis sp. NPDC023774, assembly GCF_040639695.1. Taxonomy (NCBI): domain Bacteria; kingdom Bacillati; phylum Actinomycetota; class Actinomycetes; order Pseudonocardiales; family Pseudonocardiaceae; genus Amycolatopsis; species Amycolatopsis sp. NPDC023774. The sequence goes on from NZ_JBFAAJ010000011.1 coordinate 108,883, forward strand.
CACGGTCTTCGCGCCGAGCTCGGACACCGACAGCACGGTGCGGCGGCCGTCGGCGGGGTCGCGCGAGCGGGCGAGGTAGCCGAGCGCGTCGAGCGCCGAGAGCGTGGTGGCCATCGACTGCTGCCGCACGTGCTCGGCGGCGGCGAGCTCACCCTGCGTCGCGGGACCCTCGCGGTAGAGGCGGTTGAGCGCCGCCGACTGCGACGGCGTGAGGCTGTCGGCGTTGTCGACCTGCCGCAGCCGGCGGTGCAGCTGCGCGACGACGCCGCGCAGCCAGCCGGCGGATTCGGCGACGGGGGCGGGTACGGTGGCCATATCCACAGCCTAAGCTGTGTAGTCTGGCCTGTGCATCCCACGAGGGGGCGACCTTGGCCACACCCGGTGACGGAGGTCTCCGCGGTCCTCGGCCGGGCGCGGACCCGACGAGGCGTCCCGAGCCCGCTACCAGGAGTGGGTCTTCACGCCCCGCCGGTCGCTGCTGGACCTGCCGGAGGAGTTGCCCCGGGCTGCGCGGTGCCGTTCGGCGGCTACCTCGACCTGCTGCCCCTGTTGCGGCCGCACTACTATTGGATCTCGTCCTCGCCGCTGACTGACGCGAAGGTCGCCAGCATCACCACGGGTGTGCTGCGCGGTGGAGGCGACACCATGTTCTCGGGTGTCTGCTCCCACTACCTGGCGGGCCGCCCGACGGCAGCACGCTGTTCGTCTTCGTGCGGCGCCCGATCATCGAATTCCGACCGCCGGACATACCCGCACACCCCGATGATCATGGTCGGGGCCGGGACCGGGCCCGCACTGGTTCGCGGGTTCCTGCGGAGCGGGCGGCGATGCGCGCGCAGGGCGTGCCGGTCGCCGAGTCGCTGCTGGTCTTCGGCTGCCGCAACGCGGAGCAGGACTTCCTGTACTGCCGCCAAGCTGCACGTCGTGCTTTCCCGCGCCCCGGTCGACGGACGCAAGTACGTGCGGCACGAGATCGCGGCAGCGGGCGACGAGGTGTGGCGGTGGTTGCCGCAGGAGGGCGCGGCGGTGTTCGTGCGCGGCAACGCGGCCACGATGGCGCCCGGCGTCCGAGCGGCCTTCACCATCCTGTTCGCCGAGAAGACGGGCGCCGGTGAGGCCGATGCGCAGGCCTGGCTCGCCGGTCTTCGCGCGGCCAACCGGTGCGTCGAAGACATCTGGGCTGCGGCTGAGCGCCGGCCGGTCCGGGCCACACCGGCGACCGTTCACCGCTGGTGCAGCCCTCGCGCGGGGGCAGTGCGACTTCGGGGTCCGCCCGGTCAGGCCGGTGGTGTACCCGTGAGCGCGGAGGTACCGAGGCTTGCCGCGAACCAGAACTCGTTGACGCCGTGGTCCTGGAGCTGGTGCACCACGATCGCGCCGGCGATGAGCAGCACGAGGATCGTGAGGGCCAGCACGCCGGGCCAGCGGCTCGGGGCGGAGGCGTAGCCGTAACCCGCGGTGACGCCGGAGCGGCGTTCGCGCTTGCGGCGCTTCTTCATCTCCTTCTTGGCACCCAGCCAAGCGTCGAGTTCGGCGTGCTTGCGCCAGTTCGGATCGACGAGGTCCGGGTGCGTCTCGATCCGGTCGTCCGGATCTTCCGGTCGTGTCATCCGTGCACCGCCTTTCCCCCTGATAAAACCCGCCGCGGCGGGTTCGTAGACTTCTCCATTGTGACCGAGAACGCTCCGCAGCAGAAAACCGACCTTCCGGGTGCCTGGGACCCGGCCGCCGAAGAAGCACCCATGTACGACCGCTGGGTAGCGGCCGGGTACTTCACGGCCGACGCTTCGTCGGAGAAGCCGCCGTTCTCGATCGTACTGCCGCCGCCGAACGTCACCGGCAGCCTGCACATGGGCCACGCGCTCAACCACACCCTGATGGACGCGATGAGCCGCCGCCGTCGCATGCAGGGCTACGAGGTCCTGTGGCTGCCGGGCATGGACCACGCGGGCATCGCGACGCAGAACGTGGTCGAGCGCCAGCTCGCCGGCGAGGGCCTTTCGCGCCACGACCTGGGCCGCGAGAAGTTCGTGGAGCGCGTCTGGGAGTGGAAGGCCGAGTACGGCGGCAAGATCCTCGGCCAGATGAAGCGCCTCGGCGACGGGGTCGACTGGTCGCGCGAGCGCTTCACCATGGACGAGAACCTGTCGCGGGCCGTGCAGACGGTGTTCAAGAACTTCTTCGACGCCGGGCTCATCTACCGCGCCGAGCGCATCATCAACTGGTGCCCGCGGTGCCAGACGGCCCTGTCGGACATCGAGGTGGACCACAGCGACGACGACGGCGAGCTCGTGTCGATCCGCTACGGCGAAGGCGACAACGCCATCGTGGTGGCCACGACCCGCGCCGAGACGATGCTGGGCGACACCGCCGTGGCCGTGCACCCCGACGACGAGCGCTACGCGCACCTGGTGGGCACCGAGGTCGAGCTGCCGCTGACCGGGCGCAAGATCCCGATCGTCGCCGACAAGCACGTGGACCCGGAGTTCGGGACCGGTGCCGTGAAGGTGACCCCCGCGCACGACCCGAACGACTTCGAGATCGGCCGCCGGCACGACCTGCCGATGCTCACGATCATGAACGAGCGCGCCGAGATCACCGCGCCGGGCCCGTTCGAGGGGCTCGACCGGTTCGAGGCGCGGCCCGCGATCGTGGCGGCGCTGCGGGAGCAGGGCCGGATCGTGGCGGAGAAGCGGCCGTACGTGCACGCCGTCGGCCACTGCTCGCGCTGCGACACCGTGGTGGAGCCGCGGCTTTCGCTGCAGTGGTGGGTGAAGGTCGAGGAGCTGGCGCGCGCCGCCGGTGACGCGGTGCGCGACGGCCGCACGAAGATCCACCCGGCGGAGCTGGAGAAGCGGTACTTCGACTGGGTCGACAACATGCACGACTGGACGATCTCGCGCCAGCTGTGGTGGGGGCACCGGATCCCGGTCTGGTACGGCCCCGACGACCAGGTCGTGTGCGTGGGCCCGGACGAGCAGCCGCCGTCGGGTGAGGGCTGGACGCAGGACCCGGACGTGCTGGACACGTGGTTCTCGTCGGGCCTGTGGCCGATGTCGACCATGGGCTGGCCGTCCGCGACGGCGGATCTGGCGAAGTTCTATCCGACCAGCGTGCTGTCGACCGGTTACGACATCCTGTTCTTCTGGGTCGTGCGCATGATGATGTTCGGGGTGCAGGAAATGGACGGCGTGCAGCCGTTCGACCACGTGTACCTGCACGGGCTCATCCGCGACGCCAACGGCAAGAAGATGTCGAAGTCACGCGGCAACGTCATCGACCCGCTCGAGTGGATGGACGCCTACGGCGCCGATGCCACCCGCTTCACCCTCGCGCGCGGAGCGAACCCCGGCGCGGACATGGCGCTGGCCGACGAGTGGGCCGCGGGGTCGCGCAACTTCTGCACGAAGCTTTGGAACGCCAGCAAGTTCGCGATGATGAACGGGGCTTCGGTCGCGGCCCCGCTGCCCGCCGCGTCCGAACTGACCGAGGCCGACCGCTGGATCCTCGGCCGCCTCGGCTCGCTGGTGTCCGAAGTGGACGGACTGTTCGAGGACTTCCAGTTCGCCAAGGTCGCGGGTGCGCTGTACCAGTTCACGTGGAACGAGCTGTGCGACTGGTACCTGGAACTCGCGAAGGTCCAGCTGTACCAAGGGGATTCCACGCGGGTGGCGGCGACGCGCTCGGTGCTCGGGCACGTGCTGGACACGGTGCTGCGCCTGCTGCACCCGTTCATCCCGTTCATCACGGAGAAGCTGTGGACCGCGCTGACCGGCGGTGAGTCGCTGGTGATCGCCTCCTGGCCCACCGCGCCGGCGGGCTACGCCGACACCGTGGCGGACGCCCGGATCGCCGACGTGCAGAAGCTCGTCACCGAGATCCGCCGCTTCCGCGCCGACCAGGGCCTCAAGCCGGGCCAGAAGGTCGCCGCCCGCCTCTCCGGCGCGGGCTTCGACGTGGTCTCGGGTCACGACGACGCGATCCGTTCGCTGGTACGCCTGACGCCGGCCGAGCCGGACTTCGCCGCGAGCGCCTCCCTGGAGGTCGCCCTCGCCGGCGGCGTGGCCGTGGTGGAGCTCGACCTGTCCGGCACCATCGACGTCGCCGCGGAGCGCAAGCGCCTGCAGAAGGACCTGGGCGTGGCGCAGAAGGAGCTCGCGCAGACCGAGGCCAAGCTGGGCAACGAGTCCTTCATCGCCAAGGCGCCCGAGCAGGTCATCGAGAAGATCAAGACCCGCCGGGCCACGGCCGCGGCGGACATCGAGCGCATCGAGTCTCGGTTGGCGGCGTTGCCGGCTTCGTGAGGCATGGCTTGACGGTGGCGTCCGGTGCTTCTCGCGCCGGGCGCCACTTTTCGTTTCAGCCAAGCTCTCGGCTCGCCTCGGTCAGCGCCAGGACTTCCGGCCGCAGCCGGCGCTCGGCGGAGGTGGCGACGGGCCGCGCGGCGAGCTCAGGTGGGTGGGTGTCCTGTTTCGGTGGTGTTGGGTGAGGTTCGGCGGCCGGCAAGGAGTCCGTGGAAGTTCGACGCGGTACCGGGCCGGGCAGCTTCGCATCGAAAGCCAGGTGGCGAAGCGCCCCGAGTTCAGCCGAGCCCTCGCCCCGCCTCGATCAGCGCCAGGACTTCCGGCCGCAGCCGGCGCTCGGCGGAGGTGGCGAGGTAGGTGGGCATCACCGGAGCCGGGTTGCGCAGCGGGCGGAAGGTCACGCCCGGCACGGGCAGCAGGTTGGCGTGGGCGCGGTAGAAGACCGTCCACTGGGGACGGCTCAGGCCGAGCGTGCCGAGGGTGTCCTGCGCGTTGGTGAACTCCTTGCCCAGCACCGGTTCGAAGCCGGCCTCGCGGCAGCACGCCAGCACCAGGTCGTGCAGCGGGCGGTTGCGCTCGGGGGAGCTCAAGCGCAGCGGCAACGGTGCGAGGTCGGCGAAGTCGACGACGTCTCGCGCAGCCAGCGGGTGGGTGGCGGGGAGCGCCACGAGCACCTCGTCCGTCCACAGAGGAGTCATGTCGAGCCCGTCGGCGGGCCAGTCGCCGCGGAGGAAGGCGGCGTCGAGGGCGCCGTCGCGGATCTGCCGGAGGCGGGCGGTGGTGGGGCGTGCACGAGTTCCAGCTGGGCGTCCGGGGCGAGGCGGGTGAACGCGGCGAGGAAGCCGTCGAGCCGGTCGCCGAGGCCGTCGCTGGTGCCCAGCCGCACGAGCCGGGCGCGTTCGGCGCGGAAGTCGGCCACGGCGTCGGCCGCGCGTTCGGCGGCGGCGAGCACGGCGCGCGCGTGCGGCAGGAACCGCTTGCCCGCTTCGGTCAACGACACGGTGCGAGTGGTCCGTGCGAACAGCTCCGTGCCGAGTGAGCGCTCCAGCCGGCGCACCTGCTGGCTCACAGCCGGCTGCACGATGTGCAGGCGCTCGGCCGCGCGCCCGAAGTGCAGCTCCTCGGCGACGACCACGAAGTACCTCAGCTGACGCAGCTCCATCCCCGGCCCCATTCATCAGCGTTCGTGATGAGTCTACGAGCGGTTTGGTCGTTGGTCTTCGCACGTCGTCGCGGTTGGCTCGAAGGCGAACGGAAGAGAGGAAGATCCGATGGCATTCGTCGAGGTCCGGGGCACGCGGCTGTACTACGAGGACGAGGGCGACGGCCCGGGCGTACTTCTGCTGCACGGCTGGGGCACGAGCGGCCGCGTCTGGCAGGCCCAGCTGCCCGACCTGATCCGCGACCACCGCGTGGTCACACTCGACTGGCGCGGGTGCGGGCGCTCCGACCGCCCGGCGGCCGGCAACACGATCGCCGGCAACGTGGCTGACCTCGTCGAGGTGATCACCGGGCTCGGGCTGGACAAACCCGCCGTGGTGGGTTCGTCGATGGGCGCGGTGTTCGGCACCGAGCTCGCGCTGGCTCGGCCGGACCTCGTCGGCGGCGTCGTCGCGGTGGACGGCCCGGGCTACTGGCCGTCGGAGGGCATGCGCGACAAGGTCCGCGAGGTCGGCGCGGCGCTGCTGGCCGACCGGCCCGGCCTCGTCGCGAGCTGGGTGCCGAATTGGTACGCGCGCGCCGCGAGCGCGGCGCTGGTCGACTGGACGATCCGCCAGATCGTCGACTCCGCCGGCTACATCGACCCGCTCATCGGCGAGTCGGCGACGTGGGACCCGCGCCCGCGGCTGCCGGGGCTGAGCGTGCCGATCGCGTACGTCCACGGCGAGCTCGACGTCCAGGTCCCGGTGGAAGTGGCGCGCACCTGCGCCGCACTCACGCCCGGCGCGAGCCTGCACGTGGTCGCCGGCTGCGGGCACTTGCCGCACCAGGAGGACCCCGTCGCGTTCACGGCCGTGCTGCGCAACGTGCTCGCGGACCTGCGCGTGGCGGCGTGACCGTGGTTCCCGTGACCCTGGCCGGCGAAACTGCCGAGGTCCACTACGCCGTGGCCGGCTCCGGTCCCGGGCTCCTGCTGCTGCACGGCACCGCGGCGTCGCACGAACAGTGGGCGCCGGTGGCCGACCTCACGGGAAGTCGTTCACGGTCGTCGCGCCCGATTTCTCCGGGTCCGGCGGCACTGTCGACCACGGTGGCCCGGTGTCCGTCGCCGATCTCGCGGCCGAAGCACTGGCCGCGGCGGACGACGCCGGCCTCACCACGTTCCACGTCGCCGGCCATTCGCTCGGCGCTGTGGTGGCGGCGCACGTGGCGGGCGCGCACCCGGCGCGCGTGCGTTCCGCCGTGCTCCACGCCGCCTGGCCGAAGACCGGCACACGACAGGACGCCGAGTTTCGCTACTGGCTCGAGCTGCTCCATCACGGCGCCGACGTGTTCGCGCGGATGCTGCCGCTGATGGCCTTCGGACCCGGCTACTGGGCCACGACCACCCCGGAGGCCAACGAGGAACTGCTGGCGCAGCTGGTGATCCGGCCCAGGACGGCGCGACAGATCGAGGCCGACCGCGGCGTGGACCTCCGGCCGGTGCTGGGTCCGATCACGGCACCGACGCTGGTGCTCTCCAGCGTGTACGACCGGTTGATCGAGGCGGCACAGCAACAGGAACTGCTGGCGGCGATCCCGCACGCGAACCACGTCGAGCTGCCGGCCGGGCACGGTGCGCCGGGTGAGCTGCCGGGGGAGTTCGCGAAGGTGCTCCTGGACTTCGTGCTTCAAGTCGAGGAGGTCCGGGGCCAGGCGGGCCGGGCCGGCACTTGACTGGGGGTGGGTGCCGGCCCGGTCCTGTCTGGCCGGTCTCACCTGCTGGTTTTCATATCAGTTGCTGTCATTCGGCAAGTGAACAACCTGAGCTGAGATTCCGGCGTGACGGCTGCGAGACTCGTCGGTGCCGAGGGAGGGGCGTCCACGAGCGACGGGGGCGGCGGGTGACCGCGCCCCCCGTTCGTTCGCGGTCAGGGGGTCAGCCGGCGAGCTGCCGGTGGATGATCCCGGCGAGGCCCGCCATGCCTTCGGGCAGCGGGTGGTAGGCGGCGGCGGCGAAGAGCAGGGTGTCCTGGCCGTTGATCCACGCCGCGCCGTCGGGCGCGCAGCCGTCGTGGCCGGCCGACGGCGTGAACGTGTCCACATAGGATGCGTTGCCGTCGGCCTCGACGGCGTTCTCGATCGCGGTGTTGAGGGCTTCCTCCACGCTGGACAGCCAGGCGTAGTCGCCGTCGGCGAAGGGCAGCACGCTCGGGCAGTAGCCCGAAGCGGGCGCGATGCGCGGGTACCCGATGGCGAGCACCCGCGCCTGCGGCGAACGCGCGTGGATGCCGGCCAGCACCGTCTGGACGTTCTGTTGCGTGTTCTTCAACGCGGCCTTGATGGAATCCACGCCGCCGGCCGTGAAGTGGCGCTCGCACGGGTTGCCGTTCGGGTCGGTCGGACGCAGCGCCGGGCAGGTGCCGACAAGCGTGCCGAAGACGCCGGAGTCGTTGCCGCCGATGCCGAGCGTCACGAGGTCGGTGTCCAGGCGCAGCGCGGAAAACTGCGGCGCGTTCACGCCCAGCGGCACGCTCTGGGCGGCCGTCATGTTCGACGTGTCCGCGCCCGAGCAGCTGACGTCCGTGTAGCTGCCCACGCGCAGCGCCGACGCGAGGATCGACGGGTAGTTCGACGAACTTCTCGCACAGCCCAGCGGATCCAGTCGCTGCGTGGGAATCAACGGCCCCGCGGTGTACGAGTCGCCCAGCGCGACGTAATTCCGGAAGTGCTCCTGCCGCGGCGCGGCGTCCGCGGTGGCGGTGACTGTCGTGACGGCTGTTGCGGTCGCCAGCGCGGCGAACACGAGCCGGGTGGTACGCATGGGCGGGCCCCGTTTCTCCGAACCGAACTCTCGGACTCTTCTCACGTCTAGCCAGCTCTTCGCGGGTTGCCTGCCGCCGTTCGGGTGGACGCTCCGGGGATTCACCCGCCGGTGGTGTGACACGGCGTCGGGTCAGGCCAACGGTTTCCGTTGGGTCAGGAGGTGGCGCCAGAACGGGCGCCGCCGGATCGTGCTGCCGGGGAGGTGTTGCCGGGCCTCATGCCTGAGCTGGTTCATCGTCGGGAACGTCAGGTCCACGGGTGCGTTCGGCGTCGGGTCCGGGCCGCCGTTGAGCCATTCTCCCGCCGCGACGACGATCAGCGCGGCCACGTTGACCGCCGCGGAGGCGAGCTCGACGGCGTAGTCCGCCGAGGCGACGCCACAGCATGCCGGCGATCGCCTGATCATCCACGAGGCTCGCCATCACGCCCCGTCAAAGAGTGCAGCGAAGGGTTCCTTGGGCCTACCAAATAGACGATTCACCCGATCCGCCAGCGGCTCGCGGGATTTGCCGCCGTGGGCCACGAGCCGTTTGGAGCTCCAAGGGTCGTAGGGAATCTGGACGTCCAGGTGCGGGCGCGAGAACTCCGCCAGGTCCGCCGCCGAGTTACGGGCCTCGTCGGCAGCGTTCTCCAGGTAGGACTTTGGCGGCGAGACGCCGGGGCCGGCGTTGGCCTTCTCGCACCTGGAGGCGGCGGCGAATCACTGCCGGCACACTCGCTGCCGTGGAGTTGCTGCCGTTCGACGAGTACGCGCGCTCGCTCAACTGCAAATGGGTCGCAGCCGCCGGCCGGCCCGTCGCGAGCTGACCCCACCGACGGCCGAACCCGCAGGTCACCGCTACCGACACGGGCCCGACACCCCGCAACGCGCCGCACGTAGACTCGTCTGGTCAGGTGAAGCCCGTTGTCGAGGGAGCGTGTGCGTGCCGCGTGGTGAGGCGGACGGCCAGGGGCCGTTCGAGGAGATCGACGAGGCCGGTCAGCGGCGGCCCGATCTCGCGGACCCCGACAGTTTCGCCGGGGTCGACGAGCTGGGGTCGCGTGCGCACGACGAGTCGGACGACGCCGACCCAGACCTGGACGCGCCGGACGCCGCGTACACCGTCGGCGGTGGCGCGCGCGGGGGTATCGGCGGGATCGGGCAGCTGGGGGACAACCTGGCGACCGGGCCGGTGCCGGACCTGCTCGGAGCCGAAGACGCGGAGCTGCACGAGCTCGACGACCAGGGTGTCGACGAGCCCGTCCAAGACCCCAACGGAGCCCAGGCTCGCCGGGAGCTCATGGCCGTCGAGGCCGAGCTGAACCAGCGCTGGCCCGAGACGAAGATCGAGCCGAGCCTCGCGCGGATCCAGGCACTGGTCACGTTGCTGGGCGAGCCGAACCGCGGCTACCCCGTGCTGCACATCGCCGGCACGAACGGCAAGGGCTCGGTCAGCCGCATGATCGACGCGCTGCTCACCCGCATGGGGCTGCGCGTCGGGCGGTACACGAGCCCGCACCTGCAGCTCGTCACGGAACGCATCGCGCTCGACGGGCACCCGATCTCGGCGGCGCGCTACGTGGATCTGTTCCGCGACGTCGCGCCGTACGTGAACATGGTCGACGCCGCGAGCGAGGACGGCGTGGCGATGAGCAAGTTCGAGGTGCTCACCGGCATGGCGTTCGCGGCGTTCTCCGACGCGCCGGTGGAGGCCGCCGTGATCGAGGCGGGCATGGGCGGGGCGTGGGACGCCACGAACGTCGCCGACGCCGACGTCGCCGTGATCACCCCCATCGGCCTCGACCACACCGAGTACCTCGGCCCGACGGCCGTCGACGCGGCGCGCGAGAAGGCCGGGATCATCAAGCCCGGCTCCGTCGCCGTGATCGCCGAGCAGGACCCCGATGTGCTCAACGTGCTGCTCAAGCGCGCGGTCGACGTCGACGCCGCGGTGGCGCGCGCCGGCAGCGAGTTCGGCGTGCTGGAGCGCGAGATCGCCGTGGGCGGGCAGCTGCTGAAGCTGCAGGGCCTCGGCGGCGTGTACGACGAGATCTTCCTGCCCCTGCACGGCGCCCACCAGGCGGCCAACGCGGCGCTCGCGCTCGCGTCCGTCGAGGCATTCTTCGGCGCGGGCAAGGAGCGCCAGCTGGTGCTCGAAGCCGTGCGCGAGGCGTTCGCCGAGGTCGAGAACCCGGGCCGGCTGGAGCGCGTTCGCGCCGCCCCGACCGTGCTGCTCGACGCGGCGCACAACCCCATGGGCGCCCAGGCGCTCGCCGCCACCGTCACCGACGAGTTCGCCTTCCGCCGCCTGGTCGCGGTCGTCGCGGTGATGGCAGACAAGGACGCGCGCGGCATCCTCGACGCGCTCGAGCCCGTCGTGTCGGACATCGTGGTCACGCGCAACTCGGCCCCGCGGTCGATGGAGCTGGCAGACCTCAACGAGCTGGCCATCTCCATCTTCGGCGAGGACCGCGTGCTCGCCGAGCCCGACCTGGAGACGGCCGTCGAGACGGCCATCGGCCTCGTCGAGCAGTCCGACGACCCGGAGGAACCCCTCGCCGGCGGCGGTGTGCTGGTCACCGGCTCCGTGGTCACCGCGGGCGAGGCCCGCACCCTGTTCGGGAAGGAACCGGTATGAGCCAGACGCCTCCACCTCCTCCCAAAGACCCCATGAAGGGCTTCCGCGGCGTCCTCTCGGGCACGCTGATCATGGAAGCCATCACGGTCGCCCTCGCCCTGCCGGTCGTCAACAAGCTCGGCGGCGGCATCACGTCGGCGACGGGCTGGACGGTCATCGGCATCGCCGTCGCGCTACTCGTGCTGTGCGGCCTGCTCAAGCACGTCTGGGCGGTGCCGGTGGTGCTGGTGCTGCAAGTCGCGCTGATCGCGATGGTGTTCGTGTTGCCGGCGATCGCGATCATCGGGGTGCTGTTCCTGGCCGCGTTCGTGTGGTTCCTGTACCTGCGCCGCGAGGTGGCGCGGAGGATGGCGGCGGGGACGTTGCCGAGTCAGCAGCAGCAGTCTTCGCAGCAACAGCGCTGAGACAGCTGCACCTCGGCAGCTACTCTGCGTCGTTCCACACGACCGGCAGCGCGCCGCGCGTATCCCGTGCCGAGCCGTGCTGACCGCGTCGGCAGCGTCGACCCAGTTCACCGCCACGTCGCCGAGAGCTGTCCGACCAGCCGCCGCGGCGGGTTCGAACGTCCGGCATGACCGAATCGACCCACTCCCGCCGCACGCTGTTCGAGGCTGGTTCCGCCGCGTCGGCCGTCGTGGGCGGGGCGTTGCTCCTGCCCGAGGGCATTTCGGCCGCGTGATGTGGCCCCGGGTCCGGCATCCTCTGGTCGCGGACCGACCGGCCGGCGCGGTTGGTCGCCGAGATCGTGCGCGACGAGTCCTTCCGCCACGCCCGCAGAGTCACCAGGGACATCACCACCCGACACCGGCGGCACCGGCAAAGGTGCGCGTCGCCCGCCTGCCGCCGGGACCGAGTACCACATACCGCGGCACAACCGTGGCCCTCGACGGCCACGCCAGAACTACGGCATCAACCCCGCGTTCGGCGGCATGACCATCTCATCCACCATGGCCTGCACAGCGGCGACACGGTTCACGCCGACGGCCCGCTCACCGACACCGTCACGCCGCCCGGCGACGGCGGCACCTGGCACAACATCGTCTCGCCGGAGAAGGCGAAGATCACCGAGACCATCGACGAGTTCCGGGGCCGGCGCTCCTACAACCGCGTCGACAAGAGCTTCCTTGGGCTTTGCCGCGCAGGTCCCATCTACGTCTAATGGGACGACCACGAGGTCCTCAACAACTGGTACCTCGGGGAAATCCTCAACGACCGTCCCGAATACACCGAGAAGCGCCTCGACGTGCTGGCCCCGCAGGCGTACCGGGCCGTCCACGGGCGGGTGGGTGTTCCGCAGCTTCCGCTACCGCAGCCGCGTCGAGGTGTTCGGGCTCGACTTGCGCAACTACTGCAACGCCAACACCGCGGACCAGACCAAGCCCGGCTACGTCCTCGGCGACAAGCAGGCCTGCTGGCTCGCCAACGCGCTGGACCGCCGCACCGCGACGTGGAAGATCGTTCAGGCGGACCTGCCGGTCGGCCTGGTGGTGCCGGACGGCACGGCCATCGAGGCCGTCGCCGACAACCTGCCGGGCGCGCGCCGGCGGCCGCGAGGCGGAGCTGGCCTGGGTGCTGCGCGAGGTGGCGCGCCGGCGCGTGCGCAACGTCGTGTGGCTGACCGCCCGATGTCCACTACTGCGCCGCGCGCCACTACTCGCCCGACCGCGCGGCCTTCAAGGACTTCGACCCGTTCCCGGAGGGTCCGGCCCGCTCACTGCGGGCGCGTTCGAGCCGTGCGCCCTCGACCCGACGTGCGGCCCCAAAGCGGTGTTCGTGCACGCGCCGACGACGCAGAACTCCTCGTCCGCGCAAGGGTTCAGCACTTCGGCGAGCTGCACGTCGACGGCGGCAGCGGAGACCTGCGCGACGCCACGGGCAAGTCCCGGTGGTCCAAGACCCTGCACCCGCAGGGCCGCTGACCCCGCCGAAACTCCCCGCACGCGCGGGTCGGCTAGGCTCGCGCCCGATAACACGAATCCGCACAAGGAGAAACACCGTCGTGACTGAACGCACGCTGGTCCTCGTCAAGCCCGATGGCGTCGCGCGCGGCCTCGTCGGCGAGGTCGTCTCGCGCATCGAGCGCAAGGGCCTGAAGCTGGCCGCCCTCGAGCTGCGCACCGTCGAGCGCTCGCTGGCCGAGGAGCACTACGCCGAGCACAAGGAACGTTCGTTCTTCGGCGACCTGCTGGAGTTCATCACGTCGGGTCCGCTCGTCGCGATCGCCGTGGAGGGGCCGCGCGCCATTGCCGCGTTCCGTCAGCTGGCCGGCGGCACCGACCCGGTCGAGAAGGCCACGCCGGGTACCCTGCGCGGCGACTTCGCGCTGGAGACCCAGTTCAACCTGGTGCACGGCTCCGACTCCCCGGAGTCGGCCGAGCGTGAGCTGAAGCTGTGGTTCCCGGACCTGTGAGCCGGGCTTGAGAGCCGGGGCAGAGCCGCGCGGCTCCGCCCCGGCTTTTCCCTTTTCCGCCAACACTTCGAGGTGTCATGACCCTGTCCGCCGAGGACTGCCTGGCGCACCTGCGCACGCTCACGACCGAGTTCGCGCAGGCTGCGAACTCCGGTGCGGCGAACGCGTCGGTGCCGGACTGCGCCGGCTGGACGCGCGCCGACCTCGTGACCCACCTCGGCGAGATCCACCGCTGGTCGGCGGAGATCGTGCGCACCGGCGAGCCGCAGCAGCGCGCCGCCGCGGAGGTGCCCGGTGATCTGGCCGCGTGGTACGCCGAGAGCGCCGCGGTGCTGCTGGCCAGCCTCGAAGCAGCCAACCCCGCCGACAAGTGCTGGCACTTCGGCGGAACACCCAAGACCAAGGCCTTCTGGTTCCACCGTCAGCTGCACGAGACGGCCGTGCACCTGATCGACCTCCACAGCGGCGCGGGCACCACACCGGTCCTTGACCCGCTCGTGGCCGCCGACGGCGTCGACGAGGTGCTCACCGCGCTGCTGTCGCGCATCACCCGCTGGCACGACGTGCCGCCGCTGCCCGCGCCGCTCACGCTGCGGGCCACCGACACCGGGCACGAGTGGACGGTCGTGCCGGGGGAGCCGCCCGCGGTGGGCGAAGGCGAGGCCGTCGCCACCGTCGAGGCGAGCGCGCAGGAGCTGCTGATGCTGTTGTGGAAGCGCGGCGACGTCACGCCGCGCGTCACGGGCGACGAGGAGCTGGCACGCGCCTTCCTGAAAGCGCCGCTCACCCCCTGAGCGGAACCGCCCGTTCTGAGCCATTCAGGCGGCGTTCACCCCGAATCCTTCCGCCGGCCGCGCTGCTCCACTTTGCTGGGCGAAGTCCCTCACTCGATACTGGGGTACCTGGTGAAGAAGTCACGCTCCGTGCTGCTCTGCGCCCTTTGCGCACTGGTCGCCACTGTCGTCACCGCGCCGGCGTACGGCGATCCGCTCACCGCCCCGCTCGGCACGCGGCCGGTGGAAGGCGCGCCCGCGGCGTCGTCGGCCCGCGAAGCGCCGGTCACGGCCGCGGCGACGGCCGACGACGGTCTCGAGACCAGCAGCGCCACCTCGGCCATCGCGCCGGGGTTGCGGCTCACGCAGTTCGACCGGTTCGACCCGGCCGGCTGGATTCGCGGCGACACCCTCAGCGTCGACCTCACCAGCAAAGTCCTCGAGCCCACGTACCTGAGCCCTGGCACGGTTTCCGCGCGCACGCCGCTTTCGCAGCAGGTGACGCGCACCGGCGCGGTCGCGGGCGTGAACGGCGACTTCTTCGACATCAACGCCACCGGGGCGCCCGAGGGCGTCGGCATCTCCGAGGGGCAGCTGCAGACCGCGCCGGCCGCCGGGCACAACACCACCGCCGCGATCACCGACGATGGCCGCGCGAAGCTCGCCGACATCTTCCTCGAAGCGTCGGTGCGGCTGCCGGACGGCCGCAGCGTGCCGGCCACGAACTTCAACAGCCCCGTGCTGGGCAAGGACGCGCTCGGCGTCTACACGCCGCTGTGGGGCGCCTCCGCCCGTGCCACTTCGGTGGCCGGGGCCGCCCGCGTGGCCGAGGCCGAGGTACGCGACGGCGTGGTCACGCAGGTCCGCACGCAGCCGGCCGACGGGCCGATCCCCGCGGGCAGCACGCTGCTGCTGGGCCGGGAAGGGGGCGCGGACACGCTTTCCGCGCTGAAGATCGGCGACCACGTCGGCGTCTCGTACGCGCCGCGCTCGGACGCCGGGAAGATCGCCGTGGCCGTCGGCGGAAGCGAGGCGTTGCTGAAGGACGGCCGGCTGCAGCCGGTGGACGACACCACGCTCGCCCCGCGCACCGGCGTCGGTCTTTCGGCCGACGGCAAGCACCTGTGGCTCATGACAGTCGACGGCCGGCAGGCCGACAGCCGCGGCATGACCGAGGCCGAGCTGGGCCGCCGGCTGAAAGCCCTGGGTGCCGACGATGCCATCAACCTCGACGGCGGCGGCTCCTCCACGCTGCTCGCGCGTGGTGAGGGCGAAGCCGCACCGAGCGTGCGCAACGCCCCGTCCGACGGCGGGGAACGGCTGGTGCCCAACGGGATCGGCATCAAGACCGTGCCCGGCAGCGGGCGGCTGACCGGCTTCGCACCGGCGCCCGCGCAGAACACGAAGAACGCCACCCGCGTCCTTTCCGGACTGTCGCGCGTGCTCGTCGCCGACGGCCACGACGAGACCGGCGCGGCCGTCTCGGCGCACCCGCGGTGGAGCACGTCGGACCCGGGCCGCGCCACCGTGACGGACAACGTGCTCACGGCTCACGCGGACCGGAGACACCCGGACGCGCGCGAAGACATTTCCGTGGTCGCCCGCGACGGCAAGGCGTCGGGCAAGGCGGCCGTGTCGGTGCTCGGCACGCCGGTGCGGCTGGGCACGAGCACCGATCAGGTCGCACTGTCCGGCGCGGGCGCACACAGCATGTTCCAGGTCTTCGGCTACGACGCCGACGGCTACGGCACCTGGGTGGAACCCCGTGATGTGGAGCTCGCCTACGACCCCGCCGTGGTGGACGTGAAGCCCGCTGCCGACGGGTTCGAGGTCACGGCGAAGGCTGCTTCGGGCGCCTCCGCGATCACGGTGCAGGCGGGCGGGCTGACCGAGCACCTCGCGGCGTCCGTGGGTACCGAGTCGCAGGTGGCGTCTCCGTTGGACGGTCCGGCCGGCTGGAACGCGAGCGTGTACCCGGCGGTGGTCGGGGCCGCGTTGTCGCCGGCCGAGGGGCGCGACGGCGGGCAGGGCCTCGCGCTCGACTACCGCCTCGCCGGCACCACGGCCACGCGCGCCGCGTACGTGACCGCCGTGACGCCGCTGCCCGTGCCGGCCGGCACGCAGCAGATCGGCCTGTGGGTCAACGGCGACGGCAAGGGTGCCTGGCTGCGCGCGGAGCTGCGCGACGGGGCCAACGTGGCGTCCATTGTGGACCTCTCGCTCAGTGTCGACTGGACCGGTTGGAAGTACGTGACCGCCGCCGTGCCGGCCGGGTTGCCGGACGGCCAGCGCCTCACCCGCTTCTACGCCGTGGAGAACGTGCCGGACCAGCAGTACGAAGGTCGCCTCGTGTTCGACGACCTCACCTTCGAGGTCGCGCCGTCCACGTCCGTGCCCGCCGACCCGGCCGTGCCCGACCCCGCCCTGGTCACCGACGGCACGCTCGGCACCGGCGGCCTGCGGATCGCGGTGATCAGCGACGCGCAGTTCACCGCCGACGCGCCCGACGGCCCGCTGGTGGCGCAGGCGCGCCGCGCGATGCGGGAGGCCGTGGCCGCGAAACCGGACCTGGTGCTGATCAACGGCGACCTCGTCGACCGCGGCACGGCACCCGATTTCGTGCTGGCGCGCAAGGTGATCACGGAAGAGCTCGACGGCAAGGTGCCGTGGTACTACGTGCCCGGCAACCACGAGGCCGAGGGCGGCAACGGGCTCGCCGACTTCCAGTCCGCCTTCGGTGTGCCGCACCAGGTCGTGGACGTGCACGGCATCCGGCTGGTGCTCATGGACTCCTCGCGCGGCTCGCTGCGCGCCGGCGGGTTCGACCAGGTGCGGATGCTGCGCGACGCGCTCGACGGCGCCGCCCGCGACCGGGCGATCCACGGTGTTGTCGTCGCGATGCACCACCCGGTGAAGGACTCGAGCCCCACGGGCAACTCGCAGCTGGGCGACCGCAAGGAAGCCGACCTGCTGCAGACGTGGCTCACGGATTTCGAGCAGTCCTCGGGCAAGCAGGCGGCCGCGATCGCGTCGCACGCCGGCGTGTTCAGCCTGGCGCGCACAGACGGCGTGCCGTACCTGGTCAACGGCAACTCGGGCAAGACACCCGCGGCCGCGCCGGGCGCCGGCGGGTTCGTCGGCTGGACGCTGCTCCGCGTCGACCCGTCGGCGAGGGACCAGCCCCTGCGCTTCGAGACGCGGCCGAACGTCGACGCGCTGACGCTGACCGGGCCTGCTTCGCTGCGGCGGGGAGCGAAGGCGCATCTGACCGCGACGCTCACCCAGGCCGGGCGCGCCGTGCCGGTCGCGTACCCGGTGAGCGCGGACTGGAGCGGCTTGTTCGCGCACGTCGGCGCGGGGCGTCCGGCACCTTGGGACGTGGTGTCGTACGACCCGGCGAGCGGCGTGCTGACCGCATTGCACCCGGGTGCCGCGCGGATCTCCGTGACGGTAAACGGCGTTTCGAGGGACTTGACGGTCACCGTGCGCTGACCGATCGGGAAACCGGTCGAAAATTGTCGGTGCCCGCGCCTAGTGTCGTCCGGGTGGCAGAGGCAACGGCGGAACCGGCACTGGTGCAGGCGAAGGCACTGGTGAAGCGGTTCGGTGAGTTCGAAGCGGTGCGCGGCATCGACGTCGAGGTGCGGCCGGGGGAGGCGTTCGGCTTCCTCGGGCCCAACGGCGCCGGGAAGTCGTCGACGATGCGGATGATCGCGTGCGTGTCGCCGCGCACCGACGGCGACCTGCGCGTGCTGGGTATGGACCCGGACGTCGACGGTCCGCGCATCCGCGCGCGCCTGGGCGTGGTGCCGCAGGAGGACAACCTCGACGTCGAGCTCACGGTGCGGCAGAACCTGCACCTCTACGGGCGGTACTTCGGGCTGTCGCGGGCGCACGTGCGCGCGAAGGCCGAGGAACTGATGGAGTTCGCGCAGCTGACCGATCGTGCGGAGAAAGCGGTCGATTCGCTGTCGGGCGGCATGAAGCGACGGCTCACGATCGCGCGATCGCTGGTGAACGACCCGGAGCTGCTGCTGCTCGACGAACCGACCACGGGCCTCGACCCGCAGGCCCGGCACCTGCTGTGGGACCGCCTGTTCCGGCTCAAGGCGCGTGGCACCACGCTGATCGTCACTACTCATTACATGGATGAAGCCGAACAGCTGTGCGACCGGCTCGTGGTCATGGACGGCGGCCGGATCGCCGCCGAGGGTTCGCCGGCGGAGCTGATCGCGCGCTACTCCACGCGGGAGGTCGTGGAGCTGCGGTTCGCGCCGGGCGAACAGCACAGCGCGGCTTCGGCGGTCGAGGACCTGGCCGAGCGCGTCGAGGTCCTGCCCGACCGGGTGCTGCTCTACACGATGACGGGCGAGGCCACTCTGGAACGCGCCCACGAGCGCGGCCTGCGCCCGGTCTCAAGCCTGGTGCGGCGCAGCTCGCTGGAGGACGTGTTCCTCCGGCTCACGGGCCGGACGTTGGTGGACTGATGACGGTAGCGTCGACCGGCCGCGTCGTGGGTCCCTGGCGCGGCGCGTGGCTGCGCGTCGAGGGCCACTGGATGTGGTACCGGCGCCACTGGGTGAGCACGCTGTACTCCACGGGCCTGCAACCGGTGCTCTTCCTGGCCGCCATGGGCCTCGGCTTCGGCTCCCAAGTCCAGGCAGGCCCGGCGACGGGCGGCGTGTCGTACCTCGTCTACGTCGCCCCGGCATTGCTCGTTTCGGGTGCGGCGCAGCTGGGCGTCGGCGACTCGACGTACCCGGTCCTGTCGGGCTTCAAGTGGCAGAAGGACTACGTGGCGGTCACGGCCACGCCCGTGTCCGCCGGCCAGCTCGTCGGCGCGCACTTCATCTGGACGGGCCTGAAAATCACCCTCGCCAGTGCGATCTACGCGCTCATCGCCGTGTTCTTCGGCGCGTGGCAGAACTTCGGCGCCCTGGCGGTGATCCTTGTCGGCACCCTCACGGGCCTGGCGTGCGCGGCCCCGATGACCGCGCTGGCCGCGAAGACCTTCGACGAGGGTCAGCGCTTCGGGCTGCTCTTCCGCTTCGTGGTGATGCCGATGACGCTGTTCTCGGGCACTTTCTTCCCGATCACGCAGATCCCGCTGTACCTGCGCTGGCTCGCCTGGATCTCTCCGCTGTGGCACGGCACACAGCTCGCCCGTGCCAGCACGCTCGGCGGCGTCGGTGGTCTCGCGGTTCTCGGGCACGTGGCGTACCTGGTCGCTCTCGTGGTGGTCGGCTGGGCCCTGGCCCACCGCTGGTTCTACCGCCGGCTGGTGGCGTGATGACCGACGTCCGAGCTCCCGAGTTCCAGCGCCGCGGCCTGCTCATCCGCGTTCTCCCACCGGGCATGTACAGCGGCCGCGCCGGGGCGCTGATCGAGCGGGCGATCACCGTCTACGGCCGATCCTGGACGATCCTGTTGTCCGGAGCGCTCGAGCCGCTGTTCTACCTGCTCGCGTTCCAGGTCGGGTTCGGCAAGCTGGTCCAGACCGTGCCGGGCCCGGACGGGCGGCCGATGAGCTACGTCGCGTTCGTGGCACCGGCGCTGCTGGCGTCGTCGGCGATGAACGGGGCCGTGTTCGAGAGCACGTACAACTTGTTCTTCAAGCTGCGCTACGCGAAGACCTACGACGCGATGCTCGCGACCCCGATCGGCCCGCTCGACGTCGCGCTGGGGGAGATCGGCTGGGCCATGGTGCGCGGCGGGCTGTACTCGGTGGCGTTCATGGCCGTCACCGGCGCGATGGGGCTGCTCACGTCGTGGTGGGCGTTGCTGCTCCTGCCGGTGGCGCTGCTGGTGTCGTTCGCGTTCTCGGCCATCAGCATCACGCTCGTGAGCTACCTGAAGTCGACGTCGCAGTTCGACTACATCCAGCTCGTGCTGATGCCGATGTTCCTGTTCTCCACCACGTTCTTCCCGATCACGGTCTACCCCGAGGCGCTGCAGTGGCTGGTCCGGTGTTTCCCGCTGTACCACGGCATCGAGCTCATGCGCGGCCTCGCCGTGGGCTTCTTCTCGTGGAGCATGGCGGGCAACCTCGCCTACCTGCTGGTGCTTGCGGCGATCGGGGTCTGGGGGTCGACGCGGCGGATCGCGAAGCTCCTGCTGACCTGACGCGGGTGTCCAAAGTGCGACCTGTCGTATTTCGGCCACGGCGAAGATCGTGACGCCGTGCCCGGACTGCCCCAGGCTGACCGGATGCACGGAAGACCTCTGAAGCTGGCCGCGGTCACCGCCGGCTTGTCCCTCGCCCTGGCCGTCCCCGCCTCGGCCGAGCCCGCCCACGCGCAGCCGTGGCAGCTCGTCGGCCCGAACAGCGCCGGCGGGCACCTCGCGTTCACGCCCGCCGCCCCGGCTCGCCTGTACGTGCTGCCCGACAGCGGCCGCGCCGTCTACCGCACCGACGACCACGGCGACACCTGGACCACGCCAGGTGCGTTGGGCGCCAATGGCACCGCGATCACGGCCGACCCGCGCGACGGGTCCGTCGTCTACGTCGCCGCCACCGACCCGGCCACGGGCACCGGCGAGGTGCTGCGCAGCGACGACGCGGCGCGCACTTTCCGCGCCGTCGCCGCGAGTCCCGGCCTGCTCACGTCCATGGTGGTCTCGCCTTCGGGCGAGGACGTGTTCGCGGCGGGCGACGACGGCGTGCTCACCAGCACAGACCGCGGCGGCCACTGGGTGAAACTCCCGGGCGCGCCGGCGGGTGTCACCGACCTCGCCCTCGACGACGACCACCTGTTCCTGGCCACCGGCAGCGAAATCCATGTCGTCGACAACGCGCTGGCCCACCCACGCGCGCCGCGCAAACTCTCGGTGCCCGGCACGCCGTACCTGTCGAACCTGGCCGCCGCGGACGGCATGGTGGTCGGCTCGGGTGTGCTCGGCAGCGCCGTGTTCTCCACCGACGGCGGCCGGACGTTCCGCACGCTGACCGGCCCGTGGGGCGCCGACGACGCGATGGCGTTCACCGGGTTGACCCCCGACGGTGAGCTCGAGGTCCAGTCCATCGCCTCGCCGCGGCCCGACGGCAGCGCGGGCGCCCGCGACGTCTGGGTCAGCCGCGACCGCGGCCGCACGTGGACCGACCGCCCGGCCGCGACCGGTGCGATCGACCTCTACTCCGAGATCGGCAGCTTCCCCGACCGCCCGCGCGAACAGGTCGTCGCGGCGGCCGCGGGGATCTTCACCACGCGGGACTCGGTGACGTTCCGGCGCATCGGCGTGCCCGACACCGAGGTCAACGCGCTCGCGAGCGTCGGCCCGGCGCTCGTCGCGGCCACGCGCAGCGGCACCTACCGCTCGACGGCGCCGTTCGCGGCGCACCTCCCGCGCGGCTACCAGGACTGGGGTTGGACCGGCCAGGCGCCGGACACCTTGGGCAACTCCATCGGTGCCCTCGCGACCGTCTCGGCGAAGGCCGTGCTGCGCGTGCGGCAGGGCTACTGCGAGGTCGACTGCTTCACCGTCGAACGCTCAGGCGACGGCGGCACGACGTGGCAGCAGTTCGCGACCGTGCCGGGCAACTCCCGCGCGCTGGCCGTGGATCCGCGCGACCCCGGCACGGTGTACGCGGGCAGCTACCTCACGCCCGCCGTCTACACGAGCCACGACGGCGGCCGCACGCTGACGCAGCACGCGCTGGCCGGCCTCGACGGCGTGCAGTCGATCGCCGTCGACCCGCGTGCTCGCGGTGCCGTGTGGATCGGCGACGTCACCGGTCTCTATCGCAGCACCGACGGCGGCGCCACCGCGCGGAAGCTCTTCGACGGCGAGGTCGCCCATGTGACGGTCGACCCGCGCGACGCCGGCCACGTCGTGGTCACTGGCGCCGGCTTCGTCAAGGTCACCACCGACGGTGGGGCCACCTTCCACCCGGCGGCCGGGCTCGACACCGCCGGCTACTCCGACGCCACCTTCACCCGCGACGGCACCCTGTACGTCTCCTCCGCCGACAAGTACGAACCCGGCGCAGGCGTGCTCCTCAGCCACGACGGTGGCCGCCACTTCACAGGGCTGCCCACCCAACCGGCCGACCACGACGTCCGCACCCTCCTGCCCTCCGCCGACGGTCGCTGGCTCCTCGCCGGCACGGGTGCGGGCGTCTACCGATTGCCCCTGCGGTGATCCACGGGGCCGGGTGTCCGCGGCGGACACCCGGCCCCATGTCCTCAGTGGACAGTCAGCCGTCGAGCCAGCCGAGTTTCGCGACCTGCCACGCCAGCTGCATCCGGCTCTGCGCGTCGGCCCGCTGCATGAGGTCCTGCAACCTCCGCTGGACCGTCCGGTGGCTCACCCCGAGGTGCTTCGCTATCGACTTGTCGCTCACCCCACCGACGAGGAGCGACAGCAGCCGGCGCTCGTCGGCCGACAGCGGGGCGTCGGCGGGGACGCCGTCGACGCGGAGGGGAGACGCGCGTTCCCAATAGCTCTCGAACAGTGCCACCAGCCCGGTCACCAGGCTGCTGCCCAGCACGAGCGCGGCGGTCGGTTCGCCCGTGGCCTCGTCGTCGGCGAGCGGGCACAGCGCGAGCGCCCGGTCGGCCACAGCGAGGCGAATGGGCAGTTTCGCGATGGTCCGCGCCCGTTCGCCCAGCCGGACGCCCTCGGCGAGGCCCGCGATCGCGCCGGGTTCTTCGAGCAGCGCGGTCTCGTAGAGCACCCGGAAGCGCACGCCGCGGGCCAGGGCGCGGAACTCCTCGTCGTTCTCGGCGGCCGGCATGGCGATGGGCGCCTCGCGACAGAACCACAGCACCTCCTCGCGCGCGTCGCGCTGGAGGCTCAGCGCCTGCTGCCGGATCGCCTCCGCGCCGGTGACGACTTCGACCAGCCGCGACGAATCGCGCCGCCGCGCGCTGTCGCGGTACTGCTCGGCCAGCTCCGTCACGGCGGCGCGGGCGCGTTCGAGCTCCGACTGGCCGTGGCGCAGCAGCGGTCCCAGCGAGACATCGGGCGGGGCCGGCACGTAGTGCTCGCCGGTGCGGCTCACGAGACGCTTGGCCACGAGCGAGCCGAGCACCCGCTCGACCTCCGCCACGGCGAGCCCCAGCCGCGTGGCCACCTCGCCGGCCGCGGCGCGATAGCCGCCCACGAGCACGCGGAACACCCGCTCCTCGTCGGCGGTCAGGCCGAGCGCTTCGAGCACCGGACCTCCTCTAACCCGTCAGCGGAACCGCGTCCGGACATCCAACCCGGGGACGCGAGCGCCTAGCGCGCGGGGTTCGGCGGAGCCGTTTCCGGCGGGGTCACGGCGGCGAGCGCGTCGACGAGGCCGTGGCCGTAGAAGCCGTTGTAGCTGTCGTAGCCGGCGCAGTAGGCGTCCTGGGTGCCGTCGCCGGTGAGGTCGTAGTCGTCGGGGCACGGCATGGGCGTGGCCCGCGTTTCCAGGGCGCGGCGCAGGTCCGCGGCCGACATGCCAGGGTGCGCCGATTTCAGCAGTGCCAGCACGCCCGCGACGTGGGGCGCGGCCATCGACGTGCCGCACAGCGGCGCGTAGCCCCCGGGCACGGTCGACACCACGCAGCGCCCGGCCTCTCCGCCGGGTGCGGTGACATCCACCACACCGAGGCCGTACGAGCTGTAGCCGGCTTTGACGCGGTCCGCGCCGACGGCCGACACCGCCACGATGTCACGCAGGCCCGCCGGCAGCGCTTCACACTTCGCGGCACCCGCGGTCCGCACGCCCGAGTGGGCCGACGGCGTCAGGTTCACAGCTTCGTTGGTCGCCGCCGCGACGTTCAGCGTCCCGGCCGACGTGGCGTACTCCACGGCGCGCGCCAGCACCTCGTGGACCACCCCCCGGTCGTCGCCGCGCACGCAAGACAGGGACCACGGATTCACGAACCAGCTGCTGTTGGTCACGGGCAGGTGGTGCGCCGCCGACCACATCAGCCCGCACACCGCGGCCTCGGGATCGGCGTAGCCGCGGTCGTCGATCACCTTCACCGAGGCGATCCGCACGCCGGGCGCGACGCCCGTCACGCCCTTGCCGTCGTCGGCCGCGGCGATGATGCCGGCCACATGCGTGCCGTGCACCGACGTCGTCGGCTGCCAGGCCTCCGGCCGCGGGTCGGCGACACCGGTGAGGCAGCCCGCCGAGTCGGCAGGGTCCATCGCGGCGGCGAGGTCGGGATGATGCGGGTCGACGCCGGAGTCGAGCACGCCGACCACCACGTCACGGCTGCCTTCGCTCACCTGGTGTGCGAAGGTCGCGTCGAGGATCTTCATGTCCCACTGCTCACCCGACAGGTCGGCCGTGGGCACCTGCCCCGGGTTACTGAGGTGCAGCTCTGCCCGCGCGGGCTGCGGCGGCACGGCGTCGCCGCTCGCGCGCTGCGCCGCGCGGCGGGTGCCCTGCGCGCTGAACGCGCGATCGAGCCCGATGTGCGATCCGAAGTCCGGATCGTCCGAAGTGACGACCCCGACGGCGATCTGCGGGTAGTACCCGGTCGAGTGACCGCAGGCGGCCTCGACCTGCTCGCGTGCGGAGTCTTCGGAGGTGCCCCGGTCGAAGGCGACGACGTAGCGCAACGTCCGCCCGGACGGGTGGCAGTTCGGCTCGTCCGCGCTCGCCGGCCCGGCGGCGAGGCACCCGGAGAGCACCGCGACAAGGCACACGGCCGCGCGCAGCGGCCGCGCCAGCAGGGACACCGGACCTCCTACCGGATGCAGGAAACGCCGGGCACCCGCGCGCACGCGTGCCCGAGCCGCACGGTAACCAGGCTGGGGCGGCGGGACAAGCGGAACGGCCGAGTTCGCACCACGACGGCACGCCCGGGCGGCTGCGCAAGGCACCGACTACACCGGGTGCACCCCCGGGTGTGGGATACTCACGTTGACCGCCCCGACGACGGGCATCCTGCCTGCGTCGTGAGTGGTCCGGAGGAGTGCCGGACCGGCACCACTCGCGTCGCCCCCGGGAGGCCGGGCAGCTCGACGTGGTGGGGCTGGCCCGCGAGGGGTCGGAGCCAGGCCGGCGCGCCGCCGAGGAGACCTGACCGTGCCCGGTTCGCCGAACCCGGCGGACCGCACGGTTTGCCACGCAAGGATTCCCGCCGCTGGTTACCACCACGGCGGGCACGAACAGAAAGGGCCCCTGCGCGGCCGCGTCGTGACCGGTGAGAACCGGCAGACGCGCCCGGGGGCGGAGGAGACACATGTCGAACGCGGACACACCCGCCGATCAGACCGGCGGGAATACCGCCGCACCCGTGACCAGTCAGCTGGGTGAGCTGCCGCCGCGCATTCGCGTGCACGCGCTGGCCAAGCTGCTGGGCTCCAGCAGCCGCGACCTGCTCGCCAAGCTGGCCGAGCTGGGCGAGAGCCCCCGCAGCGCGCAGTCGAGCGTGACCCGCGAGGTCGCGTTCAAGGTGGCCGAGGCGCTCGTCCCGGCCGAAGCGGCCGAGAGCGCGCCCGAGGTCACCGCGGCCACCGAGAGAACTGCGGCCCCCGAGGCCACCGAGGTCACTGAGCAGCCGGCTCAGCCCGAACCCGTCCAGGCCGAAAGCGCCGAGACCACCGAGACAACCGAGACTGCCGCGGCCACCGCGGCCACCGAGCAGCCCGCCGAAGAGCAGGCCGCCCCCGTACAGCGCGAGCCGCGCCGCCGCGTCCGCCGGGCCGCCGTGCCCGCGGTCGTCGTGAGCGACCCGCCCGCGGAGGTCGAGTCCGAGGAGCCGGCGCAGGCCAAGCGCCCGGTGCACGTGCCGGTGTTCGCCGCGCCGTCGCCGGTCTTCCTGCCGCCGGAGCCCGAGCCTGCTGGCGAGCGGCCCACGCGCAGCCGGCCCGAGCCGGTGTTCGGCGTCGGCCCGAAGCCGGTCACCGAGGAAGCGCCGGCCGAGGACGAGCAGGCCGAGGACACCACGGGCGAGGACGCCGACGACCGCTCCGACGACGACGAAGACGGTGCGGCCGGTCGGCGCCGGCGTCGTCGCGGCCGCCGTGGCCGCGGCCGGGGCAAGGGCGGCGACGAGGGCGGCGCCGAAGACGACGAGGCCGCCGACGAGCCGGACCGCAAGCGCGGCTCGGCGAAGCAGGACGAGAAGCAGGACGCCAAGCCCGAGAAGCAGGCCGACAAAGCCGACTCCGAGCAGGGCGAGGCGACCGAGTCCGAGGACTCGTCCGCCGATGCCGATGCCGACGCCGACGGTGGCAGCCGCCGCCGGCGCCGTCGCCGCCGTCGCAAGGGCGGGGATGACGACGGGTCCGAGGCGACCACCGACGACCCGCCCAACACCGTCACCCACGTGCGCCAGGCCAAGGCCGAGCAGCCCGAGCGCCCGGCGCGCGACGAGGTGCGCAGCGTCCGCGGCTCCACGCGCCTGGAGGCCAAGCGCCAGCGCCGCCGCGACGGCCGCGAGGCCGGCCGCCGCCGCGCCCCGATCCTGTCGGAGGCCGAGTTCCTCGCCCGCCGCGAGTCGGTGGAGCGCACGATGGTCGTCGCCGAGAAGGGCGACTCCACGCAGATCGGCGTGCTCGAGGACGGCGTGCTCGTGGAGCACTTCGTCACCTCGGCCGGCACCGGCTCGATCGTGGGCAACGTCTACCTCGGCCGTGTGCAGAACGTGCTGCCGAGCATGGAGGCCGCCTTCATCGACATCGGCCGCGGCCGCAACGCCGTGCTCTACGCCGGCGAGGTCGACTGGGACGCCGCCGGCCTGGAGGGCAAGGCCCGCAAGATCGAGCAGGCCCTGTCCACCGGCGACAGCGTGCTCGTGCAGGTCACGAAGGATCCGGTCGGGCACAAGGGCGCCCGGCTGACCACGCAGATCTCCCTGCCCGGCCGGTTCCTGGTCTACGTGCCCGCCGGCGGGGCCACGGGCATCTCGCGCAAGCTGCCGGAGAACGAGCGGCGCCGGCTCAAGGACATCCTCAAGCGGATCGTCCCCGAAGACGCGGGCGTGATCATCCGCACCGCATCGGAGGGCATCAGCGAGGAGGAGCTCGACCGCGACGTCCGGCGCCTCAAGGTGCAGTGGGACGTCATCAAGGAGAAGGCCGACGCCGGTGCCGCCAAGAAGGGCGGCGCGCCGACCATGCTCTACGAAGAGCCCGACCTGCTGGTGAAGGTCGTGCGCGACCTGTTCACCGAGGACTTCGCCAAGCTCGAGGTGCAGGGCGGCAAGGCGTTCGACACGATTCACTCGTACGTGGAGCATGTGGCCCCGGACCTGGCCGACCGGCTCAAGCGCTACACCGGCACCGGCGACGTGTTCGCCGACCACCGGATCGACGAGCAGATCACGAAGGCGCTCGACCGCAAGGTCTGGCTGCCCTCGGGCGGTTACCTCGTCATCGACCGCACCGAGGCGATGACGGTGATCGACGTCAACACCGGCAAGTTCACCGGCTCGGGCGGCAACCTCGAGGAGACGGTGACGCGCAACAACCTGGAGTCGGCGGAGGAGATCGTCCGCCAGCTGCGGCTGCGCGACATCGGCGGCATCATCGTGATCGACTTCATCGACATGGTGCTCGAGTCCAACCGTGAGCTGGTGCTGCGCCGCCTCACCGAATGCCTCGGCCGCGACCGCACGCGTCACCAGGTCGCCGAGGTCACGTCGCTGGGTCTCGTGCAGATGACGCGCAAGAAGATCGGCACGGGCCTGCTCGAGGCGTTCTCCACGCCGTGTGAGCACTGCAAGGGCCGCGGGGTCATCGTGTCCACCGAGCCGCAGCGCACCGGTGGCGGCGGCAACGGCGGCGGCAACCACAGCAACGGCGGCGGGGACACCAAGAGCTCCCGGCGTTCGCGGGGCCGCGGCAAGAGCGACGAGCAGCAGGCCGAGCACACCAAGGTCGTGGAGCCGGCCCCGGCGCCCACGCCCGAGCAGCGCGAGTCCGTGGTGTCGGCCGTGCAAGCGATGGTGAACGCGTCGAAGGCGGCTTCCCACAAGGGCGAGCACGAAGGCGAGCCGGAGCCGCACGTCGCGGACGAGCCGAAGCCGCTGGCCGAGGCCGTGAAGACGGTGGAGACGGCGCAGGAGACGGCGGCCCCGGCCGCCGAGACCCCGGCGCCGGCCGCCGAGGGAGCTGCTCAGCCGGCTGAGACGGTTGAGCAGACCGAGGTTGCCGAGACCGCTGAGGCGGCTGCGTCGACTTCGGGCACCGAATCCGAGGTCGACGTGCCGGCTCCGGCCACGCGACCCACCCGGCGCCGGTCGCGCCGGGCGGCGTCGCGTCCGGCGGGGCCGCCAGTGCACGCCTCGGAGCAGAGCTGATAGACCACGTAGGGGACCCCGGTGTCCATCCACCGGGGAACCTCACGTAACCTGTAGTACGGCCTGCCACCAGAGCAGGCCGCTGCGCGAGCACCTGGACCGCCTTCGGGCGGGCCGTCCGCGCCAGCCCCCCACCCGATTGCCTAGTAGTTACAGGGCCGAGTTAATGCAGGAGACTTCCGTGTCGGCGTACGCGATCGTCAAGACCGGCGGCAAGCAGTACAAGGTGGCCGTCGGCGACGTCGTCGAGGTCGAGAAGCTCGAGGGCGAGCCGGGCACCGAGCACACCTTCCCCGCCGTGCTGTTCGTGGACGGTGGCGAGGTCACCACGGACGCCGACGCGTTGGCGAAGGTCTCGGTCACCGGCAAGGTCGTGGAGCAGACCAAGGGTCCGAAGATCCGGATCCACAAGTTCAAGAACAAGACCGGCTACCACAAGCGCCAGGGTCACCGGCAGAAGCTGACCCGCGTCGAGGTCACCGGTATCTCCAAGTAGTTCTTCGGATCTTCGTAGTCTTCAGAAAGAGGCTTGAGCGATGGCTCACAAGAAGGGTGCGTCCAGCTCCCGCAACGGTCGTGACTCCAACGCCCAGCGACTGGGCGTGAAGCGCTACGGCGGCCAGGAGGTGAACGCCGGCGAGATCCTGATCCGCCAGCGTGGCACCAAGTTCCACCCCGGCGTGAACGTCGGCCGTGGCGGCGACGACACGTTGTTCGCGCTCGCCGCCGGTGCGGTCGAGTTCGGTACCAAGCGTGGCCGCAAGACGGTCAACATCGTGCCGACCGCTGCCGTCGAAGCCTGATTTTCAGCTTCCTCAGCACGCACGAGTTTCCGACGAGGGGTGGAGCCGGAATATCCGGCGCCACCCCTCGTTTGTGTTGTCCGACAGTTTTTTCTTCGCGAGTGAAGTGAGGCAGTGCCATGGCGTCCCGGTTCGTGGACCGCGCGGTGATCCACCTGACCGCCGGTGACGGGGGCAACGGCTGTGCCTCCGTGCACCGCGAGAAGTTCAAGCCCCTGGGGGGTCCGGACGGCGGCAACGGGGGCAACGGCGGCGACGTCACGCTCGTCGTCGACTCCAACGTCCACACCCTGCTCGACTTCCACTTCCGCCCCCACGCCCGCGCCGGCAACGGCAAGATGGGTCAGGGCAGCAACCGCAACGGTGCCGCCGGCGAACCGTTGGAGATGCGCGTGCCGTCCGGCACCGTCGTCTTCACCGAGGACGGCGAGCTCGTGGCCGACCTCGTGTCGCCCGGCACCACGTTCATCGCGGCCCAGGGCGGCCGCGGCGGGCTCGGCAACGCGGCCCTGGCGTCGAAGGCCCGCAAGGCCCCCGGGTTCGCGCTGCTGGGCGAGCCCGGCGAGTCGCGCAACCTGGTGCTCGAGCTGCGTTCGGTCGCCGACGTCGGCCTCCTCGGCTTCCCCAGCGCGGGCAAGTCGTCGCTGATCTCCGTGCTCTCGGCCGCGAAGCCGAAGATCGCCGACTACCCGTTCACGACACTCGTGCCGAACCTCGGCGTGATCACCGCCGGCTCCACCGTGTTCACGATGGCCGACGTGCCGGGCCTGATCCCGGGCGCGTCGGAGGGCAAGGGCCTGGGGCTGGACTTCCTGCGCCACATCGAGCGCTGTGCCGTGCTGGTGCACGTGGTCGACTGCGCGACGCTGGAGCCGGGCCGCGACCCGGTGTCCGATGTGGACGCTCTGGAAGAAGAGCTCGCGAAGTACACCCCGGGCCTGGGCGGCAAGCTCGACGAGCGCCCGCGCGTGGTGGTGCTGAACAAGATCGACGTGCCGGAAGCCGCCGAGCTGGCCGAGTTCGTGCGGCCCGAGTTCGAGGCCCGCGGCCTGCAGGTGTTCGAGGTCTCGACGGCCTCGCGCAAGGGCCTGCGGGAGCTCACCTTCGCGCTGGCGAAGGTCGTGGAGGAGTACCGCGAGGCGCAGCCGGTGCTGGAGCAGCAGCGCATCGTGCTGCACCCGCTGGCCATCGACGACAGTGGCTTCACCGTCTCGGCCGATCCCGAGGAAGAAGGCGCGTTCATCGTGCGCGGTGCCCGGCCCGAGCGCTGGATCCGGCAGACGAACTTCGCCAACGACGAGGCCGTCGGTTACCTCGCCGACCGGCTCAACCGGCTCGGCGTCGAAGAAGCGCTCGCGAAGCAGGGGGCGAAGCCGGGCAGCCCGGTCACGATCGGCGACGTGCAGTTCGAGTGGGAGCCCTCGTCGCCCGGCGTCGCGGTGCACCTATCCGGACGCGGCACGGACGTGCGGCTGGAGAAGAGTGACCGCGTCGGCGCGGCGGAGCGCAAGGAAGCCCGGCGGATCCGTCGCGACGGGACGGGGGAGGACGAGTCGGTCTCCGACGCGGACTCCGACGACGCCGGCTTCGCGGACGACTTCGACGACGATCTGGAGGAACTGGACCGGTGAGCGGTACGCGCGTCGAGATCGCCGAAGCTCGCAGGCTCGTCGTCAAGGTCGGTTCGTCCGCGCTCACGACCGCCGGCAGCGGCCTGGACGTCAAGCGGCTCCACGCGCTGGTCGACGCCATCGCGGCGCGCGTGGCCCGCGACTGCCAGATCGTGCTCGTGTCCTCGGGCGCGATCGGTGCGGGGTTGGCGCCGCTGTCGCTCGGCAAGCGCCCGCGTGACCTGGCGACGAAGCAGGCCGCGGCGAGCGTCGGGCAGCTCGCGCTGGCCCACGCGTACGCGGAGTCGTTCGGCCGGTACTCGCTCACCGTCGGCCAGGTTCTGCTGACGTCGGACGACGTGGTGCGCCGCGCGCACTACCGCAACGCGCAGCGCACCTTCTCGCGGCTGCTCGCCCTCGGCGCCGTGCCCGTGGTGAACGAGAACGACACCGTGGCCACACAGGAAATCCGCTTCGGCGACAACGACCGCCTCGCCGCCCTCGTCGCCCACCTCATCGGCGCCGACGCACTGATCCTTCTGTCCGATGTGGATGGTCTCTACGACGGCGACCCCCGCGACGGTGCCACGCGCAAGATCGCCGAGGTGCTGAGTGAGTCCGATGTGGAGGGCATCTCCGTCGGCATGTCCTCCTCGGGCCTCGGCACGGGCGGCATGGTCTCGAAGCTCGCGGCCGCCCGCACCGCCGCGGGCGCCGGCATCCCCGTGCTGCTCGCGGCCGCCGTCGACGCCGCGGGCGCACTCGGCTCGGCCGACGTCGGCACGGTCTTCGCCCCGGCCGACACCCGCCTGTCCGCGCGCCGCTTCTGGCTCGGCTACGCCGCCGACTCGTCCGGCCGCCTCCGTCTCGACGACGGTGCCGTGGCCGCGATCCTGCGCCGCCGTTCGCTGCTGGCGGCCGGCATCACCGGCGTGACCGGCAAGTTCGAGGCGGGCGACGTCGTCGACCTCGTTGACGCGAAGGACGTCCCGGTCGCGCGCGGCGTGGTGGCGTTCGACGCGAGCGAGCTGCCGGACCTGATCGGCCGGTCGAGCCACGAGGTCCCCGTGGAGCACCGCCGTGAGGTCGTCCACGCGGACGATCTCGTGCCACTTCGCCGTTGAACGACACGGACGCGTCGATACCTGCCGCGACGCGTGCCCGGTGTGACCGCGTTTTCGGCGGCACCGGGCATTGCCAGGGCGCGGGCCGGCCCGATCGCCGCGAACAAGCGCGCCATCTGCGACTACTTGCGGGAGCACGGCGGAGCCGTTCGACGCCCGTCGTGATCGAGCGCCTGCTGACGGGCATGGAAACTGGGAAGACCTGGGCCCGCTTCGCCGGCGCGGTCTTCGACTACTACGCCTGGGACCGCGACCGCGCCCAGGCTCACGCTCTGGCGGCAGCTGGAAAGCCCTGAACCGACCGCCCGCGATCGGGAGTCCTTCGGCGCCAGCTCGCCGAAATGCGCGCTTCGCCTCCCGACCGACGACGCGATCGAGTCCACGAACCCTCAGCCCTGATCCGAGCCCTCCACTACACGGCGATCCTCTACCCGGCGCGGCGCTCGGCTTCCACCACCGACCCGGCGCGACTACAGGCCGCCGTCGTGGCCGCGGTAGGGCAGCCGAGCCCGCCGTGGCGTGGGGACCGGACTGACGGCGGCCCGGCGTTGCGGGGAGGCCTCCCTTGTCGAGTCGGCGCGCCTCCGGGCCGTGGTGGGGTGGCTGCCTGTGCTGTGGCACGGGAGGCGGACTGACGCCGCCGAGTCCGGTTGACCGAAGGGCGGTCAGGGGATTGCCGAGTGGCTGGGTGTTCCTCGCGCAGATCTCCGGCGCGGGGCCGTGTCGGCTGTCGTGGCTGCGGTGGGGTGGCTGAGCGTGCCGTGGCGCGGGAACCCGGGCTGACGGTGCCGGTCGGTGCGGTGAGCCGGTGTTCGGGCGGGGTTTGCCGAGTGGCTGGGTGTCCCTTGTGCATTGTGGGAGATCTCCGGCGCTGGCCGCGTCGGCTGTCGTGCCGCGGTGAGGTAGCTGAGCGTGCTGGGGCCGAAACCCGGGTTGACTGAGATTCCGGTGGGCTGGGAAGCAGGGGCGGGGCCGCGCAGCTGGGCATCTCACTCTCCGAGCCCGACCACGAAGCGCCGCGGCCGTCTGACTGCCGTGGAAACCCGCGCCACGGCGGGACTTGGGCCATGATCACGGCTCAAGTCCCGCGGGGCATCAGAGCGTGATCAACCGCGCGCCGCCGTCGGTTCCAGGACGGTGCCGGTCGTGGTCCGGTTGGTGGCCGCGAACACCACGGCTTCGGCCACGTCGTCGGCGGGCGCGACCTGCCGCGTCGGCAGGGCGGAAGCGACCTGCGCGCTGCTCGCCTGCTCGCCGCCCGCACGCCGGTGGGCCCGGAGGTGGCCGACGAGCTGGTGGCGCTGATCGTCAGGGCTTGAGCGCCCGCACGATGCGGGCGAGCTGCTCCGCGTAGCCGTCGGCGAACTCCGCCGAGCCCGGGTCCTGGCCGGTGAGTGCTCGGACGACGCGCGGGAACGCGAGCGATGCGCTGGCCGCGGCCATCAGCGCGAGCATCAGCGCCGCCGGGTCGACGTCGGCCGGGAAGTCGCCGGCTGCCTGACGCGCGCGGACGTAGCCGAGCTGACGCTGCAGGAACTCGCGCTGGGCTTCGACGCCGACGGCGTCCGGCTCGCCGTCGGTGAGGTTCTCCCAGAGGAACAGGCGGCCGAGGTCGGCGTCGGCGAGACCCGAGCGCACGAACTCGGCGGCGACGTCCGCGAGCTCCCGATCCGGTGCGGCGATCGTGGTGAAGCTGTCGAATACCGGGCGGTTCAGCTCGGTGTACAGGCCTTCCTTGCCGCCGAAGTAGTACGAGATCAGCTGCTTGTTCACGCCCGCCCGCGCGGCGATCTCGCCCACGCGCGCCGCCGCGTAGCCCTTGCTGCCGAACTCCACCTTGGCCGCCTCGATGATGCGCGCCTTTGTGCGCTCGGGGTCGCGCTGACGTTCGCGCGGCGCACGGCGAGGGCTGTTCTCGGGCACAGGATCAGCCTAGCCGATGACTCAATCATCCTTTCGGTTGACTTAATCATCTCTACGGATAATTATGGG
Source organism: Amycolatopsis sp. NPDC023774 (assembly GCF_040639695.1). NCBI lineage: Bacteria > Bacillati > Actinomycetota > Actinomycetes > Pseudonocardiales > Pseudonocardiaceae > Amycolatopsis > Amycolatopsis sp. NPDC023774. The sequence continues at coordinate 142,714 of NZ_JBFAAJ010000011.1, forward strand.
ATGGTCCGAGAGGGGAAGACCATGAACTTGCGAGTTGCCGTCGTCGGCGGCGGGACGGGTGGCCTGTGCCTGGCCCACGGCCTGGTCCGCGCGGGCGTAGAGGTGGCCGTGTACGAACGCAGCCGCACGCGGACCGAGCGGCTGCAGGGTTATCGCGTGCACATCGATCCACACGGGGCGGCCGCGTTGCACGAGTGCCTGCCGCCCGACGCGTGGCAGAGATTCCTTTCGGTGACAGGGGAAAGTGCCCACGAGTTCGCGTTCGTCACGGAGCGGCTGCGTGAGCTCGCGGTGGTGCGCGAACCCGCCGCCGCGGATCCGGCCGCCGCGCACCACTCCGTGAGCCGGATCTCGCTGCATCAGGTGCTCTCGACGGGACTCGACGGAATCCTTTGGCACGACAAGGAGTTCGTGCGGTACGAGGCCGGGCCGAAGGCTGTGACGCTGTCCTTCGCCGACGGCACGACAGCCGAGGCCGACCTGGTGATCGGCGCGGACGGCGCGAGCTCCCGCGTCCGCGCGCAGCTGCTGCCGCACGCGCGGCGGGTGGACACCGGCATCGTCACGATCGTCGGCAAAACCCCGGTTTCCGAGGCGGGGGACCGCTTCAAGGCCGGACCGGTCTACGTCGTGGCGCCGCCCGGGTGCGGCATGTTCACGGCGCCGCACCTGTTCCCCGAGGTCGCGGTCAACGACGAAACGGCCGAATTGGACTCCGTGCTGTTCGACAACTCCCGCAGCTACGTGATGTGGGCGTACGGCTCCCGCCGGCTGTCCACATCGGACACCAACCTGCGCGACGCGGCGCTGTCCTCGATCCACGGCTGGCATCCCGACCTGGTCCATCTGGTCGAGAGCTCACCCGAAGCGTCCGTGAGCCGGCTGCCGATCCTCACGTCGGTGCCGGTCAAGCCGTGGGAGGCCGGCCCGGTGACGCTGCTCGGCGACGCGGTGCACAGCATGACGCCGTTCCGCGGCATCGGGGCCAACACGGCGCTGCGCGACGCGCAGTTGTTGTGCCGCAACCTTTCCGCAGGCAGTGACGTGCGTGTGGCCGTGGGGGAGTACGAGCGCGAGATGCGGAAGTACGGGTTCAGGGCCGTCCGGACGTCGGCGCGCAGTGCCGAGCAGTTCGTGTCGGAGAGCCGGCTCGGCCGCGTGGCGGCGCGGGGAATGTTCCGCGCGATGGGTGCGGTGGCGAAGCTGCGGGGTTGAGGCTGGGGTGCCCCAACCCCGCCACGGGTCAGAGCCGGCGCGGCGCTTCGATGCCGAGCAGTTCCAGGCCGAGCACGAGCGTGCGCGAAGTGAGGGCGGCCAGCTGCACCCGCGAGGCCCGCAGCTCCGGTGTCTCGGCGGTGAGGACCGGGCACTGCTCGTAGAAGCGGGAGAATGTCACGGCCGTCTCGTAGAGGTACGTGCACAGCTTGTGCGGCGCGTACGCGCTGGTCGCCGAGCGGAGTGCCTCACCGAACCGCAGCAGCGTGAGAGCGAGGGCGCGTTCGGCCGGCTCGGCCAACGTGGCCGGCGCGCCGGTGCTCTGGTCACCCGCCTTCGCGAGGATCGACTCGATCCGCGCGTGCGCGTACTGCAGGTAGACCGACGTGTTGCCGTCCTTGGCCAGCATGCGATCCCAGTCGAACACGTAGTCGCGCTCGCGGTCGCCGGAGAGGTCGGCGTACTTCACCGCGCCGATGCCGACGGCACGCGCCACCTCGCGTTGTTCGGCCTCGCTGAGTTCACTGCGTTCGGCGACGACCTCGGCGGCCTGCGCGACGGCCTCGGCCAGCAGGTCGGCGAGCTTGATCGTCTCACCGGCGCGGGTGCGCATCACCTTGCCGTCCGCGCCGAGCACGGAGCCGAAGCCGATGTGTTCGGCGTGTACGCCGTCCAGCCAACCCGCGGCGCGGCAGACCGCGAAGAGCATCGCGAAGTGCTGGGCCTGCGGCGTGCCGACGACGTAGAGCAGGTCGGTGGCGCCGCGTTCGGTGGTCCAGTACTTCGCGGTGGCGAGGTCGGTGGCCGCGTAGCCGTAGCCGCCGTCGCGTTTGCGGACGATCAGCGGCAGCCGGTCACCTTCGCGGTTGTGGAAGCCTTCGGGGAACACACAGACGGCGCCGTCGCTGAGCTCGGTGAGCCCGTCGGCCTCGAGCTCGTCGACGACCTTGGCGAGGTAGGGGTTGTAGAAGCTCTCGCCGTAGATGTCGGCGTCGGTGAGCGTGATGCCGAGCAGGTGGTAGACCTCGTTGAAGTGGCGGGTGGACTCGTCGACGAGCCCCTGCCACGTGGCGAGCGTCTCGGCGTCGCCGCTCTGCAGCTTCACGACGCGCTCGCGCGAGCGGGTGGCGAACGCTTCGTCGGAGTCGAACTTTCGGCGCGCGGCTTGGTAGAACTCGTTGAGGTCGCCAATGCCGCTGGGCCCGGCGGGCGGTTCGTCGAGCAGGTGCTCGATGAGCATGCCGAAGGGGGTGCCCCAGTCGCCGAGGTGGTTGTGGGGCAGCACTTCGTGGCCGGCGAAGCGCAGCAGCCGCACGATCGCGTCGCCGATCACCGACGAGCGCAGGTGACCGACGTGCATTTCTTTCGCGACGTTCGGGCTGCTGTAGTCCAGTGCGATGCGCCGCGGTTCCGTGGCGGGCTCGACGCCGAGCCGCGGGTCGCTGCCGAGCGCGTTGACGCGGTCTTCGAGCCATTCGCGGCGGAGCACGAAGTTGAGGAAGCCGGGTCCGGCGATCTCCGGCGGCTCGGCGAGGTCGGTGATCTCGAGGTGCTCGACGATGGCCGCGGCGACTTCGCGAGGCGGGCGGCCGAGGCGTTTGCCCAGGCTCATCGCGAGGTTGCACTGGTAGTCCACGCCGTCGCGGGTCGAGACGGCGATGAGCGCGTCGGCCGGGGCGATGTCGACGTCGAGCGCGCGGTGGAGGGCGTCCACCACGCGTCGTGCGAGTTCCTCACTAACCTCGGGCTTGCGCACGGTGTCCCTCCTTCTTCGCGTAGTCGATTCGCCGCAGCGTAGCGACTCGGCCGGAGCGGGCTCGAAGGGATTACCGCAGTTCGCTGCCCTTCGTTTCGGGCAGGCGCAGCACCACGAGGAACGCGATGGCCGCGGCGACCGCGACGTACCAGAAGAACGCCGTGGCCGCGCCGGCCGCGGACAGCGCGCTGAGCACCAGGGGCGCGGTCCCGCCGAAGAGGGCGACGGTGAGGTTGTACCAAGCTCCGATGCCCAGCCCGCGCAGCTCGGTGGGGAAGAGCTCGCTCATGATCGCGGGCGCCAGCGACGTCATCGCCGTGTAGAGCCCCAGCCCCACGCAGAACACCACGAGCAGCCCGCCGAGCCCGGGCCGCACGAGGAACGACAACGGCACGATCACCAATGCGGTCGCACCCGACCACACGAGCAGCTGCGGCCGGCGTCCGGCGCGGTCGGCGAGCGCGCCCATCGGGTATTGCAGCGCGACGAACAGCGCGGTGGCGATCGAGAGCGCGAGGAACACGTCGACGTCGCTCGCCCCGCGCGTCTTCACGGCGAATGAGGTGAGGGCGCTGAAGAAGGTGTAGTAGCACAGCGTGGACAGCATCGTGAAGCCCACGAGCTGCCCGACGGCCTTGGGGTGGTGCGTCAACGTGGTCAGCAACGGCCGCTCGACGCGTCGCGCCTGCTCCTTCTTCTGTTCGAACAGCTCGGTTTCCGCGAGACTCCGCCGCAACCACAGCCCGACCAGCCCCAGCACACCGCCCAGCAGGAACGGGATCCGCCAGCCGAACGACGCGAGCTGCGCCTTGTCCATCGTCCGCGCCAGCACGAACCCCAGCACGGTCGCGATCAGCACCGCCGACCCGGTGGAGATGTAGAAGAACGACGAATACCGGCCGCGCCTCTTCGCCGGCGCGATCTCCCCCAGGTACGCCGACGCGTTCGACACCTCGCCACCCAGCGAAAGCCCCTGCGCCACCCGCGCCACGAGCAGCAGCACCGGCGCGAGCCAGCCGACCTGCGCGAACGTCGGCAGCACCCCGATCGCCACCGACCCGCCCGCCATGAGCGCGATGGTCAGGATCATCGCGGGCTTACGTCCGTGCACGTCCGCGAACCGCCCGAGCAGCACCCCGCCCAGCGGCCGGAAGAAAAACGCGAGCGCGTAGGTGGCGAACGTGTTGATCAAGGCCAGCGCTTCGTTGCCGGAGGGGAAGAACGCGCCCGCGAAGTAGATGCTGAACGTCGCGTAGATCGTCCAGTCGAACCACTCCAGCGCATTCCCGGCACTGGCGGCGAACAACTTCCGCACCGGCAACCGGTGCCTCGTCGCGACCTCCGCCGTCGATCCGGCCATGGCGACCTCCACCTCCCGCTCGGGTGGAAGGGCACTGTGCCAGAAATGCCCGGAGATCGGTAGTTCTTCACCGACTGGAAGTGGATTTGGTCGGACGGCCTGGGTGGCCTGGACCCGTGGTCGCGGCCGTGCTTCCCGGGTCAGGCGGTGCTGGCCGAATCCAAGCGCAACGCTGCGTTCGCGCGCTCCGTCAGCCCGGCCGTGGCTATTGGCGGTGGTGGTGGCCGCCGGCTGCCGACTGCGGGCCGGTTGCCCCGTGCGCGTGGGCAGCCGTTGTGGGCAGGCGGCGACTTTGTGTGTCTCGGGCCCGCGTGGTTCGTCCGGGTTGTGGGCGGGTCAGGAGGTGCTGGCGGAACCGAAGGCCAAGAGCGCCTTCGCGCGCTCCGTCAGCCCCGGCCGTGGCTGCTGGCGGCGGTGGCTGAACGGCTGCCGGTTGCGGGCCGGTTGCCCCGTGCGCATTGCTGCCGTCGCGGGGCAGGCGGCGACTTTGTGTGTCTCGGTTCCCGCGCGGCTCGTCCGGGGCGTGCGGGAGGTCAGGAAGTGCTGGCCAAACCGAAGGGCAACACCGCCTTCGAACCGGCCTTGCGGAGGAGGCGGGCCGCCAGGGTCATCGTCCAGCCGGTGTCGATGACGTCGTCCACGAGGAGGATGGGGCCGGGGGTCTCGGCAATGCGGGTGGCGACGTCGCCGGGCAAGGAGAGACGCTGCCAGAGGTCGGCGAGGCGCTGGGCGCTGTTGGCCTGCCGCGGGGGCGGGCCGGCGGAGTCCAGCGTGCCCAGGTGCTCCAAGCGGCCGATGGTGGCGAGCCGCTCCGCCAGGTTCGCCACCAGCACCGGCCGCGTTGCCGAGGGCACGGCCACGACGGCCGTCGGGCGCTCCGCCCACGGCCACGCCGCCAGGACCTTCACGCAAGCCTGGAACACCGACTCCGGGACCACGTCGTCGACCGCGCCCGGCCCGACTAGCTCGCGCAGCCGCGAGCCCCAGCCGACGTCGGTGAGGCGGCCCAGCACCTGGCCCGGCTCGGCCTGCTCGGTGGCGGCGATGCGGCCCGACAACGGCACGTCGAGTCGCTTCATCCCGCTGGGCCACTGCTTGCGCGGAGCCACCTCGACGCCCGGCCGGTCCAGCCGCTCGCGCGTCGCGCCCACGACCTCCTCCGACACCGCCGTGTCCCAGTGCTGCCCGGTGCAGTTGTCGCAGCGGCCGCACGGCGCCGCGTCCGGGTCGTCGAGCTGGCGGCGCAGGTACTCCATGCGGCAGCCGGTCGTGGAAAGGTAGCCGAGCATCGCCGACTGCTCGGCCTCGCGCGCTTTCGCGACCCGGGCGTAGCGGTCGCGGTCGTACTGCCACTCCTGGCCCGTGCTCTCCCAGCCGCCGCGCACACGCCGGACCGCGCCGTCGACGTCGAGTACCTTCAGCACCATCTCCAGCCGCGAGCGCGACAGTTCCACGGTCGGCTCCAGCGCGGCTGTCGACAGTGGACGGTCGGCGTACGCGAGCGAGTTCAGCACCTGCGACACCCGCAGCTCGTCGGGGAAAGCCAGCGAGCCGAAGTACGCCCAGATCGCCTTGTCCTCGCGGCCCGGCAGCAGCACGACCTCCGCACGCTCCACGCCCCGGCCGGCGCGCCCGACCTGCTGGTAGTAGGCGATCGGCGACGACGGCGCGCCCAGGTGAACCACGAACCCGAGGTCCGGCTTGTCGAAGCCCATCCCCAGCGCCGACGTGGCCACGAGCGCCTTGACCCGGTTCGCCAGCAGGTCGTCTTCCGCGGCCTGGCGGTCGGCCGGGTCGGTCTTGCCGGTGTAGGCCGCCACCGGGTAGCCGCGCTCGCCGAGCAGCGCCGCGACGTCGTGCGCCGCCGCGACCGTGAGGGTGTAGATGATGCCGGACCCGGGCAGCTCGGCCAGGTGCTCCGCGAGCCAGGCCAGGCGCGCCTGGTCCGTCGGCAGCTCGGCCACCGCCAGCCGCAGGCTCTCGCGGTCGAGCGGACCGCGCAGCACGAGCGTGTCGCCGCCGGTGCCGATGCCCAGCTGGTCGGCGACGTCGGTGGCCACGCGGTCGTTGGCCGTCGCCGTGGTGGCCAGCACCGGCACGCCATCGGGCAGGTCGCCCAGCAGCGTGCGCAGCCGGCGGTAGTCGGGCCGGAAGTCGTGGCCCCAGTCGGAGATGCAGTGTGCCTCGTCCACCACGAGCAGCCCCGCGCTCGCGGTGAGCTTCGGCAGCACGGCGTCGCGGAAATCGGGGTTGTTGAGCCGTTCGGGACTCACCAGGAGCACGTCGACGTCGCCGGCGACCACCGCCGCCTGCACCTGGTCCCACTCCTGCGCGTTGGCCGAGTTGATCGTCGCCGCGTGGATCCCGGCGCGCGCGGCCGCCGAGATCTGGTTGCGCATGAGCGCGAGCAGGGGCGAGACGATGACGGTCGGACCGGCACCCTGCTCGCGAAGCAGGGCCGTGGCCAGGAAGTACACGGCCGACTTGCCCCACCCGGTGCGCTGCACGACGAGCGCGCGCCGGTGGTGGGCGACGAGGGCCTCGATCGCCGTCCACTGGTCTTCGCGCAGGGTCGCGGTTTCGCCGGCGAGCGCACGCAGCAGGGTCTCGGCGCGCTCGCGAAGGGCTTCGGTGGTGTCCACGTCCCCGGTCTACCCCATGCGGCCGACAGAACGGGAGCCGGACGTGGCACGAACGGACCGCTCGCGACCGAATACCTACAGTTATGTGACTCAAGTCACAATCGAGACTCGCGTCAGGCACCCCGCGTCCCCGGCGCAATCGGTGCCTCTCGGGGGAGGTGACCGGTCACCCGGCGATGCCCCCTTGACCGCCGGAGCGCGGCGCGCGGGCCCGGCCTCCACGTGGGGAGTGGGAAGGCCGGGTTCGCACGTTGCCGATCCGACCCGATGCAGGCGGGCACCCAACCGGACGCTGCCGCGTCCGGCGCCGTTCCCGCCGTTCCTGTGGTCGGATTGGTAACGAGCAGCACAGTACGCACGTCGCAGGCGGAACGGGGAGCCCTCGCGCGCCCGCGCGTATAGGCTCACCGGCTATGTCACCACGCCGGATCGGGGTCATGGGCGGCACGTTCGACCCCGTGCACCACGGTCACCTCGTTGCGGCCAGCGAGGTCCAGTCGCGCTTCGCGCTGGACGAGGTCATCTTCGTCCCCACCGGGCAGCCGTGGCAGAAGTCCGAGCGTGTCGTGACCCGCGCCGAGGACCGCTACCTGATGACGGTGATCGCCACCGCGTCCAACCCGGTGTTCTCCGTGAGCCGCGTCGACATCGACCGCGGCGGCCAGACCTACACCGTCGACACGTTGCGGGACCTGCACGAGGAGTATCCGAACGACCAGCTGTTCTTCATCACCGGCGCCGACGCGCTGGAGCAGATCCTGACGTGGCACAAGGCCGACGAGCTGTTCGACTTCGCGCACTTCATCGGCGTCACGCGCCCCGGCTACCGGCTCAACTCGCACCACCTGCCCAGCGGCAAGGTCAGCCTCGTCGAGGTCACGGCGATGGCGATCTCCTCCACCGCGTGCCGCGAGCGGGTGGAGCGGGGCGAGCCCGTCTGGTACCTCGTGCCCGACGGCGTGGTCCGCTACATCGCCAAGAAGGACCTGTACCGCAAAGACCGAGGTGAGTGACCGGGTACCCTCGTCCGGGCGTACCCCGAACCCTGAAGGAGCACTGTGGCAGCGACGTCCGAGGCACGAGAGCTGGCCGTCGCGGCCGCGCACGCGGCAGCCGACAAGCTGGCCAGCGACGTGGTCGTGCTGGACGTGTCCGACCAGCTCGTGATCACCGATGCTTTCGTGATCGCGTCCGCGCCGAACGAGCGGCAGGTCGGTGCGATCGTCGACAACGTCGAGGAGAAGCTGCGCATCGGCGGGCACAAGCCGGTGCGTCGCGAAGGTGCCCGCGAAGGCCGCTGGGTGCTGCTGGACTACGTCGACGTCGTCGTCCACGTGCAGCACCAGGAAGAGCGCTCGTTCTACGGCCTGGAGCGGCTGTGGAAGGACTGCCCGCGCATCGAGGTCGAAGGGCTCGAGCCCGCCGCCGCGGCCGATCGCGACGCCGCCGCGGACAGCGTGGACGGCCTGGACGCGTGAGCCTGAAGCGGCTGCTGCTCTGGCGGCATGGCGAGACGGACTACAACGCCGCCGGCCGCATGCAGGGTCACCTCGACTCCGCGCTGACCCCGGTCGGCTGGAACCAGGCGCGCTTCGCCGTTCCCGCGCTCGCGCGGTTCTCACCCGACCTCGTGATCGCGTCGGACCTGCACCGCGCCACCGACACGGCCACCGTGCTCACCGAAGCGATCGGCGTGCCGCTGCGCATCGACAAGCGCCTGCGCGAGACGCACCTGGGCGAGTGGCAGGGCATGACCGGCCCCGAGGTCGACGCCGCGTACCCCGGTGAGCGCGACAAGTGGCGCACCGACGCCGCGTGGGCGCCGCCGGGTGGTGAGTCCCGGGTGGACGTCGCCGGGCGCGCGGGCGAGGTCGTGAACGACCTGCTGCAGCCGAATTCCGACGCGGGCGAGTCGGTACTGCTCGCGTCACACGGTGGCCTCATCGTGGCGCTCACGGCGAAGCTGCTCGGCCTGCCGATCGAGATCTGGCCGTCGCTCGGCGGGATCATGAACTGCCACTGGGTGGAGCTCGGCCGTCGAGACGACGCTTGGCGGCTGTACGCGTACAACGCGGGGATCACCGGCTGATCGATGGGCCCGCACCTGCTCGTTTTCGGTGATTCGCTGAGCTTCCACGGTCCCGAGGGCCCCTGTGCTGCCGACGAACCACGCCTGTGGCCCAACGTCGCGGCCACCGCGCTCGACGGGCGCGCCGACGTGGTCGCCGGTATCGGCTGGACCGCGCGTGACGTGTGGTGGTCACTGACCGGAGATCCGCGCGTGTGGGCCGATCTGCACCACGTGGACGCCGTCGTGCTGGCGATCGGCAGCATGGACACGCTCCCGTCGCCCCTGCCGACCTACCTCCGCAGCGGCTTGCGTTACCTCCGTCCCGACGGTGTGCGTCGCGTCGTGCGCGGCGCGTATCTCGCCGCGCAGCCGCGGTTGTCCGTCGTGCTCCGGGGCCGGCCAGCGGTGCTGCCCGCGAAGCTGACCGTGCACTACCTCGACCTCGCCGTGGAGGCATTGCGCGTGTTGCGGCCCGAGCTGCCGATCTTCGGCATGCTGCCGTCGGTGCACCGCGCCGACGCGTACGGCCGCGTCCACACCGCCCGCCCCGCCGCGGCCGCCGCGATGGCCGCGTGGGGCGCGCGGCTGGACGTGCCGCTGCTCGATCTCCCCGCCGTCGTGGGTGACCACGTGCTCGGCGGCGCGGGCAACCCCGACGGCATGCACTGGGGCTGGGCAGGACACGAAGCAGTCGGCACGGCCATGGCGAAGCTGATGACACCGGCTTTGCGCCCCGGCCACGTAGGCTGACGGCGTGTCGGTCGCCGTGGTCACGGACTCCACCGCCCATCTGCCGGAGGGCTTCGCCGACCGGCACTCGGTGCGCGTGGTGCCCCTGCACGTCCTCGTCGACGGTGCCGTCTCCTACGACGGCACCGAGATGGGGCCCGCCTCGCTCGCGGAAGCGCTGGGGGAGCGCAAAATCGTCACCACGTCCCGGCCCACTCCCGCCGAGTTCGCGACCGTCTTCCGCGCCGCGCTCGACGACGGTGCCGAGTCCGTGGTGTCGGTGCACCTGTCCAAAGAGCTCTCCGGCACGTGGGAGGCCGCCGTGCTCGCCGCGCAGGAGGTCGGTCCGGACCTCGTACGCGTGGTCGACTCGCGCACGACCGCGATGGGGCTCGGGTTCGCCGCGCTGCACGCCGCGGTCGCCGCCACCGCCGGCAAATCGGCGGTCGATGTCGAGGCGGCGGCGGTCGACGCCGCCGGGCGCTCGTCCACGCTCTTCGTGGTCGAGACCCTCGAGCACCTCCGCCGCGGTGGCCGCATCGGGCCGGCGGCGGCGCTGCTGGGCACGGCGCTCGCGGTGAAGCCGGTGTTGCACATGTCCGAAGGGCGCATCCTTCCGTTGGAAAAGGTCCGGACCATGAACCGGGCCATGGCGCGGCTGGTCGAGCTCGCCGTGCAGGCGGCCGGCGAAGGCCCGGTCGAGCTCGCCGTGCACCACCTCGCCTCGCCGGAACGAGCCGTCGAGCTGGCCAACCGCCTGGAGGAAGCCGTGCCCGGCTGCGCCGGCGGCTGCGTGGTCTCGGAGCTGGGCGCCGTGATCGGCGCGCACACCGGGCCGGGCGTGCTCGGGGTGGTCGTGCAGCGGGAGCGGTGATCCTCCCTGGCCGGTAAGAGTTTCAGCTTTTGCCGGTGGTGAAGCCCGCAAGGAACAGCTCAAGCCACCGCGCCCGCACCGCCGGCTGAACCTCCGTCGGCGCAGTCAGGATGAGCAGGTAGAAGTCGTCGGCCGTCACGTCGTCGCGCAGCCGGCCGTTGCGCTGGGCGGCTTCGATCATCCGCGTCGTGGCCGCTCGGCTGCGGCTCTCCTGCTCGGGCGTGAGGTACTCCGCCCCGACGTTCTGCGCCGCGGCCTTCACCGCCCGGTCGGCGGCCGCCGCCTCGACGATGTGGCTCATCAGCGCCGAGATCTCGGTCATCGCGTCGGCGCCGCCGGCCACCCGCTCGGCCGCCGCCTCGATCGCCTCGGTGATCAGTTGGCTGTGCTCGCCGATCACCGCCGTGACGAGGTCGGTTTTCGTCGGGAAGTGCCGGTACAACGTGCCCACGGCGACCCCCGCGGCCTCGGCGATGGTGTCCATCGGGACGTCGGGGCCGAGCCGGGTTATCTGCTCCCGCGCCGCGTCGAGGATCTTCGTGCGGTTGCGCACCGCGTCGGCGCGCAGCGGGCGGGACGGGTCCATCGGTTCTCCGGGGTCAGCTCGCGAGGCCCCTCATGATCAGGGTGTCGAAAGCGCGGTCGGGCAGGACGCGGCGCAGGAAAATCAAGGGCTTCGCGCCGAAACCCGCAGCGTAACGGGTGCGAGGGCGCCGGGCGGTCGCAGCCTTGGCGACGGTCTTCGCGATCACGGACGGCTGGGACATCAGCCGCGCGTTGATCCCCGAGTTCATGCCCTTCGCCAGCTTCCCTGCCAGGCCCGAATAGGCGCCCTCGCCGGAGACCTCCTTCAGGTGGTCCACGGCAATGCTGCCCCACTCCGTCGCGATCGCTCCGGGCTCGACCACCACCACGTCGATCCCGAAGGGCCGCACCTCCATCCGCAGCGCGTCGGAGAACCCTTCCAGCGCGAACTTCGTGCCGTGGTACCAGGCGCCCAGCGGGGTGTAGATCTTGCCGCCCATCGAGGAGATGTTCACGATCCGGCCGGAGCGCTGTGCCCGCATCACGGGCAGCACGAGCTGGATCAGCCGCGCGGCCCCGAACACGTTCACCTCGAACTGGTAACGAGCCTCCGACAGGCGCACGTCTTCGACCGCGCCGTACGAGCCGTAGCCGGCGTTGTTCACCAGCAGATCGATCCGGCCGGACTCCGCGACGATCGCTGCCACGGCTTTCTCCACCGACTCTTCGTCCGTCACGTCCAGCGCGATCGTCCGCACCCCACGTTCGGCGAGGTCCGCCATCCGCTCCACCCTTCGCGCGGCGCCATAGACCGTGTACCCACGCTCCAGCAGCTCGCGCGCGGTGGACTCCCCGATACCTGACGACGCGCCTGTGACCAGGGCGACCTTGGGGACCAAGACCAACACCTCCTGAAAGTGAACCAGGACTCAGGTTTATCATGAGTCATCGTTCACTTTCAATCCGGGGGGATCTACCGGGCCGTTTTCGGCAGTGTCGGCGTCGACGGCGGCGAACGAGTGGTGCTCGTGCGTCACCACCCAGCGGCCCTGGATTTTGCGCAGGCCGATGGTCAGCCGCAGATGGTGGTCCGGTGGGTCGGCGGGGCTGCCGCATCGCAGGAGCGCCCAGGCGAACGCCACGTCGTCCCCCGCGGTCACGTCGAGCTCCAGGATGGTGAACGTCGCGCCTTCCGCCTGCCAGACGAAGAACGGCGGCCAGGTCTCGCGGTAGGCGTCGATCCCGCGGACCCCTTCGTGGGGCGGCGGGACGTCGAACATCACGATGCCGTCGGAGTGGTCGGCGAGGACGCCGTCGAGATTTCCCGTGTGGACCGCAGTGGCCCAGTTTCCGATCAGGGCGCGGATCTCGGCTTCGTTGGTCATGGTGGGGTCCCTCCTGTGGCGCGCCGTCGAGGGCGGCGATGGGCGTCAGCATGGCACCGGGCGCCGACCGGAACCGGCGTTCGGCCACCGCGGAGGCCGAGTTGTCCACAAGGGGGCAGTTATCCACAGGCGGCCGGATTCGGCCTGGTGGCCGGTGTCGATCAGCGCCTAGCGTCGCACGTGTGTTCGAGCAGACCGCCCGTGATCCGGGCACTCCCGTGAACGCCAGGCTCGCCTGGCTGGCCGATCAGTTGGCGGCGGGCCCACGCACCGTCGGGCCCGGCGGCCGGCTGGTTCGGCGCTGGCTGCCCGGCGGCGCCGACCCGGCCCATCCTGGTCTGCCCGGCGTGCTGAAAAGCCCTCGAGTCCTCGTCGTACTGGGTCTCGTGGTTGTGGCCGTACTGATCGCGGCGGGGTTCGCGGTGTTCAGCGGATCGCCCGCGACGGAAGTGGCACCGTCGCTGCCGAGCGCGAAGGCTCACCCGTCCGCTGCGGCGCCGGCGTCTTCGACGTCCGCGAAGCTGGTGATCAGCGTGATCGGCCACGTCCGCGCGCCCGGTCTCGTCACCGTTCCGGCCGGCTCGCGCGTGGCCGACGCGGTGCGGGCCGCCGGTGGCGCCGACCCCGGCACTGATCTCTCCGGCTTGAACCTCGCCCGCAAGCTCACCGACGGCGAACAGCTCGCCGTCGGCATCGCGGTCGCGTCCTCGGTCCCGGCAGGCGCCGGCGCGGCACCGGGAAAGCTTGACCTCAACTCGGCCACGCCTGAGCAGCTCGACACCCTGCCCGGCGTCGGCGAGGTCACCGCCGGCCGCATTCTCGATTGGCGCACCCAGCACGGCGGCTTCTCCAGCGTCGAACAACTTCGCGATGTGGAAGGCATCGGAGAAAGCAAGTTCGAGAAGCTGCGCGAGCAGGTGACGGTCGGATGATGTTCGTCCAACCGGAAGCCGCGCCCTCGTGGCGTGACCACGACCTTCGGCTCGTCCCGGCAGCACTGGCTGCCTGGGGTGGCACCCTGGCGGGGCTGCGGCTCGGGTGGTGGGCGGCCGAGGTTTTCGGGGTTGTGGCCGCGGTTTTGTCGGCCGTATTGCTCGCGCGGCGGCGTGGGAGGTGGCTCGGAGCGGCCGGCGCGCTGCTGGTTCTAGGGCTCGTCGTGGCGCTGCCGACGGCGTGGCGCATCAGGGGACCGGAGCAGGACGCACTCGGACAGGCCGCCGTGCACGGGGGAACCGGCACAATCCGCGTGGAGGTCACAGAACGACCACGGCCGATCCACAGCGCCGGCTACGCCGATCAGCAGGCGGGCACGAGGTCGGTGGCCATCGACGCCCGGGTGGAATCGGCCACTGTGGAATCAGCCACTGTGGACGGTCGGAAAGTGAGGTCCACCGGCCGGGTCCTGCTGCTCGCGCCGGTGGCCGGGTGGGCTGATCTTCTGCCGGGCCAGGAGGTCACGGCATCGGGTCGCCTGGCGCCGGCGCGCGGGGGTGAGCTGACGGCCGCGGTCGTTTACGTGCAGGGCGCTCCGGCCGGGGTCACGCGGGCGCCGTGGTGGCAGCGGGCGGCCGCGGCGTTGCGGGCGGGGCTGCACGAGTTGTGCGCGGTGTTGCCGGAGGAGTCGGCGGGGCTGTTGCCCGGACTGGTTCTGGGCGACACGAGTGCGTTGCCAGAGCAGGTCGAGCAGGAGTTCACGGAGTCGGGACTCACGCACTTGATGGCCGTCAGCGGGGGAAATCTGGCGATCCTGTGCGGCTCGGTGTTGTTGTTGTGCCGGTTGCTGCGCATCGGGCCCCGGGTGTCGGCGGCCGCTGCGGGATTGTGCTTGGGTGGCTTCCTGATTCTCGTCGGTCCGGCACCGAGCGTGCTGCGCGCCGGGGTGATGGGCGGGGTGGCGCTGCTGGCGCTGGCGTTGGGCCGGCGTGGATCCGCGTTCCCGGCGCTGGCGTTCTCGGTGTGCGTGCTCGTCGCGTGGGATCCGGTGATGGCGGCGGACTTCGGGTTCGCGTTGTCGGTGTTCGCGACGGCGGGGCTGGTGCTGCTCGCGCCGCGGTGGGCGGATTCGCTGGTACGCCGGGGGATTCCGCCGGGATACGCCGAGGGCATCGCGGTGCCGTTGGCGGCGTTCGTGGTCACCGCCCCGGTGATCGCGGGCATGGCGGGCACCGTGAGCCTCATCTCGGTGGTGACCAATGTGCTGGCGGCGCCCGTCGTCGCGCCGGTCACGGTGCTCGGGGTGCTGGCCACGGTGGTCGGGCCGTGGTGGCCCGGAGCCGGGCACGTGCTGGTGCACCTGGCCGATCCGGAGGCTCGCTGGCTGATCACCGTCGCGCGGCACGGGGCCCGCGCGCCGGGTGCGGTGCTGACCTGGCCGGGTGGCTGGTGGGGCGGGGTGTGCGCGGCGGGGGTGCTGGTCGTGGTGGTGGTCGCGTTCCGGTTCCGGCGCGCTCGGCTGCTGGTGGCGATGGGGCTGGTGGCGGTGCTGCTGATCGTGGTGCCGCCGCGGGTCCTTTCGCCCGGCTGGCCGCCGAAGGGTTGGGCGATGGTGGAGTGCGACGTCGGCCAGGGCGACGCCGTGGTGCTGGCAACAGCGGAGCCCGGGCGGGCGGTGGTCGTGGACACCGGACCGGAGCCGGGGCCGGTGGACGAGTGCCTGCGGCGGCTCGGCGTGGAGCGGATCCCGCTGCTGGTGCTCAGCCACCTGCACGCCGACCACATCGGCGGGCTGTCGTCGGTGTTCGACGGCCGGGCCGTGGGTGCGATCGCCGTCGGCCCAGGACGGGCGCCGGCGTGGGCGTGGCAGCAGGTGTCGCAGGAGGCGGCGACGCACCACGTTCCGGTGCTGGAGCTGAGCGACGGGCAGCGGCTCGATTGGCCGGGGCTGTCGCTGGACGTACTGGGGCCGCGCTACGTCACGGTGCGGGCGGCCACCCTGCAGGACGGCACGATGATCAACAACAGTTCCGTGGTGCTGCGGGCGACCACGGCCGCGGGGAAGGTGCTGCTGACCGGTGATGTGGAACTGGCCGCGCAGGCCGACTTGCTGGCCGAGGGGGTGGATCTGCACGCCGACGTGCTGAAAGTGCCCCACCACGGCTCGCGCTACTCGTTGCCCCAGTTCCTCGAGGCGGTGGGCGCGCGGGCGGCGATGATCAGCGTGGGCGCGGGCAACAGCTACGGGCACCCGGCGAAGTCCACAGTGGACGTGTTGGGCACGTTGGGTGTGCTCGTGACGCGGACCGATGTGGACGGTGACACGGCCGTGCTGCCCGGTGACGGCGGCCCGGCGGTGGCGCGCCGGGGCGAGCCGCGCGGGCCGCCCCGCTAGGGAAGCGGCCCGCGGGCCCGGCGGTCAGAGGCCGAGGGCCTTGCTCACGGCCTCGGCCGACGGGGGCACGGTCGCCTTGGGGCCGATGCGGCCTTCGAGGGCGTCGAGCGTCTTGAGGCCGTCGCCGGTGATGAGCAGCACGGTCTCGGCGTCGGGGTCGATCTTGCCGGCCTCGATGAGCTTCTTCGCGGTCGCGACGGTGACGCCGCCGGCGGTCTCGGTGAAGATGCCCTCGGTGCGCGCGAGCAGCCGGATGCCCTCCACGACCTCCTCGTCGCTCACGTCTTCGATCGCACCGCCGGTGCGGTTGACGACGTCGAGCACGTAGGGGCCGTCGGCGGGGTTGCCGATCGCGAGCGAGCGGGCGATGGTGTCGGGCTTCACGGGCTGGACCACGTCGTGGCCGGCGCGGAACGCGGCCGAGACGGGGGAGCAGCCGGTGGCCTGCGCGCCGAACACCTTGTAGGGGCTGGCCTCCACGAGGCCGAGCTGGCCGAGCTCGCGGAAACCCTTGTCCACCTTGGTCAGCTGCGAGCCCGACGCGATCGGCACCACGATCTGCTCCGGCAGGCGCCAGCCGAGCTGCTCGGCGACCTCGTAGCCGAGCGTCTTGGAGCCTTCGGAGTAGTAGGGGCGCACGTTGACGTTGACGAAAGCCCACGTCGGGTGCTCGCCGGCGAGCTCCGTGGCGAGGCGGTTGACGTCGTCGTAGTTGCCGTCGACGGCGATCAGGTCACCGTCGTAGACCGCGGTGGTGAGGATCTTGGCGCGCTCGAGCGACTTCGGGATCAGCACGACCGACCGCCAGCCGGCGCGGGCCGCGGCGGCGGCCGTCGCGTTGGCCAGGTTTCCGGTCGAGGGACACGCGAGGACCTCGAAGCCGAACTCGCGGGCCGCGGCCAGCGCGACGGCGACCACGCGGTCCTTGAAGGAGTGCGTGGGGTTGCCGGTGTCGTCCTTGACCCACAGGGACTTGAGACCCAGGGCCTTGGCCAGCCGGTCGGCCTTCACCAGGCGGGTGCCGCCGGGCTCGGTGTTCGGGATCTCCTCGACGGTCGAGGGGACAGGAAGGAGCTTCTTGTAGCGCCAGATGTTCTTGGGGCCGGCCTCTATGTCTTCGCGACGCACGCGGCCGAAGTCGTAGGCGACCTCGAGCGGCGAGAAGTCCTCCGCGGACACGAACTCCGGGGCGAGTGGCTGCCGGTGGCCCTCTTCCTTCGACACCAGTTCGACGGCCGGACCGAGGTCCAGGGTCTTCTTGGTGGAGGTCGTGCCGAGGGTAACGGTCATCGCGAGGTTCCTTTCCTCATCTGCCCCGCAAAAGCGGGCCGGAATTGGCACCGTGGTCGTCAGCTATCCCGCAAATTCGGGAAGACAGGCTGTACGCCGGTTGCCGGGGCTTCGTCGGGCCGTTCCCTCTGCCCCTCTGGATGAGCGGTGTTCAGTTGTCGGCGTGCCTCGTGGGGCGCGGCCTCGGGTACACCGTACGACATGGCGATCACCTCGTGCCACGGTGGCGGCGCACATCACCGGAGCGGGCGCGGGGCGGCGCGGGTGAGAAGATGGCGGGGTGACCACCGCACCTGCGCCGCTCCACCTCGTCCTCGGTGAGGAAGAACTGCTCATCGAGCGGGCTGTCCGTGCGTCGCTGGACGCCGCGCGGGCCGTGGACTCGACGGCCGAGATGACGCGCAGCCGGGTGTCCGAACTCACACCGCCCGTGCTCGCCGAGCTGGTGAGCCCCTCGCTGTTCAGCGAGGGGCGGGTCATCGTACTCGACTCCGCGCAGGACATCTCGCAGGAGCTGGCGGACGCGGTGATGGCCTACCTGAAGGCGCCCGCCGACGGGATCGTGCTCGTGGTCGTGCACAACGGCGGCGGGCGCAGCAAGGCGGCCAAGGCGCTGCCCGCGGCGCTGAAAAAGGCGGGCGCGGAAATCACCGAGTGCCCGAAGCTGACGAAGCCCGCCGAGCGGGAGTCGTTCGTGCGCAACGAGGTGCGCCGGGTCGGCGGCAAGATCGACGCGGCGGGTGTGATGGCGCTGATGGACACCGTCGGCTCCGATCTGCGCGAGCTCTCCTCCGCGGCGACGCAGCTCGTCGCAGACACCGGCGGCGTGGTCGACGAGCAGGCCGTGCGCCGCTACCACACCGGTCGCGCCGACGTGACCGGCTTCGCCGTGGCGGAGAAGGCCGTGGGCGGCGACCGCGCGGCGGCCCTGGAGTCGCTGCGCTGGGCCATGCAGCTGGGCGTGCCGCACGTGCTGGTCGCCGACGCCCTCGCCGACGCGGTGCGCACGATCGCCCGCGTGTCCGCCGCCGGCCGCGGCAACCCGAACCAGATGGCGGGCGAGCTGGGCATGCCGCCGTGGAAGATCCGCAAGGCGCAGGGCCAGTCACGTGGCTGGGGCCAGGACGGCCTCGCCACGGCGATGCGCGTGGTCGCCCGCCTGAACGCCGAGGTCAAGGGAGTGGCGGCCGACGCGGACTACGCCTTGGAGCGCGCGGTCGTCGAGGTCGTCGCCGCCAAGGGCGAACGCTGACGCTGCTCGGCCGGGCATAGTTCGACCCGCTGAACGGCGCGGCCGAAGCCGGCGCTCGGGAAGCAGTGAAGCGCCCGACGGTCGCCACTGCACGAGGCGACCCACGCGGTCGCTGGGTACGCTGCGATCCGGCGCGTGGTTTTGAGCGGGCTCTAGCCGCACGAGACTGGGTGCGCAGCGGCGCCTCGATTTCGGTGCGTGGCTGGTGAGCGGGTCCTCGGCGCGCGAGGTGACCCGGGCGGTCGGTGGTGGGTGCGCAGACTCAGCAACAGGCATCCGCCAGCCGAGCGGCCGTCGCCGCGGCTCCTCGAGGGGAACGCTGCTCGCAGGGGGGTGCGGGAGTGCGCACGAAAAAGCCCGGCGACCGAGCGGTCACCGGGCTCTTTCAGGTCTGGCGGGGTGGTGCTGCGATCAGCTCAGAGCTGGTTCGCGCGCTTCGCGAGAGCCGACTTCTTGTTGGCGGCCTGGTTGGCGTGGATGACGCCCTTGGTGACGGCCTTGTCGAGCTTGCGGGCGGCGTCGCGCTGGAGTTCGAGGGCCTTGGTCTTGTCGCCGGAGTCGGCGGCCTCACGGAACTTGCGGATCGCGGTCTTCACCGAGGAGCGGATCGCCAGGTTGCGCTGACGGGCCTTCTCGTTGGTGGTGATGCGCTTGATCTGGGACTTGATGTTGGCCATGAAGGCATCCTGCTTTCGTCTCGGTGAAGGTCGCTGCCGCGTCGAAGTGGCTCCGGGCGCCTGGAGTACAGACAGGCGCGGCCGGGTTTCCTCCCTGACGGAATGCCGCACGGCAACGACGGGAAAGCCTAACAGGCCTGCTCGCGGCCCCCTCGGGCGGCCCGGAGTGGTCGGTTCGGCTACCGTGGAAACCGCAGTGCCTAGGGTTCCGCTGCCGGCCCGCCGCACCGCCACGCAAGACAACCAGGGCCGGCGGGACAGGTCCGAGCGGCACCATCGGCGCGGCCCGACGCCCGCCGTTCATCTGACGGGACAAAAGCCTGGAGGACCCGGCCTTCCGTGTGCGCGGAAGACCCGAGGGGGTCCGGTGAACACCACAGCTCTGTCGTTCGTCCTCATCGCCGCCGTCGTGCACGCGGGGTGGAACCTCGCCGCGAAGCGCGTCACCTTCGGCGGGCCGCGGTTCGTGTGGCTTTACTACACCGTGTCGGCCGTGGTGCTGCTTCCCGTCGTCATCACTGCGCTCCTGATCGAGAACGAACGTCCACAGTGGACGTGGCTGCTCGCCGCCGCGGTGACGGCCGTGCTGCACGTGGCGTACGGCACGGTGCTGCAGCGCGGGTACGGCGTCGGCGACCTGTCGATCGTCTACCCGCTCGCGCGAGGTACCGGGCCGCTGCTGTCCGTGCTCGCGGCGGTGCTCGTGCTGCACGAGCACCCCGGCGTGCTCGGCCTGATCGGGGCGTTCCTCGTGGTGGCGGGCGTTCTGGTGATCAGCCTCGGCGGCAGCAAGGCCGACGTCAAAGCGCGCCGCGCCGGCGTGTTCTACGGCGTGCTCACCGGGGCGACCATCGCGGCCTACACGCTCTGGGACGCCCACTCCGTGACGACGCTCGCGGTGCCGCCGCTGGTGTACTTCGGCGGCGGCGCGCTGGTGCAGAGCGTGCTGCTGGCGCCCGCGGCCCTTCGTGACCGCGCCGAGGTCGGCGAGCTGTGGCGCGAGCACCGCAAGGAGACGCTGATCGTCGGGATCGCCTCGCCCGCGGCGTACCTGCTGGTGCTCTACGCGCTGCGAATGGCGCCCGTCAGCCTGGTCGCGCCGGCGCGGGAGCTGTCGATCGTGCTGGGCGGGCTCGCGGCGTGGTTCGTGCTCGGTGAGCGGAACGCGGCACGCCGGCTGGTGGGCTCGCTGGTGGTGCTGGCCGGGATCGCCGCGATTGCGGTGGCCTGAGCCACTCGGGTAGGCAGGACGCATGGACGTACTGAGCAGCCGCGTGCTGATCCACCCGCGCGACCTGGAGGCCTCGACCGCGTTCTACCGGGACACGCTCGGGCTGGCGATTCGCCGCGAGTTCCCCGGTGGCACGGTCTTCTTCGCGGGCGGCGGTTCGATCGAGGTCGTGGGCGGCAACGATGCGACACCCTCGGCGGCCGTCGACCTCTGGCTGCAGGTCCGTGACCTGCCGGCGACGCTCGAGGAGCTGGCCGCGCGCGGCGTCACGCCGGTCCGCGGGGCGCGCCGCGAGCCGTGGGGGCTCGACGAGGCCTGGATCACCGACCCGGACGGCCTGCGCATCGTCCTGGTACAGGTGCCGGCCGACCACCCGCTGCGGAGGGACTCCCGCTAGGGCTTGCGGGCCCGCAGCTGCGCCGCCAGGGCGGCGAAGCCCGGCGGCTGCCAGGTCCACGTCTGCAGGTCGATGAAGCCCGCAGCGGTGACCTCGGCGGCCAGATCGTGCCGGGGAACCGGCAGCCACTTCTCGTGCGCCGACAGCAGCAGCCGGCCGCCGGGACCCAGCACGCGGAACAGCTCGGCGAAGCCGGCCGCGCGGTCGTCCCAGAGCTGGACGTTGTTGACGCTCAGCACGACGTCGACGGAAGCGTCGGCGCAGCCGGTCGACGCAGCCGTGCCGTCGCGCAGCTTCACGCGGTCGCCGCAGCGTTCCCGGCACAGGGCGCGCATCTCGGCCGACGGTTCGACGCCGACGACCTCGCCGGCCAGGCGGCTCGCGGCGTCGAGGCCGACGCCCGGGCCGGGACCCACGACCAGCACGGTTTCGTCGGGTTCCAGCCGCGCGAGGTCGACGAGCCGGTGCTCGGTGGCGGCGTTGCCGCGCGACATCAGCCAGCCGCCGACGCGGCCCAGCAGGCCGCTGGGGTGCCCGAACGCCCGGTCCAGCGCGGTGTCGAAGGTCCCCGGGGGAGGGTGTGGAGTGCTCATCCTTCGAGGTCACCACGAGCCCGGCGCGCTCGCATCGGGGATGACCCCCAACCGCACCCGGAGGTCCATGGGACGATAGGAAGCGGCCACCCCCGACCTTTCCCGAGGACCACACGAGTGACAGCGCCCAAGACGTTCGCCGACACCACCTTCACGCCGCCGGAACTGATCCGCAACTTCTGCATCATCGCCCACATCGACCACGGCAAGTCGACGCTGGCGGACCGCATGCTGCAGCTCACCGGCGTCGTCGAGGAACGGGCGATGCGCGCGCAGTACCTCGACCGGATGGACATCGAGCGTGAGCGCGGCATCACGATCAAGGCCCAGAACGTCCGCCTGCCCTGGCAGGTGGAGGGCCAGGACCACGTGCTGCACATGATCGACACCCCCGGCCACGTGGACTTCACCTACGAGGTTTCGCGCGCCCTGGAGGCGTGCGAGGGGGCGATCCTGCTGGTCGACGCCGCGCAGGGCATCGAGGCGCAGACGCTGGCCAACCTGTACCTGGCGCTGGAGAACAACCTCCAGATCATCCCGGTGCTCAACAAGATCGACCTGCCTTCGGCCGACCCGGACAAGTACGCGGCCGAGCTCGCGCACATCATCGGCTGCGAGCCCACCGACGTGCTGCGCGTCTCGGCGAAGACGGGCGTCGGCGTCGGCGCGCTGCTCGACGAGGTCGTGCGCCAGGTCCCGGCGCCGGTCGGCGACGCGGACGCCCCGGCGCGCGCGATGATCTTCGACTCGGTCTACGACACCTACCGCGGCGTCGTCACCTACATCCGTGTGGTCGACGGCAAGATCACCCCGCGCGAGAAGATCCGCATGATGTCCACCGGCGCGACCCACGAGCTGCTGGAGGTCGGCATCATCTCGCCGGAGCCCAAGCCCAGCAAGGGCCTCGGCGTCGGCGAGGTGGGCTACCTGATCACCGGTGTGAAGGACGTCCGCCAGTCGAAGGTCGGTGACACCGTCACGTCCGAGCGCCACGGCGCCACCGCACCGCTGGCCGGTTATCGCGAGCCGAAGCCGATGGTCTACTCGGGCCTGTACCCGGTCGACGGCTCCGACTACCCGGAGCTGCGCGAAGCGCTGGAGAAGCTGCAGCTCAACGACGCGGCGCTCGCCTACGAGCCGGAGACGTCGGTCGCGCTGGGCTTCGGCTTCCGCTGCGGCTTCCTCGGCCTGCTGCACCTGGAGATCACGCGCGACCGCCTCGAGCGCGAGTTCGGCCTCGACCTGATCTCCACCGCGCCCAACGTGGTCTACCGCGTGGTGCTGGAGGACCGCAGCGAGGTCGTGGTCACCAACCCGTCCGACTGGCCGAGCGGGCTGAAGATCTCCGAGGTCCACGAACCGGTGTCGAAGGTCAGCATCCTCGCGCCGAGCGAGTTCGTCGGCACGATCATGGAGCTGTGCCAGAGCAAGCGTGGTGTACTGCTCGGCATGGACTACCTGTCCGAGGACCGCGTGGAGCTGCGCTACAACATCCCGCTCGCGGAGATCATCTTCGACTTCTTCGACACGCTGAAGTCGCGCACGCGCGGGTATGCCTCGCTCGACTACGAGGAGGCGGGCGACCAGGTCGCCGAGCTCGTCAAGGTCGACATCCTGCTGCAGGGCGAGACCGTGGACGCGTTCTCGGCGATCGTGCACAAGGATGCGGCCTACGGCTACGGCAACCGGATGGCCACGCGGCTGCGCGAGCTGATCCCGCGCCAGCAGTTCGAGGTGCCGATCCAGGCGGCCATCGGCTCGCGCATCATCGCGCGCGAGACGATCCGCGCGATCCGCAAGGACGTGCTCGCCAAGTGCTACGGAGGTGACATCTCGCGCAAGCGCAAGCTGCTCGAGAAGCAGAAGGAAGGCAAGAAGCGCATGAAGACCGTGGGCCGGGTCGAGGTCCCGCAGGAAGCCTTCGTCGCGGCTCTGTCCACTGAGGACAGCGGCAAGGCCAAGAAGTAGCCACGGCGAAGCCCGCGGCGGACAGCACGGGCTCGCCGCCGGGCTTCAGCGGTTGCCGATGATCTTCTCGGCCGCCACGAACACCGCGACGCGGCGCTCCGCGGCCATCACCCGGTCGTATTCTGCCCAGTCGTCGTGCGTTCCGGTGGCGGCCTTGAAGACGTCACGCAGCAGCGTCGGCAGGCCGGCCGGGTCGAAGGCCGCGTCGGGGTCGTCGGGGCCGATGAGGTGAGTTTTCCCGGTCACCGACAGCCAGTCCCAGCCCCGGCGGAACGTGAGCGTCGCGTGGCCGGTGGCGCGCAGTAGCTTGAGCTTGTACGCGCTGCCCAGCGCCACGAGGGCGACGCCGGGTTTGCCGGTCACGGGGTCGTCGAAGACTCCGGCGTTGACGACGGACGAGTGCACCGTCCCGTCTGCGCGGGTGGTCGAGATGGTCGCGAGGCCGTTCTCCTGCAACGACAGCGCGCGGACGTGTTCCAGATCGGCGGTCATGTCGCACACTAACGCCGCGGCGGGTGGGGGGTCTTCCCGTCTCACCCGCCGGAGCGAATCACTAGGCTCGGCGCATGTTCGATGATCTCGAGTTCCCCGTGATCGTGGCGCCGATGGCGGGCGGCCCCACCACACCTCAGCTCATCGCGGCGGTCACGGCCGCCGGCGGCTTCGGCTTCCTCGCAGCGGGGTACCTGTCGGCGGAGACGCTGGAGGCGAAGATCGCCCACACCGCGGACCTCACCGGCGGGAAGTTCGGCGTGAACCTGTTCGTGCCGGGCAGCCGCTCGACCGTGGACGTCACCGCCCACCGCGAGCGGATGCTCACCGAGGCCTTGCGCTACGGCGTCGAACCGGGCGAGCCGGTCTGGGACGACGACGAGTACCCCGCGAAACTCGATGTGGTCGTGCGCCACCGCGTGCCGCTGGTGTCGTGCACCTTCGGCGCGCCGACGTCCGCGGAGGTGCACCGGGTCCACGAGGCGGGCGGCAAGGTGGCGGTCACCGTCACCAACCCCGAGGAAGCCGACCTCGCGGCGGCCCGCGGGGCCGACGCGCTCGTGGTGCAAGGCTTCGAGGCGGGCGGCCACCGCGGGTTGTTCACCGACAACGCGACGAACCCGGCCGGTGGCGAGCAGTACGGCCTGCTGGCCCTGCTGCGGCTGATCTCCGCGCGCACGAGCCTGCCGCTGGTCGCCACGGGCGGGCTGGTGCACGGCGCCGACGTGGCGGCCGTGCTCGCGGCCGGGGCGTCGGCGGCCCAGCTGGGCACCGCGTTCCTGCAGACCACTGAAGCGGGCACGCCGTCGGCGCAACGCCGGGCGCTGGCCGAGGCAGGCCGGCTGACGGCGTTCACGCGCGCTTTCAGCGGCCGCCCGGCGCGAGGCCTGGTCAACCGCGTGCTGAGCGATCTCTCGGCGCACGCGCCCGCCGCGTACCCACAGCTACACCACCTCAGCAAGCCCATCCGCGCGGCCGCCGCACGCGCCGACGACCCCGAGGCGATGTCGCTGTGGGCCGGGCAGACCTACCCCCTCGCCGACGACGGGTCCGCCGCGTCGGTGGTGGAACGCCTGCGCGCGGAAGCCAAAGCGGCAGCCGCCCGCCTCGACCGCCTGCGCTGACCGCACCCTCACCCGCAGCCCCAATGCGGCGTGGGGGGGGTTATATGCAACGCAACCCCCAAATTGGGGGTGTTGGCCCCCGCCCACAAAAATGGGAGAGGGGGGGGGGGGGGTAGTGGGGGTGATGGGGGGT